>JBBPIM010000015.1:0-44834 GCA_038040325.1 Candidatus Mayfieldus profundus
CGGCCGAGATATCCGAATCCGAGATGGGCAAATTCCCGGATTACGACGCGTTTTGTTCCGGCTAGGCTCGCGCAGGCTGCGAAAACCAAGTCTGGCAAGGACGCAGGGAGGTCGCCGACCGGAGTGCACTGCAAGCGTGCGTGACCGAGGCGGCCGACCGAGGACACAGTCAGACGACGGTTTGCAGCGGCCTCAATAGGATCCGAGCGATGCCCACCGTGAAGATCCCGCCGGTGCTGCGCGCGCAAACCGATGGACAGGCCGAGGTCAGTGCCGAGGGCGCCACCGTCGGCGACGTTCTGCGCTCGCTGGCGGAACGGCATCCGGATACCCGGGACCAGCTCTTCAGCCCCGACGGCGACCTCAACCGCTATGTCAACGTCTACCTCAACGACGAGGACGTGCGGGTGCTCGACGGGATGGAGACCTCGGCGGCGGAAGGCGACACCGTGGTGATCCTGCCGGCGATGGCCGGCGGTCGCCTCTAGTCCTCAGGTTCGCGCGGCTGCGGTCTGGTCGGAGCCGCGGATCAGCTCCAGCAGGCGCTCCATCCCGAGATCGTGCGCGATCGCGGTCGCCTCGGAGATCAGCTCGTCGGCGCGCTTGCTATCGCCCTCGCGGGCGCGGCCGTTCAGTGCGCGCGCGAGCCCGTACTGACAGCGGGCGAGCCACGGCCGCGCTCCAAGCTGGCTGTTGCGCTCCACCGCCTCGGTGAGCAGCTCGACCGCGTCGTCCCAACGGCCGGCGACGCCGGCCAGCACGCCGAGGTAGTGGGAGGTGGTGCTCGCATACGCGCCGCCGCCGCCCACTACGATCGGCCGGTTGCGCAGCGGCAGCAGGAGCTCGTAGATGCTGGCGGCGCGCTCGACGTCGCCGAGAGACGCGCAGGTGAGCGACAGAAAGCCGAGCGCCGGCAGCCAGGTGGCGTCCCTCGGCAGGGCTGCGAAGTCGTCGTCGGCAAGCGCCTCGAGCTCTGCGCGGGCGGCGCTGTCGCGCCCCATCTCGGAGTAGAGGAAGGCCAGCGGGGCACGCCAGGCCGGGACGGTCGAATAGCGCTCGGTCAGCTCTTGCAATGCACCTTCGACCTCGGACAGTCGTCCCTGCTCGGAGCGCAGCAGGTACAGCTCGAGGCCCGAGTAGTGGACCGCGTTGGGCGACTGCGCGAGCGTCCCCAGCTCCAGCACCTCCGAAGCCAGGTCCTCGACCTCCTCGAACCGCCCTTCCATCAGGGCGCGCATCGCGCGGTAGGCGCGGCTGTGCAGCAGGTTCGACGGCTGCTTGGACTGTTCGGCGAGGCGCTCGTGCTCGGCGATGGCGCGGTCGAGCACCTCGGTGTCGCCGACCTCCAGCGACACGCTCACCTTAAGCATCTGGGCCTGGATCGCGAGGTCTCGGTCGCGCAGCTGCCCGGTCAGCTCGATCAGGTCCCGGGTCAGCTCGAGGCGCTCCTCGAGCCCCTCGGGCCGCAGGCACGCGTACCAGCGGCCGATCAGGGCCGCCGCCAGCGCCGTGCTGTCTTTGGCAGCACGGGCGGTGTCGATCGCTTCGCGAGTGAGCTCGTCGGCGCGCTTCAGCTCGCCGCTGAAATAGAGCAGCTCCCCCAGGCGGGCGGTGAGCTGGGCGCGTAGCACCGCTTCCTCGGGCTTCGCCGCGTTCGCCTCATTGAGCAGGTCTTCCGCCTCGCTGTCGGGGACCCCGACACGTTCCCAGCCATGGGCGCAGAAGCCGAGCGCGGCGCGCCCGAGCGCGTCGGCGTCGCCGTTGCGCCGGGCCAGGCGGGCCGCCCGGGCAAAGGTCTCGCGGGCGGCACCGGCCATGCCGGCTCTCCACTCCGACTCGCCCAATGCCAGCAGCACCTCGCAGCGCAGCCCCTCGTCCTCGCTCTCGGCGGCCTCGATCGCGCTGAGGGCGCGGCTGTAGTGATCGATCGCCTCCTCGTAGGCGAAGCTGCCGAGCGCCGCTGCACCCGCCCGCACGCAGTACTCCAGCGCCTTCGGGGCCGCGCGCGGCCCGGCGCCGGAGAAGTGGCGGGCAAGCTCGGCGACATGCCTGGGGTCGGGGCCGTGATGCCGCTCGAGAGTCTCCGCGAGGCGCTGGTGAAGCATCGCGCGCCGTCCCTTGGACAGCCCGGAGTAGATCGCCTGGCGGAACAGGGCGTGCGAGAACGCGTAGCGGTCGAAGGTGCCCGGGACATCGGCCAGCAGGCCCGCCGCCAGTGCGGACTCCAGCGCCCCCACGACCTCGTCGCTGGGCAAGCCGCTGACCTCGGCGAGGATCTCCGGCTCGAACTCGACTCCCACCACCGAGGCCACCTTGAGCACGCGCTCGGCGGCTTCGCCGAGCCCGCCCACGCGGTGGGCCACTGCCTCGCGTACCAGGCTCGGCACTCCTCCGGCGTAGAGCGCCTCGCGCGGGGACGCCGAAGGGCGGTCCCCCCGGTCCTCGTCCTCGCTGAGGTGCTGGGCGAGCGCCTCGACGAGGAATGGGTTTCCGCCGGTCTCGTTGTGGATCGTGCGGGCCAGCTGCGGCCCGGGATCGGAACCCTGGACCGAGGCCACCAGCACGCGGGTGTCGTCGGTGCCGAGCCCGCCCAGATGGATCCGCTCGAACAGCCTTTCGCGCCCGAGGTCGGCGAGGGTCTCGGTCAGCGCGTCGCTGGGCTCGGTTTCCCGGTAGGTGCCCAGCACCATCAACCCGGCACCGTGTGGGGAGCGGGCGATGTGCCGCAGCATTCGTAGCGAGCCGGTGTCGGCCCAGTGGAGGTCGTCGATCAGCAGAAGGGCGGGGCGGGTCGATGCGATCGCCGCGAGCGTGCCGGTGACGGCATCGAAGAGCAGTTCGCGCTCCAACTCCTCCGCGCCGGGCTCGGGTGGGTTGGGGAGGCGGGCGGCGATCTCGGGCACCAGGCGGCTGAGCACGCCTGCGTGGGGCCCGAGGTCGCGCTCGAGATCGGCGACCGGAGCGTTGATCGCCCAGTGGCGCAGGGCCTCCACGAACGGCTGGTAGGTGACGACTCCTTCCTCGTCGGCGCGCCCGTAGAGCACCGTGGCCCCCTGTTCGTGGGCCCGCTCGGCATATTCCGTGACCAAACGGGTCTTGCCCACTCCGGGGTCGCCCCGAACCATCACGATCTGGCGACGCCCCGCCGCTGCCTCGGCCCAGATCGCTCCCAGCTCGGTCAGCTCGCCATCGCGCCCGATCAATGGGCTGCGCCGGCTGGGGGTCAGCCAGTTGGGTAGGGGAAGCTCGCCCGACGGTCCCTCGGGCTCGTCGGCTTCGCCGGCGCCCTCGGCCCCCTCCGCCGACCCACTCAGCAGCCGCCTGTGCAGGGCCTGGATCTCGGCACCCGGAGCGGTGCCCAGCTCCTTCGCGAGCAGCTTTCGCAGCTCGTCGTAGGTGCGCAGCGCCTCAGCGGTGTTGCCGGAGGCGACCAGCGCCCGCATCAGCAACAGGTAGCCGGACTCCCGGAACGCCGCGGCACGTATCAGCTCGCGGGCCGAGCGCTCCGCTCCGGCCAGCTCGGAGCCTCCCAGCCCGATCCCGGCGCGGGCGATGCTCTCGCGAGCACGCGTCTGCAGCTCCTTCAGCTCTCCGCGAACCTCCTCGACCCAGGGGGCGTCGAAACCCGGCAGGAACGGGCGGCCGGAGATGTTCAGCGCGATGTGGGCGTGCGCCCAGGCGTCCTTCCAGTCGAAGGCGGCCAGCGCCGCCTCGCCCGCCTGGATCGAGTTCTCGGCGGCCTCCACGTCGATCCAGGTGTTCTCCGGCAGCCGCAGCTCGACGGCGTCGCGGCCGGCAAGAGCGTCCGTGCCGAGGGCGCTGCGCAGGCGCGAGAGCTGCGTGCGCAGCGCCGCCGCGGGGTCCGCGGGCACGGCGTCGGGCCAGATTGCGCCGATCAGCTCGTCGCGGCTCACCGGCCGTCCGCGGTTGAGGGCGAGATAGGCGAGCAGGACGCGCCCCTGGCGCCCTCGCAAAGCCGGGGTTACGTGCCGGCCCTCGACGTCGGCCTTGAGGCGTCCGCAAAGCTGAATGCGGGTAGCTCCCGCCGCCGCCGGGGGGGCCGATGGAAACGCTGTGGAAACCATGTCATCACGGGAAGGCAACACGCATGGTGCAAGATCGGCTTATATGGGTAGAAACTTGACGCTTGGCAATAAAGGGTCGAAGTTGATCCTCCGATGCGAATGCGGGAAGATCGTTTCTGCACCGAATGAGAAGAAACTTGTCGAAAGCGCACGGATGCACTTCGGCGAATTCCATCCCGACCTCGGCGCCGAGATGCCAGCCGATCTAATATTGGCGATGGCTGAACAAAAGGAGGCTGAGCAAAAGGAGACATAGTCGTGGGAGGCACGAACTGGAGGCACTACGTGATGCACAGGATTGGTAGAAATGGAGCGCGGCGCCTGAGTGCCACGCTCACGTTGTTTGCGCTGGTTGCCGTAATGGCACTGCCTGCGCAGGGGCTTGCACAGGATCCGACGGCGTCGCAGTACAGCGCGCCCCAGGTGATCGTCGCCAGCGGCGGAGATGAGCCCACCAGTGGCGCTCCGGCGGGCGAGACCCCGGTGTCCGGTAACAGCAGCGGCACGCTGCCCTTCACCGGTCTCGATGTACTCGCGCTGGCAGCCGTGGCGCTTGCGCTGACGGGAACCGGCTTCGCACTGCGGCGACTGGCGGCGAACGGAGAGCGTTGACCGAGGGCGCGGGCGCGCAGCTTGCGTTCCCCCATCTGTCGGTGCTGCGGGCGCAGAGCCTGCTGGAGCTGTTCGCGTACAAACTGGCACCGGCGGCGGTCGCGGGCCTGATGGCGAGCAGCCATCTCGCCCGTGAGACTGATGGCATATTGGTGTTCGTGGCGATGGTCGTCGCCGGGGTGTTCCTCGAGCGCGACCGTTTCCCGATCCATCTGATGCCGCTGGCCGGGTTCGCGGTGCGCGCCGCGGTGCCCGTGCTCGGCGCGGCGTTGGCGCTCGCCACATTCGCGCTGGCGGGAAATGCACAGCCGGTGTCGGTCATGTTCATGCCGGTGGTCGGCGCCTGGCTGGTGCTGGCGTTCGCGACATGGCTGACCGGGCGCTTCGAGTCCGACCGCAAGGTGCGGATCGCCGTGATCGGCTCCGAGGAGATCGCCTTGGGCCTCGACGAGGAGCTGCGAGCCGCCGACATCCGCGCCTATGAGGTGGTCGGCTGGCTGTCCGGAACGCCGGGGCCCCGCGAGCTGTGCGGCGGCACCGGCCGTCCCCAGCGCCTCGGCGCGCTGGACCAGGTGCGGCAGATCGTCGGGCGCGACGCGATCGACCTGCTGGTGCACAGCAGCAACTCCCGCGTGGAGGCCGACAGCGATGCGCCGCGCCACTCGCGGCTGGAGATCTTCGAGAGGGTTGCCGCGGAGTGCCTCGACCTTCCGGTGCGACTGATCGAGGCCAGCCAGCTCTACGAGGACCTACTCGGGCATTTGCCCCTGGGCCAGAGCAACTCGGCGTGGTTCCAGTACCTGATGCACCCCCGTTACCGGGCCGGCTCACCGAGCTCCAAGCGCGGCTTCGACCTCGTGGTGGGGTCGCTGATGTTGCTGGTGCTGGGTCCGGTGCTGGCCGCGTTCGCGTTGGCCATCAAGCTCGGCGACCGTGGCCCCGTCTTCTACCACCAGCGCCGTGTCGGTGAGGGCGGCCGTGGGTTCGAGATGTTCAAGCTGCGCTCGATGCGCGTCGACGCGGAGGCCGAGGCTGCGGAGTGGTGCAACGCCCAGGACGACCGCGTGACGCCGGTGGGGCGGTTGATGCGTGGTGCGCACATCGACGAGCTGCCGCAGCTGTGGAACGTGCTGCGCGGAGAGATGACCCTTGTCGGCCCGCGCCCGGAGCGTCGCGAGCTGATCGCCGAGCTGGAGCGCCAGCTGCCCTACTACGATCGCCGGCACCTGGTCAAGCCGGGAATCGCCGGCTGGGCCCAGGCGCGCTGCGGCTACGGCGGCTCGGAGGATGGCACCGGCTGGAAGCTCTGCCACGACCTCTTCTATCTCAAGCACCGCTCGGTCTACTTCGACCTGCTGACCCTGATCGAGAACGTGCGCGTCGCGCTGCGCAGCGACGTCCAGTTCGACCAGCGCGCCCCGCAGGAGCAGTTCATCCTGCAGCAGGAGCAGGCGTCCGAGCGCCTCGCTGCCTGAGCTAGTGCTCTAGGAGCAACCCGAGGAAGCGCTTGGTGCGCTCCTCGCGCGGGTTGTCGAGCACATCGCTCGGCAGGCCCTGCTCGACGATAACGCCCTCGTCCATGAAAACGACGCGGCTGCAGACATCGCGGGCGAAACCCATCTCATGCGTGACGACCACCATCGTCATCCCCTCGGCCGCCAGCTCGCGCATCACGTCGAGCACTTCCTTGATCAGCTCCGGGTCGAGCGCGCTCGTGACCTCGTCGAACAGCATCACGTACGGATCCATCGCCAGCGCGCGGGCGATCGCGAGGCGCTGCTGCTGGCCGCCCGAGAGGCGGTCGGGGTACTCGTGGAGCTTGTCGGCGAGATGAACCCGCTCCAGCAGTGCCGCCGCCTTCTCCTTTGCTTCGCGCCCGGATCGTCCCAGCACTCTCTCCTGCGCCAGGGCGACATTCTCCAGCGCCGACTTGTGCGGGAACAGATTGAACTGCTGGAACACGATTCCGACCCGCCGGCGCACGTAGTCCACGTCGCCCTTGCCCCCCGTGATCGCCTTGCCGTCGATGAGGATCTTCCCCTCGTCGGGAGGCTCGAGCAGGTTGATGCAGCGCAGCAGCGTGCTCTTGCCCGAGCCGCTCGGGCCGATCACGCAGACCACCTCGCCGCGTTCGACCTGCATGTCGATGCCGCGGAGTACGTGGAGGTCGCCGAAGCTCTTGTGCACGCCTTCGAGGGCGAGCACCGCATCCGTGCTCATCGCCGGCAGCCTAGTCGGATTCCTAGGTCGCCAGTCCGCGTTGGTACTTCTCCTGCTGACTGGCGATCAGACGGTCGACGAGGCGCGCGAGGGGAATGGTCGTCACCAGGAAGAGGAGGGCCCCGAGGGTTAGCGCGGAGCTGTTGAAGGTCTCCGACTGAATGTCTCTGCCCGCCTGCACCACTTCGAGCAGGCCGATCGCGCTGACCAGCGACGTGTCCTTCATCAATGCGATGAAGTCGTTGAGCAACGGCGCGATCACGGTGCGGACCGCCTGGGGCACGATCACGTCACGCATCGCCTGGTTATGGCTCATCCCCAGCGAGCGCGCCGCCTCCATCTGCCCACCCGGGACCGCCTCTATCCCCGCCCGGTAGACCTCGGCCATATAGGCGCCGTAGGTGAGGGTCAAGCCGAAGATCCCATACCAGAACGTGTCCGGCTGCCCGAACCAATCCGGAATGCCGATCGATCTCGGCAGCGTTCCCTCCACCGCGAAGGCCCCGAAGCTCCCCGAGATCAGCAGCAGCACGAGCAGGAAGGGGATCCCACGGAAGGTGTCGATGTAGGCGATCGTCAAACCGCGAACCGGCGCCATCGCCCGACCCGGGAGCTGGCGCAGGACCGCCAGGATCAGTCCCCAGATCAGGGCACAGGCGCCGCCGACGATCGACAGCTTGATCGTGAACCAGAACCCGTCGAGCACGAAGCTGAAGTTCTCGCGCATGATCGGGATGTCGAAGTACTGCTCGAAGATGACGTCCATCGCTCCTCCTTGGTCAACGGCGCTCGCGGCGCCTGACCCTAGAACATGCCCCGCACGCAGAAGGGGCGCCCCTAGGCGCCCCTTCCCGTTTCTAGCTCCTGGTGACTAGCGACTAATGACTGATGGCTACTCCGGCTCGTGCGTACCCTCGAGCACGGACTGCGGCGGATCCTTCTTGAAGTACTTCTGGTACAGCTCGGCGAGCGTGCCGTCCTCCTTGATCTCGGCCAACGCGCCGTTGATCTGCTCCAGGAGCGCGTCGTTGTCCTCGGCGACCGGGATGCCGTAGAGCTCGTTGGTGACGATCTTCTGTGCGATCTCGATTCCACCCGACTTCTTTACGGCGTCCACGGCTACCGCGGCGTCGATGATCACGGCGTCCACCTGGCCGGCCTTCAACGCGTTGATCGCGTCCGGGCCCTCGGGGTAACCACGTACCTCCGAGGCGGCTGTCTCATCTTGGGCATAGAACTCGCCCGTGGTCCCGTCCTGGGCGCCGACCGTCGCTCCATCGAGGTCGTCGACCGTGCGGATGTCCGATCCTTCCGTGACCAGCAGCGACTGGGGGGTCAGGTAATAGGGATCCGAGAAGTCCACAGTCTGCTCGCGGTCGGGCAGGATCGTGGTGGCCGCGAGGACGGCATCGAACTTGCCCTGCGCCAGGTCACGGAAGATCGTGTCGAAAGCCGTGTCCTGGTAGGTGACGGGGAGGCCGAGCCGCTTCGCTACTTCGTTGAAGACCTCGATGTCGTAGCCGCTGACGTCGGGCGGCTGACCGATCTCGAAGGGCGGGTACGGAGTGTCGATCCCGACCAGCAGCTGGCCCTCCTTGATCAGGCCCAGGTCAGCGCCTCCCCCGCCTCCGCCGGTGGTGTCGCCGTCATCGTCGCCGCAGGCCGCGATGCCGAACGACGCGAGTGCAAGAGCAAGGGCAGCGATAAGGGCCCAAAACCGAGATTTGCTCATCGAGTCTCCCTCCGACGTTTTGGTCAAGACACGCCTCCCACTGGAACGAGAGTAGCCATTCGGCGCCTGTCTCGACGGCACCTCCATCCTTCACTACACTTTCTGAAGTAACACCCGGCCCCGGCCATGCCCCACGACGAACTCCTAAACCGTCCCTGCGGCGGGCGATTCACCGACATCCTCGAGTCGATCGGCAATACGCCGATGGTCGAGCTGCCGCGCCTATCGCCCAAGCCCGGGGTGCGCATCTACGCCAAGCTGGAGGGCCACAACCCCACCGGATCGGTCAAGGACCGCGTCGCCAAGGCGATGATCGACGACGCCGAGGCGACCGGGTTGATCGGCCCGGGCCAGACGATCCTCGAGCCGACCTCCGGCAACACCGGGATCTCGCTGGCGATGATCTGCCGGCGCAAGGGCTACCCCTTGAAGGTGGTGATGCCGGACAACGTCACCGAGGAACGCACCGCGCTGCTGCAGATGTATGGAGCGGAGATCGTCTCCTCGGAGGGCGCCAAGGGCTCCAACGGCGCCGTCGAGATGGCCCTGGAGATGGCCACCGACCCGCAGTACTACATGCCGTACCAGTACGGCAACGAGGCCAACCCCCGCGCCCATTACGAAGGTACCGCGGCGGAGATCCTCGAGGAACTGGACGAGGTGGCCGCGTTTGTCGGCGGTCTCGGCACCGGCGGCACGCTGATGGGCAACGGGCGCAGGCTGAAGGAGAACGACCCCGGGACGCTGATCGTCGCCGCCGAGCCGATGCAGGGCGAGCTGGTGCAGGGGCTGCGCTCGCTCGACGATGGCTTCATCCCGCCGATCATCGACCTCTCCCTGCTCGACCGCAAGATCATGGTTTCCAACCACGACGCGATCGTCTGGACCAAGCGGCTGCTGGAGGAGGAGGGGGTCTTCGCCGGGGTTTCCTCGGGGGCGATCGCATCGGTCGCGGCTCGGATCGCCGCCGAGCTTGACAGTGGCAACGTCGTCTTCCTGATCCCCGACGACGGCTGGAAGTACCTGTCCTCGGGTGTCTACACCAAGCCGATCGAAGAGCTCGAGGACATAGACTCGACCGTATGGTGGTAGCGCCGAGCAGAGGGGGCGCAGCCCCCGATTGCGAGGCGACAGGCAGGTGGGATTTGTGAGGTGGTAGACGCCGCCTCCGCCCGCCACCCGCAGCAGCCCGAGCTCATCACGCAGGTCGCCGCGCGCGTCCGCGAGCTCGCGGCCGACTATGAGCCGCCAAGCTTCTCCGATGCGCCGGGGGCCGACGCGGCGCTGTTTCTCTGCGCAATCGACCACGGCACCGGCTACCGCCGCGCCTACCTGGTCGGCGGCAAGGGGCCATTCGACGGCAGCGCACTTCTGTGGGCACTCGGGTGTGCCGGCGAGCGTCGCCACCCCGGGCTGCTCGGCGCCGCCTCGCTCGCCGAGGTGGACTCCGCACGGGTCGAGGAGCTGTTCAGGGTGGGGGGCGAGACCGTCGCCGGTGCGCAGGAGCGCGCCCGGCTCTGGCGCGATCTCGCGGCCACGCTGCGCGACCGCTACGAGGGCTCGGCCGAGGTTCTGATCGCCGCCGCCGGGGGACTGCTGGGCGGCCAGGGCGGCCTGATCTCCCGCCTCGGCGAGTCGGAGGCGTTCGCCGACCCGCTGGCCAAGAAGGCGTACCTGTTCGCCAAGATCGCCGCGCGACGCGGCTGGCTCGAAGTCGCAGATCCGGATAGCTGGGAGGTCTGTGCCGACAACGTGCTGATGCGGCTGGCGCTGCGCTGCGGGCTCGTGCACCCCGGCGCCGCGGAGACAGTACGGGCTGCGACCCGCGATGCCTTCAAGCGGGTCGCGTCGGAGGGGGGCACCGAGCCGCCGCTGCTCGACGACCTGCTCTGGGAGCTCGGCAGGCGCGATCCCGACCTGCTCGGAACCGCAGGCGGCCACGACCTTCAGGAGCCGCCCCGGCCCGAAGGGACGACCTGGTACTAGTGCCGCCGGGACGGCCGCAGGCGTCCGCTAGGGTCGGGCGAGGATGCGCATCCCCAAGCACCTGGTGGACGAGATGGTCGCCCATGCCCGTGAGGACGCGCCCAACGAGTGCTGCGGGATGATCGGCGGCAGCGACGGCGAAGCCGTGACCGTCTACCGCGCCCGCAACGCCGAGGCGAGCCCGCTGCGCTACAGCCTCGACGCGCAGGACCAGTTCCGGGTCATGAAGGAGATGGAGGAGCGCGGCGAAGAGCTGCTCGGCATCTACCACTCGCACACGGCCAGCCCCGCCTATCCGTCGCAGACCGACGTGAACCTCGCCACCTACCCCGACGCCGTATACGTGATCGTCTCGCTGGGGAACTCCGACCAGCCCGATGTGCGCGGCTTCTGGATCCGGAACGGGAAGATCGATGAGTCAGAGCTCGACATCGACTGACGGCGGGCCGCTGAGCTGCCCGCGCTGCGCGATCAACTATCCGCTCGAGGAGCGGTTCTGCGCGAACTGCGGGATGCCGCTCATCTATGCGGGCAGAACCGGTGAGGAGCCGATGACCGAGACCCAGGAGCGTGCCCGCAAGGTGAAGCCCCAGTACGCGCGCGGCGAGGCGGTGAAGGTCGCCTTCGCCCGCAACCAGGCCGAGGCCGAGCTGGTCCAGGGGCTGCTGCTGGAGGAGGGGATCCCGAGCATGCTCAAGCGCACGCGCGGCTTCGACGTCCCCGATTTCCTCGCGGGTGGGCCGCGCGACATCCTCGTTCCCGAGACGGGCGCGGAGGCTGCCCGCGAGCTGCTCGACGTGACCCGGCTGCAGTCGGCCGACGAGGAGCTGGCGGAGCTGAGCGGGCAGTCGCGGCTCTCATCGGCCGGCCCTACCTCGCCCGCGCAGCTGGCCTTCTGGATCCTCGCCGGGCTCGGTGCTGCCCTTGCAATCGTCTGGGTCCTGTACCAGCTCACCGGCTGAGCTCGAAACGCGGCAACCCATTCCGGGTATGACAGACCGATGACTGCGGCGTTGGCGTTGTTGTGGATTCTGGGGCCGCCGCTCGCTGCTCTGGGAGCCGGAGTTCTGCTGATAAGGCTGCCGGAACAGCCGACCGGACTCGGATTGGGTCATCTCGTCCTCGTGCCCATCTATCTGTTCAGCCTGTGGCTTTGGCTTGATAGCGGGTGTTGGAAGAGCTACAACTGCAGCGGCGGAATGAATGCGGGGATGACAGATCTGGCTCGGGACACTTGCCGTGTCGGTGGCAACGTTTGTCATGCTGCTCATCCGTCGGGGCAGCCGCTGAACCGGCGACTGTGAGGCAGAATCTGTCGCGGATGGCGACTTGTCGCGGATGGCGACTTAGTTGCGCATAGCGCAACAAAGCCGCCGCAGCGGTCGCGGTCGGGCGGTCCACCCTCAGTCAATGGTGGGGCGGGCGATCTCGCGCAGGTAGCCGCGCCAGGCGTCCTCGATCTCACGTGGGCGGGCGTCGAAGGCCGCGGCGAGCTGGAGCACCGGCCCGTCGCGCCGCAGGCGTGAGACGAGCAGCTCGCAGGCGGCGGGGCCGCGCTCCTGCTCGAGCAGGTCGAACAGCGTGCCGCCGAGGATCACGGCGTCGCGTCGGCTGGGCGGAAACGACGGCCGCGAACCCTCGCGCAGGCGGTGGATCACAGCGGCGCGGTAGAGGCCGACCTGGCGGGCGAAATATTGGCTGGCGCCCTCGACCAGCCAGGCCCAGCGCAGGTAACGGCCGAAGCGGCGTGGCGTCCACGAGGGCGGCAGGGCGGGGTTGTTGGCGGCGACCACGCGCTGCGCGTAGAGGCGCTCGGCGGTTCCGCGCAGCGCCTCGCGCGAGTCCTCCCCGGCGGCGCGGCGGTCCATGTGCGAGTCGTTGAGCACGTGCAGCTCGGCCTCCATCGGCCATCCCGCCAGATAGCGGCGCCCCGCCGGCGCCGCCGACCAGCGGGCTGCGGGGAGAAAGGGGTGGGCCAGCGCCAGCCAGGCCGGGTTGGTGTGGATCACCACCACGATGTCGCCCGGCACCTGCTCGAAGCGGTCCTCGAGGCGCAGCCGCAGCTCCTCGAGGCGGTCGAGCACGCGCTGTGCGTAGGCGGTGTCGCCGGTGTCGTGGCGCGCGGTGAAGCTGAGCGAATCGGTTTCGACCCAAGTCATGCCTGGGGCGAGAGTATCTGGCGACTGCGATCGCCTAGCGGTGGCCCTGGATCTGGACCGCCTGCTGGAAGGTCGGCCGGTTCATCCAGGTCATGTCCGGCTGGGTGACGCCCCCGGTGGAGCGGAATTCGATCGCGTCGAAGCACATCTGGCGACTGCCGACTCCGCAGTTGGCATTCTGGCCGTAGGGGTCCTTGCCGAGCACTGACTGAAGGCTGTCCAGCAGCGCGTCACGGCAGCGGCTCAGCTTGCCCCGGCCGCAGTAGATACGCGAGTCGCGGCCCTTGATCCGCCTCAGCGCCCTGCGGCCCTTCTGCTTGGCCAGCAGCGTGCGCAGGTCCTTGTTGGCATACACGTACCAGCCGCCGTTGTAGGCCGAGCCCAGATGAAGGTTGGGGGTGTCGTCGAGGAGGTTGACGTTCTCGATCGCGTCGAACAGGCCCTTGCCCAGGCGTCGCTGGAACTCGGCTCGCAGCAGGGGCTCCCACCAGGCGTCCAGCAGCTTGATCGCATCGGCGTGCTCGTAGTTGCCGTCGCGGTTGCTGTCGATGCGGTGCGCACCCGACTTGGCCCAGCGGCTGAGTTGGGACACGGCGTTGCGCAACGCCGGGTTGGCGATTGGCTCGGACCTCATCACCTTCAGCGCGTAGGGCAGCACCGTGTGGCCGCGCAGGTCAACCGTGGCCGCCCCGATCATCGCCTCGATCAGCTCCGGGAGGCTCGCCTTGCGTTTGCCCTTGATCAGCTTGCGGATCCGCTCGTCGAGGGTCACCGAGCGGTAGGTCGGCCCGTAGCTCCAATTCTCGTCCGAAGCGTGGTAGGCGGGCGCCTGCTTGTTGTTCCAGCTGCTGATGAAGTTCTGGTTGACGATCTGCGGGTGGCGCTTGATGCCGGTGATCTTGGACGGGAACGGGCTCTCGCCCGACAGGAAGTCGGACTGGTAGCCGCGCCACGGGAACTTCGAGCTGATCGGCAGGTCGGAGTCGGTCCTCTTCGCGCGCTTCGGGTTCCAGCCGGAGTTGAGGTAGGCGATGTTCTCGTCGTCGGCGTAGAGCCAGTTGAAGGTGAAGCCGATCAGGCTCGCCGCCTGCTGGAAGTCCTTCGGCCCGTTGATCGCGGCGGGGTTGTTGAAGCTGCTGAACCCGATCGCCGAGTCGGCCTCGTGGAAGTAGGTGCTGCGCAGCTTCGTGAAGGCGTAGGGCTTGCCCTTGACGCGGGCTCGGGCGATCTCGACGCCGAGCTTCGAGCGCAGCGTGCGCAGCGTCTCCGAGCCGGGCGGGGTCTGGTCGGCGGGGCTGGGCAACCAGGAGATCGTCCGGGTCAGTACCTCGAAGGGCAGGCACTGGCCGCGGAAGCGGTAGCCCGTCGAGGCCATTGTCGCGTTGCCGCCGTTGGGATCGCAGAGGGGCACCGCGAAGGTGTCGATGATGTCCTGGCCGGCGGAGGTGGCGCTCCAGGCGTAGTCGCGCCCGCGGCCGAGCAGCACGAACAGGTTCACGCCCGGAAACGCGGCGCCTCGCGCGTCCAACGTCGGCGCGTGGACGTCCTGCTCGAGCAGGATCTGCGGCGAGAAGTAGGCGACCTGCGGTCCCATCACCGCGGTCGGCTTGCCGCCCTCCGACTCGCGCGCGGAGACCAGCAGTGCGTTGGAGGCGCCGGCGCGCAGCCCGTCTTCGCCGAGTTGGCTGAGCGGCGCAAGGATGCCTTCGTGGCGGGCGTCGTCGCGGGTGGCCGGGGCGGTCGAGCGCACCACCACCTTGGTCTTGTCGACGCTGCCCGGGTCGGGGAGAACGACGCCGCGTGGGTTGCGCGGCGCGGCACCATAGGGGAAGCGCTTGCTGTGCACGGTGGTCGGCGCCTCGGGGTCCTCGGCGTTGCGGAAGTCCTTCCAGACCTGCTTTCCGACCTTGGCTCCGAACTTCCTGCGCGCCGCCTGCAGGACCAGGGCCGAATCGAGCTCGTGGCCACCCCCCTTGCCGAAGATGCCGCCGACCAGCGCCGCCGTGGAGATCACGTCGGTGCACTGCCAGTCCTCCGGGCCCTGGGGCCGGTTGATCGCGGCGTACTCCCCCGGCATCTTCGAGGGGTCGAGCCGCGCCTCGGAGATGTACTGGTTGATGCCGGCAACGTAGTTGGTGACGTCCTGGCGCAGCTGGGCGGCTGCCGCCTCGAAGCCCTTCGGGTTGTAGTCGCACTGGCGCTGCAGGTCCTGCTCGGTGTAGGGGGTCTCGGCCCAGACGTCCTCGTCCATCTCGCGGTTGCCCTCGGCGCCGCCGACGAAGGTGGAGAGCTGCGCGCGCCCGGCGTTGCGCAGGGCATCCATGAAGAAGAGCCGGTCCTCGGCTCCGATGTAGCCGAGGCCGAACATCGCGCCGGCGCGGGTCTCGCCGTAGACGTGGGGGACCCCGAGCGAGTCGCGCTGCACGGTCACGTCGCTGCGCGGGCTGTACTGGCGCTCGACCTGGCCGGACGGCACACCGAAGCTTGCGTCGTGGAAATAGTTGGGGATCTGCGCCGCGGTGAGGCCCTTGGGGGCGTAGACGAGGTCCTCGTAGGCCGCGTACTGGTCGTTGTTGTGGGGCGGGCGCGCCCCGGTGGCAAGGAAGTTGGCGAGCTGCAGGGCGTTGTCGAGGCCGTTGGTGCCCGGAGGCAGCACCGCGTTGAAGCCGCCGAAGTCGTTGCTGCGGAAGGGCTCGGGGGTGGGGGCGGCGCCCGCCGGCGAGGCGGCCAGTGCGGCCAGCACCAGCGCCCCCGCAATCCCGCGTCTGATCAACCGGGTCCTCTCCAAGCCGCGGGCGAGCCTACCTGCTGCCCGGCGTGGACGCGCCGGTTGCGGAGCGGTTCGGGGTCCGTTAGTCGAGCGGCGGAGTTTCGCCCCGCGCGCGGGCGCGCTCGAGGTCGAGCTCGGTGCGGACGCCGATCGACGCCAACGCCTCCTGCGCCTGCTCGAGGCTTCCCGCATCCGATACGGCCCGCGCCAGCGGCGCGCAGCGCTCGACCGCGATGGCTGCGTCGAAGAAGAACGTGAGCGCCCCGAGGGGCGTCAGCGAAACCGTGCGGCGGCCGCCGCGGATCTCGGCGGTGCCGGTCTCGCCTCGTGCGCAGCGCACCGCCATCAGGCTGGCCTCGGTCGGGACCACGTGCGCGGCCGCCTCGATCTGCTCGGCGACGGCGGGGGTCAGCCCCCAGGCGCCGAGCAGGGCGCCCTCGCGGCCCAGCTCGGCGATCCGCTCCATCACCTCGTCCGGCGTCAGCTCGCCGTCGCAGCCGGCGCCGTAGACGGCACCGAGCGTCGTCATCTCAGAGGCCAGCCGCGCGCCGGCGGCGAGCATCACCGCGTCGCAGAGTGGGCTGGCGAGCCCGAACTCGTCGCCGTGCGCCAGCACGTCGCCACCGACGTCGACCAGGACACAGAGATCGCAGCCGAGCGCCCGGGCGGCATCGGCGATCCCCTCGGCCACCGTGGTTGGCCCGCCGGTGATGTCCAGCAGGACGGTGTCCGAGCACACGAACCCGGCCATTCGCGCCTCCGCGAATGCCACGCCCTCGGGCGTGGTGGTGTTCTCGTCGGCAAGCACCGCCGCCGACCCCAGCCGCTTGCCGCCGTGGATCTGCTCCAGCGAGCGCGGTCCGGGGTAGGGGTCGATCGGGAAGCGCTCCCAGGCGACGCCGCCGAGCACGAACTCGGCGCCAAGCGCCTGGCACAGCCGCGCCGTCGAGAGGGCGCCGACCACGTCGCCGCCACCGCCCATGCCGAGCACGAGCGCTCTGGAGGCGCTGCCCAGGACGAGTTCGAGGCTGGGGACGCTCAGGCGAGGACCGGCTCGGCTTCGCCGCAGATCTCGCGGATCTCTGCGCGAGCCCGGTCGAATTCCTCGTCCGCCATCACCGGCGTGCCCTCGAAGGGCAGATCACGGTCGATCTCGACCCAGGAACGGCAGCCGTGGTACTCGTCCTTGACGCGGACCGTGACCGGCCGCGGGATGCGGTGGACCCGCAGCAGCAGCACGTGGAGCGGGTGGCGCCGCTTCCACTTGAGGCGCTTCTCGGCGTAGTCGGGCGTCCATACGTAGAACGGCGAGAGCCCGTCGACGATGCTGCGGTCGGTGATCGTGAAGTGGTCGGAAACCTCGGCCCAGGCGCGGATCCGCACCCGGTCGGGCTGGGGGATGCCGCCGTCCTGGATCAGCGCCCGTGGGGGCGGCTCCTCGTCGGGCCACACGCCCTCCTCGAGTGCGCGGCGCAGCTCGGGATGGTGCGACTGGCGCACGAGGTTGTTGCGCTGATGGTCGAAGGTCGGGTAGAGGAAGAACTGCTCGTGCTCGAGCTCGAAGTTCTTGTTCTCCTCGCGGATGCCGCCCTTGCGCAGGGTGACAAGCTGCTCGCCCTCGGCAAGCGCACGGACCGTGACGGCCCACTCTTTAAAGGCAATCGGCATTGAAAAATCTCTAAACGTGAAGTTGTTTCGGGAACCAGTGGAGGGCGGGAGCTGCTTTGCCCCGTACGGGCGACGGAACCGCCCTGAGGGGACACACCCTAGAGGAGATCCACCCGTTTCTCAAATAAGTTCATGCTGTTACAAGCTTGACACACTTAACTGTAAGTACTAGGAACCGCTCTGGAGAGCCGACTGGCTGACTGGCCAGGGACCGGTCAAACGTCCAGGGCGTACTCGTCGAGGAACGCAAAGAGCGCATTGTTCGTGCCCTCCGGATCCTCGAGCATGCACCAGTGCGCGGCACCCGCGACCGTGGCTGCGCGGCCGTCGGGCGCGGCGGCGGCGATCTGGAGCGACGCCTGCGGCGGCGTCACCGGGTCCTCCGAGCCGCAGAAGGCGAGCAGCGGGCAGCGCAGTGCGTCGAGGCCCTCCATCTTCCCCTCGGCGGTGGCCTCCGCCCACAGAGCGTAGGCCTCGCCGTCGTTGGAGGCGATCGCCTCGCGCATCAGTCCCAGCAGGCGCGGGTCCTCGCGCCGACAGCGCTCGGACAATCCCGCGGCCGCCACCGCCTCGGCGATCTCGTCCATGCGGCCGGACCGCGCCAGCCCGGCCCGCTCCTCGAACACCGGGCGGGCCTGGTCGGGCCATCGCGCAGCGCCGCCGCACAGGGCCAGCGCCCAGACCCGGTCGCCGAGCGGCGATGCCGCCCGCTCGGCAGTCATGCAGCCCACCGAGTGGCCCACCAGGGCGGCGCTGCGGATCGCGAGAGCGTCGAGCAGCCGCTCGGCGTCCTTCGCCCAGAGCTCGACCGAGTAGGGGCCGGCCGGGACCTCGCTGCGCCCGGCGCCGCGCTGGTCGTATGCGACGCCACGCCAGCCCCGCTCACGGCAGGCCTCGAGCTGGGCGAGCCAGCCGTTGGCCGAGCCCCCGAGGCCATGCAGGAAGAGCACGGCGGGCCCCGCCCCGCCGGTGTCCTCGTAGGCGAAGGCGATCCCCGCGGCCTCGATCCGCTGCGCCACGAGCGAACCCTAATCCGCTTCGGCAGGGTCGCCGTAGCCGCCGCCGCCCGGCGTCTCGAGCCTGATCCGGTCGCCCGGGGCCAGCTCGCCCTCGGTCTTGGACCCGAGCGGATTGCCGTTCAGCAGGTTGCGCCCCGGCTCGCCGTCGGAGCCGCCGTCGCGGCCACGGGGCGCGTGGCGGCGACGCTCGGTGATCAGCGTGAAGCGCATCGGCGCCAGCGCCTCCAGCTCGCGCACGATTCCGTCGCCGCCACGGTGGCGGCCGGCGCCGCCGCTGCCGCGGCGTATTCCCAGCTCGC
This sequence comes from Candidatus Mayfieldus profundus, assembly GCA_038040325.1. Lineage (GTDB taxonomy): Bacteria > Actinomycetota > Thermoleophilia > Solirubrobacterales > 70-9 > Mayfieldus > Mayfieldus profundus. The sequence continues at coordinate 18,551 of JBBPIM010000015.1, forward strand.
GCACGCGCAGCGGGAACTCGGTCTCCAGCGCCTCCACCGGGGTGTTGAGCGTGTTGGACATCGCCACGTGCACGGCGCTGGGGCCGTCGGCGTCGGGACAGGCGCCCTGGCCGCCCCCGAGGGTCTCGTAATACGTGAAGTCCTCGCCGGCGAGGGTCAGGTTGTTCATCGTTCCCTGCCCCTGGGCGGGCACCGGGCGGGCGCCGCCCAGCGCCGAGATCACCAGGTCGGCGACGCGGCTCGAGGTCTCCACGTTCCCGGCGGCGACCGCGGCGGGCGCGCGCGCATTGAGCAGGCATCCCTCGGGGGCCCGCACCTCGATCGGCCGGTAGGCGCCGGCCGAGGGCGGGGCGTCGGGATCGGTCAGCACCCGCACCGCGAAGAAGGCCGCCGACTTGGTCACGGAGAGCGGGCAGTTGAGATTGCCCTCGACCTGCGGGTCGGTGCCGGAGAAGTCGAGCGTCAGCTGCTCGCCGGCGACTGTGGCCGCTACGCGCAGCGTCACGTCGCGCTGCCCGCCGCGGTCGTCCTCCATCACGTCGACTGCCTCGTAGGTGCCGTCGGGGAGCTCGGCGAGCGCCGCGCGGGTTCGGCGCTCGGCGTAGGCGAGCGCCTCGGCCATGCCCGCGCGCAGCTCCTCGAGCCCGTGTCGCTCGGCCAGCTCGGTGAGGCGCAGCCCGCCGACCCGGTTGGCGGCGCGCTGGGCGCGCAGGTCGGCCAGCCGCTGGCGAGGCGAGCGCATCCGCGATGCCAGCTCCTCGAGCTCCGCCATTCCGGCCAGGGTCGGAGGTATCACCAGGCCCTCCTCCTCGAGCCGGGTCGATCGGGCCGGCATGCCGCCGGGGGTCGGCCCGCCGACGTCGGCGTGATGGGCGCGGCTTGCCGCGAAGCCGCTCAGCACGCCGCGCACGAAGATCGGCGAGACGAGCGTGATGTCCGGCAGGTGCGTGCCGCCTCGGTAGGGGTCGTTGAGCATCCAGACCTCGCCCGGGCGTTGCTCCCGGTCGATCACGGCCGCCACAGCCTCCGGCATCGACCCCAGGTGCACGGGGATGTGCTCGGCCTGCATCACCATCTCCCCGGCGGCGTCGAAGAGCGCCGTGGAGCAGTCGCGCCGCTCCTTGATGTTGGCCGAGTGCGCGGAGCGGATCAGCACCGCCCCCATCTCCTCGCAGGCGGCACGCAGGCCGCCGATCATTACTTGGAGGGTGACGGGGTCGAGGCCGCTTGAGGTCATCGTTGCTCGTTCCTCGTTGTTCGTTTTTCGGCCTCGGCCCGATTGGCGACGATGGTCCCTGCACCGTCTACTTCTGCCGACCAGCCGGGGGGAAGGACCAGCGTCGCCTCGGGAAGCTCGAAGATCGCCGGCCCCAGGGCGGTTGCGCCGGACGCCGGCTCGCCGCGCAGAACGCGCGCCTCATGCCAGCGGCTACCGAAGCGGGCCCGGCGCGAGGACTCTCGCACGGAGCCCTCCGGGGCAGCGGCGGGCCGCGGCTCGGGGCCGTGGACGACCATCGCCAGGCGGATGTTGACCAGTTCGACGACACCCTCGGGGTCGTGGTAGCCGTAGCGGTCCTCGTGCGCGGCCGCGAAGCGCTCCGCCAGCTCGGCTGGATCGGGATCGGGTGGGCCGGGGATCGGAAGCTCGAAGGCCTGGCCGCGGTAGCGCATCTCGTAGGTGGCCTCGGGCTCGGCCCCCGACATCCCTTCGCCCGTCACCGCCGTCATCTCGGCCACCGTCGAGGCGATTCGCTCGGCGGTCAGCTCCTCGCCGATCCACAGCACGGTGCGGGCGCTGTCGCGGCGGCGCTCGGAGGCGCAGAGGCCGAGCGCCGAAAGCACCCCGCTGCCGCGCGGGCAGAGGATTCGCGAGATCTCCAGCTGCTCGGCGATCGCCGCCGCATGCATAGGCCCGGCGCCGCCGAACGGCATCAGCGCGTACAGGCGCGGATCCACCCCGCGCTCCACGGTCACCACCCGCAGCGCCCGCACCATCTCCTGGTTGGCCACGCGCACGATCCCCTCGGCGGCCTCGAGCTCCCCCAGCCTGAGCGACTCGCCGAGCTCCCGCACGGCCGCGCCGGCCGCCTCGCCGTCGAGCTCAACTCCGCCGGCCAGCGCCGAGTCGGGCGCGAGGTAGCCGAGCAGCAGGTTGGCGTCCGTCACCGCCGGCTCGGTCCCCCCCCGCCCGTAGCAGGCGGGCCCGGGTTCGGCGCCCGCCGAGCGCGGGCCGACCCGCAGCGCGCCGCCGGGGTCCCGCCAGCCGATCGAGCCACCGCCTGCTCCCACGGTGTGGACGTCCACCATCGGCAGCTGGATCACTCTGCCCTCCACCTCGCGCGAGTCGGTGCGGCGCACGCTCCCGTCCTCGACCACGCAGACGTCGCAGGAAGTCCCGCCCATGTCGAGGCCGACCGCGTTGCCGTCCCCCGAGATGCGCGCCAGAAGCCCGGCGCCCACCGCGCCGCCCGCCGGGCCGGAGAGAACGCTCCAGGCGCCGGCGTCGGCCGCCTCGGCGGCGGGGGCGACTCCGCCCGAGGACTGCATCACCACCGGCTCGGGCAGGCCTGCCTCGCCGGCAGCCTCACCGAGCCGCCGGAGGTAGCGGCCGAGGAGGGGGGAGAGGTACGCGTCGACGACCGTGGTCGAGCAGCGCTCGTACTCGCGAAACTGGGCGGTCACCTCGTGCGAGGCGGAGACGTGCAGGCCCGGCAGCTCCTCGCGCAGCTTCCTGGCCGTGCGCCGCTCGTGCGAAGGGTCGACGTAGGAGAACAGGAGGCAGACGGCGACGGCGTCCACCCCCGCGGCGGCGATGCGCTCGGCGAGCGCCTCCAGCTCAGTCTCGTCGAGCGACTCGAGGATGCCCTCCGGCCCGACCCGCTCGGCCAGCTCGAACTGGTCCTCGTCGGCGACCAGCGGGTCGGGCTTGGGAGCGCACAGGCGGTAGAGGCTGGCGCGATCCTGGCGCCCGATGCGCAGAAGGTCGCCGAACCCCCGCGTGGCGACCAGGGCCGTGCGCGCGCCGCGCTGCTCCAGCAGGGCATTGGTGCCCACGGTCATCCCGTGCGCGAACTCCAGCACCGCCCCGGCGTCGGACCCGGCCTGCCGCAGGGCCGCCTCGACGGCGGCCATCACGCCGCGGGACTGGTCCTCGGGCGTCGTCGGGACCTTTGCGGTGTGAAGCCGCTCACCGTCGAAGACGACGGCGTCGGTGAACGTCCCTCCAACGTCAACCCCGAGGAGCACATGCCGACGCTACCTGAGCCGCCCGGCCGCGGGTCCTGTCACGGCGGGGCCGCTTCCCGCCCGTGCTCCATGGTGCGCGCGGAGCGGGAATCGGCCCCGGCGCACCACCCGCGGACGAGCGTCTAGACAGCGGCTCCCGAAGCACGGTGTGAGCACGAGCGAACGCCCCGGCTGGGGCGTTTGCGAAACGGTTGGTTGAGTGAGTTGCGAGAGAGGGAGGGGCCCGAACCCCGCCCAGCCCTAAGCAGCGACCGGCTCGAGCTCCTCGACCGGCTCCTCGAGGTGCTTGTGCGACGGGCAGTAGTCCCTGCCGGGGAGCGGGTCGCGCTGGCACGGCTTGCCCTTGCGGGTCGAAGCGCGGCACTCGCGCGGGACGCCGTCAAGCGCCACGTCGGGCGGCAGCTTGTCGAGGAAGTCGATCGCGAGACTCACGCTGCGCTCGATGACCCTGCAGACGTAGAGCTGCTCGCTGATCGGGAAGTGGATCCGCACTTCGTTGAACAGCGAGCGCGCCGGCCTGGCGAAGTAGCGGCGGTCGCAGGCGAGCCTGCGCATGGTTCCCTCACATGCCTCGAGCAGCAGCTGCCGCGAATGGCCGTCGACGGGATCCTCTTCGATCACCCGTGGAGACAGCTCGCGGTAGATGGACCGACTGAAGCGATACATCTTTCTCTTTCTCCGTAGCCCCTTGGTGGCGGTTGAACCCTATTGTTTCCCAAGCCCAAATTCCTACTTAATTCTGGGGAGGGCGCGAGTGTCCCACCGGCGTGTGAAGGCGAGGATAGTGAGTATTAAGACAATGTTAAAACCATCCCTCGCGGCGGAAACGGCGATCCTTGCCATAGACGAGGTGCACCCCGTCGAGGTTCGGGTCCAGACCCGGGGCGTCCTCGCGGCGGTGGCCGCCGCGGGACTCGTGGCGCTCGAGCGCGCTGGCGCCGATCGCGGCTGCCAGGGGATAGGGATCGTCGAGCAGCAGCCGCAGCCGATCGGCATGGCGCAGCGGCCCGGCCAGATCCCAGACCGCCTCGCGGGTCGCCTCGGCGGGGGGCTCGAAGCGCCATGCCGGGACCACGATCTCCGCCGGGTGCAGGCCCTCGGCTGTCGCTGCCTCGGCCGCCCGCGAGCCGAAAACGAAGCATTCGCTCAGTGAGTTCGAAGCCAGGCGGTTGGCCCCGTGCAGGCCGCTGCAGGCGCACTCCCCGACCGCCAGCAGGCCGGTCACGGAGGTGCGCCCGTTCAGGTCCACCGCAACGCCGCCCATCACGTAGTGCGCGGCGGGCGAGATCGGCACCAGCCCGCGGGCAGGATCGATGCCGGCCTCGGTGACCGCGGCGAAGACATTGGGGAACCGGGCCGGGTCGATCGCCCGCAGGTCGAGGCTGACGTGGTCGGTGCCGTCGGCCTCCATGCGGTCGAGGATCGCCGCGGTGACAGCGTCCCGCGGCGCCAGCTCGTCGGTGAACCGCCGCCCCGCGCCATCGAGCAGCAGGGCGCCCTCCCCGCGGACCGCCTCGGTGATCAGCGTCCCGTCGGCCGGATGCCCCGGCAAGGCCAGCGCGGTGGGGTGGAATTGGCAGAACTCGAGGTCCGCCAGGTCGGCGCCTGCGGCGTGCGCGAGGACCGGGCCGGCCCCGATTGCGCCCCAGGGGTTGGTGGTCCGCTTCCACAGCGCCGCCGCGCCCCCCGTGGCGAGCACGGTGGCGCGGGCGGCCACGGCACCGCCGTCGGTGATCACGCCGGCGCAGCGGGCCCCGTCGCTCCGAAGGGCGAGCGCCGAGGTTCGCTCCCGCACCTCCACCCGGTCCTCGGCGGCGACCAGCTCGGCCAGGCGCCCGGTGATCTCGCGCCCCGTCTCGCTGCCGCCGGCGTGGACGATGCGACGCCGTGTGTGCCCGCCCTCGAGCCCGAGCGACAGCTCCCCGCCGGCGCTCTGGTCGAAGCGGACGCCGCGTTGCTGCAGGTCGCGCACGGCGTCAGCCGCTCCTTCTGCGAGCACCCGAACAGCGGAGGGGCGGCACATCCCGCGGCCCGCGGCGAGGGTGTCGGCGGCGTGCTGCTCGGGTGAGTCGCCGGCCTCGAGCGCAGCGGCCAGTCCGCCCTGGGCGCGAAAACTCGCGCTCTCGGCAAGCGGCTTGCGCGAAACCAGGCACACCGAAGCTCCCTGCTCGGCGGCTTGCAGCGCAACCCAGAGGCCGGCGGCGCCGGCCCCGATCACGGCCACGTCGAAGCCCGCCGTCTCGTCCAGGGTCCTGGCCACGGAGCCGGGTACGGTAACGCGGCCGATGGGTTCCGGCCTCTACATCCGACACCCGCTTTCCTTCGAGCACGACACCGGCGCGCACCCGGAGAACGCGAAGCGCATTTCCGCCATCGAGGAAGCGCTCTCGGACGCCGGCTGGCACGGCCTCGAGCTTGTCCAGGCGCCGCACGCGACGCTCGAACAGCTGGAGCGGGTCCACCCGCGCGCCCACATCGAGGCGGTGGAGGCGATCAGCGCGGGCGGCGGCGGAATGATCGACCTCGACACAGTGGCCAGCGCCCGCTCCTACGAGGCCGCCCTGCGCGCCGCCGGAGGCGCCGTGCATGCCGTGGATCGCATGCTCGGCGAGGGGGACGATCGGTTCGCGTTCTGCGGCCTGCGCCCGCCCGGCCACCACGCCGAGCGCCAGGCCGCGATGGGCTTCTGCCTGTTCAACAACGTGGCCGTCGCCGTCAGCCATGCGCTTGCCGAGCACGGCCTGGACCGGGCCATGGTCGTCGACTGGGACGTCCACCATGGCAACGGCACCCAGGATGTCTTCTACGAGTCGGGGGACGTGCTGTTCGCGAGCATCCACCAGAGCCCGCTCTACCCGGGCACCGGTCACCCGCAGGAGACCGGCAGCGGACCGGGGGAGGGCCTGACCATGAACCTCCCGGTTCCGCCGGGCTCGGGTCCAGACGAGTTCCTATCCCTGGTCCAGACGGTGATCGTGCCGGTGGCGCGGCAATTCGCGCCGGGCCTGCTCGCCGTCTCGGCCGGGTACGACGCCCATCGTGACGACCCGCTGGCGCAGTGCATGCTCGACGAGGCCGCCTACGCGGACATGGCGGCGAGTCTGCGCGAGCTGGCCACCGAGCTGGGAGCGCCGGTGCTGGTCTGCCTCGAGGGTGGCTACGCCCTGGGTGCGCTGGCGGCGTCGGTCGACGCCACGATCGCGGCCTTCACGGGCTCGGAGACGGCGCGGAAGGCGCCGCAGGAGGCGGCTGCTCCGCACCGCGAGCGGCTGATCCAGAGCTGGCCGCAGCTGACCCGCTGACGCGCCCCTGCCGGGGTCCCTCCCCGCCCGCCTCTCCCTCGGCGTCATCGCGCATCCGCTCGTAGGCGAACAGCATCACCGCAACGGTCAGCACCACCGTGATCGCGGCCGCGATCAGCGGCGTGCGCCAGGGGGAATGGGGCGACCGCGGTCTCCGCGCCCCGCACTCCAGGCAGTACTCCTGGTCGGAGGCAAGGACGGCCCCGCAGCGGACGCAGGAGCCGCTCGCGCTCATTCCGACCTCGGGCCGGCCCCCGGCTCCCTCGACCGCCCCTTGGCCAGGTCCTCCAGCTGCTGCATGCTCAGGCCCTCGTCGAGCCCGCGCCGCACCAGCTTCGCCTCGTCGTCGATCGCCGCGATCTCGGCAGCATTGCTCCAAAGCAGCTGCCCCTCGAAGCGGTCGCGCTTGTACATCTCCAGCGCCAGGCCGCCGAGGTCACGCAGTCGCTCGTCGCGCAGCTCGTCGAGCTCGCGCATGTGACGGCGCAGCTGCCCCCGCTCTCGCACGGTCTGCCTCTTTCCGTCGCGGTCGAGAAGTCCCACGGCTCAGGCGTCCAGCTTTTCCTTCACGCCGGTGAGGAATGCGCGCGGGAAGCCGGGCAAGGCGTCGAGGTCGTCAACGCTGCGATAGCCGCCCAGCTTCTCGCGGTAGGCGATCAGGCGATTGGCCTGGGTGACCGACATTCCCAGCTCGCGGAGCTGCTCGAAGGTGGCGCTGTTGACGTCGATCCGGCCGGAGGCCGCCGGTTTGCGTTCCGGTTCGGGTTCAGGTTCAGGCTCGGGCACCGGTTCGGGTTCAGGTTCAGGCTCGGGTTCGGGCTCCGGTTCGGGCTCCGGTTCGGGCTCTGGCTCGGGCTCCTCTTCCTCGGTCTCCTCGGTCTCCGCTTCGCCGGGGGGTGGGACCGCGGTGAAGCTGCCCGTCTCGATCTCCGCCCTGCGGGCTCTCTCCTCGGCTCCGGCGGCCCGCGCGCTGACCGATCCCAGCCGGCCCTCGATCTCCCGGATCCGCGATTCGGTTTCGACCACGGGCGCCCTCCCAAGCTCCGCCGCGAGCTGGGTTGTCCGCTCCTCTGAAGCCTGGGCGCGGGCCTCGGCCTCCTCGAGGCGCCGTTCCGTGGCGTGCATCTGGGCGATTGCGTCGTCTCGTTCGGAGCGCAGCTGGTCGCTTCGCTTGGCGATCTCCGCGGCGGCGTGCTCCTCCGCCTCTCGGCGGGCCTCCGCCGCGACCCTCTCGGCTCTGACGTCGGCTTCGGCGGCCAGCCGCTCGGTCTCCTTCTGCAGTCGCTTCTCGGAGTCGCCCTTCACGGCCTCCGCGCCTTCCAGCCGCGCCTGTTCGACCTTGCCCTTGAATTCCTTCTCCACGTCGCGTCGCAGCGCCTTCACCTGTCCGCGCAGCCACGCGGCCGCTCCCTCGCGGCCCTGAACGCCGGCGTCGTCGCGGGTGCGCTCGGCGGCGAGTGCACGCCGTTCCGCCTCCTCCGCGCGGCTCTCCGCTGCGGCGAGCGCGGTCTTGTGCTCCTCGCGCAGTCTGCTCAGCTCCTCCTCACGTGCGCGAAGGTCGGCGTCGACCTCCTCGGCGGCTTGGCGCCGGGCCTTCTCTCGCTCCGTGCTCAGCTCAGCCTCGGCATCGGACCGCAGCTGCTCGGCCTGCTGGCGGAGCCGTTCCTCGAGGTCGGTCTTTGCGCCGCGCTCCGCCTCCTGACGGGCCTCCTCGGCGGCGGTTCTGGATTTCTCGTCGGCACCCTTTCGCAGCTGCTCCGCCTCCGCCCGAGCCTCCTGCTCGAGCGTCGTGATCCGCTGTTGGGCCTCGTCCAGCGCTGACTGCTTCTCGGCAAGACGGCGCTCGAACTCCTGCTCGCGCTCCGCCAGGGTGGCCTGGAGCTGCACATCGGCCTCCCCCCGGATGCGCTCGGCCTCTCGCGCCAGCTTCTCGTGGGTCGTGCGGCGAATCCGCTCCGTCTCCTCGTTGAGCTGCTGTTCGGCGCCCTCGATCCGCCGTCCCGCGGCGGTCGCGTGGGCCTCTATCTCGGCCAGCCGCTGGTCCGCCGCCTCGAGCGCTTGCGCTTTGGCGCGCCGCTCCTGCTCCAGCTCTGCCTCGCGCGCGCGAAGATCGGCTGCGTAGCGGTCCTCCGCCGCCTTGCGCGCGGCCTCGACCTCGGTCCGGGTGCGCTGCTCCAGTTCGCGCCGGTACTGCTCGAGCTGCTGGTCTGCGCGTTCCTGGGCCTCTGCCCGCGCGCGCTCCTCGATCTCCAGACGGGTCGTTTCCGCCGAGGCGAGTGTCCGGTCTTCGAGCTCTCGCCGCGCCGCGGCGGTCGCCTCCTCGGCGCGCTTCTCGGCCTCGGCTTTGGCGTTCTCCTCGGCCTCGCGGCGACCCTGCTCCTCCGCTTCGCGGACGCGGTGGTCGGACTCCTCACGCAGCAGCTGCAGCTGCTCGCGCAGGTGCGCGGTCTGCTCGGCAAGCCGCTTGTCGAACTCCTCCTGCAACGACTTCTCCGTGTCGAGCCCCGAGCGGCGCGCATGATCCCGCTCCGACTCCACCTGCTGGGCGCGGGTGTTGGCCTCGTTCGAGCGGCTCGTCATCTCAGCCAGCGCCTTCTCGGCCTCGGCGCGTGCGCTCTCGGCCTGTTCGAGCTTTGGCCGCAGCTCGCGCTCGGCCTCCGCACCCCCCTCGGCCCGGGCTGCGTCAACGTCCTGGCGAAGCTTCTCGTCGACCTCGCCGCGCAACCGCTCGGTCTCCCGATGCGCACGCTTCTCGGCCTCGGCCTGAACCAGCTCGTCGAGCTCGCGGCGCGCCTGCTCCAGCTGGTCGCCTGCCTGGCGCTCGGCCTCGTGCCGCATCGCCTGCGCCTGGCCCCGGAGCCATTCCGCGGCCGCGGTGCGCGCCTCGGAGGCGCCAGTCTCGCGGTCCTTTTCGGCGTCGGCCGCGCGCTGCTCCGCCGCCCGCAGCTGGGCTCGCGCCTCCTCCAGGGCCTGGGCCGCGCGCTCCTGCTCGCGCTCGAGGTCCTCCTCGAGGGCGAGGATCTCGGCCATTGCGGCCTCCTCGGCCTCGCGACGGGCGGTCTCCGCGGCCTCGCGGAGCCGCTCCTGGGCTCCCTCGACCTGCATCGTCAGGTCCTCCACGGGGGCCGGACCGGGGGCGGGAACGGCCGGCTCGACGTCGGGTTCGCTGGGGGGCTCGATCTCATCGTCATCGCTGGTGCCGGGCTCGGTCGAGGACGGATACCCGAGGCGGGCCCGCACGTCGGCCTCCTCCGAGCCCGGCGTGGCCCTTGCCGGAACCGGCGGGGCCGTCCCCGCGCCCGTCTCCTCGACAGGCGGCAGCGTAACCGCTGGAGGCGGCGGTTCACGGTCTGCATCGGCAACGGCCGGCTCCTCGGCTACCGGTGCGGCTTCCTTCTCCGGCGGCTCGGCGCCCGGCTCGCCCAGCTCGCGACGCAGCCCCTCGACCTCGTCGCTGACCGAGGCCACCTCCGCGGCCCGGCTTCCGAGGGCCTCGGTGTCGAGCTCGTCGCGCCGGTACATCTCCAGGACCAGCACGCCGAGGTCGCGGCGTGCCTCGTCCTCACGACCGCTGAGCGCCCGCAGCCGCCGCTTCAACGTGCCGCGCCTAGGCACTGCTCCGCGCCCCTGCTCCGGTCAAGTTCCATCTCGTCCGCCCGGCCATCCTGCGGATCATTGCGAAGTTGGCGATCCGAGCATCTCCCGATAGGCGATCACGACACGCTCCGCCATCCGGTCGGCCGACAGCGAGGCCGCCCGGGCCATCCCGGCGACGCGGGGATCGGCGGCATCGAGGTGCGGTCTGACCGCATCGAGCCAGCTGGAGACCTCGAACGGGCCGACCAGACATCCGCTCAGCCCGCCCAGCACGTGGGGGGCGATCCCGACCGGTGTGGAGAGGACCGGCACGTTGCATGCCAGCGATTCCAGCGTGGCGAGGCCGAACCCTTCGTAGTCCGACGTGACCACAACGGCGTTGGCCGCGTTGATCCAAAGCGGCATCCGGTCCGGCTCGATGCTTCCGCCGGTGAGCAGCTCGGCCCCCGCGGCGCGGGCCAGTTCCGCAGCGCGGTCGTGGCGCTTCTCCGGCCGCGACGGATCGGCGGGAAAGAGCAGGTAGCTGCCCTCCGGGTCGAGCCCCAGCTCGCTGCGCGCCTCGGCGCGCGGCCTGGGCCCGAAGCGGGTCATGTCGGGGCCACAGGGTAGGACGGCGCTGCGGCCGGTGGGTCGCGGCAGGCCGGGGCGGCCGGCCTCACGTGCGAACAGCGTCCGCGAGACAGCGGCGCATAGATCCAGCCGCGGTGCGAGCCGCCGCGACAGCCGCCCGCTGGCCCAGTGCCGCACGTCGGTCCCGTGGAAGGTGACGACCAGCGGCCTGGCCCCCGCCAGCCTCGCGCACCATCCGGCCAACCCGAAATGGGCGTGGACGAGGTCGAAGCGCCGGCCTCGCAGCAGCCGCCGCAGGCGCCGCGTCGCCGGCAGGTAGTGACTGCGGCCGGGCGGAAAGCCGAACAGCTCGACGTCGATCCCGTGGCCGCGGATCCCGTCAACCTGATCCATCACCCAGCGTCCCCGCTGCGGGGTCTCCGGGTCGGGGGTGAGGTTGGTGACGATCAGGACCCGCACCGGCCGCAGCCTATCCGCGGTGGCGTCGACGCAGAAGCGGGATCATCCGCCTCGTGTCTCCTTATCAGTGGTTGCTTGTCGCGGCTCTCATCGCGCTCGCCGCATACATCCTGCTCGTGGGGGCGCTCATCGTCGCTGGCCGCCGCACGCAGGCCCGGGCATTGGCGGGCTTCATCCCCGACTGCATCGTGCTGCTGCGGCGCCTGCTGGGCGACGACCGCGTTCCCCGTCGGCGAAGGGTGGTGCTGATCGCGCTGGTGGGCTACCTGGCGATGCCGATCGACCTCATCCCCGACTTCCTCCCCGTTGCGGGGCAGCTCGACGACGTCCTGATTGCGGCGCTGGCGCTCCGCTATGCCCTGCGCTCGGGCGGGCCGGGCCTGCTGCGCGAGCACTGGCCCGGCCCGGAGGGCTCGCTGAATGCTGTTCTGCGCGTCGCCTACGGCCGAGGGAGCGTCGCGGTCGGCAACTAGGCACATCCCGGTCTCGCCTTTGAGCCGATCAGGTCTGGATCGATGCGTCGGCGCGGGCCACGATCGCCGCAATCGCGACCAAGGAGGAAGGAATGCTCTACACGTTGTTCGGTTACCTGCACGCTGCACTTCAGCGGCGGACGTCGGCGATCCGGTCGGCCCTGGAGGGCCAGCGCGGCCAGGGGACGGTCGAGTACGTCGGGCTGATCCTGCTGGTCTCGCTGCTGATGGTCGGGATGGTGGCGGCGATGAAGGGCTTCAACGGCAAGCAGGGGATGGAGCTGGCGGAGGTGATCGTGGAGAAGATCAGGCAGGCCGTGAGCAAGGTCACCTTCCGTTAGATCCAGTTATGCCGCCGCGCCGGGCGGTCGATCCCACCGTCCGGCGCGGCTGCGTGCGAAACTCGGCGCGTGCCAGCCAGCCGCAGCTACGACCGAGCTCCCGCTGACATTCGGCCCGTCGAGATCGAGCCGGGATACGTGCGCACCGCGCACGGCTCGGCGCTGATCTCGCAGGGCGAGACGCGCGTGATCTGCACCGCGTCTGTGAGCGACTCGGTGCCCCGTTGGCTGGAGGGGCGCGGTCGCGGCTGGGTCACAGGCGAGTACGCGATGCTTCCCGCCTCGACCGGTGAGCGCAAGCAGCGCGACGTTTCGCGCGGCCGCCAGGACGGCCGCTCGGTCGAGATCCAGCGCCTGATCGGGCGCTCGCTGCGGGTCGTCGTCGACTTCAAGGCATTGGGCGAACGCAGCGTCTACGTCGATTGCGACGTGCTCCAGGCGGACGGCGGAACCCGCTGCGCCGCGATCACCGGCGGCTTCGTCGCCCTTACGCTGGCGCTACAGCGGCTGGTCGATGGCGGCGACATCGACGCGCTCCCGCTAAGCGGCTCGATCGCCGCGGTCAGCGCCGGGATCGTCGACGGAACGGCGCTCTGCGACCTCGACTACTCGGAGGACTCCGCCGCCGAGGTGGACGCCAACGTGGTGATGACCGGCGACGGCGGCCTGGTCGAGGTGCAGGCGACGGCCGAACGCACGCCGCTCTCGCGTGCATCGCTGGACGAGCTGCTGGCTCTGGCCGAGGGCGGCATTGCTCGGCTGCGCGAGGCGCAGGAGCTGGCGGTCGGCCAGCCGGTGGGCGGCGGCGGGCGAGCCTGAGCGGAGCGAGCGACAGGATCCGATGTCTCGCGACCGCAGCGAAGGCGAGGTGCATGCACTGATGGTGGCGACTCGCAACGAGCACAAGCTGCGCGAGCTCGGCGAGGTGCTGGCCGGCGTGAGGCTCGAGGCGTTGCCGGATGAGTTCGAGCTCCCGCCCGAGGACGGCGACAGCTTCGCGGCCAACGCGCTGATCAAGGCACGGGCGGCGCGAGCGGCCACCGGTGCCGGCTCGATCGGCGACGACTCCGGGATCGAGGCTGCCGCCCTTGGAGGCCGGCCCGGGATCCACTCCGCCCGCTACGCGGGGCCCACCGCGAGCGACCGTGAGAACCTCGACAAGCTGCTGGACGAGATCGGGGTTGCGGGCAGCGACCGCCGCGCCGCCTACGTGTGCGTGATCGCGCTGGTCGACGAGGCCGGTTCCGAGTACCTCTTCGAGGGGCGCTGCGAGGGCACGCTGGCCGAGCAGCCGCGAGGCTCAGGCGGCTTCGGCTATGACCCTGCCTTCGTGCCCGACGAGGTGACCGACGGTCGCACGATGGCCGAGTTCAGCCCGGCCGAGAAGCACGCAATCAGCCACCGCGGCCGCGCCGCGCGGCTGCTGGCCGCGCACCTCGGCGTCGGTGGCGAGGAGGCGGCGTGATTCGCACCAAGACCGGCGCCGCGGCCCTCTCGGTCGCCTCCAATTCGCTGCTGATCGCGATAAAGGTCGCGGCCGGCGCGATCACCGGCTCGATCGCGATCATCACCGAGGCCGTCCACTCGATGATCGATCTGGTCGCATCGGTCGTTGCGCTGACCTCGATCCGCAAGGCCGACGAGCCCGCCGACGTCGACCATCCGTACGGCCACGAGAAGGTCGAGAACCTGGCCGCCGCGATCGAGGGGATGCTGATCCTCGTCGGCGCGGCGGTGATCGTCTACGAGGCGACGCGCAGGCTGGTCACCAGCGCGGAGATCATGACGATCGGGGTTGGCATCGCGGTGATGGCCTTCTCGGCCGTCGCCAACCTCTGCATCTCCACCTTCCTGGGCCGCCAGGCGCGCCTCCACGAATCTCCCGCGCTGGAGGGCGATGCGGCGCACCTGCGAACCGACGCGCTCACCTCGGTCGGGGTGCTGGCCGGGCTGCTGCTGGTCGAGCTGACTGACGAGCCGGCCTTCGACGCGATCGCGGCGCTGATCGTCGCGGTGGCGATCGTCGTGTCCGGGCTGCGCATCATCACGCGCTCCTCGCGGGTGCTCGTCGACGAGGTGCTGCCCGGCGCCGAGATGGATCGCATCGAGGCCGCGATCGCCGCGGCGCGCCCGACCGAGGTCGCCGGCTACCACAAGCTGCGCGCCCGTCGCGCCGGGAGCCGCCGCTACGTCGACCTGCACGTCCAGTTCCGCACCGGCACCAGCCTCGAGCGCGCGCACGAGCTGGCCCACCAGATGCGCGGCGCGATCGAGGCGGAGCTGCCCCATGCCGACGTGCTGATCCACGTCGAGCCGGAGACATCGCTTCTCGATCCGGGGGAGAGCCCGGGTCCCTACCGCGCGGGCTAGAGGGCTAGGGCGAGGGCAGCAGGTTGACCGCCGCGGCCAGGCCCACGGCCCCGACGGTGATGCTGTAGCCGGTGTAGCCGCCCCAGGCGAGCAGCACCACCGCGATCCCGCAGATCGCCACGACGGTTATCCAGGAGGCCCGGGCCAACGGTGACACGGCCCGGTATTTTGGCTTAGGTGCCCGATCCCTACCCCGCCCACCCCTGGATGACGCCGCGAACGCGTCGTCTGGCTACGTCCTCGGGCTTGCCTTTGCCACCGGCAATGGCTTCGCCAGCGCCGAAGGCGCGTGCGAGCGCGAAGCGCGAGATTCTTGCCATGCTCGGTTTGCGCCGCCTCCAGGGGTACGCGGAGTCGGAATCGAGCACCTGATGCCCGACCCCACGCAGACCCCCGCTCCGGATGCGGCTGACAGGGCGCTTGCCGGACTACGGGAGATGACCGCCGACATGCGCGGCGGCGCGATCCTTGACTCCGCCGGCGAGGTCCTGGCCTGCGACGGCGACGCCCCCGCCTGGAAGGAGGCGGCCACGGCACTGCTCGACGCCGCCGACAAGGCCGGGCCGACGCCGGTCGAGCAGGTCCACGTGGCCACCGAAGACGGCGAGGTGTTCGCGCTGCGCGCCTCGGGGCTGGCGGCGGTCGCCGTCACCGACCGCTTCGTGCTCGCCTCGCTGATGGCGTTCGACATGCGCGCTGCGCTGCGCGACCTCGCCGCAGAGGGAGACGGGGCGGGGGAGAGCGCCTGATGCCGAAGCCCCACCGGGTGCTGCTCGACCGGGTCTCCGGATACGCCGACGAGGCGGGAGCGTTCATGCGCCGCCGCCGGCTCACCCGCCGTCCCTTCGCCCGGGTCTACGCGCCCGGCGGCAGCAGTGCCGAGCACGCGCCCGAAACCGGGACCGGCAAGGCGCTGTCAGGGGCCGCCGGGCGCCTGATCGAGCTGGCCGGCTCGGGGCGAGTGAGCGCGGAGGAGTGAGCGGCGAGCTGGTCCCGCGCGACCTGGCGGAGAGGATCGTCGCACGCTCGCTCGCCCGCGGCGGGGATTTCGCCGAGCTCTTCGCCGAGCGCCGCAGCGGCCTTGCGATGAGCATCGACGAGTCCCGCATCGAGGGGGTCCAGGCCGGTAGCGAAGAGGGCGCCGGCGTACGCGTCGTAACGGGCGCAACCGCCCATTTCGCCCACGTCGACGGGCTAGCCGAGGCGGACCTCGAGCGGGCCGCCGACGAGGCGGCAGCGGCGCTGCGAGGCGAGCGGGCCGAGCCGGTTCCGCTTCAGGCGCTCGGCACCGAGCCCCAGCGGGTCCTCCAGCGGCCCGAGGACGTGCCCGCCGAGCGCAAGGCCGAGCTGCTTCGCGAGCTCGACGAGCGGGGTCGTCGGCAGGGAAATGAGGTCGTCCAGCTGCAGGCTTCATACGGCGAGGCGAGGCGGGAGGTTGCCGTCGCCAATTCCGAGGGCGTCTACGCCACCGACGACCGCACCCGGGTGCGACTCGCCGCGCAGTCCGTGGCGCGGCGGGCCGACGCGGTCGAGACCGGATTCGAGACCTTGGGCGCCCACCGCGGCTTCGAGCTGTTCGACGACGACCCGGGCCGGATCGCCGAGCAGGCCGCGACCAAGGCCCTGACCCTGCTCGATGCCGATCCCGCTCCGGCCGGCTCGATGACGGTGGTGGTCGGCGGCGGCTTCGGGGGCGTGCTGTTTCACGAGATGACCGGACACGGCCTGGAGGCCGACCACGTCCAGAAGGGGGCCAGCGTCTACGCGGGACGGCTCGGCGAGCGCGTCGCGGAGCCGTTGCTCAACGCCTACGACGACGGCCGGCTGCCAAACGAATGGGGGACCGACGGGATCGACGACGAGGGCACCCCGACCCAGAGGACGCTGCTGATCGAGGAGGGGCGGCTTGCGTCGCTCCTCTATGACCGGCTGCGCGCCAAACGCGACGGCGCCGAGCCGACCGGCAACGGCCGCCGCGAGAGCTTTCGCCATCTGCCGATCCCGCGCATGACCAACACCTACATCGCCCCCGGTGACGCCGACCCCGAGGAGATGATCTCCGAGGTCAAGCGGGGGTTCTACGCCGCCTCGTTTGCGGGTGGCCAGGTGGAGCCGGCAAGCGGCGACTTTGTGTTCGGGGTCTCGGAGGGGTACCTGATCGAGGACGGCAAGGTGACCAGGCCGTGCCGCGGGGCGACCCTGATCGGCAATTGCCTCGACGCGCTCACCGCGATCGATGCGGTCGGCTCCGACTTCGAGATGAAGACCGGGTATTGCGGGAAGGGCGGACAGCGGGTGCCGGTCGGCACCGGCCAGGGCCACGTTCGGCTCCGCACCATGACCGTGGGCGGGACCGAGATCTGATGGAGCTCTCGAAGGCGGCCGGGCTCGGCGTCGATGCGGCGCTGGCGGCCGGAGCCGCCGATGCCGAGGCCTATGCGCAGCGCTCGAGCGGACGCGAGATCCGGGTCCACGACGGCGAGGTGGAGAGCCTCACAGCCGCCACCGAGCGCGGGGTCGGCATCCGCGCCTGGATCGGGACGCGGGCCGGCTACGCCTTCGGCACCGACCTCTCCGAGGCCGGCCTTCGCGAGGTGGCCGGGCGCGCCGCGACATCGGCTCGCATCGCAGACGAGGACTCGTTCGCCCGCCCGCCGCAGCCCGACGGCACCCAGCCCGAGCTGCCCGGGATCCACGATCCGGGCATCGGCGAGTGGTCGAGCGACCGTCTGGTCGAGCTGGCGCTGGGCGTCGAAAGCGCGGCGCTGCACCACGACAAGCGGGTCAGCGGAGTCGAGCAGGCGGTGTATGCCGACTCCGACGACGAGGTGATGATTCGCTCCTCGACCGGTGTCGAAGGCGGCTACGTGGCCAGCAGCTGCTACGCGTACCTCCAGGCTCTGGCGGAGGGCGAGGGGGCGAAGGAGACCGGGCTGGGATTCGGCTTGGCGCGCGCCCCGGGCGGCCTCGACCCCGACGCGATCGGCCGCGAGGGCGCCGAGCGGGCCGCGGCGATGATCGGTGCGGGCAAGCCCGCCTCGCGGGCCTGTCCTGTGGTCTTCGACCCCACGGTCGCCGCCAGCTTCACCGGGCTGATCGGCTCGGTGCTCGGCGCGGACACGGTGCAGCGCGGCCGCTCGCCCTTCGCACAGCGGCTCGGCGAGGAGGTCGCCAGCCCAAAGCTTGTCCTGCACGACGACGGCCTCGACCCCGAGGGACTGGGGTCCTCCCCATGCGACGACGAGGGCACGCCCCGAGCCCGCAATGCGCTGGTCGAGGGCGGCACCCTGCGCACCTTTCTGCACGACACCTACACCGCGCGGCGTGGAGACGCCGTCCCGACCGGCAATGCCGGTCGCGCGGGCTACCGGTCGCCGCCCTCGGTCTCGACCTCCAACCTGGTGGTGGGCACCGGCGAGCTCGGCTTTGGCGAGCTGCTCGCCGAGGCCGGTGACGGCGTCTACGTGACCGATGTCGCCGGGCTGCACTCCGGCGTCAACCCGGTCTCCGGCGTGTTCTCGGTGGGCGCCTCGGGACGCGTGTTGTCGGGAGGAGAGCTGGCCGAGCCGGTGCGCGAGTTCACGATCGCCAGCGATCTCGTCTCGATGCTGCGGGCCGTGCGCGAGGCCGGCGCCGAGCACCGCTGGGTGCCGTTCGGCGGCTCGGTGCGCACGCCGCACTTGCTGATCGGCGAGATGACCGTCAGCGGCAAATGATGTGTGCCGCGGCGTTGCGCCGCAGCACAGGCTGGTCAGGCGCCGGAGGCGCCGCAAATGCGTTCCCGCCGAGGCCTCGCTGCCTTGCACTGTTAGATTGCCGCGCGAATTCAGATCCCGCCACTTCAAAGCCGGAGGAGGACTGACGTGACCAAAGCTGAATTCCTGGACCGACTCGCGAACGACGACCGGGTGGGCAGCAAGAAGGCGGCTGGTGAGGCGGTGGACGCCGTCCTCGACACCATCGTGGATGTCCTGCGCGGCGGGGGAGAGGTCAACTTCACCGGCTTCGGCAAGTTCCACGTGGCCGAGCGGGGCCCCCGCCAGGGGGTCAACCCGCGCACCGGGGAGCGGATCACGATTCCGGGCGGCAAAGTGCCCCGCTTCTCGGCGGGCTCGGCCCTCAAGTCGAAGGTCAAGGGGGGCTAGCGGGCCTGGAGCCCTTCGCGGACCGGCTGGCGGCGCTCGTCTCGGAGCGACGCAGCCAGCTTTGCCTCGGGCTGGACCCCGACCCCGAGGCGATCGCGGCGCAGTCCGCGCCGCGGCCGGGCGGAGATCCGGCTGCCGCAGCCGCCGCCGCGGTCGAGGCGCGCTGCCGCGAGCTGATCGCCGCCGCTGCACCGGCCTGCGTGGCTGTGAAGCTTCAGCTCGCCTGCTTCGAGCGCCTCGGCGCCGCCGGGTGGACGGCGCTTGGCGACGTCGCGGCGGCGGCCCGGCGGCACGACCTGCTGGTGATCGCCGACGGCAAGCGCGGCGACGTGCCGGTGACGGCAGAGGCCTACGCGCGGGCACTGGTTGGTGAGACCAGCACCCCGTGGGGCCCCGTCTCCGGGCTGGGCGCCGACGCCTTCACCGCCAGCCCGCTGCTGGGGCGCGACGCCCTGGAGCCCCTGGTCAAGGCCGCGGCCGCTGCAGGGTCCGGCGTGTTCGTCCTGGTGCGCACCAGCAACCCCGGGGCCGCCGAGGTCCAGGACGAGCCGCACGGCTCGCCCCTGCACGAGCGGCTCGCCGAGATCGTCGACGGCTTCGCCGACCGGCTCGCCGGCTCCGCGGGCCTGAGCGGCGCCGGTGCTGTGGTCGGCGCCACCGCGCCGCAGCTGATCGGACGCCTGCGCGAGCTGATGCCGAGGGCGATCTTCCTGATCCCTGGCGTGGGCGCGCAGGGCGGCCGTCCAGAGGATCTCGGCGCGGCCTTCGCGCCAGGGCCGGCATCGGCCCTGGTCACCGCCTCCCGCAGCATCGCCGAGGACCCCGACCCAGCCGCGGCGGCAGAGCGCCTGCGTGCACAGGTCTGGGAGGCCTCTGGCGGCTGAGCGCGGCCGCGTCGCCTACCATCACGCGGCTTCTCTGAGACCGGCAGCGCAGATGGACAACCGCCGTCAGAGCTCACCCGCGCGGCTCGCCGCAGTCCTGGCCCTGGTGGCGGCCTTCGTCGTGCTCGTGGTCGTGGTCGGCACATCGCTCGGGGGCGGCAACTCCGGCGGTGGGAGCAAGGGCCCCGACGAGCCCCAGCAGCGCGTTCGCCTCAACGAGCGAGGCGAGCCGCAGAAGCTCTACATCGTCAAGCCGGGAGACACCCTGAGCACGATCGCCGAGAAGGTCAACGTTCCGGTCGAGGAGCTTCAGCGCCTCAACCCGGACATCGACCCGCAGGCGCTCGGCTCGGGTGAGCGGGTGAAGATCCGCTGAGCCGGGTCGCAGCAGCGGCAAGCCCAAAGGGGGGGCGAGGATGGCCGGTGTGGGCGGCGATGCTGCTCGCGCTGTGTGCCGTGCTGCTGCCTGCGGCTGCGGCGCCGGCCAAAGAACCCAAGCCGCCACGCCTCGACGCCCGCGCCTGGGTACTGGTCGATGCTCGCACCGGCGAGGCCCTCGATGCGCGCGCCGGGGCCCGCCCGCTGCCGATCGCCAGCGCCACCAAGCTGATGACCGCGCATCTGGCCCTCGACCGCCTGCGACTGCGCAGGCGGGTGAGGATGGTGCCTTACAGCGCCATCCCGGGGGAGTCGCTGCTCGGCGTGCCGGCCCGGACGCGGATCAGCGTCCACGACCTGGTCTACGCCCTGATCCTGCAGAGCGCCAACGACGCCGCCTACACGCTGGCCCAGGTGATCGGCGGCTCGCAACGCGGCTTCGTGGTGAAGATGAACCGCTCGGCGGCGGCGCTCGGTCTGCTCAACACCCACTACACGAACCCGATCGGGCTCGACGCCCCCGGCAACTACTCCAGCGCCCACGACCTCGCGGCGCTGACGCGCAGGCTGCTGGCCAACGGCAACTTCGCCCGCATCGCCGACTCTTCCGGCGCCCTGCTCCGGAGCCTGCAGCCGCCGCGCGAGATCGGCACCCGCAACACGCTGCAGTTCCGGGCGCCGTGGGTCACCGGGGTGAAGACGGGCCACACGCTCGGCGCCGGCTACGTGCTGGTCGGCTCCGGAGAGCGCAAGGGGGTGGAGCTGATCTCGGTGGTGCTCGGTGCTCCCAGCGAGTTCCAGCGCGACTCCGAGAGCCTCGCCCTGCTCGACTACGGCTTCTCCCTGTACGGCGCCCGCCGCCCGGTGCGGACGCGGGAGGTGATGGCGCGGCCGTCGATCCGCTACGCGGGTGGCGCGCTGCCGCTGCGCGCGGCCCACGCGATCCCGGTCGGGGTTCGCCGCGGCCAGCACGTCGAAGTCGGCGTCAGGGCGCCCGGGCAGGTCACCGGGCCGACCCGTCGCGGGGCGGCGCTGGGGCGCGTGCTGGTCACGGTGGACGGGCGCCAGGCGGGGGGCGCGAGGCTGCTCGCCGGCCGCTCGATCCCCAAGGCCAGCACCTTCGACAGGGTCCGGGGCAGCGGCGTCAGCTGGCTGGTCTTGCTGGCGATCGCCGGGTCCGTGATACTGGTGGTCGCGATCGCGCTTCGCCGTAGGCGGGGCGGCCCAACGGTCAGCGAGGAGGACATGCCCAACAGTCGCGAGGAGAGGCGAAGGGTTCGCGAGCAGCGCCGCCGCGGAAACGGAGACCCCAGGTGATTCTTACGGTCACCCTCAACGTGGCGATCGACCGCACCGTCGCCGTTCCCAACTTCCGCCAGGGCCACCGGCACCGGGCGGTCGAGAGCCGCACGGTCGCCGGCGGCAAGGGGATCAACGTGGCCCGCGCCCTGGCATTGCTCGGCCGCCCCGTGGTCGCCGCCGGCC
Organism: Candidatus Mayfieldus profundus; assembly: GCA_038040325.1. Lineage (GTDB taxonomy): Bacteria > Actinomycetota > Thermoleophilia > Solirubrobacterales > 70-9 > Mayfieldus > Mayfieldus profundus. Next base: position 39,801 of record JBBPIM010000015.1, read on the forward strand.
TGGCCGGCGGCCCTACCGGGCAGCGGCTGATCGAGGAGCTTGCCGAGGAGGCGATCCTCGCCGACTTCACGCCGATCGCCGAGGAGTCGCGGATAAATCTGGCGGTGGTCGACCCGACCTCGGGTGAGCAAACCGAGATCAACGAGCGCGGCCCCGAGGTCACTGCCGAGGAGGTCGATGCCTTCGTCGAGCGCCTCGACTATCTGGCCCGCGGCGCGCGCATCTGCGTGCTGGCCGGCAGCCTTCCACCCGGGGTCGATGCGGAGCTCTACGCCCGCGTCACCAAGGACCTGCGCGAGCGGGGGGTAACCGTCCTCCTCGACGCCGAGGGGGAGGCGATGCGCGCCGGCGTGCGCGCGGGCCCGTCGGTGATCACCCCGAACGTGCTCGAGGCCGAGGAATTGGTCGGGAACGAGTTCGAGGGCCCTGCCGACGTGGCAGCCGGGCTCGCGCAGCTCCTCGAGCTGGGCGCCGGGGAGGCCGCAATCACCCGCCCCGACGGCTGCGTCGCGGCGCTCGGCGAGAACTCCGATCGCGCCTACTACGAGGTCTTCACCGAACCCCTGGAGCCGATCGCCGCCGTGGGCTCCGGCGACGCGTTCCTGGCCGGCTTCGTCGCCGCCCGCTACGACGGCGCCTCGCCCCAGGAGTGCCTCGCCTATGCCGTGGCTTGCGGCGCCGAGTCCACCCAGCACTTCGGCGCCGGCGCGATCGATCCCGAGCGGGTCGAGGGAATCCTCGCCGACGTCGAGGTGCGTGACCTCGAGGTCCCGGTCGAGGTCAGCTAGCGGTGCCGGAGCGCACGCGCACCGTCAGCTGGGAGGACCCCGCTGAGTCGGCGCGGCGGGGGATGGAGATGGGCGGGCTCGACTACATAAGGGCGATCCATCGCGGCGAGATCCCCGCGCCGCCGATGGCGATCCTGCTCGGCTTCGACCTGCACGAAGTGGAGGAGGGTCGCGTGACCTTCCGCGCGGTCCCGGGCGAGCACCTCTACAACCCGATGAACTCCGTGCACGGCGGCCTGGCTCTGACGATGCTCGACTCGGCGGCCGGCGCGTCGGTTCACACGACGCTGCCCCAGGGGAAGCTCTACGGCTCGCTGGAGACCAAGGTCAACATGGTGCGGGCGATCGACGCCGACAGCGGTCCGCTGCTGGCCCAGGGATCGGTCGTGCATCGCGGCTCGAAGATCGCCACCGCCGAGGCGCGGCTGATCGGCGAGCAGGACGACAGGCTCTATGCGCACGGCACCTCGACCTGCCTGATCCTTGGCTGACACATATTCCGCGCGCGCGGACGCTCCGGCTCGTATTCCGGGAGCGAACCCCGCGGCCAGTTGGACGGCTGTTGGGGCGGCTATAGACACCCAAATGCCTCAGCGGAGCATTTCGGCCGCCACTTCGGCCTCCGAGACATTGTCACTGCTGCTCCGCATGGAAAGCAGGGGTGCCGCGTGAGACAATCCCCCCTCCTCGACCACGACTGGGACGTGGACTACAACACCTTCCAGGCGCTCAATGACTTCGCGTACGGCCACGACTGGTTCGAGGACGTGCTGCGCTTCTTCGCTGAAGACGCCCAGTACCTCTTCGTTGCCCTCCTTGCGGGCCTGTTCCTGGCGCGGGGCAAGTGGGAGTCGCGCAACGCGCGCCATGGTGTGATCGCCGCCGGGCTGGCCGCGGCCTTGGGTCTTGCCCTGGCCCACGGGATCACGATGGTCTGGGATCGGCCGAGGCCCTTCGAGGCTCATTCCGGCGTGCACCTCTTCGTTGCCCCTTCCGGCGACCCCTCATTCCCCAGCGATCACGCGACCGCCGCCTTCGCGATTGCTGTCTCACTGTTGCTTCGCAGCCGTCGAGTGGGGCTGCTCGCGTTAGGGATGGCGGCCGTGCTCGGGCTGGCCCGCGTCGCGGTCGGCGCCCACTACCCACTCGACGTGCTTGGCGGCGCACTGCTGGGGACCATGGCCGCGCTCGTCCTCTGGCTGGAGCCGGTCCGCTCCTGGCTCAACCGACTGGCCGACTGGGCCGGTTCGCTTTACGAACGAGGCGCGACCCGGGTGCTGCGCCAGCCGAGCGGCGCCCCTAACTGAGTCTCCGGGACTACCGCTCTGGACGATCAGCAGAAGGGACGAAGGGGCTGCCTTGGGCTTATGTCTACAATCACTGGGGCGTGATTTTCGGCTGCGGAAAGCCGCAAATAGCCGCCTTCTGGCCCCGTCGCGGCGGGGTTTTTTCGTCCGTGCGCGCGCATAGCCTGGAACCTCAACCGCAGCCCTGGAGGACCTGATGGAGATAGATATCGGTCGAGGCAAGAAGGGGCGGCGCGCTTTCGGGTTCGACGACATCGCGATCGTCCCGTCGCGCCGCACCCGCGATCCCGACGACATAGACATCACCTGGACGCTCGGTCCCTATCGCTTCGAGCTTCCCCTGATCGCTGCCGCCATGGACGGTGTGATGAGCCCGGAGACGGCCGCGCTCGTCAATCGCCTCGGCGGGCTCGGGGTCCTCAACCTGGAAGGAATCTGGACGCGCTACGAGGATGTCGAAGTCCAGCTGGAGAAGATCGCCGCCACCCCGAAGCACTTGGCGACCGGCGTGATGCAGGAGATCTACTCGGAGCCGGTCAAGACCGAGCTGGTCGGGCAGCGCATCGCCGAGATCAAGGAGAAGGGCGCGGTCGCCTGCGGCTCGCTCACCCCGCAGCGGGTCCGCGACCACTACGAAACGGCGATCGAGGCGGGCCTCGACATCCTCGTCGTCCAGGGCACCGTGATCTCCGCCGAGCACGTCTCCACCATCGTCGAGCCGCTCAACCTCAAGGAGTTCATCGCCGAGGTCCCAGTCCCGACCGTGGTCGGGGGCTGCGCCTCCTATTCGACCGGGCTGCACCTGATGCGCACCGGCGCGGTCGGCGTGCTGGTCGGGGTGGGCCCCGGCGCCGCCTGCACGACCCGCGGGGTACTGGGTATCGGCGTCCCGCAGGCGACCGCGATCGCCGACGTCGCCGCGGCTCGCTCCCAGCACATGCTGGAGACCGGCGAGTACTGCAACGTGATCGCCGACGGGGGCATGCGCACCGGCGGCGACGTCTCCAAGGCGATCGCCTGCGGAGCCGACTCGGTGATGATCGGCTCGCCGCTGGCGCGGGCCAAGGAGTCCCCGGGGCGCGGCTTTCATTGGGGGATGGCGACCTTCCATCCTTCGCTTCCGCGCGGCGCACGCGTCTCCACCACCCAGGACGGCACGATGGAGGAGATCCTGCTCGGCCCCGCCCACGAGAACGACGGCACCTTCAACCTGATGGGGGCGCTGCGCACCTCGATGGCGACGACCGGCTACGAGGACATCCGCTCCTTCCAGCGGGCCGAGGTAATGGTCGCGCCGGCCCTGCAGAGCGAGGGCAAGAAGCTGCAGCAGGAGCAGTCGGTCGGGATGGCCTCGAACGGCCGTGCCGCGGTGGCGACGGGAGTCGGCGTCGTCGATGACTAAGGGCCCCGCCGTCGCCCGGGCCACGACCCAGGGCGACGTGCGGTCTCAGCGCGAACACGCGCCCGAGATACCGGTCGAGATGGCGGCCGGGGTCGGCCAGCCCGAGGCGGGCGAGGCGCCGGCTCACGAGGAGGTGCTCGTCCTCGACTTCGGCGGCCAGTACTCGCAGTTGATCGCCCGCCGCATCCGCGAGCGGGGCGTGTTCGCCGAGCTGCTCGCCTACGACACCGCGCCGGATCGGATCGTCGAGCGCCGCCCCAAGGCGCTGGTCCTTTCCGGCGGTCCCGCATCGGTCTACGAGCCCGGCGCGCCCGCCTTCCCGACCGGGCTGCTGGACCTTGGCGTTCCCGTGCTCGGCATCTGTTACGGAATGCAGGCGATGGTGCGGGCGCTGGGCGGCCGGGTCGAGGCCGCCGAGGCGGGGGAGTTCGGCCGCACCGACCTGGCGCTGCGCGACGGCGGCGGCAGGCTGCTGGCCGGCCTGCCCGCGGAGCAGCACTGCTGGATGAGCCATCGCGACGCGGTCTTCGAGCCGCCCGACGGGTTCGCGGCACTCGCTTCCAGTCCCGGCTCTCCGGTTGCGGCCTGCGAGAGCCCCGACCGCGGTCTCTATGGGATCCAGTTCCACCCCGAGGTCGTCCACACCCCCTACGGGACCAACATCCTCGACCGTTTCCTGCGCGACATCGCCGGCTGTGCCGAGGAGTGGACCCCCGACTCGGTGATCACCGAGCAGGTGCAGGCGATCCGCGCCCAGGTCGGAGACGGGCGGGTGATCTGCGGGCTGTCCGGCGGGGTGGACTCGGCGACCGCGGCGCTGCTCGTGCACCGCGCGATCGGTGAGCGGCTCACCTGTGTCTTCGTCGACCACGGGCTGATGCGCCTCAACGAGGCCGACCAGGTGGTGGACGCCTTCGGCCGCTTTGACATCCCACTCGTCCACGTCGCCGCAGAGCAGCGCTTCCTCGACCGGCTTGCCGGAGTGACCGACCCCGAGGAAAAGCGGAAGATCATCGGCGAGGAGTTCATCCGAGTGTTCGAGGAGGAGGCCGCCAAGCTCGACGACGTCTCCTACCTGGTGCAGGGAACTCTGTACTCGGACGTGATCGAGTCGGGTGGCGGCGCCGACGCCGCCACGATCAAGTCACACCACAACGTCGGCGGGTTGCCCGAGGATCTCGGCCTGGACCTGGTCGAGCCGCTGCGAATGCTTTTCAAGGACGAGGTTCGCACCGTCGCCGCCGAGCTCGGCCTTCCCGACCGCATGGTCTGGCGTCAGCCGTTTCCGGGCCCGGGCCTGGCGATCCGCGTGGTCGGCGGCGAGGTCACCCGCGAGAGACTCGACCTCCTCCGTCAGGCAGACGCGATCCTGCAGGAGGAGGTGCGCGCCGCCGGGCTGTACCGCGAGCTCTGGCAGTCGTTCTGCGTGCTGCCGATCGTGCGCTCGGTCGGGGTCCAGGGGGACGGCCGCACCTACGCCTATCCGGTGGTGATCCGCGCCGTCACCTCCGACGACGCGATGAGCGCCGACTGGGCG
>JBBPIM010000016.1:0-44083 GCA_038040325.1 Candidatus Mayfieldus profundus
ATGCGCGGTTCAGGGAGATCCAGGAGAACAACGTGGTTGGTAGTTACAGCTAGCCGGCTCCTTTGGCTGCCAGAAGGCGATCTCCCCGCCGGCGGGCGCGACGACGACGCTGCGCCAGCCCGCGGGCCCTTCGCGGGGCTCGAGCAGCACCGAGGCCCCGAGTAGGCGCGCCCGCTCCGTGACCTCGGCGATCTCGGCGACCTCGATGTACGGCAGCCACAGCGGGCGCCCCGTCTCGCACTCGACGATGCCACCGCCGAACCCGCCGCCCAGCTCGAGCGCCAGGTACGAGCCAGAGCCGGCGTCGATCCGCTCCGGGCGCCAGCCGCACAGCCGGGCGTAGAAAGCGCAGGCGCGCACCAGGTCGCCGGTGTGCAGCTCCAGGTGGACGACGGGTTTGGAGGAAACGGGCGCCATGTCCTGCCTCTATGACCGGCCCGCGCCCCCGAACTAATCGGTGAGAGCGATTAGTTTTCCCCGCATCGCCGGTCTAGTCTGGTGAACGCATGAGCGCCGCTCCCACAACCAGCAGCCCGCAGGAGCGCCAGTTGCTCGCGGCTGCCCGCGGGGGGGACGAGGACGCCTTCCGCCGTCTCGTCGAGCCGCGTCACGCGGAGCTTCACGCCCACTGCTACCGGATGCTGGGCTCGGTTCACGATGCCGAGGACGCCCTCCAGGATGCGCTGCTGCGCGCCTGGCGCGGGCTGCCTAGGTTCGAGGGCCGAAGCTCGCTTCGCTCCTGGCTGTACAAGATCGCGACCAATACGAGTCTGAACCTCATCGCGCGGCGACCGAAGCGGGTGCTTCCGGTCGACTATGGTCCGGCCGCCGATCCCCACGACGGCACGGGCGACCCGCTCGTCGAATCTGTGTGGGTCGAGCCCTACCCGGACGAGACGCTAGGCCTCGAGGACGGTTATGCCGCGCCCGAGGCTCGCTACGAGCAGCGCGAGGCGGTCGAGCTTGCCTTCATCGTGGCGCTCCAGCACCTGCCGGCCCTCCAGCGGGCCGTGCTCATCCTTCGCGAGGTGCTCGGCTTCTCGGCAAAGGAGGTCGCGGAGTCGCTCGAGACGACGGTCGCCTCGGTCAACAGCGCCCTCCAGCGCGCCCGTAAGACCGTCGACGAGCGCCTTCCCGAGCAAAGCCAGCAGGCAACCCTGCGCTCGCTCGGCGACGACGCGCTGCGCGACATCGTGGACAGCTATGTCGATGCGTGGGAGCGCAACGACGTCGACGCCGTCGTCACGCTTCTGGCCGAGGACTCCGCGTTCGCGATGCCGCCGATGGCCACCTGGTTCCGGGGTGTCGGGGCGATCAAGGTCTGGCTCGCCCTCCAGCCGCTCTCGGGCCAGTGGCGCTGGCGCGTCGTTCGGACTCGCGCAAATGGGCAGCCGGCGCTGGCCTACTACAGCTGGGATGCGGAAGAGGAGGCATTCCTTCCGTTCGCGCTCAACGTACTCACCCTTCGCGGCGCGCAGATCCAGGAGGTCAACGCCTTTCTGACGCGGTCCACGGAGGATCCCGATCGCGAGGTCCTGGCGCGGTTGCCGGAGCAGGCCTACGATCCCCTGAGGCTCGCGGCCGCGTTCGAGCGCTTCGGTCTGCCCGGCCGGCTCGACTGACTCGCCCGGCCAGGCCTGGTCCTGCTTGCGGAAGCGGCTTGCCGTTTTAGCCGCCGGAGTTGGGGCCCGCGCCGTCGGAGGCCCCCGAGCCGGCGAAGCCCGGTCCGACGATCGGGCCGCGCACCACGCTCTCGCCCGCGTAGCGCGGGAGCTGCTGGGTGCGGCGTGCCGTCCGCAGAGCGGCCGTCATCTGAGCGTCGCGGGCCAATGAAACGTCGACCGAGTCGAACAGCCCTTGCTGCAGCGCCTGCAGGACCTGGGCAGGGATCGGGGCGGCGCCGCGCAGGTTTGCCTTGTCGAGCGGCTCGCGGGAGAGCGGGAACGCCCGCGCATCGCTGCCGTAGAGCCAGATCACGTAGGCCTGGCCGGGCCCGGTCGACTCCAGGCCGTTGACGTTGATCTGCAGCACCGGCGTGTTGCGGACCCGGGCGAACACCGCCACGCCCGAGGCGTCGCTGCCGTTCTGCCCAGTCAGCACCGCGCGGGTGAGGTTGCTGGCGTTGGGATTGCCGCCACCGGCCGACGTCCCACCGTCGCCGGAGCCGCCGCCGTCGCCCCCGCCGAATGCGCCGGTTGCGATCAGCACCACGACGAGCACCAGGGCCCCGCCGGCAATCAGCGCCGCTATCAGCCGCCGCTGCTGCTGTCCCAGGCTGCCCGCGAAACCGGCGACCGAGCCGCGGACCCGTTCCGCGCGGCCGGGCCCGGTGGCTGCGGGCTCGGTACCCCCGGGGGCCGGCGCCGGTGCCGAGCGCTGGGGCCGGCCGCGCTCACCTGGCAGGTCGGGCAGCTGTGCTCCGGGCGCCAACACGCGCAGATGGGTGACCAGGCGGTGCGCCAGATCGCGCGCGGCCGGGTCGGACTGCAGGTGGCGCGCCGCATCGGCGCGGCCGATCGGGTCCGCCTGGCCGAGCAGGTAGTCGGTGAGCCCCACCTCGCGGTCGGGGTCCTCGCCGCCGATCTCTGTGAGGGCCGCCCGGGCACGTGCGCGCACATCGTCGACCTCGAGGCCGAGCAGGGAACCGATGTCCTCGTAGCTCTGGCCCCGCTCGAGGAGGAGCTGCAGCATCGCCCGCTGGTCGTCGCTGAGTGCCATGAAGCTGCGGCGAAGCCTACGCATTCGCCCTCGCCGGCCGCGCAGGTCGGGTGCCGAACCGGCGGGCGGCGGGGCCCGGCGGGCTATGTTGCTCCGCGTGGGCGAACGATTGCGCCGCGGGCTGCGCCGCGCGGCAAAGGGACTTGACCGCGCGGCGGAGGGGTTGCGCACGACCGCGGCCGGCGAGCCAAGCCTCACGCTGGGCGTGCTCGCGGCGGTCGCCGTTCTGGGAACCGCCCTCGCCGCCCGGGACGTGGACAGGCTGAGCCTGTCAGCGGCCGGTGCGCCGCGAGGCGATCTGATCGTCGAGGTGCGCGAACCGGCGCCGGCCGGATCGGGCGCCTACCGGGTCGCGGTGCAGACCATGCGCCTGCAGCTCTCCGCCGACCCCGCGGTCGCCTCGGTCCGTGAACGGCCGGTGCGCGGGCATCCTCGCGAGACGGCGCTGGAGGTTGGGCTCAAGCCCGAGGGGCATGAGCAGGAAGAGGCCCTGGAGCGATTCGAGCGCAACCTCGACCCAGGCCGGCTGCGGATTTCCTTCGCGGGGGAGGTCGCCACCCTGCGCAAGGCACGCGACGACGCCGTGGACGACCTGGCGCTGCTGCTGCTCGCGGTTCCGCTGGTGGCGCTCGTCCTGGTAGGGGTCCTGGGGGCGCGCAGGGCCGGAGCCGCGGCGCTCGCCGCCGCGGCGACGGCAGCGGGTGCGGCCCTGGCCTGCGAGCTGCTGGGCGGGCTGATCGACATTTCGGTGCTTGCCCTTGCCGGGGCCCTGGCGGCGGGAACACTGACCTCGCTTCAGCTCACCGTCGCCGGTGCCGCGGGTGCCGGAGGCAGGACACTCGGCCTCGGAGCGATAGCGAGCGCCGCCGTGTTCGCCGCGCTCGGCCTGCTCGGTGTCGGATACCTGGCCGCGATCGGGCTCGGAGGCGCGATGGGGTCGCTGTTGGCGCTGCCGGCGTCGCTGGCCGCGGTCGGCGCCTGCGCAGCGCTCGAAGCCGGAGGCGAAGCGACGTCCACGCGGAGGCCCCTCGCCGGCAGCAGGGCGTGGTCGCGCTTTGCCGACCTGGTCTCCTGGAGCCGCCTGGCAGCGGCGGCGATCGGGTTGCTGGCAGTCGCGCTGCTGCTGGTCTGCGCGGTTCCGGCGACGCGGTTGCGCGCAGGCGCGCTGTTCGGCGAGGTCGCGGCGATCGGGGCGCCGCAGCTCGCGGCCGCGGTCGCAGCCGCGGTGCTGGTCACCGCCCTGCTCGGCTGGGCGGCCTCCCGGCGCCCGGTCCTCTCCGCCGGCTCCGCGCTTGCCGCTGCCCTGCCGGCGGCGGGGGCCACAGGGCTGCTCGTGCTCAGCTTTCAGGATGGCCGGCTCGAAGGACTGCTCGACTACAGCTCCGCCGGTTCCCTGCACCTCGGCTCCACAGCCGCTGCCCTGGCGGTCGTTGCCGCCGTTGCCGCGATGCAGGCGGTGTCGCTGGTCGCGGCTGCACGGCCGGGACGATGGCGCACCGACCCGGCCGTGGTGATGGCCCGCTGCGGCCCGGTGGCCACCGTCACCTGCCTGTCCGGCGCGGCGGCCGGCGCGGCGCTGGCCGCATCCTCACTGCCGTTCGTGAAGGAGTTCGGCGTGGCATTGGCGGCGGGGCTGATGCTTCAGGTGCTGGTGGTGCAGACGCTGCTGGGGCCGGGGCTGCTGGCCGTTCTCTCCCGCCGCTCGCGAGGGCAATAGCCTTGCGGCATGAGCGCTCCCGACGCTTCCTCGATCGCCTCGCCGTTCGACGAGCTGATCGGCACCGAATGGGTCAGCGACGACCCGGACCGCGCCGTGGTGCGAATCGAGGTACGTGACGACCTCAAGCAGCCGGTCGGGCTGCTCCACGGGGGAGTCCTCTCCACCCTCGTCGAGAGCGTCTGCTCGGGCGCCACGTACCGTCAGGTGAGAGGGGAGGGGATGGTCGCGATGGGCCAGTCGCTGGACATCTCCTACATTCGCCCGATCACGGAGGGCACGGCCACGATCGAGGCGCGTGCCCGCCATCGCGGCCGCACCACCTGGGTCTGGGAGGCCGAGGCAACCGACGGCGAGGGTCGTCTCTGCGCCCTGGCGCGGACGACGATCGCAATCAGACCGGCCCGCGACTAGAGCTCCGACGCCGGAGTCCTAGCCGCCGAAGCGGTTGGTGATCGGCAGTCGCCGGTCCCTGCCGAAGGCCTTCGGCGTGATGCGGATCCCCGGAGGCGCCTGGCGCCGCTTGTACTCGGCGCGGTTCACCATCCGGATCACCTCGTCCACGACCTCGGCCGGAATGCCCTCGGCGACGATCTCGTCGCGGCCCGCGTCCTGCTCGACGTAGGCCTCCAGCACACGATCCAGCAGCTCATAGGGCGGCAGCGAGTCGGTGTCGAGCTGTTCCGGCCGCAGTTCGGCGGAGGGCGCCCGCTCCAGCACCGAGGCGGGCACGATCTCCCGCCCGGCGGTCTCGTTGCGGCGCCGCACCAGCTGGTAGACAAGGGTCTTGGGCACATCCTTGATCACCGCGAAACCGCCCGCCATGTCGCCGTAGAGAGTCGCGTAGCCGACCGACATCTCGCTCTTGTTGCCCGTGGTGAGGACCAGCCAGCCGAACCTGTTGGACAGCGCCATCATCAGGTTGCCGCGGATGCGGGCCTGGATGTTCTCGGCGGCGAGATCGGGCTCGTGAGGGCGCGCCGGGTCGGTCGGACCCGCCCCGTCACGGGAGCCGAACGATTCGCTCAGCGCCGCGTCGTAGGCGCCCATCGCCTCGGAGATGGGAATCTCGATCGCCTCGGTGCCCAGGTTGGCGGCGATCGTGCGGGCGTCGGACTGGGTGTCGTCGCTGGAGTGGGGGGAGGGCATGACGACACAGGTCACCCGCTCCGGCCCCAGGGCATCCGCGGCGATCATCGCCACCAGCGCCGAGTCGATCCCGCCCGACAGCGCGATCCCGACGTGCTCGAAGCCGTTCTTGCGCACGTAGTCGCGCAGCCCCAGCTTCAGCGCCTCGTAGGCCTCGTCGAGGTCGGCCAGCGTCTCGGCCACCGGCCCCGAGGGCTCGGGCCCGAGGTCGCACACCAGCAGCTCCTCGGTGAACTGGGGGGCCCTGGCAACCATCCGGCCCTCCGCGTCGAACACGAGGCTGTGGCCGTCGAACACCAGCTCGTCCTGGCCGCCGACCAGGTTGCAGAAGGCGAATGCGGTGCCGTACGTGCGCGCCCGCTCCGCATACATCCGCTCACGCTCGATGCCCTTGCCGCGGTGGTACGGCGAGCCCGATGGGTTGAGGATCAGCTGGGCGCCGTCCTCCGCCTCCAGCGAGGCCGGTGGGCCCTCGACCCAGCAGTCCTCGCAAACAGTCAGCCCGACGCGGGCCCCCGCCAGATCGACGGTGAGCGGCTCGGTGCCGGGAATGAAGTAGCGCTGCTCGTCGAACACCGCGTAATTCGGCAGCAGGTTCTTGCGGTAGACGGCGCTGACTGCCCCGTCCGCCAGCACCGCGAGCGAGTTGTGGGCGATCGGCCTGCCCTCGCCTGCGGGCCGCGCCGGCTCCGCGAATCCGACCAGCGCAGCGATTCCGTGGACCGCGCCGGCCAGCTCCTCCAGGGCACGGCGGTTGGCGTCGATGAAGTGCGGCTTCAGGTAGAGGTCCTCGGCCGGATATCCCGGCAGGCACAGCTCGGGGAATACGACCAGCTCGACGCCGTCGCCGCGGGCGCGTTCGATCCACTCGGCGATCTTCGCCGAGTTCCCTTCGATGTCGCCGACCGTGGGGTTGATCTGGGCGAGTCCAAGCCTGATTTGGGGTGTTTGCGTCATCGGTGAAGTATTTTCCGCCCCCTATAGTTCCTCACCGAATGCGAGCCCGCCGGGAGATCGGGATCTCGCTCCTGCTGGGGGCCGCATTGCTGGGCACGGTGGGAGCCGCTGCCGCCTCGGCGGCGCCGCCTCGCGCAACCATCTCCCAAGCCACTGCGGCGCGTGCCCTGCGCCGTGTCGAGCTGCTGCTCGACGGCCGTCACCGGGCGCAGCGCCCGCGGGAGCTGACCACGACGCTGCTGCGACTGGCCCGGGACCTTCCCCGCCTGGCGCCCGGGCAGCGGGCCGAGGCGAAGGCGCTGCTGGCACGGCCAACCGACGCCGACGACCCGGGCGGCAGCTCCTACTCGGTTCCCGAGCAGCCCCCCTACTGCACGGCCCACTTCTGCGTCCACTACGTCGCCACGAGCGCCGACGCTCCGAGCCTCTTCGACGGCGACGGCAGCACGATCCCCGACTACGTCGAGCTGGTCGCCGGGACCGCCGAGTTCTCGTTCAACGTCGAGAACGGCACCCTCGGATGGCAACCGGCCAAGCCGGACGGGACGAAGGGCGGCGACGCGCGGACCGACATCTACCTCAACGAGCTTCGTGGGGAGCTGTTCGGCTACGCCTCGCCGGATCCGGGCCAGGGAACCAACCGCTCGCAGTTCGCCTACCTGGTGCTCGACAACGACTATTCGGCCGACGAGTTCCCGGGAACCGTCGCCGTCGAGGTGCTCGAGGTCACCTTCGCTCACGAGTACAACCACATCCTGCAGTTCGGCTACGACGTGTTGCAGGACATCTGGTTCTACGAGACGAGCGCGGTCTGGATGGAGGATCAGGTCTACGGCGGGATCGACGACTACTTCCGGTACGTCAAGCGCTGGGTCAAGCGCACCAAGCTGCCGCTGACCCGCGACGACATCAAGATCTACGGTTCGGCGGTGTTGGATCACTGGCTGGCCGGGCGCTACGGCGCCGCCGTGATCCGCACCGCCTGGGAACGCGCCCAGGAAGTGAAGCCGACCGGGTTCTCCCTGCATGCCCTGGCCTCGGCGATCCTCTCCGCGGGCGGAAGCCCGCTGCCGCGCGAGTTCGCGCGCTTCGTCGCCGCGACGGCGGAATGGCGCACGCCCGGCGTGTTCCCCTATTCCGACGGCGCCCTGTACCCGGACGTGAAGCGCCGCGGCAAGCTGCACCCGGGCCAGTTCATCAAGCGCCGGCTGAGCCACCTCTCCTACCTGTTGCTGAGGGTGCGACCGCGCCACGTGAAGCGGATGAAGCTGCTGGCGGGGGTGAGGAGAGGGACCGACGCTGCGTTCGCGCTGGTCTGCCGCGAGGGCTTGGTGTCCCAGGGGAAGGTGACGGTCAAGCTGAAGTTCGCCAAGAACGGCGGCATCCGGGCGGTGAGACTGCGCAAGCCGGGGCGCTGCAACCGCATCACGGCAATCCTGATCAACGCCGACCCGCGCCAGTCGGGATTTCTGTTCGGCGACTGGATCTATCGCCACGACCACGAGCCGTTCGCGGCGACCCTGGTCCTCAATCGCTGACGAGCCCCTCGATGGCGGCGACATCCAGCGCCGCGATCGAGTCGAGCACGAGATCGGCCTGCGCCAGCGCGCTTCGGTCGGGGGGAAACTCGGTGCCCGGGATCAGCACCACCGGCATCCCGGCGGATGAGGCGGAGCGAACCCCCGCCCCGGAGTCTTCGATCGCGGCGGTTCGGGCCGCCTCCGAGCGCAGCAGCTCGCAGGCACGCAGGTAGACGTCCGGTGCCGGCTTGCCGCGGGCGACTTCGGCGGAGGAGACGACCACCTCGAATGCATCGGCCAGTCCGGCCAGGCCCAGCACCAGCTCGATCAGCTCGCGCGGGGAGGAGGAGGCGACGGCGAGCGGCCAGCGGGCGCCGATTCGCAGCACCGCCTCCCGCGCCCCCACGATCAGCGGAACGTCCTCGCGATAGATCGCCTCGAGACGCTGGAGGACCTGGCGACGGATCTCCTCGGCCTCCAGCTGGACCCCCAGTTCGCGCTGCATGTAGGGGATCCATTCCGGGGTGCTGAGGCCCATCATCGAGGGCTGCGCGTCGTCACGCCAGGTCCCGCCCGCGGACTCCGTGACCTCGCGCCGCGCCGCCTCCCAGCGGCGTTCCGACTCGATAAGGGTCCCGTCGAGGTCGAATGCAACCGCTTCGATCATCGGCCCCGCGGATCCAGCAGCCAGAGCGTCGCGTAACGGCCGTCGGGCAGCTCCTGGCGAGCGATGGGCTCGAAGCCGACCCGCCTCGAGGCCCGCTCGATGACGGCCTGCGGGGGCGGCGGCTCGCCGAAGCTGGAGCGGGCGGGGTGGACCGTCACGAGCAGGTTCGGCTGCAGCCCGGAGCGAAGCTGCGCCTCGTACCCCTGCGGGTGGGACGGCTGCTCGGGGCGCGCCAGGCCCACGGCGTAGAAGCTCTCGTCGAAGTCGCTGGTGCCGGCGAGGGTGAGGTCGAACTGGTTGAAGAGCGGCTCATAAACGGCAATGGCGGTGACCGGTACGAATCCCGGCACCGGCCGCTGGCGGCGCACGCTAGCGACGATGAGCCGGTAGGCGGGCAGCCAGCCACGCTGGGATTCGGGCAGCTCCGGGCTGCCGGGCTCCACCTCGACCCCGGCGGAGGTGACATAGCGCTGGATCCAGCCCCCGCGGTCGATCACGATCGAATCGCCGAGCAGGGGCAGGTCGGCGACCGTCCTGCGGGCGACCCCCGGCGCCAGGCTCGACTTCACCACGAGGTTGAGCGCCGACGCGGCGACGATGCCGACCACGAGCGCAACCCGGACCCGGCGCCAGGGGAGGCGGTGGACGCAACATCCGGCGAGGACGATCGCGGCGGGGATGAACACCATCCGGAAGCCGACCCCCTCGTTGCGCGACGACGTCAGCGCCAGATAGCTCCAGGCGGCGACGAACAGCACGATTGCCAGGTCGCTGCGCAGGAAGCGCAGCGCCGCGTCACCGATGCGGCCCCGCGCATGCGCGGCTCGCCCCTCGCGGACCAGCAGGGCGGCGCCGAGGGCCAGAGAGGCGGACAGCAGCGCGCCGAGCGGCAGGAACAGGTCGCCCCGCACGGCGCTGGACCACTCGGCCGTCCAATAGCCGAGCTCGAGCGGCGAGCGGTCCGGGCCGTAGGCGGTGCTGGCCGACCCGTAGCCCGAATTCGTGAGGTAGTCGAGGACGTTGTCCCAGTTGGCCGCGTACCAGGTCAGCGCCACCGCCACCCCGAGGCCGAGTCCCGCCGCTGCATGGGCGAGCCGGCGTCGCCTCTGCTCGGGCTCGGCGGCGAGCAGCCACGCTGCCGCCAGCAGCTGGGCGGGGATCAGGGCCACGGTCATCGTGCGCGAAAGCGCCGTCAGGCCCAGCAGGACACCCCAGGCAATCGACCACCCAGACCTCGAGAAGCGCTCGGAGGCGAGCAGGGCGTAAAGCGAGGCGAGCAGCAGGGCGCCGCTGGTGACCGCGAAGTGGTAGCTGCGGGTAAAGTCGATCGCGATCGGGCTCGCGGCCACCGCGAGGGCGACGAGCGCACCCGTTGCCGGAGAGGCGAGCCGCGCTCCGAGCAGGTAGGCGGTGGCCACCAGCGCCACGAAGAAGGGGAGCTGGGCCGAAAGGATCGTCGTCTGGCCGTCGCCGAACAGGGCAAAGAGCGGGACCGAGGTGAGGGGGAGCAGGGGTGCGAAGTCCTGCAGCTCCGACCACGCATCCCAGAAGCCGGACAGCCCGTCTGCGGCGAAGCGGTCGTGCAGGCCCAGCCCGAAGCCGGCGTACCTCGACTCGTCGACATCGAACGGAAACCCGTCCCGGGAATGCTCGAGCCAGAGCAGATGGTCCGCTGCCAGGACGGCCGTCAGCGCCGCGACGGCAAGGGCGGGCCAATGACGCCGCGCGAAGGCTTGGCTATCAGCCCGCATCCCGCGCGGCACTCTGGCAGGCCGCCCGCCTACTCGACCTCCGGCTCCCCCTCGCCCGGCCAGGTGCCGGTCGCGCGCGCGAACGAGGCTCGCGCCTGGTGATCGACCAGCCCCTTGACGACGCGGAAGATCGCTCCCTCGATCGCCAGCGCCACGATCAGCCTCGGCCAGTGGACGTCACGGTGCTCCGAGTCCGGCGGCTCCACGTCGTCGACCAGGCCCCAGGCCTGCTCGAACAGCTTCTTGCCCGCGAAGCCGGCGAGCAGGCCCGCGGCGATGCTGATCGGCGCGAAGAGGAGCCTCGCCATTCGCTACTGGCTATCTCCCAGCTCGGCCTCGCGGCCCGCGGCACGCTCCTCGTGCAGCTCGGCCTCAACCTGCTGACGCTTCGCGCGCTCCTCGGCGACAGCGGCCTCGGTGCGCGCCTCCGTCGCCCGCTCGCGGTGGTGCGACGCGTCGTCGCGCTTGGCTTCGACCTGCTGGCCGGCGATTGCGCGTCGCCGCTGCGTCCTGCGAACGTACGACACAACCACCAACAGGGCCACGATGGCCGCCACGACAATCAGGATCACGACAAGGGTGTCCACAGCTCTCCTCCTTGATAGCTCAGTGAACCTGTTCCCTGGCCACCGAACGTCCAAACACCCCGCCGAAGGTCGCAGCGCCGGGGCGCCGTGCGTGACGACGCCTAGGCGCGGCGACCGCCGTGAACGGCGACCATCGCCCCCACGGCGAGAAAGCAGATCGCGCCCAGCACGATCCACTCCGCCGCCGAGTCGAGGTCGAAGGCGGCCGAGTAGGCGAGCATCAGCAGCACCAGCACCAGGCGCCGGTACGAGTTCGTCGTCGGAGCGCAGAACGCCATCAGCGCCGGCCCGTGCTTGAGCAGGCCTCCGATGTAGTTGAGTGCCTGGCGCGAGAGCAGCCCGTAGCGTTGAAGTCGTACATCACGTTCTCGCCGCCCAGGAACAGCGACTGGTGGACGTGCATGCCCGACGCGTTCTCCTCGAACAGCGGCTTGGGCATGAAGGTCGCCGACTTGCCGGCCTGGTAGGCGACGTTCTTGACCACGTACTTGTAGGTCTGCAGCTCTCGGCCATGTGCAGCAGCGTGTCGAACTTCAGGTCGTTCTCCGCCTGGCCGCCCGAGGACACCTCGTGATGGTGGAACTCGCAGCGGATCCCCATCTCCTCCAGCACCACCACCATCCGCGCCCGCAGGTCGGATGGGTGTCGGTCGGGGGCGCGGGGAAGTAGCCCTCCTGGGGAGCAGCGTGTCGGTCCAGGCCGAAAGAGCGGAAAATGCGCTATGGGCATGCCTCAGCCGTCCCCCGACCCGAAGCTGATCGTCGCCGGCGACGACTGGGGCGCTTCACCGCGCTACAACGCGGGCATCCTCGAGGCGGCACGGGCGGGCGCGATCGACTCCGCCAGCGCGATGGTGCTGCGCCCCTGCTGCGACCCTGGGGACCTGCTCGAGACCGGCATCGAGATCGGCCTCCACCTGGAGCTGCCACCTGACCTGGCGGAGGATGCGGTGGCCGCCGAGCCCGGGCGTCAGGCGGCGCTGTTCGAGCGGCTGTTCGGGAGGCCGCCCGCCTACCTCGACGGACACCATCACTGCCACGCGGCCGAGCCGCTGGCCTCCGCGGTGGAGAAGCTCGTGCTGGCGCTGGAGGTGCCGGTGCGGCCGGTTGGGGAGGCTCATGCCCAGCGGCTGCGCAGGCAGGGGATCGCGAGTCCGGACAGGCTTGTCGGCCGGGTGGACCCCGGCCAACCGGTGCTGCCCGACGAGATCGCGGCGGCGCTGGATGGCCACGGGTTGCCGGACGGCATCACGGAGTGGGTCGTGCATCCGGGCCATCGCGACCCGGCCCACGGCTCCAGCTATGACGAGGAGAGGGAGGAGGACCTCGCGCTGCTGCTCGAGCTTGCCGCCGAGCCGGCGCTGGCGCCAGCGCGGGTTTCCCACCGCGAGGCGCTGGCGTAGCGGCTGGCCGCAGAGCTGGGCAGCTGGCGGCCGTCCGGCCCGCCTGGGATCTTTCCCGCGGTCTACCGAAGGAGATCTCGGATGAACGAGTTGAGCCTGAACCGCCTGGCGCCGCTTTCGGGCGTTCTGTTCCTGCCCCTGATCATCGGGGCGTTTCTCCTGCTGGGGGAGACACCCGACACCGACGACCCGAGCCTCGCGGTGGTCGAATACTGGGAAGACAACGGGGACGCGACGCAACTCGCTGCGCTGCTCCAAGTTCTTGCGGCCGCCACCGTCGCCTGGTTCGGTGGATGCCTTCGCGTGGCCTTGCGAGAGTCCGAACCCGCTCCGGGCCGGCTCTCGGCGGTCGCCTTCGGCGGCTCGCTGATCGCTGCGACAGGGATCCTGATCTTCGCGGGCGTCGATTTCATGCTCGGCGAGACCGTCGGCGACGTGCCGCCCGCGGTGACGCACACGTTCTCGGTCATGGACGAGAACTTCTTCTTCCCGGTTGCGGGAGGTTTCATCATCATGCTGCTGGCGACGGGGGTGGTGGCGATCCGAACCGGCGCCCTGCCGAGTTGGCTGGGCTGGGTCTCGCTTCTGATCGCGGTTGTGATGCTCACCCCCGCCGGGTTCGCCGGGTTCCTCGCCACGCTTCTGTGGATCCCGATCGTCGGCGTGATCCTCTACCTGCGCGAGGGCCGCGGAGCAGCGGCACGGCCCGCCGCACCGCCGGCGCCGCCCTCCGGCCCCGGCGTAACTGGCTAGCCCTTAGCGCCGGCCTTCGAGTCCCGCTTCGGCCCGCTCTTGGAGCGGGTCGGGCGGGGCTCGCTCTTGGCCGAGGGCTTTGTGGCGGCGCTTGCGTTCGCCGCCTTCTTGGCGGGCGCGCGCCGTTTGCGCGTAGGAGCCGCCTTGGACAGCTCCTCGATCGAGGCCTCGAGGTCGAGCGCGAAGCTATCGAGATCGGCCATCGCGTCGTAGTCCCCGATCAGCCCGAAGTTGAGCTGCCCGTTGTAGGACATGATCCCCACGCACAGGCCCTGCTTCTCGGCCAGCGGCACCATCGGGAACACGACCTCCATCTCGCGGCCGAGCAGGTAGAGCGGCATCTGCGGACCGGGGATATTGGTCACCACCAGGTTGAAGAAGCGCTGCCGGGACTGCAGCCGCGCAGCCTGGGCGGCGATCGTGGGTGGCGCGAAATCGGTGAGCTGGGTGATGATCTCCGCGCCGACGGCCTGTCCGGACTCCTTCAGGTCGCCCATCGCGGCGGCAATCAGGCGCAGCCGCTCCACCGGGTCCTCGCACCAGACCGGAAGCGGCGCCATCATCGTCGCCACCCGGTTGCCGAGCGCACCGTGCTCCTCCTTGGCGCGAACGCTGACCGGGACCATCGCCCGCAGCTCCAGGTCCCTGGTCTCGAACCCGCGGGCACGAAGGTAGCGGCCCAGCGCCCCGGTGACGGCGGCCAGCACCACGTCGTTCACCGTCCCGCCGAGCTCGTTCTTGACCCGTTTGAACTCATCGAGGTCGGCGCGCGCCCATGCAAAGCGCCGGTGCGGCCCGATATCGACGTTGAAGGGGCTGGGGGGAGCGGAACGGCCGGCGGCCAGCAGCTTGCCGGTGGCGGCTAGCCCGTCCCGTAGCTGCGAGGCGACCAGGCGCGGGCCGCGGACGGCGGCACGCATCCCGCGCACGATCTCGCGCGGGCTCGTCGCCCGCTCGAGCAGGGCGTCGCCCAGAAGCTTTACCCCGCTCGGCTCGGGGGCGGGCAGCCAGTCCGGGCGGGTGGAGGGTGGAGTCTCGGGCTCCCGGTCGAGGTCGAAGAGGACGGTGGTTATGTCAACTCCGGACACGCCGTCGACCAGGCAATGGTGGCTCTTGGCCATGATCGCGAAGCGGTCGCCCTCAAGACTCTCGATCAGCCACATCTCCCAGAGCGGCTTGTCGCGATCGAGCTTCTGCGAGAAGAACCGCGCGGAGAGGGTCCGCAGCTGTTCCTCGGAGCCGGGCGGGGGCAGGGCGGTCTGGCGGACGTGGTAGGAGAGGTTGAGGTGGGGGTCGTCGACCCACACCGGGCGACCCTGGCCGAGCGGCACGAAGCGCACCTTCTGGCGGAAGCGGGGGACGAGATGCAGCCGCGAGGCGATGTGCTCGCGAAACTCGTCGTAGGGCGGGGAAGGGCCCTCGAAGATGGTCGTCGAGGCGACATGCATGTGGGCCCCGGACCTCTCCATGTGGAGGAACGAGGAATCGAGCCCGCTCAGGCGATCCTCACCCACGAGTGGATCTTCGCACGTTTGCAGGGAGCATTGCGGCACGCACGTATGTGACCCGGCTCACACAAACCGCCCGGTGCGGGGCCTACGGTCGCACGTCGAACATACGTACGAAACCCGATCCGCCGAGTTGCCCCGGGACCAGACGGGGCGGGCGGGGGACCCAATCGCCGTCGATCCAACCCGAGAGGCGGCAGGGGCGAATCGGGCGGTGATCCGCCCGTAGCGGGAAGCCGGCACCGAGCCGGCCGCCGCGAGCCCGTCAGCTAACCCCGTAGGCGGGATGAGAAAGGCAGTGATTCGTCTTGCGTCGTTTCCGACGTCGTCGGCGCCGGCATGCAGCCCTCGCGCTGCTTCCGATGGGCGCCTTGGTGACAACCACAAGCATCTCGCTCGCCGCCGAGGCCACCGCGCCGGTGGCACGCATCGCGGCGAGCGACTCGACGGTCCCCTACGGCGAGCGGATCGCGCTCGCGGGCTCGGTCCCGGGCAGCCCCAGTACGCCGGTCGGCCTGAAATTCCGACCCGCCGGCAGCAACGACTGGAGGGCCGTGCGCCAGGTCAGCACCGATGCCGCGGCCAACTACCGCACGTCCGTGCGGGCGCGTCGCAGCGGCGCCTATCAGGCCGTCCCGGCCTCGGCCCAGGCGTCGGATCCGGTCAAGGTGCGGGTGCGGGCACGCCCGTCGTTTCATACCGCCAGCCGAAACCCGGTCGTCGGCGGCAGGGTGCGCCTGCACGGGCGCGTCAAGCCCGCCGGCACTCGGACGATTCGCATAAAGGTGGGCGGCCGCACCGTGGAGAAGGCCACCACCGCACGCAACGGCTCGTTCAGCCTGCGCTGGACGCCGGACGGCCCGGGCACCTACCAGGTTCGCGCGGTGGCCGGCCGCAACGGCCTCGCGCGCTCCGGTCGCAGCGTCCCGCGGACGGTGACCGCCTTCAGGCGCGCCGCCGCCTCGTGGTACGGGCCCGGCCTGTACGGCAACGGGATGGCCTGCGGCGGCACGCTGACCCCGGGCACGCTCGGAGTCGCCCACAAGACGCTGCCCTGCGGGACGAAGCTGACGCTTCGCTACGGCAGCCGCAGCGTCCGCGTGAAGGTGGTCGACCGCGGCCCGTTCTCGGGCAGCCGCGAGTTCGACCTCACGTCGGCGACCAAGCAGCGGCTTGGCTTCCCCGATACCGGCTACGTGCTGACCAGCAAGTAGCCGGTCCGGGTCAGACGCCGAGCCGCAGCTGGTCGGCGGGCTCTTCGGCTTCGGCTTCGGTCTCGCCCTCCTCGAATGAGGCGACCCGCACGCCGACCAGGCGCACCGGACGGGGGGGCGAATAGGCCGCAAGCAGCTCCCGGGCGACGGTGCCGATCGTCTCCGGGTCGTTCGTCGCGGCGTCAACCGTGCGCGCCCGCGTGACCGTGGTCCAGTCGTCGAGGCGGACCTTGATGCCGATCGTGCGCCCGGCCAGCTCGCGGCGCCGCAGGCGGCGGGCCAGCTCTTTGGCCTGATCGCCCAGCACCGCGGCGAGCCGCTGGTGGTCGGCGATGTCGGTGTCGAAGGTGGTTTCCACCGACTGCGACTTGGTCTCGTGAGCGACGGCCACCGGAGTGTCGTCCTCGAAGCGGGACCTGCGGCTGAGCCATTCGCCCATCCGTGGCCCGAACAGCGCCCGCAGCTCCTCGACGTCGCGGGACCGGAGCTCGGCCAGGGTGCGGATGCCCTCGCGCTCGAGCCGCGCCACGGTCTTCGGGCCGATCCCGGGGATCAGCCCGGGCGAGTGGCCGGCGAAGCGCTCGATCGCCTCCTCGCGGCGCAGCACCACGAGACCGGCGGGCTTGGCGAGCTCGCTGGCGATCTTGGCCAGCAGCCTGCTCTCCGCGATCCCGATCGAGCAGGTGAGACCGGCCTGCTGCTTGATCGCGGTGGAGATGCCGCGCATCAGGGCCTTGGGGGAGAACAGCCCGCTGAGGTCGACGTAGGCCTCGTCGAGCCCGACGACCTCGACTGTTTCGGCGTTTGCGCGCAGGATCGCCATCACCTGGCGCGATGCGGCCCGGTAGGCATCGAAGTCCGGGCGAATGAATACGGCATCCGGGAGACGGCGGCGCGCCACGGCCGCCGGCATCGCGGAATGGATGCCGGCCAGTTCGCGCGCCTCGTAGCTGGCCGTGGTCACGACGGCCCGCGGGCCCGACCCGCAGACGATCACCGGCTTCCCGCGCAGCTCGGGGCGGCGCAGCAGCTCGACCGAGGCGTAGAAGGCATCCATGTCGACGTGGGCGATCGTGCGCTGTATATGGCCAGCCTAGGACGCGAGCAGGACAGGAGCGGCTTGGGTCGGGGGCCTAGACTTTCGGCATGACTTCCCCCGAGGCGAAGAACCTGGAGGCGATCTCAAAGGCGATCGACCAACACAACCAGGGCTGCCCGTTCCCCGCCTCGGAGGTGCGAATGAACCCTTTCGAGGTCGAGCGGCTCGGCTGGGAGGAGATCCGCGGACTTCCCGTCGTCGCCGACCCCGAGATCGGCACCGGGCGCTTCCGGATCGTCTGCTCGCGCGAGGGAGGGCACGAGGAGCTGGAGGAGAGCGAGGCGGTCGGCGAGCCGCTCGAGGTGGAGACGCCCAGCCCTACCCAGTTCTGACGTACCCGGGTCCTCTCTAGTCGCAGTCGTTGGTCTGACCTTCTAAAGGGGAGCGCTCCGCGGTGCCGAACCGATGGTTAGAGACTGCGAATGACCCCCAGGGCGACACCCCATCCGAACAGCCCCCGCGCGAAGGCCCAGCGGCGCCGGCCGGTTGCCTTCGCCGAGTCCAGCGTCCACATCTCCACGCCTCCGATCCGCATCATCGGCTCCAAGCCGCCGCGGCCCAGTGCCGGCTTCCGGCTCAGCGACCGCTAAGAATCATTGCGGCGGCTTCGCCGTCTGACCAGCCAGTGGCGGCGCCCTACGGGCACCATCTAAACCTCGTTCTAAACGTCGTTCCAGAAGTCCAGTCCGAGGTCGGTCAGCCACTGCTGCACCTCGATGTTGAGGCGGAAGAACTCGCCTGTCCAGATCAGCACGCCCATCGCGATCAGGATCACGCCGCCGATCGCGATGATCGCCGCGTAGTGGCGCTTGACCGCCTCGAATGCGGTCGTCATCCGCGAGAACGCGATCGCGGTGAGCAGGAACGGGATCGCCAGGCCGGCGGAATAGACGGCGAGCAGAAGGGCGCCGCGGGCGGCGGAGTCGCTGAGCGCCGCAGCCGAGAGGATCGCCCCGAGCGTTGGGCCGATGCAGGGGGTCCAGGCGATCGCGAAGGCGGCGCCCACGACCACGGGCCCGCCCTTCCCGGCCCTTTCCATCAGCGCCTCGACGTGCCACTCGCGGTTGAGCCTTGTGACGAAGGCCGAGGCGACGAAGAACACGCCCATCGCGATTATCAGTGCGGCGGAGACCTTCTCGAATGTCTTGCCGCTCAGCTCCGACCCGATCGCGGTTGCCGTGAGGCCGGAGAGGATGAAGATCGCGGAGAAGCTGGCAACGAACAGCAGGCTCGGCACCAGCACGCGCCTCCAACCGGCGCGTTCCAGCTCGGCGGGGGCGACACCGCTGACCGCCGACAGGTAGCCGGGCACGAGCGGCAGCACGCAGGGGGACAGGAACGACACAAGCCCCGCGGCAAGCGCCGCGAACACACCCACTCCTGCTGCAGGATCGGCTTCCATCTCAGCTGAAGCTACTGAAGCCGTCCGGCGGCGACGCCCAGCAGACGCACCGTCAGGAGAGCCGCACCGAGGTGCGAACCGTGGCGCTGTGGGGGCCCGCGGTCGGCGTACAGGCGAGGCGGACGGTCTCGCCGCCCTCGGCGGCCAGCACGACCGCGAAATTCACCCGCGTGTTCCTCACCGTGCTGCCGAAGCGCCAAGTCCAGGCGTGCTCTCCCTCGTCGAGGCCGGTCCACACCACCTCCGGGTTGCCCTTGCTGACATAGCTGAAGAACGCGTTGCGAAGCTCGACGCCGGCCAGCTCGGCGTCCTCGGTGGTGAACTCGATCGGCGTGCCCTCCTTGATCGCGTCGTCGCCGGCGTTGGCCAGCGGCCGCGGGAAGGCGGCCCGCCGGCCCTCGCTCTGGCCAATGTGGACACCTTTGGGCACGGTGAGCCGGCAGCGGATCTCCTCGACCTCCCCGCCGGCGCCCGCACGGGCGTTCAGGGAGGCCTCCAACCTGAACAGCTTCGAGCCCTCCTCGTTGGCCACGGTCGAGGAGAGCACGGCGTCGATGATCTGGGTGCGGCCGCCGTCGCCCAGCTCGGCCGGCTCGGACGGCTCCAGCCGCGCCTTCTCCGTCCACTCGACGTCCTCGCCGACGCTGCCCGGATCGGCGCTGAGAAGCACCGCGGCGATGCTGATCAGCAGCCCGATCGCCACGGCGACCGCCGCCCCGCGCGGGGGCGGCGAGTCGAGGGCGCGGCGGATCGCTTCGCGCATGCGGCGGGACTCTAGTGAGGCGGGCCGGGCCGGGCTCGCCTAGCGAGCTGTTACAGCGGGGTGCCGGTACACCGCGTAACGGCCCGCACGCTGGTAGGACTACGCGCCATGGAACTCAAAGCGCTTTTCCTCAACTGCACGCTGAAGAAGTCGCCCGAGGAGTCGAACACCGAGGCCCTCTGCGACATGGTCCGCGCCCACTTCGACGAGCTCGGCGTCGAGTCGGAGGTGATTCGCCCGGTCGACTTCAACATCCCGTTCGGCGTCGTTTCCGACGTGGGGGAGGGGGACGAGTGGCCCCAGATTCTCGCCAAGATCAAGGACGCGGACATCCTGATCATGGCGATGTCGATCTGGTTCGGAGTCCGATCCAGCGTCGCCCAACTGGTGATCGAGCGGCTCGACGGGACCTACGAGGAGACCAACGAGGCCGGCCAGTACCCGATGTACAACAAGGTCGGCGGCGTAGTCGTGACCGGCAACGAGGACGGCGCCCATGCCAGCGCCGAGACGACGCTGTTCAACCTCACACATCTCGGCTTCGCGATCCCGCCCAACGCCGATACCTACTGGGTTGGTGACGCGGGCCCGGGGCCGTCATTCATCGAAGCAGGCGGCCAGGACCACGCCTACACGCAGAAGACCTCGACCTGGATGGCGCACAACGTCGTCCATCTGGCCCGGATCCTGAAGGAGAACCCGATTCCGCCGGAGGGGAACACGGTGAAGGGCTGGGAGCACATGCCGCACCCTGGGTAGTCCCTCCTGGGTAGTCCCTCGTCGTTGGTCACTAGTCGCTAGAGACCGGTGACTATTCGGCGATTCAGTCCCGCTTCCAACCACGGAACGCCTCGAGCAGGGCGTCGCGCGCGGCCGGATCGATCGCTTCCTCGGTGAGCCTGCCGCTCGCCTCGATCGTGAGCCGCATCTGCTCGAGGTATGCGGTGCAGGCGCCGCACCCCTGGATGTGCAGCTCGAAACGGCGGCGGTCGGCCCGCGAGAGCGCACCCTCGAAGTAGTCGGTGACGAGCTCGACCAGTTCCTGACAGCTCATCGGGTAAGTGGCAACGCTCATCGCCCCGACACCTCCGGGTCGATGTAGTCCTCGAGCGCGGCGCGAACCTTGCTGCGCGCCCGGTGCAGCAACACGCGCTGGTTGCCGTTGCTGATCTCGAGCGCCGCGGCGACCTCCTCGGCACTCCAGCCCTCGACGTCGCGCAGCCGGATCACCTCGCGCTGGCTGTCGGGCAGCTCCTCGATCGCCGCCTGCACGACCCCCAGCGCCTCGCGCTCCAGCACCCGCTCCACAGGCCAGCTGCGGGGCGGCGTCGCCCAGAGGTACGGGGTTCGCGAGTCGGGCCCGAGGAAGCGATCGGGGTCGACCGAGGCCTCGCCGGCCTCGGCATCGGCGGCGAAGGCGGCCGAGAGGGGAATCGTGCGCCCCTCGCGCTCGCCACGGGTCTTTGCCCGGTTGGCGAGGATGCGGAAGATCCAGGTCTTGAGGCTGGAGCGCCCCTCGAAGGAGTCGATGCCGTTGAGAACCGCAAGCCAGGTCTCCTGCACGGCCTCCTCGGCGACCGCGGCGTCGCGTACGTAGAGGCGGGCCACGCGCAGCATCGACGCGCCGTGCCGCTCGAGGCATCCTCGTCGCCCGCACGCAGGCGCTCGACGAGGTCGGCGTCGTCGTTCTCAGCCCGCAATGCCCGGGCGAGGCGTTCCCTGAGCCGCGGCATGCAGCGCCCATCCTCGCGGTTCCACCGCGGCCGCGCCAGTGCGATCGCGTACGAGCTCACTCCGTTCAGTCGCCAAGAGGACCGGCTCCGTTACAGAGACTGCTGCGGCGAGGCCGTAATAGAGGCCGCCCCGCATGAGACGATTCCGGCGATGGCATCGAATGTCCTCCAGCCGCTACCGCCCGACTTCGCCCGCACTCGCGAGGGACTGCACCGGCTCGCCGAGGAAGTCGTGAAGCTGGCCCGCGAGCACGTCACCGGCGAGTTCTCCCTAATAGCGACGTCCGACGGCTTCGGGACGCCGGTATTCGGGCCCGACGACGCCCAGGTGCGGGTCGAGGGCGGCGAGCTCTTGGTCGCGGTGGGGGAGGAGGAGCGGCGCGAACCGATCAGCACGCTGCGAGCCGCCGCGCAACTCGCGGCCGAGCTGCTGCCGGAGGGTCTCGACCTGAGCGACGAGCCGCTGGGCATCAACTCGGAGGCATCGCGGCTGCTGGGACGCTGGTACGGGTTCGGCGAGCAGGTCCTGGAGGCGCTGCGCGGCGAGGCCGGGCCGACCGACGAGCCCACCAAGCCGACGCTGTGGCCCGAGCACTTCGACCTCGCGATCGAGATGGGCCCCGACGTGGAGGGCAGCCGGGCCAATTACGGCCTCTCGCCCGGCGACGAGAACCACGACGACCCCTATCTCTACATGGGACCGTGGAGCGCCAAGCCGCAGGGAGAGCTGTGGAACGCGAAGGGTTTTTCGGGGGCCGAGCTGGCCTACGCAGAGCTTGCCGCCAGCGACGATCCGGCGGCAATGGCACTGGACTTCTGCCGGGCGCGCAAGAGGGCCCTCGAGGAGATGGAGTTCGAGGGGTGAACCGGCGCATCACGCACCCGGGATTGCCACACAGGCAGACGCAGAGCGTCAGGCCTAGGTGTAGTTCCTGACCACGTTGTTCATGGGGGGTGGCAGCCGTTTTACTCCCTATCTGACGGCAATCGTTTGCCGCCCCACATGGGGTGGGGCGTCACGCGCACCAGTGGCGCGGGAATGGACAGGATTTTCGCGCCCTCGGTCACCCGACCCCGGATGCGCGGTTCAGGGAGGTCCAGGAGAACAACGTGGTTGGTAGTTACACCTAGCTCACAGTACCGTACTAATTATTAGTTAGTAGAGCGCCGCCGTGGCGCGTGCCACGCTTCAGGCATGGAGGGGGCGCTGAAAAAGGCTCTCTCGCGCGCGGTGCGGGAAAGCGCCTGGGCCGCCTGGGCTGAAGACCTGGGAAGCCTGGGTCGAGCTGGCAGCCAAGGAGCATCACGAGCCTGACCGGGCCGACGGAGCCGATGCTCGTCGCCGAAAAGGACCTGGTACGAGTGGGCTGGTGTCGCCACGGCCGTGTGGCGGTCGAGGAGGATGCACGCAACGGCCTCTGGCGCTGGATCGAGGCGGGTCAGTACCAGTAGGCGGTGGTCCTGGGCGAGGCGGTGGTCCTGGGCGCCTGCCGGCTCGGGCTTGCCGTCCGAGTTGACATAACCCTCATTAGCGAGCATTGGATCAGGCACGCTGCGCCGGGCGCTGAATTCACGCCCAGGCCCCTCCCCTCAGGCCGCGCGCCAGGCCTAGTGCCGCTTCCAGCTACCGCCAAACATGCGACCGAAGCGGCCACGGGCGCGGCGGGGCCGGAAGCTGGGATGCCCTTCGTCGGGCGGGGGCAGCTGCGCGGCCTGCTGGGCGGTGACGGCGAGGGTGACGCCGCGCTCGGCGGTCCTGCCCACCTCGGGGGCGTCGGCGAAGCGCAGCACGCCGTCGCCGTCCTCGAACACCACACCGTCGAAGATGTGCTCGCGATAGTTGTCCAGGATCGCCTCCACGGCGCCGACCTCGACACCGTCGGAGCTGTAGACGGGCGAGCCGCGCTCGACCGCCGTGTAATGGATCGCCTGGCCGTCGTCGATCACCGTCTGCGTAGGATATTCAGGCCGCCTGCTCGAGCCTGCCCGCGACCGCCGGCCCGGCGCAGAACCCTGCGATCTCGCGCGACAGCAGCCCGCCTTTCCAGGCCAGCGGCGCCTCGCCCTCGTCCTCGCTGACACGCCTCGCCTGCGGCAGCCGCGCGGCGTAGGCCTCGGCCACCGCATAAGGATGCCCGGGATCGGCGACGTCGTGGCTTGCCACCACGAGGGCCGGCAGGTCGAGGAACTCCAGCTCGTCGATGGTGTCGAAGGGCCGCGACCTCGGGACCTCGCGCAGCGCCCGCGCCACCGCCTCGGGATGCCGGTGCGCCTCCATCCGTGCGCGGGTGAAGCGCAGGACCGCGTCGCGCCAGGTCGGGTCGATCCCCTGGCGCTCCAGCGCCTCCAGAAAACCGTCCACCCCTCCCCCCTCCAGCCCGTCGGCGAGCTCGTCCCAGCGCGCCAGAGCCTCCTCTTCGACCGCCGGGTCCACCCTGCCCGGGTACACCGGCCCGATCACGACCAGCCCCGCCACCCGCTCCGGCCGCTCCAGCGCGTACGCCACCGCGGTGTGCGATCCCATCGAGTGGCCGCCGAGGACGAACCTGCCGGCGCCGATGGTCGCCGAGATGACGGATTCCAGATCGGGGACCAGCGACGGGTAGTCATAACTCTGCTCCGGTGATGCGGGGTCCGATTCGCCGTGTCCGCGCGCGTCGTATTGGACCACGCGGTGTCCCCGCCGAGCTAGCGCCAGCGAACCGTGCAGCACCTGCTCGCGCGTCGCCGTCAGCCCGTGGCAGAGCACCACCGGCGGACCCTCCCCCACCGCCTCGCCATACAGCGTCGGCTCCTCGCCGGCGCTGAACGGGCGCGGCTCCAGCTCCGGCTCGCTCATGCGCCCAGCAACTCCGGCAGGTCGGCGATCGAGTCGATCGTCTCGGTGGGGTCGATGCCCGAGTCGCGCACGAAGTCCTCGCGGTACTTGCCGGTCCGGACCAGCACCGCGGCGAGGCCGGCGTCAAGCGCCCCGCCGATGTCGGTCTCGATGTCGTCGCCGACCATCGCCACCGACTCGCGCGCGGCACCGAGGTCCGCCAGCACAGTGTCGAAGAAGCCCGCCGCGGGCTTTCCGACCACGAACGCCTCCCTCCCGGTCGCATACTCGACCGCGGCCACGAACGGCCCGGCGTCGAGCGAGAGCCCGTCGGAGGTGAGCCAGAAGCGGTTCTTCTGCAGCGCGACCAGCTCGGCCCCGTCCATGACAAGGCGAAAGGCGCGGTTGAGGATCCAAAAGCCGAACTGCTCCCCGAGGTCGCCCATGATCACCGCATCCACGTCCTGTTCGGCCTCCTCGAGACCCTCGAAGTCGGCCTTGACGTTCTCGTTCATGATCAGCGCCACCGTGCTGTGACCCGCGTCGGTGCAGTGGCGGCGCGCCAACGCTGCCGGGGTGACCAGCTCGTCCTCCTCCAGCTCGAAGCCGAGCCCGCGCAGCTTCTCCAGCGTCTGCGGGCGTGAGCGGGCGGTGGTGTTGGTGACGAAGCGGAGCGCCGTGCCGGCCTCGCGAAGCCGCGCCACGGCGTCCTCAGCCCCCGGCAGCGGCTCGCCCTCAACGTAGAGCACCCCGTCGAGGTCGAGCAGTACCGCGCCGACATCCTCCAGCGCGGCCGGCACCATCACCCCTCCGCAGTCGCTCCGGACCCGGCCGGCCTTCCGCTGGGCAGCTGCGCGACCGCGCTCTGCAGGTCGTCGACGTCCTGGAAGGAGGCGCCGATCAGCGCCACGTGGCGGTAGCGGACGATTCCCTCGGCGTCGATCAGGAAGATCGAGCGGCGCAGAAGTCGGCCGACGGTGACGCCGTAGGCGCGAGAGACCGAGCGATCCTCGTCGGCCAGCAGCCTGACGGTCAGCTCGTACTTGTCGGCGAAGCGCTCATGGGACTCGACCGGCTGCGGAGAGATCCCGAGCATCTGCACCCCCAAAGCCTCGATCTCGTCCTGGTCGTCCCGGTAGGCGCAGAACTGCTTCGTGCAGACAGGGGTGAAATCGCCGGGATAGAACGCGAGCACGACCTCCTGGCCGCGAAATTCGGACAGCCTGTAGGTTCGCCCCCCCGTCCCGGGCAGCTCGAAATCCGGAGCCCGGTCGCCAACGTCGACCTTGGCCATGAGGCCAGCCTAGCCGTTCTCGATGGTGACGCTGTCGATCAGCACCGTCTGCTTCGGAATCCCCTCCTGGGAGCGCGTACCGGCCTTGCCGATGCGCTCGACGGTCGCAAAGCCCTTGCTCACCCGGCCCAGCACGGCGTAGGCGGGGCTCAAGCCCGCGTCAGCCGGTATCACGACGAAGAACTGGCTCCCCGACCGCCCGGGAGGGTCGGCCGCCGATTTGGCCATCGCCACTATCCCCTTCGTGTACGCCTGGTTGGGCGGTGGCGGCTCGTCGACGAAGTAGCCGGGGCCACCCTCGCCGTTGCCCTTCGGGTCTCCGCCCTGGACCACGAAGTCGGTGACGATGCGGTGGAAGTGGAGCCCGTCATAAAAGCCCTTGCCAGCGAGATAGACGAACGAGTTGACCGTCTTGGGCGAGTTGCCGGTGTCGAGCGCGATCGAGAATTCCCCGCAGCTGGTCACGACTACCGCAGTGAGCTCCTCGCCGCGGCGTACCTCCTGCGGCGGTGCGGAGAGCTTCTCCTCGCGCGGCTCCGGCTTTTCCGCTTTCTCGCACCCCGCTGCCCCGGCGGACTTCGGCTCCGACCCGTCGTCGCCGCCGCGCGCGATCAGGATCGCCGCGACGACGGCGCCGAGCAGCAGTAAAAATACGAGCAGCACGACGATGCGCCGGTCGGGGGATTGGCCTCCGCTGGCGGATCCGGATTCCATGCGGCGGGCAGCCTAGCGGCTGCGCATCGTCTGATGGATGCGATGATCGGCCCATGGAGCGAGACGGGCCCAGCATTCGGCCACGGGAGCGCCGGGTGGGACGGGTGCTGAACGCGACCGTGGCCCGGGCGCCGTGGCTGTGGCCGCTGCTGCGTGCGCCGATGCGCCGCTTCTTCGACACGCGGGCACAGGGATGGGACGAGCGCACCGGCGCCGGCTCGCCGCAGCATCTAGCGTCGCTTGCCGCCGCTGTCCTGCACGTGTCACCGGCGCCCGAACGAGTGCTGGACGTCGGCTGCGGCACCGGAGAGGACGCGCTGTTCCTCGCCCGCGAGTTCCCCGGGGCCCGGGTGCGCGGGATCGACGTCTCGGAAGAGATGATCCGGACCGCCCGGGCGAAGGTCGGCCTCGATCCCGAGGGCAGGATCCACTTCAAGGTCGCGGACGCCTCCTCCCTGCCGTGGCCCGAGGATTCCTTCGACCTCGTGGCCCAGCTCAACATGCCGCCGTTTTTCACCGAGATCGCGCGGGTGCTTCGACCCGGGGGCTTCGTGATCGTCGCCGCCAGCTGGGGCGAGCGGACGCCGTTCTACACGCCGGAAAGCGTGCTGGAGCGGCAGTTCCGGCGCCGTGGAACCGAGGCTGTGCAAACCGGCCAGGCCGGCGACGGCACCTACTTCGTAGGCCGAGCCGCGGGCGCGTAGGCTCTCGCCGGATGGAGATCGCCGACCGGCCCCTGGCCCTGCTCGTCAACCCGCACTCCGGGAGCGGGCGCACCGCCAAGCTGCTGCCCACGGTCGAGAACGAGCTGGACAAGAGGCACATCGGGTTTCGAGTCGAGCGAACCCGCAGCGTCGAACACGCCCTGGACCAGGCAATGCGGGCGGCGGACCTCGGCGAGATCCCGGTGGTGATGAGCGGCGACGGCCTGGTCGGAATGGTCGGCGGCGCGTTGGCCGGCACCGACGTCCCGCTGGGGATCGTACCCGGCGGCCGCGGCAACGACCTGGCGCGCGTGCTGGGCATCCCCACCGACCCCGCGGGAGCGGTCGCGGTGCTTGCAGCAGGACAGACTCGGCGCATCGACGTCGGCGAGGCCAACGGCAAGCGCTTCCTCTGCATCGCCAGCGCCGGCTTCGACTCCGAGGCAAACCGGATCGCCAACGAGACGAAGATCATTCGCGGCAACCTCGTCTACGCCTACGCGGCTATCCGCGCCCTGCTCGCCTGGAAGCCGGCGCGCTTCACCCTCAAGGTAGGCGACGAGAGCCTTCGCTTCACCGGCTACTCGGTGTCGGCAGCCAACAGCAAGGCCTTCGGCGGCGGAATGCTCATCGCCCCCGACGCCGAGCTGGACGACGGCGAGCTGGACATCGTGATGGTCGGCGAGATGGGCAAGCTGCGCGCCCTGAGTAACCTGCCCAAGGTGTTCAAGGGAACGCACACCGACAACGAGGAGGTCCGGGTCGTGCGCGCCCCAAAGCTCGAGTTGAGCGCGAGCCGCCCGTTTGCGGTCTACGCCGACGGCGAGCACCTCACCGACCTGCCGGCCACGCTGCGGGTGCTGCCCAGCGCCCTCCGCGTGCTGGCACCGCCCGCCCCGGCTTGAGACCCGGCTTCGGCGCGAAGCTGGCGCTCGCCCGCACGGTCGGCAGGGCCAGCCGCGCGAGCGGGCGCGGTGGCGGGACCACGCTGCCGGGCCGGGTCCTGCTGCGCCTGGATCGAGACGCGATCGCCAGGCTGGGGGCCGGCCTCACCCGGGGCGCCACTGTGATCAGCGCCACCAACGGCAAGACCACGACCGCGGCGATGGTCTCGGCTCTGCTGGCCAGCGAGGGGCGCGTCCCGGTCCACAACCGCGCCGGCTCGAACATGACCTGGGGCGTGGCGACCGCGCTGCTCGAGCAGCGCGGCGACGAGGGTCTGTTCGAGGTGGACGAGGCCTGGCTGCCACGCGTCGCCGAGCAGGTCGACCCGGGCCTGATCGTGCTCGGCAACCTGTTCCGCGACCAGCTCGACCGCTACGGCGAGCTGGAAACCCTGGCCGACGGGTGGGCCGAGTTGGTCGAGAGGCGCGCCGGCCGCACCCGCTTCGTGCTCAACGCCGACGATCCGCTGGTAGCCGACCTGGGACGCGATCGCGAGGAGCGCCCCCGGCCGGGGGTCAGCTACTTCGGCATCGACGACTCCCGCCATGCCCTGCCCGAGCTGCAGCATGCCCACGACGCCAAGCATTGCCGCCGCTGCGGCCATCCCTACGCTTACGAGAGATCCTTCGTCGGCCACCTCGGCCACTACTCATGCCCGAACTGCGGCGCCGCACGCCCTGCGCCCGGCGTCGCCGCAACCGCGATCGAGCTCGACGGGATGGCGGGCTCGCGCCTCTCGGTTCGCACTCCGGAGGGGGACATCCGGCTGCGGCTACCGCTGCCCGGCCTCTACAACGCATACAACGCGCTCGCGGCGATCGCCGCCGGGCTGCAGCTGGGGGTGCCGCTGGGGTCGATCCAGGCCGGGCTGGAGGGAGTGCGCGCGGTGTTCGGGCGCGTGGAGACGATCGAGATCGACGGCAAGCTGCTCTCGATCCTGCTCATCAAGAACCCGGCCGGCGCCAACGAGGTGCTTCGCACGTTGCGCCTCGAGGCCGACGGCGGCGGGCTCGACCTCTGGATCGCGCTCAACGACCGCATTGCCGACGGCCGCGACGTCTCCTGGGTGTGGGACGCGGACTTCGAGCTGTTGGCCGGTGAAGCGCGGCGGATCACCTGCGCCGGCACGAGGGCAGCGGAGATGGCGCTGCGGCTCAAGTACGCAGGCTGGCCCGAGGACGCGATCGAAGTGGAGCCGGGGATCGATGCCTCCCTGGAGCACGCCCTCGGGGGCGCCGGCGGCCGCCTCTTCGCGCTTCCCACCTACACGGCGCTGCTGGAGCTGCGCACCCTGCTCGCCGACCGCGGCCTGGCCCCGGAGTATTGGGAGTAGGAAGGTGAACGGAGCGACGGAGCGAGGTCGCGACTCTTGTGTTTGGCAGGACGTCGAGTGCGGCTCCTACGAGGCCGACATGGCGCTGTGGGAGGAGCTGGCCACATCGGCGTGCGGCCCGGTGCTGGAGCTCGGATGCGGCGTAGGCCGGGTGACGCTGCACTTGGCGCGCCAGGGCCACGAGATGGTCGGCCTCGACAACGACGCGGCGATGGTCGCCGGGCTGCGGGAGCGCTCCAAGCGCGAGGATCTGGGGCTGCGGGTCGAGATCTGTGACGCCAAAAGCTTCTCCTTGGACGAGCGCTTCGGGCTTGTCCTGGCGCCGATGCAGCTGATCGAGCTGTTGCCCGGCCCCGAGGCCCGCCTCTCATGCCTGCGCGCCGTCGCACGCCACCTGCTGCCCGGGGGCCCGGCGGCCTTCGCGGTGGTCGACCGGCCGGTCGAGGGAATCCCCGCCTCCCCCCCGCTCCCCGACGTGCGCGAGCGCGACGGCCATGTCTACTCGAGCCTGCCGCTCGGCGTGGTCGCCAACGGCGAGGTCCTGCATGTCGACCGGCTGCGCCAGACAGTCGGCCCCGACGGGTGGCTCCGCGACGAGCGCCACACCACCCGCCTCTGGACCGTGTCGCCGGAGCGGCTGGAGACCGAGGCCGGCGAGGCCGGCATGTGTCCAGCCGGGCGCCGCGCCGTCGCACCCACCGAGAGCCACGTCGGCTCCACCGTCGTCATGCTGGAGGCGTAGATGGAGCTTCGTCTCTGCGCCCTTTACCCCGAGCAGATGAACATCTACGCGGACCGCGGCAACATTCTCTTCCTGCAGAAGCGCTGTGCGTGGCGCGGCATCGGGTTCTCTCACGCTGCCGCGGGCCCTGGTGAGCGGTTCGATCCCGGCGCTCACGATCTCTTCTACATCGGCGGCGGCCAGGATCGCGACCAGCGGATGGTTGCGGCCGACATGGTCGCGAGCAAGCGCGACGACCTCGGCTCCGCCGTGGACGACGGCGCCGTCGTGCTGGCCGTCTGCGGTGGCTACCAGCTGCTGGGCCACAGCTATCAGCTCGGCGACGAGCGGATCCCCGGCCTGGGGCTCGCCGAGCTCGAGACGGTGCGAGAGCCGGGGCCGAGGCTGATCGGCAACGTGGCGATCGAGGCCGACCTCGGTACAGGCCCCCGCCTGATCGCGGGCTTCGAGAATCACGGAGGCCGGACCTACCTCGGGGAGGGCGCTGAGCCGCTGGGCCGCGTCATCAAGGGGTTCGGCAACAACGGTTCCGACGGCTTCGAAGGCATCCGCCGGGCCAACATCATCGGCACCTACCTGCACGGCCCGCTGCTGCCCAAGAACGCCTGGCTGGCCGACCGCCTGATCCAGCTCGCGCTGGCCCGCCGCGAGGGCTCGGAGCCCGAGCTGGAGCCGCTCGACGACGAGCTCGAGGCGGCGGCGCACGAGAGCGCACGCCGGGCGGCGCTCGGCTAGCCCCTCAGGCGTCTGGCAAAAACGCTTGCGGACTGGGATTCCGCTCGGTGGCCAAGGGTCCTAGTGCACGTGCTCAGCGGTGTCTTGCAGTTGGCTCGGCGGATTGAGAATACAGATTACTGTCATATAGCGTTAATATCCTGTATTCTTGACGCATGGCAAAGCTCCAGGAAGCCCAAGTTATCGAGCTGTTTCACCTTGCCTTTCTCGAGGTCCTACAGACGCGCCTTGACCAGGCGCGCTATGTGCTGAAGGGCGGCGCCAACCTGCGCTACTTCTTCGACAGCGTGCGTTACTCCGAGGACATCGATCTCGACATGGCGGGTGTAGAGCCCTGGCAGCTGAACGAGAAGGTGAATGATCTTCTTGGGTCGCCAGCCATGAGCATCATCCTTCGCAGCTCAGGCCTGACAGTCAACGAGTTCACGAACCCCAAGCACACCGAGACGACACAGCGCTGGAAGGTGGCGATCGAGGCGCAGAGGCACACTGAGCCGATTCGGACTCGGATCGAGTTCAGCAATCGCAACGGCGAGCAGCGCTACGAACTGGACCCGGTCCCTAGCCGCATCGTTGAGCCCTATGCGCTGCGCTCGCCAACTGTTCAGCACTACACCGCAGACGCCGCGAGCGAACAGAAGGTCAAGGCTCTCGCTGGACGCTCTGAGACACAGGCGCGCGACGTCTTTGACCTCGAGCTACTGCTGCGCCGCCAGCCCCTCGCGCCGGGCTCCCTCCACCCTCAAGTGCTCAAGGATGCTGCGGATCGCGCTCTGGAGCTTCCCTACGCTGCTTTCCGTGACCAGGTTCTGCCGTTCCTGGATCCTGAGGTTGCCGATCTCTACGGAACCGAAACGTCTTGGGAGCAGATGCAGACCCTTGTCGCCGAGAAGCTGGAGGAAGCCAGATGACAGCGGCTAACGCCTACGGCGAACTACTACGCATCGGGCGCCCGATCATCACGACCCGTGAAGCAGCCACGCGCCTGGCGACCAGCAACGCTAGTCGCCAACTGCGTTCGATGGAAAAAGCGGGCTTGGTGCGCCGGCTCCGCCACGGACTCTGGGCGCTGAACTCCGACACCGACCCGTTTGTCGTCGCCCCCTACCTAACAGCACCGTTTCCCGCTTACGTGTCGCTGTGGTCCGCGCTTGCCCGCCACGGCATGATCGAGCAGATCCCACGTCAGATCTCCGTCGCCTCACTCGATCGCGCTCGAAAGGTGACAACCACTATCGGCACATATTCAATCCATCATCTGCCACCTGATCTCTTTGACGGCTACCGTGGATCAGAGGCAACTGGGTATCTGGCCAGCCCCGAGAAAGCCCTCTTCGACACCGTCTATGTGCGTGCCGCTGGCGTCCGCGCCGGTGGCGGCACCCGAACCTACTTTCCCGAGCTCTCGCTACCTGCGGGCTTCGATGATGCCCAACTAAAGCAATGGATCGAACGCGTCAGTTCCCCGCGTCTGCGAACACTCGTCGCGCGCGGAGTCCGCGAAGCACTCCGGCAAGCATCGCGCGACTAGCGCCCGCTGGAGCCGAAGCCGCCGTCCCCGCGCGTCGAGTCGGCCAGGGCCTCGGCCTCAGCGGGCTCAACCGAAGCGATCGGCACCACTACGAGCTGGGCGATGCGGTCGCCGGGCGCGACCCGGTAGACCTCGGCCGGGTCGGTGTTGAGCAGCAGCACCCGCAGCTCGCCGCGATAGCCGGCATCGATCAGCCCGGGGCTGTTGACCAGGGCAATGCCGTGCTCGCGGGCGAGCCCCGAGCGCGGCAGCACCAGGCCCGCGTGGCCCTCGGGGATCTCGACGGCAACCCCCGTCGGCACGCTCCATCGCTCCCCCGGTCCCATGTGGGCCGCCTCGGCCGCGTAGAGATCCAGTCCCGCGTCGCCCTCGTGCGCGCGGGTCGGCAGCACGGCGTTATCGCTGAGGCGGGCGAACCGCAGCTCCACGGCGGCAACCCTATCCCTCGGAGCCGTTGGTGCTGAGGTCCTGGAAGCGGTGCAGCTCCGCGGCGGGCAGCCGCGCCTTGACCAGCACCCCGTCGGCACGATCTGTGCGCTCGAGATCGCCGGCCACCTCGTGCAGCTCGTGCAGGCGCGCACCCTCGCTGTAGGGGATCAGCAGCTCGACCGGCCGCAGCGTCTCCTCGAAGGCCCGCTCCATGCGATCGCGCAGATCCTCGAGGCCCTCGCCCGTGACCGCCGAGACCAGCACCGCGTCGGTGTGGCGCAGCAGCGCCTCGCCGCGCTCCTCGTCGTCGAGCAGGTCCGCCTTGTTGAAGACCAGCAGCCGCGGCTTATCGCCCGCCCCGATCTCCTCCAGGGTCTCGTCCACGGCGACCATCGCAGCGGTGCGCCGGCTCTCCGGCTCCGCGGCATCGGCGACGTGCAGGATCAGGTCGGCCAGCACGGTCTCCTCCAGCGTCGCCTTGAACGCCTCGACGAGCTGATGGGGCAGCTTCTCGATGAAACCGACCGTGTCGGTGAGCAGGTACCGGCGCCCGCTGTGCCGGAAGCTGCGGGTGGCCGGGTCGACGGTCTCGAACAGCCTCTCCCCCACCTCGGCCTCGGCACCGGTGATCGCGTTCAGCAAAGTGGATTTGCCCGCGTTCGTATAGCCGGCCAGCGCGACGGCGGGGATCGACGCCCCCTCGCGCCGCGCCCGCATCACTCCGCGGTTGCGCTCCAGCCGCACCAGGCGGCGGCGCAGGGCGGCGATGCGATCGCGGGCGAGACGGCGATCGGTCTCGATCTGGGACTCGCCGGGGCCCCTGGTGCCGATGCCGCCACCGAGGCGCTCCAAGTGCGTCCACAGCCCCCGCATGCGCGCCAGGTTGTATTCGAGCTGTGCCAGCTCCACCTGCAGCTTGCCCTCGGCCGAGTGCGCGTGGTCGGCGAAGATGTCGAGGATCACCGCGGTGCGGTCGATCACCGGCACCCCCAGCTCGGCCTCCAGGTTTCGCTCCTGGCGCGGGACCAGCTCGTCGTCGCAGGCGACCAGGTTGGCATCGCTGGCGGCGATCTCGGCTTTCAGGTCGCGTAGCTTGCCGGCCCCGAAGTAGCGGTCCGGGTCCGGCTCGGGGCGCTGCTGGACCATCTCGCCGGCGGTGGCGACACCGGCCGTGCGCAGCAGCTCCTTCAGCTCGGCCAGTGGGTCTCCCTCGGGCGGTCGTGCGACGACCCCGATCGCGAGCGCGCGCTGCCGGGCCCGCGGGTTCTCGACGCCGGCCCCGCCCGCGCCGTAGCGCGTCTGCACCGTGCGTCCGTTTCTCGTTCGTTGCACTCGTACAGATTCTACGGGCGTGCGGCGCAGCCCTTCGCCAGCCTACGGGCAGGTGAACGGCTGTGCAGGCACCCGCGTCAGCCCGATGTTGGAGACGAACGGCAGGGCCCCGACCGAGCAGGCGTTGCGCACCGCCTCCTGCGTGGTGGCCGAGTCCCCGGCAGCGGCGTAGTCGGTGGCCAGGGTGAGCAGGCCCCGCTCCCGGAAGCGGCGCAGCGCATCAATCGCCGCCCGGCGATCGCGCCTGGGCACACGCCGGTACTCGCCGCTGTCGAAGTCGTACGTCGAGGTCACGTCCTCGCGGTTCCAGCCGTCGTAGTAGCGCAGCATCTGCCCGATCACGCCCTCGCCGTTCTGGCTGAACAGCAGGCGCCCGCCGGCACGGTGTACTCGGCGGGAGAGGGCTCGCACGACCTTGCGCATGCCGGGCCCCTGGCGCGGGTGGGTCTCGATCATGTCGGTGTTGTCGAGGAACAGTCCGCTGAACCCCTTGCGCAGGATCGGCGGCGCGATGCGGCGCACGATGGCGCGGCGATAGCCGGGGGCGTTGACGCGCGCGTAGTACTCGCCGAATTCCTCGAACTTAGTCGGCAGCCGGTACGGCTTCAGCTGCTCGTACCAGGAGCGGTAGGGCTCGATGGTGCCGACGCTGAGATACCCGAGCACGATCGTCCCGGTCGCACGCATCGCGCGCACCTCGGCGCGCGTCGCCTCCTCGCCGTCCACCACCGCGAGGCCGTAGGGCCCATAGCGGTCGGCCACTGCCGCCGGGCCGCCGCGCAGGTCGCCGCTGCCGAGCGCGAACGCGAAGCTGTCGACCCGCTCCAACCGCGGCTGCTTCAGTCCCGCTCCGTCGGCCTCACCACCGCAGGCGACGATGCCGAGCGTCAGGACCACAACGACGATGCCCGCCGAGAGACGCACCCGGGGCATCTTGCCGGATAGGCTCCCCTGCGCGAGCGACAGGAAGGGTCTGAGCGAGATGAAGGTGTTCGTAACGGGCGGAACCGGGTTCATCGGCGGCCACGTGGTGCGCAAGCTGCGCGAGCGCGGCGACGACGTCGCCTGCCTGGTGCGCATCCCCGAGAAGGGCAAGGAGCTGGCCGACCTCGGCTGCGAGCTGGTCGGCGGCGATCTCTCCGACAGCAAGGCGATCGAAGCCGGGATGCAGGGCTGCGACGCCGTGATCCACGGAGCAGCCGTCTACGAGGTCGGCATCCCGAAGAGCGCCCGCAGCGCGATGTACGACGCCAACGTGTCCGGAACGGAACGCGTCCTACGCGCTGCGCTGGAGCAGCAGATCCCCAAGGTGGTCTACATCTCGACCGTCGGCGCCTTCGGCAACACCCACGGCAAGGTGGTCGACGAGACCTACCAGCACCCGGGGCAAGACTTCACCTCCTTTTACGAGGAGACCAAGTACCAGGCCCACCAGATCGCCCGGCGACTGATCGATGACGAGGGCTTGCCGTGCGTGATCGTGCAGCCCGGCGGGGTCTACGGGCCCAACGACCACTCCGCGATCGGTAGCCAGATCAACCAGTTCCTGGCAGGCCGCATGCCGATGCTCGCGTTTCCGGACCTGGGCTTCAACATGGTCCACGTCGAGGACGTCGCCGACGGGGTCCTGCTCGCCCTCGACAAGGGCCAGGTCGGCGAGCAGTACGTGCTGGGCGGCCAGATCACGACGATGCGCGAGCTGATCGAGACGGTGGGCCGCGTCTCCGGGCGCAAGGCCCCCAAGCGGGCGATGCCGACCCCACTGCTGAAGGCGATGACCCCGATAGGCCCCGTGATCGGCAAGGTGATGGGCCAGGGACCGAACCTCGGCGAGCTGATCAGCTCCGCCGACGGCGTCACCTTCTGGGCCAAGCACGACAAGGCGATGGAGAAGCTCGGCTACTCCCCGCGCGGGCTCGAGCAGGGACTGCGAGACATGCTCGAGGCCGAAGGCAAGCTGCCAGCGGCCGCGTAACGCCGCGGAGGCCATCTGGATAGTCTGCGGCCCTCGCGGGGGGGCCA
Source organism: Candidatus Mayfieldus profundus (assembly GCA_038040325.1). Taxonomy (GTDB): domain Bacteria; phylum Actinomycetota; class Thermoleophilia; order Solirubrobacterales; family 70-9; genus Mayfieldus; species Mayfieldus profundus. Next base: position 35,540 of record JBBPIM010000016.1, read on the forward strand.
GTCAAGCGGAAAGGACCGTCCATGGATCGGATCAGAGCAGGAATGCCGCTGCGCGTGCTTGCGGTAGCGATCGCGGCGCTTGCCGCGGTCGCCGTGTCGGCGTGCGGAGACGACGGCACGCAGACACTCGACATCAAGGCGAGCGGCGCCAAGGACAAGACGGAGATCACGGCGCCGTCGAGCGCCGACGCCGGGGTTACCGAGATCACCCTCGACAACTCTTCGAAGGGTTCGGCCACGGCGCAGCTGATCCGCGTCGAGGGCGACCATTCCGCAGACGAGGTCGTGCGAGTGCTCGGCGGTGTGATCGACGGCAAGCCGTTCCCGGACTGGTTCTTCGCCGGCGGCGGCGTCAACGCCACCGAGCCCAGCCAGTCGGCGACCGTGACCCAGGACCTGCAGCCCGGCACCTATTACGTGTTCAATGATGAGTCGGAGGGCCCACCGGACCCGAAGACGATGCCGGCGATCAAGGTCACTGGAGAGGCCTCGGATGCGCTGCCCGAGACCGACGCCACGATCGCCACCATCGACTACGGGTTCGAGTTCGACGGCGAGCTGAAGGCGGGCGAGAACGAGATCACTTTCGAGAACAAGGGCGGCCAGCCGCACCACATCCTCGCGTCGCCGCTGGTCGAGGGGGCCACAGTCGACGATGTAGTTCCGTTCTTCAAGACCGAGAAGGGCAAGCCTCCGCTCGAAAGGGACACGGCGTCCACGACCGTGGTGGAAGGCGGCGAGAGTCAGGTCGTCACCCTCAACCTGAAGAAGCCGGGCGAGTACGCCTTCTACTGCTTCGTCAGCGACCGACAGGGCGGCCCTCCCCATGTGTTCAAGGGGATGGTCGACACGGCGTCGGTCGGCCAGGGCTAGCGATTCAGGGGCGCGGGGGCCGACCGGCCGTCGCGCCCCGTCTGGCCTCAACCGGGCTGCGCCGGCTCAGGCAAGATGCTCGCGCATCCGTTCGACCGCCTCGCTGATGCGGTCGTCGGGGGTGGTGAGTGAGATCCGGAAGAAGCCCTCGCCGCTGGGCCCGTACATCGAGCCGGGCGAGACCACCACCGCGGCCTCCTCCAACACCAGCTCGGCGAAAGACGCCGAAGTGTGGCCTTCGGGGACCGGCGCCCAGACGTAGATCGTCCCCTTCGGAGGCCGAACCTCGACGCCGATCTCGCGCAGCGCCCCGACCACGAGGTCGCGGCGGCGGGCGTAGGTCTCGTTCATTCGCTGCAGCGGGCCACGCGGGCCGCTCAGCGCCGCCGCGCCCGCCAGCTGGATCGCCTCGAACAGGCCGGAGTCGACGTTGGTCTTGAGCCGCCAGTAGGTGCGGATCGCCTCCGCGTTGCCGAGGATCGCCGCGCAGCGCCAGCCGGTCATGTTGAACCCCTTGGATAAGGAGAAGACCTCGACACCGACCTCCTTGGCGCCCGGCGTGGCGAGGAAGCTCGGCGCAATGTAGCCGTCGTAGGTGGTCTCCGAGTAGGCGTTGTCGTGCACGACGAGGATCTCGTTCTCGCGCGCGAAGGACACGACCAGCTCGAAGAACCCGTCCTGGACGACCGCGCCGGTCGGGTTGTTGGGGTAGTTGAGGAACATCAGCCGCGAGCGCGCTGCAACGTCGGCGGGAACGGCACCCAGATCGGGGACGAACCCCAGCTCGGGCACCAAGGGCAGCAGCTCGGCCTCCGCACCGGCCAGGATCGGGCCGCCCGTGTAGACCGGATAGCCGGGGTCCGAGGCGAGCGCCAGGTCGCCGGGATCGAGGAAGGCGAAGCAGAGGTTGTAGATGCACTCCTTGGCCCCGATCGCCGGGATCACCTCGCCGTCGGGGTCGATCTCGACGCCGAAGCGCTCCGAATAGAAGTCGGCAAAGGCCTCGCGGAACTCGTCGCGGCCGCGATTGGTGGGGTACTTCTGGTTGGTGTCGTCGGCCACGGCTTCCTGCATCGCCTTGACGATGTGGGGGTAGGTGGGCTCGTCGGGGTCGCCGATCCCGAGGCTGATCACGTCCACCCCCGCCTCGCGCTTGGCCGAGATCCGCCGCTCCAGCTCGGCGAAGGCATAGGGCGGCATCGCCTCCACGCGCCGTGAGGGATCGGTGGGCGACCGCTTCTCGGTTCCGGGCGTGGCCATGGCGTCCAAGCCTACGCGAGCGAGTCGAGCATCTCCTGGGAGAACTCGCCGGTGAGGACAGGCTCGGCCCAGCCGCTGAGGCGGACGTCGAGGTCGCCGGAAACCTCCACCTCGAGCTCTCCACCGTCGAGCTCGACCGTGACCGGGCTCGGGGCTCCGCGCAGCAACGCCGCCACGGCGGCCCCTCCGGCTCCGGTGCCGGAGGACAGCGTCTCCCCCACCCCCCGCTCAAAGATCCGCGCCCGCACCCTGCTCCCGTCCGCGCGCCAAAACGACACGTTGGTCCGGTTCGGGAACAGCTCGTGGTTCTCGATCTCGGGCCCGATCGTCGCGACGTCTAGTTTCTCGAGCCCGTCGGCGACCTCGATCGCGCACTGTGGGTTGCCGATGGAGACGTGCTGGAACTCCCATTCCCCGCCTGCGGCCTCGAGCCTCCCCCGTCCGTCAGCGCCGCCCGAGGGGAAGTCCTTCGAAGACGTCGCTGCCCGCCCCATCTCGATCACGCAGGTGCGCGGCGACGTGATCGTCGGCGTGACTAGCCCTGCCGCGGTGCGGATCGAGAAGGTGTCGGTGTCGCTCCAGCCGTGGCGATGGACGTAGAGCGCCGCCTGGCGGGCGCCGTTTCCCGACAGCTCCGCTTCCGAGCCGTCGGGGTTGAAGATCCGCAGCTCGGCGACGGCCTCAGGGTCGCCCCCGAGACGGCGGAGCAGCAGGATGCCGTCCGAGCCCACCCCAAAATGCGGGTCGCAGATGCGCTTGACCCGCTCCGCGGTCAGCTCCCAGGGCAGCGCCTCCGACTGCACGATCACATAGTCGTTGCCCAGCGCCTGCCACTTCTCGAACCTCAACACAGCCGCGAGACTATTTCTGCGGCCACGTCCTCGTCGCTTCGCCGGGTTCTGTTGATGATCTCGACCCCCTCCATCCGCCGCATCCAGGTGAGCTGGCGGCGGGCATAGGCGCGCTGGGCGCTCTTCATCGCATCGACGTCCCCGGCCAGCAGCTCCTCGAAGCCGATCGCGGCGCGGGCCGTCCGCGAGGCACCGGCCCGGTCGGCGGCCTCGGCCTCCTTTCGCGCGCCCGACTCGACCATCTCCTCGACGCGGGCATCGATGCGGGACGTGAGCTCGTCGCGGTCGCTCACCAGGCCAACCAGAACGCTCGGATGCCGCAGCCGGGCTGTCCATAGCTCACCCCCCTGCTGGTGCGTGCGCGGCGGCTCCACGCCGGCACGCTGCAGCTCCACCGTGCGGGCGACCCGCTTGCGGTCGTGGGGGTGGATGGTCATGGCCAGGTCCGGCTCGATCTCCTCGTGGAGGGCTTCCGGGCCCCGCTGTTCGATCTCGCGCTCCACTTCGGCCCGCACCTCCTCCGGCACAGGCGGGCGGAGGTCGAGGTCGGCAAGCGCGGCGCGCAGGTACAGGCCGGTGCCGCCGACCACGATCGGGCGCCGCCCCTGCTCGAGCAGGGTGTCGATCTCCGCGTGCGCCATCTCCGCGAAGCGGCCGGCGCTGAACTCCTCGGTCACCGGAACGAAGCCCAGCAGGCGATGCTCAAGGCGTCCCCGCTCCCGCTCGCTCGCCGCCCCGCTGAGCACCTCCAGACCCCGGTAGACCTGGATCGCGTCGCAGGAGATCGCCATCGGATCCTCGCCGCGCTCCCGCAGAAGCTCGGCGACTGCGACCGCAACACCCGTCTTGCCGACCGCGGTCGGGCCGAAGATGGCGAGAACCTGCATTCAGCCGCTAGCGGCGGCTGATCGCGACGCGGCTGAGGATCTTCTCCGCGCCCGACAGCGTTGTTGATGTGGCCGCGGCTATCTCGACGTCGACGAACTCCCCGGGCCCGCCGGTTCCCTCGAAGTTCACCGTCTTGTTGTGGCGGGTGCGGCCGCGCAGCCGCGTCGGGTCTGTGCGGCTCGGCCCCTCGACCAGCACCTCCATCGTGCGGCCGACGAAGCGCTGCGAGCGCTCGCGGGCCCGTCGCTGCACCAGCTCCACCAGCCGCTGCATGCGCTCGCGCTTGACCGGGTGCGGCACCTGGTCGGGAAGCGTCGCCGCCTCGGTCCCGCGCCGCGGCGAGAAGACGAAGGTGAAGGCGCTGTCGTAACCCACCTCGTCGACCACCTCGAGCGTCTCCGCGAAGTCGGCGTCGCTCTCTCCCGGGAAGCCGACGATGATGTCGGTGGTGATCGCGCAGTCGGGCACGTGCTCGCGGATCTGCGCCACCCGGTCCATGTAACGCTCGCGGTTGTAGGTGCGGCGCATCGCCTTCAACACACGGCTCGAGCCTGACTGCAGCGGCAGGTGGATGTGCTCGCAGAGTGCCGGCAACTCGGCGTGGGCACGGATCACGTCCTCGCGGATGTCCTTTGGGTGCGGGCTGGTGTAGCGGATCCGCTCGATCCCGGCCACGGCGTCCATCCGCCCCAGCAGCCCCGCAAACGTGATTCGCGTGTCCTTCGGCAGGTCGCGCCCGTAGCTGTTGACGTTCTGGCCGAGCAGCGTCACCTCGCAGACACCGTCGGCCCCCAGGGACTCGACCTCGGCGACCAGCTCGTGCGGGTCACGGCTGACTTCGCGGCCGCGGGTCGACGGGACGATGCAATACGAGCACACGCAGTTGCAGCCCTGGGAGATCTGCAGCCAGGCCTGGAATTCGCGCTCGCGCTTGGCCGGCAGGTGCCCGGAGAAGTCCTCGAACTCGAAGTAGCCCTGCGCGGTCAGCGAGTCGGAGGTGAGGAACTCCGCCAGGCGCCCGATCTGACCCGGCCCGAAGGCGACGTCCACGAACGGGAAGCGCTCGAAGACCTCGTCCTTGACCGACTGCGCCCAGCAGCCGCCGACCCCCACGATCCGCTCCGGGTCCTCGAACTTCAGCCGCTTCGCCTCGCCGAGATGGGCGATGAAGCGATTGTCGGCGGACTCGCGGATCGAGCAGGTGTTGAAGAGGATCAGGTCGGCGCCGTCGCGCGAGTCGACCTCCTCGTAGCCGAGCGAGTCGAGCATCCCGCGCATCCGCTCGGAGTCGTGCTCGTTCATCTGGCACCCGAAGGTGGTGACGTGGTACCGCATGGCCATTCGGAGGCTGAGGGTAGCGCGCAGCGCCGCGCCTGCCCCGCTACTTGACCGTCAGGGTGCCCTCCATGCCCGCCTCGCGGTGGCCTGGCACGGTGCAGAAGAAGGTGTAGCTGCCCGCAGCCAGCTCGGCGCTGACCGAAGTCTTTCCCTGGGCGACCAGGTCGGACTTGGCGATCTCGCTGCCCTTGGACTCGATCGCGACGTCGTGCTCGACCTGTGCGGGATTGTCGAAGTCGATCGTCACCTCACCGGGCTTGCTCGCAAGCGCCTTCTCGTCGTAGGCGAGGGCGGTCGTGCTTGCCACCAGGTTCAACGTGCCCCCCGGGCCCTTGATCTTGCCGGGCGGGGCCGCGCCGCCGCCCGCAGCCTTCCCGCCGGCCTTGGCCTCGCCCCCCGCCTCGGCGCCGGACGCCTTCTCGCCCGTGGGCTCGCCTGCGGCCGCGTGCTCCTCCGAGGCCAACTTGGCGTTGCGGCGCTCCTGCTCGTCGCGGGCGTTGAGCACGGCGAAGGTAGTGGTTCCGATCACCAGCAGAAGGAAGCCCAGCGCCGTCATGCGCATCAGCCCCTTGGAGGGGAAGCGCTCCTCGTTGCGCAGGCCGAAGAAGCTGACGACCAGCGCAAACACGACGAGGGTGCTCCCGAGGACGTAGAAGAGCGTCTCGTTCATGCCAGGCGGATCCTATCCTGCGCGAACCCGGACTCAGCGGGCAAAGTTGGTGGAACGGCTCTCGCGGATCACGGTGATCTTGATCCGGCCCGGGTACTCCATCTCGCGTTCGACCGCGGTAGCGATCTCGTGGGAAATCAGAGCCGCCGCCTCGTCGTCCACGGCGCCCGGGTCCACCATCACGCGGATTTCGCGGCCCGCCTGCATCGCGTAGACCTTGTGCACGCCCCCGTGACGCTGGGCGATCTCCTCCAGATCGCGCAGCCGCGACACGTACTGCTCCAGCGACTCGCCGCGGGCGCCGGGGCGCGCCCCCGACAGGGCGTCGGCGGCCTGGACGATCACGGCTTCGACGGTGCGCGGCTCGACCTCGTTGTGGTGGGCCTCGATCGCGTGCGCGACCGCCTCCGGCTCGTCGTAGCGGCGCGCCAGCCTCGCCCCCACCAGTGCGTGGGTGCCGTCCACCTCGTGGCTGACCGCCTTGCCGATGTCGTGCATCAGGGCGCCACGCTGCGCCACCTCGGTGGAGACGCCCAGCTCGCCGGCCATCAACGAGGCAAGGTGTGCGCATTCGACCAGGTGGTCGAGCACGTTCTGTCCGTAGCTGGTGCGGAACTTGAGGCGGCCCAGCAGCCGCACCAGCTCGGGGTGCACTCCGGTCACCCGTGCCTCGAGAAGCGCCCGCTCGGCCTCCTCGACGATGCGGTCGTCCATCTCCGCCTTGGCCTGCTCGTAAGCCTCCTCGCAGCGGGAGGGGTGGATGCGACCGTCGGCGATCAGCGACTCCAGTGTCAGCCGGGCGATCTCACGGCGCACACCGTCGAAGCTGGAGAGCATCACCGCGGAGGGCGTCTCGTCGATGATGAAGTCGACCCCGGTCAGGTTCTCCAGGGCGCGGATGTTGCGGCCGTCGCGGCCGATGATGCGGCCCTTCATGTCGTCGTTGGGGAGCTGGACGAGGCGGGTCGTCGTCTGCCCGGCCTGGGTCGCGGCGAGCCGCTGCATCGCCACCGCGAGGATCCCGCGGGCGCGCCGCTCGGACTCCAGCTTGGTCTCCTCCTCCATCCGCTGCAGCGTCAGCCCCGCCTGCTGGCGCGCCTCGTCCTCGACTTCCTTGAGCAGGATCTGGCGCGCCTGCGCAGCGGACAGGCTTGCGATCCGCTCCAGCTCGCGAAGGTGCTGGCGCTTGGCCTCCTTCAGCTCCTCGGCCTGGTGCTCGAGATTGCGCTCGCGGTTTTCGAGTGCCTCGCGGCGGCGCTCCAGCTCTCGCAGCTGGGTCTCCACCGACTCCACCTGGCGCAGGGCCCGCTCCTCCATTCGCACGATCTCCGCTCGCCGCGCGCGCAGCTCGTCATGAACGTGATCGGGCTGGGTCGGCGGCTCGGGTGCCGGCGGCTCCGGCCTGCTCTGCCCGGGCTCCTCCAGGTCCTCACGGCCGGGCGTGCTCGCCTCGCGGGTAACGGCGCCCGCGTCGTCAGCCTCCTGCCCCGCGCGTATCCACGGGGGCAACCAAGACCGGATCTCCATCGCTTCCTCTCCGGGCCCCGCGTCCCCCGATCCGGGAGGGTGGCGGACCGCCTCTCATGCGCCGCCCGAGGGCGGCGGTCCAAGTTTCAAGTTCAAATGGGCGAGCGCATTACCACGACGCCCACAACGATCGTAGTACCGGATCGTCGATCTGGCAAATCAGTGCCGGGGCTGGGCACGGCGGACCGCCTCGTAGGCGGTCTCGGACTGATAACCGCGGCGGATCAGCAGGCCCAGCGCCTTCTGGCGCTCCAGGGCGTCCGCCAGCGTCGCCCCGCGTTCGCGCAGCAGCGAGATCGCGCGCTCGACCTCCTCCTCGGCACCGGCATCGTCCAGCGCGTGCTCGATGTCCTCGGGGGCGATCCCACGATCGAGCAGGGCAGTGCGGATCCGCTCGCTGCCCCAGCGTTTCAACTCGCGCTTGTCCTCTGCGTAGCGGCGCGCGAAGCGCGCATCGTCGAGGGTCCCGTTCGACACCAGGCGATCGACGACATCGTCGGCCTCCTCCCCCCCCACGCCACGAGCGCGCAACCAGCTGCCCAGTTCGGCGACGGTGCGCTCCTTGCGGCCGAGCGCAGCAAGCGCCAGGGAGAGGGATTCCTCGCTCAACGTGCCGCAGGGCCCTCCGCGGTCAGGCCGCCTTCTTCGCCGCGGCGGGTGCCTTGGCCTTCTTGGCCGGCTCCGCCTCCTCGACGGGCGCGATGTCCGGCGTCGGGGGGGCATCGCGCTCGATGTCGAGCTTGGCGAGGATCTTGGCCTCGATCTCGTCGGCGAGCTTCGGGTTCTCGGTTAGGTACTGCTTGGCGTTGTTGCGCCCCTGGCCGAGCCGCAGCTCGCCGTAGGAGAAGAACGAGCCCGACTTCTTGACCAGGTCGTGCTCGAGGCCGAGGTCGAGGAGGCATCCCTGCTTGGAGATGCCGACCCCGTACTCGATGTCGAACTCGGCGAGGCGGAACGGAGCCGCCACCTTGTTCTTGACGACCTTGACCCGGACCCGGTTGCCGACCGCCTCGGTGCCCTCCTTGAGGGTCTCGATGCGGCGGAGGTCGAGGCGCTGCGAGCAGTAGAACTTCAGCGCCCGCCCGCCCGGCTGGGTCTCCGGGCTGCCGAACTGGACCCCGATCTTCTCGCGGATCT
>JBBPIM010000017.1:0-41864 GCA_038040325.1 Candidatus Mayfieldus profundus
GCGGATCTCGCCGAACAAGCTGCCGGTGGCGCGCTGGGTGGAGATCATCGAGGCGTCGCACAAGGCGGGGCTGCGCTCGACCTCGACCGTGATGTTCGGCCACATCGAGGAGCCGCGCGAGCTGGCCCGCCACATGCGCGTGGTCCGCGCCCTGCAGGAGCGCACCGGGGGGATCACCGAGTTCGTGCCCCTCAGCTTCATCCCCTTCAACACCCTGCTCGGCCGCACGCACGGGATCGAGGAGATCTCGCGCGCCGAGAACCTCAAGCACACCGCCGCCTTCCGGCTGGCGCTCGGCCGCACGATCACCAATCTGCAGGCGAGCTGGGTGAAGATGGGCCTCGACGCGGCCACCGAGAGCCTGCGCTGGGGAGTCAACGACCTCGGCGGCACGCTGATGGAGGAGAACATCTCGCGCATGGCCGGCTCCTACCACGGCGTCCGCCTCGAGCCCGATCAGCTGATCGCCGCCGCCCGCCGGGCCGGCCGTGAGCCGGCCCAGCGGACGACCCTCTACGAGATCGTCGAGACCTACTGAGGCGGTGCGGGCGCCGGCCCGCCGCTGCCCACCCGGCGGACGAGGACGATGCTCGTCAGCAGGACCCAGGCCAGGAACCCAAAGAACACGAAAAACCCCAGTGCGCCGTCGGAGGGTGAGAAGGCACCGGTCTCCTTGAAGCTGCCCACGGCTGCCACGACGATCGTGTAGGCCCCGAGCGCTGCCCCGAAGCCTGCCAGTGGGCTCGGCAGCGCCCCTGTCCTCAGCGCCACCAGCGAACTCGCGCCCACGAACGTCGCTATGCCGATGCCGGTGAGCAGGAACGCACCGATGCCGATGTCCCAGAGCCCCTGGATCACGCTTGGATCGAGTTCCGTGTGGTAGCTCGCCGCCCATTGCGCGGCCTGACCCGCGTTGGCCAGGGTGACCGTGAAGATGCCGCCGGCGAAGGCGACGGCCGCGAGCCGGCCGGGCCCCTGCCCCTCGGCCAGCCGTAGTGCCCGCGCCAGGCTGCCCAGGAACCAGAGAAGAAACACCCCGGCGAGGACCGTGGACGCTGTGACGAACTGGATCTCGTCACGGTTGTCGTGGACGTAGGTGGAGACCTGCTGGGCCGTGTCGTCGAAGCCGGGTGGCTTGTCCGGCCCGAAGATGAAACCCGCGACCAGCGCGACGACGGCGAGAATCCCGGTCGCGGCGCCGAGGCGTTCGCGTTGCTGCTCGTCCATGAAACCTCCTTCGGTTGTTGGATCTCATCGCGATCCTCACCGAGACGGGGCCGGTGCCGTCAGGGACAGCGAGTTGACGTGGCGCAAATTGCGCGGATTTCCGGCACGGGGGAGAATCGGTGCATGCGTGCGATGGTCCTCCACGAGCAGCGCAAGCCGCTGCGCGAGGCCGACCTGCCGGCTCCCGAGCCCGCGCCGGGACAGGTGGCGGTCGAGGTGCATGCCTGCGGTGTCTGCCGCACGGACCTGCACGTTGCCGACGGCGACCTCACCGAGCCGAAGCTGCCGCTGGTTCTCGGCCACCAGATTGTCGGCACGGTCGAGGGGGCGGGGCACGGGGCGGAGCGATTCGCCGCTGGCCAGCGGATCGGAGTGCCGTGGCTTGGCTGGACCTGCGGGGAATGCCGCTACTGTCGAAGCGATCGCGAGAACCTCTGCGAGCGGGCCCACTTCACCGGTTATCAGCTCGACGGCGGATATGCCGAGCACGCGGTTGCCGACGAACGCTTCTGCTTCCCGGTCCCCGCCGCCTACCCGGACCTGCAGGCGGCGCCGCTGCTGTGCGCGGGGCTGATCGGCTATCGGGCGCTGCGCCTTTGCGGTGAGCACGCCGAGCGGATCGGGCTCTACGGGTTCGGCGCCTCGGCCCACATCGTCTGCCAGGTCGCCGCACACCAGGGCCGGCGCGTGTTCGCCTTCACCCGCGAGGGTGACTCCGACGCCCAGGACTTCGCTCGTCAGCTCGGTGCCGAGTGGGCCGGTGCGGCGACCGGCCCGGGTCCCGAGCCGCTCGACGCCGCGATCGTCTTCGCCCCGGCCGGAGAGCTGGTGCCGGTGGCGCTGCGGGCGAGCGCCCCGGGAGCGACCGTGGTCTGCGCCGGAATCCACATGAGCGACATCCCCTCCTTTCCCTACGAGCTCCTCTGGGGCGAGCGAACCGTGCGCTCGGTGGCCAACCTAACGCGGCGCGACGGCGAGGAGTTCATGGCACTCGCGCCGAGTGTGCCGGTTCGCACAGAAACGCAGGCCTATCCCCTGGAGAGTGCGAACAGCGCCCTCGACGACCTGCGCAGCGGTAGGGTTCGGGGAGCGGCCGTGCTGGCCGTGAACGTGAGAGAGGAGACCGATGCCTGACGTGACCGTCAAGCGGCTCGATGACTTCGAGGCCGTGTTCGGCGGCGGCATGCGGCGGGTTCGCTCCGGCCTCGGAGTGACCTCGTTCGGCATGCAGGTGATCGAGCTGCCTGCCAACTTCTCGATGTACCCCGACCACGACCACTCGCACGACGAGCAGGAGGAGGTCTACCTGGCGCTGGGCGGCAGGGCGACCCTCAAGGTGGGGGAGGAGGAATTCGACCTGGAGCCCGGCGTGTTCGCCCGCGTCGGCCCCGGCGTCAAGCGCAAGCTGCTGACCGGAGAGGAGGGCGCGCGGATCCTCTGCCTCGGCGGTACCCCCGGCAGAGCCTACGAGGCGCCCGAGTGGACCGAGGAGGGCGGCGCTCTGCCGCCGATGCCCGGCAAGGAGGCGCATAGCGCCTCCGCCGCGGACTCAACCGGCGACGGCGCTGCCTAGCGGAAGAGGTCCTCGCCGCGGGGCCGGCGCAGGGCGGCCGCCCCCGGACCGTCGTCGCCGCTGACGTGGCGCTCGAGTCCGCGTACCAGCACCGCGGGTACCCGGCTCGCCTTGTCGCGCACCAGGTCGGCGGCGGCCGCGGCCTCGTCGGCGACTGCGATCAAGGTCGCGGAGAGCTCCTCGCCGCCCGCGTCGACGCGGCCGCGCCAGTCGTCCAGCGGCGTCATTCCGGCGCAGCCGATCGCGACCTCCGATTGCCCGACCCGCCAGGCCCTGCCGAAGCTGTCGGAGACGATCACCGCCGGCCCGGCGCCGGCCGCTTCTCGTAGCTCCGCGCGGATGCGGCGCGCCGAGGCGTCGGGGTCGAGCGGCAGCAGCGCGGCCATGCCCCGCGGAACATTTGAGGTGTCGACGCCGGCATTTGCGCAGACGAGGCCATGCCGGGTTTCGCAGACCAGCACGCCGCGCTCGGCCCGCAGCACGGCGGCGCTCTCGTCGAGCACCAGCTGCACCAGCTCCGGGTCCTTGCCCAGCTCGCGTGCCAGCTCGACGGCGCGCTCTCCCGGGAGCGCGGAGTCGAGCCGCACCACCCGCCCCTCGGCCTTGGAGACGACTTTCTGCGAGACGACGACGATGTCGCCATCGCGAAGCTCGGCGCGGGCCATGATCAGCTTCCCAACGGCATCGCCCTTGCCGACCTCGGGCAGGCCGGCGATCGGGATTGCCTGCAGCTCGCTCAAATTCCGAGAGCGCGGGCGGTGTGTGGCGCGGTACCCCGCCCGCCCTCCAGCTCGCGGGTCAGGGCGACCATGTCGGCCGGCGTGTCGAGGTCGAGGGCCAGCGAGTCGAGCCGCTCGATTCCGTGGGAGATGCCCGCCGATCGAGCCAGCTCGACATGCCGCTGGCAGCTCCCCTCGCCGAAGGCGGGGCGGATCGCGTCGGGAGGCGAGAGCACCAGCGCATTGGTGCCGGTGCCGTGCCGATCCGGAGCGATCGCCACGTAAGGCTCCGGCACCCCGGTGAGGAGGCGATCGAGCTCGCGGGGGTCGAGCAGCGGGCAGTCGCCGGGCAGCAGCGCCACGCAGCGGGCCCCGGCGGCTCTGGCCGCCTCGACCCCCAGCAGTGCCGCCTCGGGGTGGCCCTCGTCGGCCGGGTCGGCGATCACCGTGGCGCCGGCCGCCTCGCCCATCTGCACGGCAGCCGGCTCGCCGCTGACGACGATCGTGCGCTCCAGCATCCGCGCCGAGGCGATCGCCTCGATTACGTCGCGCAGCATCGCCTCGATCACGGCCAGGCGGCGCTCCTCGTCGAGCCCGGTCCCGAGGCGCTGCTTGGCGGCCGCGAAGCGCTTCACGGGGAGGATCGCCGTCGCCTTCACCGCTTATCCAGGCCGGACGCGAAGTCGAGCACCGTCTGCGCCACGCGGGCACGGCCCTCGGCGCCCTCCATCAGGATCGGTGCGGCAAGCGTCTCCATGCCCTCGGGCGGGGGATCGGGATCGCCCTCGTCCACAACCATGCCGTCGATCAGGCCCTCGTACAGTCCCGCGACGCCGGCGGCCGTCGAGGGCCGCCCCAGCGCCGCCATGAAGCGGTCGGTCGGCCCCTTGACGACCCTCCCTGCCACATAGGGGCTCACGGCCACGACCGGAGCCCGCGCGGCGGCGATCGCCGCCCGGATTCCCGCCACCGCGAGGATCGGTCCGATGCTTATCACCGGGTTGGAGGGTCCGATCACGATCGCGTCGGCCGCGCCGATCGCCTCGCTCACCTCGGAAGTCGGCTGCGCCGATTCGATCCCGCGCAAGCGCACCTCCTCGACCTCCGGCTCGCCTCTGTCCGCGACCAGGTACTCCTGCAGCCCGCGCCAGCCGGCGGCGGTACGGACCTCGGTGCGGACTTGCTCTTCGCACATCGGCAGCACCCGCGCGGCGACGCCCAGGCCGCGGGCGAGCTGGCCCTGTGCGTCGGTGAGCCTGCCGCCCTCGTCGACGAAGTGGCGGCGGTAGAGGCACGCGGCAAGGTCACGATCCGACAGCTTGAACCAGTCAGGGGCACCGAGCTGGACCAGCCGCTCGAAAACGATGAAGCTGTCGTCGCGGATTCCCCAGCCGCGTTCCTCGTCGATCTCCCCGCTGAGCCAGTAGGTGACCAGATCGGGATCGGGGGAGACATGGACGCCGAGCAGCTCGATGTCGTCGGCGGTGTTGGCGATCACCGCCAGCTCGGTCCCGAGCAGCTCCTGCATCCCGGCGGCGAGCTTGGCGCCCCCGGTACCCCCGGCGAGGAGGGCGACGCTCAAGTCCAGTGGTCGTCCCCCGGGAGCCCTGTGATGCGGATCCCGGAATGCGCCTTGTAGCGGCTGTTGATGGAGATCAGCATCGGGGTGAGCTGCTCGACGATTCGCGCCATTTCCAGCGCCCCGGCATTGACCGCCCGCAGGCCGGGGATGAGCTCGACCAGCGCCGCGACTCGCGCCTTGTCGTCCTTGCGCTCGCCGCAGATCAGCACGTCCTGGTCCAGCTCGACATCGGGCTCGTTGAGCTCCGGAGCGCTGATCGTGTGAAGTGCGGCGACCACGGTGACGCCCTCCGGAACCATCTCCTGCGCCTGCTGTGCCGCCGACCCCTGCCAGACACCGAGCGAGCGTGTGGCCTTGCCGCTCACCGCGGCGGCCAGCGGCACGGTGCAGTCGACCAGCAGCTGCCCGGGCTCCAGCCCCTCCCGCAGGTTGTTGAGGTTCTCCGATTGGGCCCGGAAGGGGACGGTGAGAAACACGACGGGGCCGCGCCTGGCCGCGTCCTCGTTCTGGAGGCCCTCGGCTTGGGCATCCGGCACCGCTGCGTGCAGGCGCCCCGCCGCTTCCTCGGCGCGCTCGGGGCTGCGCGAGCCGATCACCACCGGGACTCCGGCCCGCGCCCAGCGCAGCGCCAGGCCGTAGCCGAGGGCGCCGGTGCCACCCACAATCGGGATCGGCTCGTTTGGGTGGGCCATCGGCGCGCCAGTCTAGTGCGGCCTCCCGGTAGCCCGGATCGGCGGGCGCGTATGCTCCGCCCCCGATGAGGCTGGAGGGACGCAAGGCCCTGGTAACCGGCGGCGCCAGCGGGATCGGCGCCGCGATCTCCCGGCGACTCGCCGCCGAGGGCGCCGAGGTGTGGGTCGGCGACCTCAACGACGAGGGGGCGCTGGCGATCGCCGGCGAGGTCGGCGGCCACGCGGTACCGCTCGACGTCACCGACCACGACTCGGCGCTGGCCGCGATGGAGGGGGCCGGCACCCTCGACGTGCTGGTCAACAACGCCGGCATGGACGAATTCGGCTTCTTCAACCAGACCACCCCGGACGTCTGGCAGCGCGTGATCGCGGTCAACCTCTACGGCGTGCTCAACTGCACCCACGCGGCGCTGCCCGGGATGCAGGAGGCCGGCTACGGGCGCATCGTCAGCATCTCCTCCGAGGCCGGGCGGGTCGGCTCCAAGGGGTCGGCCGTCTACTCGGCGGCAAAGGGCGGCGTGATCGCCTTCATGAAGGTGATGGCCCGCGAGAACGCGCGCTTCGGCATCACCGCCAACTCGATCGCCCCGGGACCGATCGAGACGCCGCTGTTGATGGGGGCCAAGGAGTTCGGCGAGCTGGGCGACAAGGTGATCGAGACGATGAAGGCGGGAACGCAGATGCGTCGCCTCGGCCAGCCCGACGAGGTCGCCGCCGCGGTCGCCTTCCTGGCTGCCGAGGAGTCTTCCTACGTGACCGGCGAGACGCTGGGCGTCAGCGGCGGGCTGGGGATGGTCTGAGTGCCCCTGGAGCCCGGCCTCGAGCGCAGCGACGAGTTTGTGGTCGAGGACCGCCTCGTCACCGATGTCGGGGGCACGATCGGCGTCAGCGTCCTCTCGACACCGGGGATGATCGGGATGATGGAGCGCACGTCCTCGATCCTCTCTTTCGAGAATCTGCCCGACGGAAAGGCAACGGTCGGCTTCGAGATCTGCGTCAAGCACGTGGCCGCCGCCGAGGGGTCGCGGTGCACCGTGCACTCGAAGCTGGGCGAGGTCGTCGACGGGCGCAAGCTGCGCTTCGAGGTCGAGGTGACCGATGGTGAGCGCACGATCGGGGTCGGCACGCACGAGCGGCGCGTGATCGACGTGGGCGCCGTTAAGCAGGACTAGGCGATGCCCCTCCCCGAGCAGGTGCGCATCCGCGAGGTGGGGCCTCGCGACGGCTTTCAAAACGAGCCCGAGGTGATTCCCACCCAGCAGAAGGTGCGACTGGTGGATCTGCTCTCCGCCAGTGGCCTGGAGCGACTCGAGGTGACGTCGTTCGTGCGCCCGGACGTGATCCCGCAACTGGCCGACGCCGAGGAGGTGCTGGCGGGCGTGCAGCGCCGCGACGGTGTCTCGTTCTCGGTGCTGATTCCCAACCAGCGCGGCCTCGAGCGGGCAATGGAGATGCGCGATCGCTTCGACGAGGTGAACCTCTTCCTCTCGGCTTCGGAGTCGCACAACCAGAAGAATGTGAACCGCTCTATCGCAGAGTCGCTGGAGGGGCTGGAGCGCACGATCGCCGCCGCCCGCGAGGCGGGGCTTCGCTGCGAGGGCGTGATCTCGGTCTCCTTCGGATGCCCCTACGAGGGCGAGGTTCCGCCAGACCGCGTGTTCGGGATCGCCGAGCGACTGGCCGGGGCCGGGTGCGAGGAGGTCGCGTTCGGCGACACGACAGGCATGGCCAACCCGCGCCAGGTGCGCGAGTTCTTCGACGCCGCGCGCGATCGGCTCGGTGACGTCGAGCTGACCGCGCACTTCCACAACACGCGCGGCCAGGGCCTGGCCAATGTGCTCGCCGCCCTAGAGGAGGGGGTGGACTCGTTCGAGAGTTCGTTCGGCGAGCTCGGCGGTTGCCCGGTGCCGCCCGGCTCGACCGGCAACGTCTCCACCGAGGACGTGGTCTCGATGCTGGAGGAGATGGGGATCGCTACCGGGATCGAGCTGCCGAAGCTGATCGAGGCATCGCGCGCCGCACAGGAGGCGCTCGGCCGCCCGCTCGGCGCGCACGTGCTGCGCGCCGGCCCGGTGGACTGGCACCGGTAGGCTCCGGGCCGTGAAGAGCGACCGCTTCCGCGCCGCCGCCGAGGCCAAGGACTTCTCCGCCTTCGAGGAGCTCTTCGCGGAGGACGTGGTCTTCCGCAGCCCGGTGGTCTTCAAGCCCTACGAGGGTCGCGCGGCGCTGGCGATGCTGCTCGGCGCCGTGGTGCAGGTCTTCGAGGACTTCCGCTACGTCGACCAGATCGAGACCGGCGACGTCGCCGTGCTCGTCTTCGAGGCCCGCGTGGGCGACCGTGAGCTAGATGGGGTGGACATCCTGCGCTTCGACGCCCAGGGCCGGGTCAGCGAGCTGATGGTGATGGTGCGTCCGATGAGCGGTACCCACGCGCTCGCCGAGGCGATGCAGGAGCGGCTCGCGGCCGCCGGCGCCGACTGACCATGCGCCAGCCAGGGAACGGCCTAGCTGAGTAGTTCCACGGCACCCAATGTCTGCAAAACGGGCCAGCTCGCCGTCGCCGACGATCCGAACGGCCGGGGTGTTCCGCGGAACCGCTTTCAGCTGGGGCTGACCCCCTAGCCGTCCCGGCTCCTGGGTGACTGCACTTGTGCATGACATGGATGAATAAACGCAGCCACCGCCCGCTCGTGGCCTAATGGATGGCCGAAATCACTCAGGCCCCTAGGCGCGAGGACCGTGGAACCAGCCACCTCGGCGAACTCCGGCCGCGCGTAAGGCTTCTTGCCGGTGGCGCGAGCGACGGTCGCCAGCCCGCCGAGCAGTGCCCGCTGTGCCCAGCGCGGCGGGCCGGCGAGGAATGTGCCCGGGACCAGCAGCGCATAGATCGTCAGCGTGTTCTGCAGCCGGCCGCCGATGTCTCCCCGCTCGTTCACCTCGCCACGCTGGGCGAACGCGAACGTGGTCTCGAAGAAGCCCTGCACGCCGCCGGTCAGCTCGGGCATCGGCTCGGGGGCGGCGATGATCTGGCGCACGACGAGCACGTCGTCGCCGGCGTTCCAGGGGTGGCCGTGCGGGGTGGAGGCTGGAACCTCGAACTCGTGCGGCGCCGACTCGATGTGCTCTTCGCCGTCGAGTCGGTAGCCGGCGCTGCCGGCCAGGACCCGCCAGATCTCGGGTCCGTCCGGGTGGTAGTGGTCGGCCGCGACGAGGCGCTCTCCGGGCGGCACGGTCCACTCCATCTCGAGGCGCCGGCCGTCGCTGGCCGACGGTGTCATCACGAACAGCAGCTCGTGGCCGCGGGGATCGACCAGCCTGTCGCCCGGCCGCCCGACCCGCATCGACTTGGCGCTCACGGCGCCGAGCATAGCCACCCCGTATAGGCTCCGCGGCCGTCACTGAAGGCGACCCAGGAGCGCGACATTGGAGATCCAGAGAGTAGGCGTCCTCGGCTGCGGCCTGATGGGCCACGGAATCAGCCAGATCTGTGCCCAGGCGGGCTGGGACGTGGTGGTGCGCGAGGTCTCGCAGGACAAGCTCGACGCCGGCATGGGCAAGATCGAGAAGCAGCTCGGCAGGGCGGTCGAGAAGGGGAAGCTGGAGCAGGGCGACGCCGACGCTATACGCGGCCGCATCCAGGGCACCCTCGACTACGCCGACCTCGCCGACTGCGACCTGGTGATCGAGGCGATCACCGAGAATCTCGACCGGAAGCTGGAGATGTGGTCCGAGCTCGACGGCATCGTCAAGGACGACGCCTATTTCGCGAGCAACACGTCTTCACTTCCGGTCTCCGACCAGGCTGACGTCACCGGGCGGCCGGAGCGCTTCCTCGGGCTTCATTTCTTCAACCCGCCCCAGGTGATGGCGCTGTTGGAGGTCGTGCGCGCCGAGGAGACGGGAGACGAGGCGATGAAGCTCGGCTTCGAGGTCGGCGAGAAGCTCGGCAAGACGACGGTCGACGCAAAGGACAACCGCGGCTTCATCGTCAATCGCCTGCTGGTCCCCTACATGCTCGACGGGATCGTCGCCCTCGAACAGGGCGTCGGCTCGATCGAGGACATCGACACGGCCGTGGTGGCGGGCACCGGCAACCCGATGGGCCCGCTGACCCTTTCCGACTTCGTCGGGCTGGATACCTTGGTCTCGATCGCGGCGATCATGCACGACGCCTACGGCGAGGAGCGCTTTGCCGCACCCCAGACGCTGAAAAAGCTCGTCGATGCAGGCCATTACGGGCGCAAATCGGGCCGGGGGTTCTACGATTACTCGGGCGATACCCCCGTGGCGGTGAACCCGGACTCCTAGCCGGGCACTCCGCCGAGAGGAGGAGAGAGAGTTGCAGGACACCATCGACCGAATCCGCAGCGCGACCTTCACGCTTGTCAGGCGTGGCTATGACAAGCGCGAGGTCGACGCCTATCTCGCCGGCATCGCCGAATGGCTCGAGACCGGCGGCGGCGATCAGGCCCGCACCGAGATCGTCAAGCACGAGCTGGAGCGGGTCGGCCGCAAGACCACCAAGATCCTCACCGCTGCGGAGGATGCGGCGGAGTCGATCCGCGCCGACGCGGACGCGGAGGCTCAGCAGCTCCGAGAGGAGGCACGCGTCGATGCGGAGTCCGTGCGGGCCGCCGCCGCCAAGTACTCCGATCAGACCCGGACTGAGGCCGAGGCCTATGCGGACAAGACCTGCCGCGACGCGGACGCGTATGCGCAGCAAACCCGTGCCGACACAGACCAGGAAGCCGCGGCCGTGCTGAAGTCCGCCGAGACCAAGGCGGTGCGCATGGTCGAAGAGGGAACCAAGCGCCGCCGCGAGATCGAGACGGTGATCTCGGATCTCGAGGTCCGGCGCGACTCGGTGCTTTCCGGGCTGGAGAAGCTGTCCAGCGAGCTGGCGGGCACCGCGACGCAGCACAAATCCGACGGCGGCCCGAAGTCGCCGGCTTCAAAGCCGGCGCCCGGCAAGCCGCGCGCCGAACCCGGCCAGTGATCGACATCCGCCCGGCGCTGGAGGCCGCGCTCGGGGGCGGGCCCGAGCGCCATCACGAGAAGGTCGCCGAGCAGCAGAAGCTGCCGGTGCGCGAGCGGGTCGAGCGCCTGGTCGATCCGGAGTCCTTCGCCGAGGAGGCGCTGCTGGCCAACTGGGAGCAGGAGGGCCTGGGAGCGGACGGCGTTGTCACCGGTCTGGCCCTGGTCGGCGGGCGGCGCGTGGCCCTGATGGCCAACGACCCGACCGTCAAGGCGGGCTCATGGGGGCCGAAGACGGTGGAGAAGATTCTCCGCGTTCAGGAGCGCGCCCTGAAGCTGCGCGTCCCGATGGTCTACCTGGTCGACTCGGCGGGGGCGCGGATCACCGACCAGGTGCAGATGTTTCCGGGCCGCCGCGGAGCCGGCCGGATCTTCTACAACGAGGTCAGGCTCTCGGGGCAGGTTCCCCAGGTGTGCCTGCTGTTCGGCCCCAGCGCCGCCGGTGGCGCCTACATCCCGGCCTTCTGCGACGTGGTGATCATGCGCGAGGGAAACGCCTCGATGTACCTCGGCTCGCCGCGCATGGCGGAGATGGTGATCGGCGAGAAGGTGACGCTGGAGGAGATGGGTGGGGCGAAGATGCACACCGGTGTCTCCGGCTGCGGGCACTTCCTCGCCTCCAGCGACGAGGACGCGATCGACCTCGCGAAGCAGTACCTCTCCTACTTGCCGGCCAACTGGCGCGAGGAGCCGCCCACCGCCCCGCCCGCCGAGCCGGCCTCGCAGGCCTCGATCGGCGAAATCATCCCCGCTGACGAGAACCAGCCCTTCGACATGCGCGAGCTGATGGACGTGTTGCTGGACGCGGAATCGTTCCTGGAGGTGCACGCCCGCTGGGCCAAGGAGCTGATCGTCGGTTTCGCCCGCATGGACGGCCGCGTGGTCGGCGTTGTGGCGAACCAGCCGAAGCAGAAGGGCGGGGTGCTGTTCGTCGACTCGGCCGACAAGGCGGCCCGATTCATCCAGACCTGCAACGCCTTCAACGTGCCTTTGCTGTTCCTTGCCGACGTGCCCGGGTTCATGATCGGGACCGCGGTCGAGCGCCAGGGGATCATCCGCCACGGCGCGAAGATGATCAGCGCGGTCTGCGAGGCAACCGTGCCGAAGATCTCGGTGATCGTGCGCAAGGCCTACGGGGCGGGGCTCTACGCGATGGCGGGTCCGGCTTTCGAGCCCGATTGCTGCATCGCGCTACCGACCGCGTCGATCGCGGTGATGGGCCCCCAGGCCGCCATCAACGCCGTCTTCTACAACCAGATCCAGGAGATCTCCGACGAGGCCGAGCGCGAGCGCTTCGTCGAAGACAAGCGCCGCGAATATGCCGAGGACATCGACATCCTGCACCTCGCCTCGGAGCTGGTGGTGGACGCGGTGGTCCAGCCTGACCAGTTGCGAAATGAGCTGATTCGCCGCTTCGCCTACGCGGAGGGCAAGGACCGCAGCTTCGCCGAGAAGCGCAATCCGGTCACGCCCGCCTAGCGAGCGGCCGGCTGCTCCTCGGCCGCGTCGTCGCGGCTGGTGTCCTCGGGCGGGGGCCAGTGCGCGGGAGTGCCGGCGGTGGAAGGCTCGCGCCGCTCGGGTATCGGTCCCATACCGGCCCAGCCTGGCCGCTCGGCGGCACGGCGCTGCGCCACCTCCAGGTAGTCCTGGATCAGCGTGAGACCCTCGAGCCCGGGCAGCTCGGCGATCGTCTCGTCGATCTGCCGGGCGGCCTCCAGCCCCTCGTCACTGCCGTCGCCGAGCAGGTAGAGCGCCAGCGCGTCGGTCTCCTCCTGGGTCTTCACCCCGGCGCCGACCGGGGTCCAGAAGGCCTGGAGCGCGCGGCGCACCATCCGCCCCGCGGCGGGGTTGTCCTCCATCCGCGCCTTGGCCTGGGCGCGGTAGAAGGCGAAGTGGCGGCGCTCGTCCTGGATCACGCGGTTGAGCATCTCGTGCAGCACCGGGTGAGTCGAGCGGCGGATCAGCTGGTAGTAGCCGGTCAGCGTGGTCAGTTCGTTGATCGCGCCCCAGGTCATGTGGATCGCGATGAAGTTTCGGGTCAGCGCCGAGCCCACCATCGATGGGACGATCGCGAAGCCGTTGCCGACGCCCATGTCGGTGCGGAGCCGGCGCAGGCGGTTGGTGCGGGTCGGCATCGGGCTGGAGCCGTCGGGAAGGCGCGGCTCGATCGGCTCCTCGATGCCATAGGCGCGCAGGAAATCCGAGAAGGCCTCGCCGTGCCACAGCTCCTCGTAGACCCAGCAGGAGAGAAACGCGGTCACGTAGGGATCGGCGGCGGCGCGGGTGGCGAGCAGGTCGCGCAGGTAGATCACCGTGTGCGACTCGATGTCCATCATGTAGTGCATGCACATCACGTCTCCGTCGGAGAGGTGATGGTTGGGAATGTCGTCCCAGTCGAGATGGCTGAGGTCGACCTTCTTCGAGTTCCGCATGTAGCGGTCTATGTCGAAATCAACGACTTTGACTTTGGGCTGCGCCATTACCGCCTCCGCTTTGTCGTTTCCGGGGATGGCACGGTGAAAAATACGAAACTCCGGGCGTAACGGTTCAGTGGGCCGGCTCAGCGGACCAAGATCTTGCCGAACCCGCTGCGGACCCGATCCATGTCCACACGGCCCCGAATCCCCTTCACCCTGCCCGAGTTCGTGAATTGCCATACGGCCCAGCCCCGGCCATTCCAGTTGCCGGCGGGGACACTCGGTTCGCTGACTTGCCAGTGGGCAACCCACAGGTGGTGGCCCTCCCGCGCGAACTGGCGGGTGTCCTCGGTCGCCCGCCAGCTGGTTATGTTCGTGTAGACGATCGGCCTGCGACCCAACCGATCGCGGACGCGATCGAGCCAGGTGCCCACCCAGAGCCGCAGCTCGCCCGGGTCGAGCCCGCCGAAGGGCGTTTCCACGTCGAGGACGGGGAGCAGGTCGCCCCTGCGCAGCCCGCCGACCCGAGAGATGAACAGGTCTGCCTCGGCCCTCGCATCCTGCCTCACCTCGGCCCGGCCGTCGCCGTTGGCGAAGCCGCGGTGGTAGGCGCCGACCCGGATGCCGGTCGCGCTTGCGCGTTCGGAGTTGCGCTCGTACATCGGGTCGGCGCCGCAGCGCCTCGGCTTCACGGTGCAGTCGTCTCCGCTGCCCCTGCTCGCCGCGACGAACGCGAACTCGACACCTGAGGCCGCCACACGCGTCCAGCCGATCCCGCCGTTGAAGCGCGATACGTCGATGCCAACGGCGCCGCCGCTGGCAGCCGCGGAGCCGCGCGGCGTGGCGGAAACCGCTGCCCCCAGCGCAAGAAGCGAGATCACGAGTGATGCCAGCCGCACCATCGCCGGGTCAGGCAGTGGACTCCTCCGCCCTGGCGAGCTCAACGAAGTAATCGAGGGCGCCGGGGTTGGCGAGCGAGTCGCGGCTCGCCGCCTGGTCCGCGGGGGTGCCCATGAGGATCCTCTTGACTGGAACCTCGAGCACCTTTCCGCTGAGCGTGCGCGGGACCTCCGCGACCTGGTGGATCTCGTTGGGGACATGGCGCGGTGAGCACTGCTCGCGGATGCGCCGCTTTATCTGGCCCTCCAGGTCGTCGTCGAGCCTGATGCCCTCGCGCAGCACCACGAAGAGCGGCATCCAACCCTCCGTGCCGGGACGCGGCACGTCCACGACCAGGGCGTCGGTCACCTCGGGCAATGCCTGTACCGCCCGGTAGATCTCGCTGGTGCCCATGCGCACGCCCTGGCGGTTGATGGTCGAGTCCGAGCGCCCGTAGATCACCGCGGTACCGCGCGAGGTGATCTCGATCCAGTCTCCGTGGCGCCAGACGCCGGGAAAGTGCTCGAAGTAGCTGGCGCGCAGGCGCAAGCCGTCCTCGTCGTTCCAGAAGTAGATCGGCATCGAGGGCATCGGCTCGGTGATGACCAGCTCGCCGACCTCGTCGATCACCGGGCGCCCGTCCTCGTCGAAGGACTCGACCTTGGCGCCCAGTGCACGCCCCTGCAGCTCGCCGCGATAGACCGGCAGCAGCGGCACGCCGCCGACGAACGCGGTGCAGACGTCGGTACCGCCGCTGGTCGAGAACAGCCAGGTATCGCGACCGACGTGCTCATAGATCCAGTCAAAGCCCTCGGGAGAGAGCGGCGAGCCGGTCGAGCCGACCGAGCGCAGGCGGGACAGGTCACGGCCCGAGCCCGGCTCGAGGCCGTCCTGCATGCAGGCGGCGATGTAGCTGGCACTGGTGCCAAAGCAAGTCATGCCGGTGCGGTCGGCGAGGTCCCAGAGCACGCCCATGTCGGGGGCGCCGGGGCTGCCGTCGTAGAGGACGATCGCCGCCGGCGAGAGCAGGCCGGAGACGAGGAAGTTCCACATCATCCAGCCCGTGGTCGTGAACCAGAACAGGCGGTCGCCCTGCTGCCCGTCCACGTGCAGGTTGAGCTTCTTCAGGTGCTCGAGCAGGATCCCACCCTGGCCCTGCACGATCGCCTTCGGCAGGCCCGTGGTGCCGGAGGAATAGAGGACCCAGAGCGGATGGTCGAAGGGGACCTGCTCGAAGGACAACTCGACGCCCTCGCCGGCGGCGCGAAGCTCGTCCCAGCTGATCGTGTCGCGCAGCGGCGACAGGTCGGGGTCGGCGTTGAGGTAGGGCAGCACGACGGTGCGCTGCAGCGAGGGCATCTCCGCCTGCAGGCCGGCGAGGACGTCGCGGCGGTCGAAGTCCTTGCCGTTGTACCGGTAGCCGTCCACCGCGAACAGCACCCTGGGCTCGATCTGGGCGAAGCGGTCGACGACGCTGCCGGGCCCGAAGTCGGGCGAGCAGCTCGACCACACAGCGCCGATGCTGGCGCTGGCGAGAAATGCGACGACGGTCTCCGGGATGTTGGGCAGGTAGGCGACGACGCGGTCGCCGGGGCCGACGCCGAGGTCGCGCAGCCCGGCCGCAACAGCGGCCACCTGTGCTCGCAGCTCTCCCCAGCGCAGCTCGTCGAGGTCGTGCAACTCGGAAGCGTGCAGGATCGCCACGTCGCCGTCGTCCCTGTCGCGGAAGATGTGCTCGGCGTAATTGAGGCGCGCTCCCTCGAACCAGCGCGCGCCGGGCATCTTGCGCTCGGCCAGCACCGCTGAGTACGGAGTCGAGCTGGTGACCGAGAAGTAGTCCCAGATCGAGGCCCAGAATTTCTCCAGCTCGGTCACCGACCACTCCCAGAGCGCGGGATAGTCGTCGAAGCGAAGCCCGCGCTCGGATTCCAACCAGGCCATGTAGCGGGTCATGGACGAACGCTGGATGCTCTCCGGCGAGGGCTCCCAGAGGAGCTCGCCGCGCTGCGAGTTTGCGGTGGCCTTCTCCACGAGCCGCCCGCTTATATCACCGCGCTGCGGAGCGGCCGACGTCGCGATCGAGCTGGCGCACCAGCTCCAGGGTGAACTCGACGGCGCGGGTCATCGCGTCGGAGTCGAGCTTGTCGGGCGTGTCCTGGTGGGTGTGGTAGTAGGGGGGACCGACCCCGTCCTCGGCGCCGATCAGCGAGATCGCGCGGAAGCCGCGCGCGCGGGCGGGCAGGGCGTCGGTGTGGAACGGGATGCGGATCGGGCGCGCACCGAAGCGGTCGCCGTCCTCGCGGTCGGCGGTGGCGATCGCCTCGCAGAGCTGCACGAGGCGCTCGTCCATCGCATAGCTGACGATCGCGCCCTCGCTGGCCAGGTAGTGGACGTCGCCGAACGAGACCGAGTCGAGGTTGAGGAAGAAGGTGCTGTCGAGGTCGAGCTCGGAGCGGTGCGCCGACACCCAGCGCGCCATCCCCTCGCAGTTGCACTCCTCGGCCCCGGGGAAGACCACCCAGACGTCGAGGTTCTCGGGCGGGTCCTCGTCGAGCGCCTGTGCCGTCGAGAGCACGGCGGCGACACCCGAGGCGTTGTCGTAGGCGCCGGGCACTATCCCGGAGAGGGCGATGTCGAGCAGCAGCACGATCGAGACCAGCAGCAGCACGGTCGGGACCAGCTGCGCCACCGAGACCCATTCGGCGTCGACGCTGGCGAGGCGGGCGCCGCTGACCGCGAGCAGCGGCACGATCCCGCCCCAGAAGATGAGGCGGATCGGCCCCAGAAGCAGCCTGGCGGTCTCGGAGAGGCGCTTGGCGGTGCGCGTCGAGCGGGGGCCGAACACCCAGCCGGTGCGTGCAGCGTCGTAGTGGGCGCTGAGGATGAGGCGGGCCGGAGCGTCGGGCTTGGGGCCGGGGGAGGCGACGTTCTGCGAGGCGCGGCGGAAGAACAGGCGGCGCAGGAGGTAGAAGCGGGTGTTCTGGTCGAGGTACATCGAGGCGGCGGCGACCAGGACCATCGCGAAGCCGAGGGGGGCGACCTCCAGCGCGATCAGCGAGCCGGCGAGCGCGAGGACGACGTGCCACGCCAGCACCAGCGAGTACTCGGGGTGCACGTAGGTGGGCTCGAGCTCGGCCTTGCGACCGATCTCGCGCAGCCGCTGCGCCAGCCGGTTGCCGGCCCGGCGCTCCGCGTCGGTGCCTGGCCAGCGTCCCTCGAAGGAGCACAGCTCCTCGATCAGCTCCCTGCGGCCGTCGGCGTCCACGGGCGGGGATTATCGCGGGCGGCGGCGTCTATCGTTTAGAACACGCCGGAGTGGAGGAACGGCAGACTCGATTGATTCAAAATCAATTGCCCGAAAGGGCGTGTGGGTTCGAATCCCACCTCCGGCACTCGATCGATCTGACGCTGATCGAAGGGAACATTCCCGGCCGCGGGCGGTGGAGAACGTTCCCGCTAGTGACCGACTACGCCGGCTGCGGCGTGCCTTCGTCTGCCGGCGGCTCGGAGTCCGCGCCGTAGTCCTCGCTGTGCCCGATCGGCCGCTCCTCCTCGACCTGCCACTCCTGGTTGAAGCCGATCAGCACAACGGCGATGACCAGCACCTGGAGCGGGATGAGGATGAGCACCAGCAGCCCGATCAACGGCTCGGGGAACAGCGGGTCGTCGAAGCCCGCCTTGTCGCGCGCGAACCAGCTCGGTGCCGCGATCGCGGCGAAGATCAGCAGCAGGATCGAGAAGGCGGCCGCCACCGGGAGCACGCCCCGCTGCCAGCGGGCGACGAAGAACGCGAAGAGGACGTAGAGAGCCACATAGAGCAGGCAGGCGATTCCCATGCCGGCGCCGCCCTCGAGCAGCGAGAAGCCGCCGATCGTGATCAGAAAGCAGAGCCCCGCGGTGGCCAGCAGCAGGATGACGACGATGAACTTCGTCGTCTTTGACTCGGCCTTCTCCCGGTTGGGCCGCCAGAGCTCGTAACCAGGCCTGACCTCTCCTACCGCCATCAGACGCAAGCATAGAATCTTCTGGCGACGCGCGCGACACTTCTGCTCCTCAGACCTAGAATCAGGAGCGCCTCGCGGGCGTGCTGGAACTGGTACACAGGCCGGCTTTAGGTGCCGGTGCTCGTAAGAGCTTGGGGGTTCGAGTCCCTCCGCCCGCATTAGAGACGGCAGTCCTAGACTTAGACCCGCCACGGGGCAGTGGCCAAATTGGATAAGGCTCCCGCCTCCAAAGCGGGTGATTCCAGGTTCGAGTCCTGGCTGCCCCGCTCTAGAATTGCTGGCGACTCTCAAGTGCTCTATGCACTGAGCCGATTCCAAAAGCATGGATGCCATGGATCGCAACGATCTCGATCAGCAGGCAAACGAGGACCTGCCGATGGTGGTTGAGCCTGTGGCCGAACGGCCTCGCCCAGTCGAGCCGACCCCCGAGCCCACGGCAGAGCGAGAGCGGGTGCAGCCGCCGCCCACACAGGACATAGAGCGGCTGCAGGTCGAGCTCCAGATGGCCGAGGAACGAATCCAACGCGCGGAGAAGCGAACCCGCGAGGCCGAGTCAACCCTTCGTGACCTCACCATCGGTTAGTCCAAATCCGCTTGGCGAGCCCTCGGCGGGGAGTATCCTCGGCTACGCGGGTCACCATACGGAGGAGGCCGCGACGGCCACGGACGCAGCACAGCAGCGCTTCTTTAAGGACAGCGAGCTCGAGCTGTCGCAATCGCTTTGGTGGCGATCCAGGGACTGCAAGCCGTTTCCCGAGGAGGCAAACGGGGGGCCGGCGCCGCGCAACGGTCACGGGTTCGATGCCGAGCTGCACCGGATCCGCCGCCGCCAGCTCACGCGCCCGCGCAACGGCCCCGCGCGGATGCTCAATCTCAATGAGGCGACTATCGAGAACCTGCGGGCAGCTGGCCTCACGCGCACCCAGGCTCACCGGATCGTTGCCAGGCGCGCCCGCCGTGACGGCTTCACCTCCATGAACGAGCTCGACGACCTGCCCGGCTTTCCCGCCCAGCTGCTTTCCTCGTTCAAGCAGCGCGTGACGCTCTGACCTTCGCGCCAGGCGCGCCTCAGTGCGGCTGCATGCGGTGGATCGAGTAGTACCCCGCGAGATAGAGGCTGCGCCCGTCGGAGACCATCGGGGTGTAGCCCGGGGACCCGAACTGGAAGACCTTCTTGTGGGTGCGAACGTCGATGCCGATCGACTTGCCGGTTTCGAAGCTCGAGGTGTAGACGGTATGACCGATCACCGGTGCAGTCCCGGGGATCTCGCCGCCCACGTCGAAGCGCCAGCGCAGCTTGCCGTTGCCGGCGTCGAGCGCGTAGAGGTGCTTGTCGTAGGAGCCGATGTAGACGGTCGGCTTCGTCCCTGGCACCTTCGCGACCGCCGGCGACCCGTAGATGGGGCCGCCGGTCGTGTGCGACCACTCGTATTTCCCCGTGCGCCGGTCCAGCGCGAAGACCGTCCCGTCGTCACGCCCGGCGTAGACCTTCCCCTGGTAGATCGCCGGTGACGAGTAGAACCCGCCTTCACCGCCCGGGCCGACCTGCTCGGTGTCGGTCTCCCAGATCTTCCTGCCGTCGGAGGCACGCAGCGCGAACATCGCTCCGCCGTAATCGCCGCTGTAGATGACCCCCTCCGTGTGACTGGGACTCGCCTTGATCGTGTGCCGCGCCTCGAAGGTCCAGCGGTTGCTGCCGTCCTTGGTGTGCAGCGCGTAGAGCGTTCCCCGGTCGGAGCCGATGTAGAGCGTTTCGCCGATCACCAGCGGCGAGGACTCGAGCCGGCTGGGCAGGTGGCGGCGCCACTCGACCTTGGCGGTCTTGGCGTTGATCGCAACGACCCGCCCGTCCATGAACGCCACGAACACCTGGCCCCGCCCGACCACCGGCGCCGTCACGTCGGAGGGCGGGCCCTTGTACTTGGAGTCGCGCCTCAGGTCCCAGACCACCTTCCCTGTTTCCGCGTTGAGCGCGCGCACGTTGCTGTACTTGTTGACGAGGAAGAGCTGGCCGAGCGCGATCACCGGCGGGAACTCGATCAGGGCTTGATCGTTGTAGGACCAGATCTGCTTCAGCGGCGGGTTGAGCTTGGACGGCAGGTAATGGTCGCGCTCCGGGACCCGCCCGAACAGCTTCCACTCGATCAGCCCCTTGCCGGAACCGCTCGATGCGGCCTTGTCGCCGGACCCCTGGTTCGCGCCGTCGCCGTCGGAGTCGCCGCAGGCGCCGAACAGCGCGATCGGCAGCGCCGCGGCGAGGAGGCAGAGATGTCGGCGAGCAAGCATCGGATAGAGCATCGGCATTCCGAGCCGACGCCTGAATATCGAATTCGGCCCGCGTCCCGGCTTTGGGTGCGGGACCTATAATCGGTGGCCGTCGGCGGGCGTGGTGTAACGGTTGCACGAGAGCCTTCCAAGCTCTAAGCGCCGGTTCAATTCCGGTCGCCCGCTCTGGATGGGACCCCGAGCCGAACTGCTCCCCATCCGACATATCGGGGCGTGGCGCAGTCTGGTAGCGCATTCGGCTGGGGGCCGAAAGGTCGCTGGTTCAAATCCAGTCGCCCCGACTGATTCAACTCGGCCGTCGGGCACGAGATGGCCGCTTGCGGAGGCGCATAGCTCCGCACGGCCGCGCACCACAGCCCGCGAGTCAGACACACGAGAGACACACGGGCTGCTGACCCAGACACACGGACCCCGG
The DNA here is from genome assembly GCA_038040325.1 of Candidatus Mayfieldus profundus. Classification (GTDB taxonomy): domain Bacteria; phylum Actinomycetota; class Thermoleophilia; order Solirubrobacterales; family 70-9; genus Mayfieldus; species Mayfieldus profundus. The sequence goes on from JBBPIM010000017.1 coordinate 20,829, forward strand.
CGGGAATCCGCGGAACTCATCGGCCGCACGTCGCGGATCTGAGGCCCGTCAGCCGCTTGTGGTCTGCGGGGCCTACCTCGCCACGGGGCGCTACCGCGACGAGCTCGCGGAAGCTCGCTGGGTTGCCTGAGGCGCGAGCGATTCAGTCACTATCTCGAGTGCGGCAGGCGTTCCAAGCTGCTCAGCGCATAGGTCGAAGTAGGCGGCGAACTCTTCAACGGCAGGGGACGGATGGTCGCCCGTGCCCCAGAGCAGGTTGTCTTGTCGGAGACCGTCCGCGCCCCAGACGCCAGCCATCTTCGCTGCGGCAACAATCGGACACACTCGACCGCCATCGCCGCCCCCGTACGCGCCCGGTCCGATCGCATACCAACCACTGCGAAGTGCCCGAGTGAGCCAGACCCGGGTTTGCAAGGGCGGCTCCCGGTTCCCTGGGTGTGTGGCTGCCTCGCGAGAGCATCGTTTCGCTGGAGGTCTGTGCATCGGAGGAGCTTGGCGAAGAAGGCGGGGCGGAAGGCTAAACTGCAGGTATGCGCGGCTCTGATGCGCGGCTCTGGAGCAGCGATTCAGAAGAAGGGCGGTTATTCGCCCAAGGGCTCTGCCCCTGCGCCGAAGAAGGCGCCTCCGAAGCCCAACGACTCCAAGAGCTCCGCCCAGCCGCCCCTGAATGGAACGTCGTGATGAGGCGGAGTAGCGGCGACGGGAAGCCCGTACACGGCGGACAAGCTCCGACCGACCAACGTGGGATGCGTCCCCGAGATCAGGGAAACCCACCGTCCTCTCCGCCGCCAAAGCCCACCGACTCGGGGCCAGCAGCACAGCCGCCGAGCAAATCGAAGTGAGTTCTGACCGCGACAAGCTCCAGGAGGGCTGGAGTCCGGGCGAGAAGGCGATGAAGCCGCTCAAAGCGACCAAACCGCCCTCCAAGGCGCCGCCGAAGCCGAGAGATCCAGCCTCCTCGGCGAGTCCGCCGAAACCTAAATAGGTAGTAGTCGCAAGACTCGCGGGCTGGATTGTTCGCCCGCGAGACAAAAGTCAGGCACTCGCCCCTATTGGGGCCCAGTGAGAGAGCCAAGTCGCTCCAGTCGCCCCGATCAACGTGAGGGCCCGCCAAAAGCGGGCCCTCGGGTACACGTCCTAGCTGGGTCGAAACCCGTGAGCATGCGGGCGAGCACAAGCGCCGCCGCGCCGATCAGCATTCCGGCAACGTCGTCAAGCACGTAGTGCCAGCCAAGGTAGATCGTGGCGAGGAAGGAAAGCGCAAGCCACGCCCACAGCGCCTGCTTGACGCGACGGCCCAGGTTGAGCATGTAGGCCGCAAGGAGCGCGGTGAAGCTCATCGCGATGTGAAGGGACGCGAAGGCGGCGATCGCCTGCGGCGTCCCGGTGTCGGTGTTCGCGAGGAACCTGACCCGATCGTCCATCAGGAGCTCTTGTAGACCCGCCACCTCGGTATGCGGCAGCACCGAGAACGTCGCCGGGTCGTAATAGATGGGCCCGAGCGCCGGCAACAGAAAATAGCTCGCCGCGCCGAGTACCCAGTTGATCGAAAGCGCGGTGGCGTAGACGAGGCCGACTTGGAGCCGCTCAGCGAACACGAGGGCAAGCCCAAGCGACAACGGCAGGAAGACGATGAACGCCACGTAGAAGGTGGACAGGATGTCCGCCGAGATCCCGGTCCCGAGGAGATCGTGCAGCAGCACCGCCGGGTCGCTGCCGAAGAACATGGCCTGATCAATTTCGGCCAGCTGTCTGTCGAACAGGTCTCCCGGCCGCAGCAGAGGCACGGCAGCCTTCAGGTTCCTGTAGGCAAGGTAGGTGACGTAGAAGGCGACGATTGCGCCCGCCACCGCGGCCATGCGCTTCGGAGTCCAGCGCTCTCGCCTCACGGTGCCCATCGCCTCTCGCGACGGCCGCCGCTTCCCGGTGAGGCGCCTGGCGCGCAGGAAGATGTCGAGCCAGACGAGCAATGCGACGCCGGCGCCAACCTCCACCACGTAAAGCGCGGCGACATGATCCGGATCGCGGAAGGTGAAATCGGCCTGAGCGGTAACCACCAGCGCCGCGACCAGAGTGAACCCGGCGACAAGCGGCCCGGCCGCGATAGGCCGCCACCCGACCGCACGGTCTGGATGCTCCCCCGTCCTCGAGGTGGATCCGCTTTGGGCGCCGAGGTCAGCGGCCGGCTCTCGGGTCGACACAGGGCGGAAGCCTAGGTCCTTCGGTCGGGGCGAAGCACCGTCCCTCCCGCGCAGGTCCGAGCACGTCATGACCCGCCCCTTCGACTAGCCTCCGCCCGTTACCTGGCGTTTACATCATCCGGAAGCACCTGTTCTCTGACGGTCTTCTTCGCCGTGCCTCTCAGCCAGTCTCTCTCGCATCCGAGCCAAGTTGCCGACAAGGGCGACGCCGAGATAACGGCGCGCCAGTTCACGGCGCCGCTGGCCGTGGGCATCTCCGCACTCGGCCTCATACTCGCGGTCGCGGGCATCGAGGGACTCCCCATCCGCGATCCCGACGCGCGCTACGTCGGCTCGCCGCTGGCCCTGATCTTGGTGATCGTCGCGCTCTTCGTCGTGCTGGACGTGCTTCCCCGAGCCGTACGGCGGACCCGGTCTTCCGACCTCGGGCCCCTGTGGGCGGTGCGCCGGATCTTCGGCGAGCGGTGGTGGGGGCGCCGCGGGCTGATCGTCCTCGTCTGCATCCTCGGGTTCTACGCCACCTACCTCTCCTACCGGAACCTGAAGAGCTTCCTGCCGTTCGTGACGGACGGCGTCCTCCATGACCAGGGCCTGCTGGACCTCGACGAGGGCATGTTCTTCGGCAGCCAGCCCTCGACGCTTCTGCACGACCTGCTCGGGACCGGTTTCGCGGCGGAGGTCCTCTCCGCGGCGTACCTAGCCTTCCTGACCTTCGTGCCGCTTTCGCTCGGAGTCGCGCTGGTTTGGTCATCTCGCGTGGCCGCTGGGCTCTGGTACGTCACTGCGCTCACGCTCGACTGGATGCTCGGCGCGCTCAGCTACTACCTCCTGCCATCGCTCGGCCCGATCTATGCGCGCCCGGGGCTCTTCGCCGACCTACCGAACACGGGGGTCGCAGAGCTCCAAGCCACCCTGCTCGAGCACCGCCGCGAGGTGATCGCGAATCCTGATGCGACGAACGCGGTCCAGAGCATCGCCGGCTTCGCCTCGCTGCACGTGGCCGTGATCTTCACCGCCGCGCTCATCGCCCAGCTCGTTGGCGCGCCGCGGCTGGTGCGCGTCTCCCTCTGGGTCTTCCTCGGATTGACGATCGTTTCGACCATTTACTTCGGCTGGCACTACGTGATCGACGACATCGCGGGCGTGGTGATCGCCGTCATGGCTGTATACGGTGGCGCCATCCTGGTGGGGTTTCGGCCGCCGCCCTTCGGCACGTCGGCCCAGGTGAGAGAGCGCAGTGCCGGCGCCAGTTCGCGGGTACCGGGGCTGGTCGGTCGCCAGGCTGGGTAGTCTCCGCCTCGTGTAGGGGTCGGTACGTTCGCCGACGTACCTCGAGGGAATTGGTTCGCGGAGCGCATGAACATTCCGAACTCGCTGACGATGACGCGGATCCTTATGGCGCCGCTGCTCGCGGTCGCGATGCAGCCGCACGTGGAGACCTCGATCGCCGCGCTCGTCTTCGCGGCGGGGATGGCGAGCGACGTCGCTGACGGTTACCTGGCGCGTTCCCGCGGACTGATCACGAGGTTCGGCGCGCTCATGGACCCCATCGCCGACAAGCTCTTCGTGGGCACCGCCTTGGTCTGCCTGGCCGCCACGGATCAAATCGGGATCTGGGTTGTGGCCGTCGTCTTCACGCGCGATCTCTTCGTCACGGGCTTGCGGTTAGCTGCGCGCCGCCAGGGCGTGATCATCGCTGTGAATCAGCTCGGCAAGGCGAAGACCGTGATCCAGGCCGTCGTCGTTTTAGTGCTTCTCGTAACGGGGCCCGAGGGCGCCCTCACCCAGGCGCTCGTCTACCTGATGGTCGCGGTCACCGTCTTCTCGGGCGCGATTTACGCGGCCGGCTACCTGCGCGGCCGACGCTTGGCGGTGCCGCGAGTGGGCTCGGGCTTCGACTGTCGAAGCGCGGCCGAGCCTCGGATAACGCAAAGCGCACCGGCGACTGCCTATCGGTGAGGGGGGTGCGGAAGGCCGCGGGCCCCGGTCACGCGGCGCGTCCGCTCGCCTTTCGAAAACCGCGACTCTCAACGGGCTACCAGGGGTGCTCGGATGCTGGAAGTCCTCAATCGGTAGCAACGTCGGTAGCTCGGGCCCTCACATCCCGCTCCTGCGGCGAAATTGAACCGTTCGCCCCGATTAAGCAAGCGAGCATTGAGTTCGATTCCGCCTCGCAGCGCGTGAGCCGCGGGCCTAGTCGCCCCGCTTAAGAAGGCGAGCACGGGGTAGCCTTGATCCAGTTAGCAGTGATCGACGCCGCCTCACAGGTCGCATCCGTGTCGAAAGCCGGTTCCGCTTCGACCCGGCCGGTCTGGCGCGACTCGATGGCCCCGTACGAGCGCCCGTCCTGGAGCCGGAGCCTGCTCGACGTCGCGACCTCGGTCGGGCCCTACGTAGCGCTTTCGGTGCTCATGTACGTCAGCCTCGGCGAGGTCACCTACTGGGCAACCGTCGCCCTCGCGATCCCGACCGCCGGGTTCCTGATGCGAACCTTCATCGTCTTCCACGACTGCGCCCACGGCTCGTTTCTGCCCTCGCGGCGGGCCAACCTCTGGGTCGGCCGGCTGAGCGGGCTGCTCGTCTTCCAGCCGTTCGCGAACTGGCGCCACAGCCACGCCGTCCATCACGGCACGGCCGGCGATCTCGACCGGCGCGGCACCGGCGACGTCCCGACGCTGACCTTCGATGAGTACGTCGCCAGCTCCTGGAGGAAGCGGCTCGGCTACCGTCTCTTCCGCAACCCGCTCGTCATGTTTGGGATCGGACCGCTGTGGTCGCTGATGTTCGGGCCTCGTCTGTGGTCGCGCTCGATGCGCCCGCGCCAGCGGCGGAGCGTGGTCATCACCAACCTCGTCCTGGCGGTGCTGCTGGGCGCGATCTGCTGGCTCGTCGGCTGGCAGGAGTGGCTGCTCGTCCAGATGCCGACGGCGATCCTCGCCGGGACGGCAGGCGTCTGGCTCTTCTACGTCCAGCACCAGTTCGAGGACGTCTACTGGGAGAGTGGCGAGAGCTGGGGCTACGCGGACGTGGCGCTGCGCGGGAGCTCGTACCTGAAGCTGCCGCAGCCCTTCCAGTTCTTCACCGGCAACATCGGCCTCCACCACGTCCACCACTTGAGCGCCAAGGTCCCGAACTACAACCTGCAGCGCGCGCATGACGAGAATCCAATCTTCCGGGACGTCCCGGTGCTGACCGCATGGGACGGCGCCGTCGCGGTCCGCCTCAAGGTGATCGACCCGGAGGCCGGTCGCCTGCTTACCTGGTCCGAGGTCCGCACGCGCCGCGCCGCGGTTCCCGCCGCGTCGCCGGCGGCGCTTTAGCTCGCGCAGCCAGCGTTCGCCGCGAGTTTCGGCCTGGCGAGTCGGAGCGTTCCAGGATGGGCGCGATTGGTTTCGAACAAATCGCGCCCGCTGCCCCGGGCGCGGAGCTGTCGGAGGTACGGATGAAGCGACCTGATGTTGCCCAGGGTCGCTTGGTTCAAATACCGTCCGATTGCCCCGACTCAGCAGGACCGCGCGATACTGGGGCGGGCGATGTCGGAGGAAAACGTCGAGATTGTCCGCTACATGTACGAAGCCTTGAACCGCTGGGAAGCGGCACTTGTACACGCCTCTCCGGACCTCGAAGCTGCCGGTTGAGCACGACAGAAAGGGAGAACCAATGACACGGGAAGACAGTCAGGCAGAGGCGCAGAAGGTCGTGGCGGTTCGAAGTGGAGAGGGAGAGGCGCGCTGGTGGTTCGGCGCACTGGCCGTGATCACTGCGACGGCGGCGGACACAGGCGGGCAACTCGCGATTGTGGACGTGACCGAACCGCCCGGCGCGGAGGCACCACTTCATGTCCATCACCGCGAGGACGAGGCGTTTTGGGTCCTCGAGGGCGACGTCACCTTCGAGGTCGGCGGCACGACGTTTGAGGCAACCGCGGGCGACTTCGCCTTCGGCCCGCGCGACATCCCGCACCGCTACACGGTCGGTGATGCCGGCTGCCGGATGTTGTTCATTCTCACCCCTGGCGGCTTCGAGGACCTGCTCATGAAGATGAGCGAACCCGCCGGCAGCCGCACGCTCCCGCCGCCGCCCGAGGACGAGCCCGACATGGAGCAGATCCAGGGGCTTGGGAAGACGTACGGGATCGAGATGCTCGGCTAGGGCGAACAGCTCGCGTCGCAGCGTGGTACCACTTTGGTACCGACTGATGCGTCCTCCTATAAGTCCAGATCGTCCAGGAACGTGGACGTAATGAACATTCTGGACGCTCCTGGAAGCATCGACACCTGAATCCGCTCGGCTGGGGGCCGAAAGGTCGCTGGTTCAAATCCAGTCGCGCCGACTCGGTGTAACGGAGTCGCGTCCCCTGCGTCCCCCGCCGTCCCCGGGTAGCCCTGTAGGAGTGGTCATAAGGCGGACTTGTCGGGCGGGGCGCGACTGCCCTAGTCGCCGAACTCGAAACGAAAGGCGAGCGAATCCTTCACACAACGCCACTGGCCGCCGAGCCTCATGGCCGAGACGCATCTTAAGCCGTATGGCTATGCGCTGGATCCTGCTGGTGCACGACGGAATCGGCCTCCCGTGCGTGTCGCACATCGCGCCGCCTCGTCGCCGGGTCGAGTCGGGATTCTCTGACGATCGTGCGGAAGACCCGCACGCCGTCGGGAAAGGTCCTGAGATTGCTCTGGCCAGAGGACCGCTCGGCCTCGTAGCTGGGAACCTCGGAGATCTCCATGCCTGCGCTGGCGATCCGAAGGTTGATCAGGGTCTCAACCTCGAAGCCGGGCGCATCGAGTGAGATGAACGGCAGGCAGCGGGTCCAGAAGGCGTTGTACCCGTAGCAGAGGTCGGTGAACTGGGTGCCGTAGAGCAGATTGACGGTGCCGCTCAGAAAGTGGTTGCCGAGCCGCCGGATCGGCGTGATGTCCGCGCTGCCCCCACCGTCGAGGAAGCGGGAGCCTTTGGCGAAGTCGGCCCCCCCGACGAGGACCTCCACGAAGCGCGGGATCTCGCCTGGATCCGCCGAGCCGTCCGCGTCCAGCATGACGATGAGGGTCCCGGTCACCGCGGCGAATCCGGTGCGCAGCGCATCGCCCTTGCCGCGTCCAGCCTGCGCGAGGACCCGGATGTCGCGGCGCACCTCGGTGGCGACCTTCACGGTGCCGTCACGGGAGTTCCCGTCAACCAGTATCACCTCGTGCAGGCCCTCGGGAAGGCGCTCGAGGACGGGCCCGATGTTGTCGGCCTCGTTGAGTGCGGGGATCACGACGCTGACGCGAGGCTGGCGGTCCCGGCGACGGTCGGGGCCGCGATAGCGGGCCGATCCCTTCGCAGCGAGGGATCCGACCTCGATCAGCGGGACTCCCCCCACCCTGCTGGGCACGGCCGAGGGGGCCTCGAGGAGGTCCAGCGGGCGCGGCAGCAGGCTGACCGGGATCCCGAGCGACCGGAATGTCTTGATCAGAGCGAGCAGGCCCCTGTCGTCGGAGTTCTGGGCGGCGATCACGACGCGGTCGGCGCCGTTGCTGTCCACTATCCGAAGGGCCGATTCACGGTCGGACTCGGCGTCCGAGCCGGAGTCGGACTCCGGGGGCGCTACCGTGCAAACCACCCTGGCGTAGGCGCGCAGGGGCTTGTATGCCTTGAGCCTCTGTGCCGTCTCGGCGTCGCCCACCACAACCCACCGCTCGGCCTGCTCGGCGCCCCCGATCAGCGAAGCGGCACCCATCCTTCCCACCGACCCGAGCGCGAAGGCCCCAAGCCAGAGAGCCAGCTGATGGGCGACACCGAAGTCGTCCGTCCCGCCTCCGAACGCCACCAGCAGCGACGCCGACCATGCGAACAGGCCGGTCATCAGGAGTCGGCCCACGGACGGCAGGGCGCGCCCGCCCGCCCCCCAGGTCACAACAGGGCGCCCTGGCTGGGCATAGAGCCCCACCACCGAGGTGAGGCCGATCAGCAGGAACGGTGCGAGCGGGAGTGCGGGCAACGCCGGTGATCCGCTCTGATAGACGACGGCCGCCAGCACTGTCGAGGCGGAGGTGAAATCGACTGAGCAGAGCAGCCACGGGGCCCAGCCGCGCCGCGTACGAGGCAGGCTGCCGAGATGCGGTCGCTGCTGAACCACCACCGCCTCGTCGTCGGCCGGCTCAGGCGAGATCCTGCCGAGGTCCAGGGAAAGGTCTGCGGGGGTTGCGGGCATAGAGAAATCGTGCGTGGCCTTGCCCGCGTCTTATCGGCTGATCGGCCCAAACTCTGAAGGCGCTCCCATGCGAATGCCCTGAGGATGGTCGCCGACCGGGATCCGGGCGATCTCCTGAGCGGGCATGCGTATTGTCTGAAGCGCACCTGCGCAGGGCTGAGCAAGAGCACGAAGCGGAGACGGTATGGCTACAGGCGCGGACTGAGTGACGAGACTCGGGGCACGGACCAGACGGATTGGTCAACGCAGCGTTTAACGAAGGAGCGCCATGGAAGCGACGACAGCAAAGGTCCTTGGACCACAGGACGGAAGAACGGGCGATCTGGCCTCGATCGGGGTGCGGTTCATGATCGCCGGCGATGAGTCGGGCGGTGGCTTTTCGCTGGTCGAGCATCCGATGCCGCCGAAAGCACTGGCGGCGCCCCTGCACCGCCACAGCCGCGAGGACGAGTACAGCTTCGTGCTTGAGGGGCGGGTCGGCGCCCAGCTCGGTGAGGAAGTCCTGTACGGCGAGCCGGGGGATCTGATCTTCAAGCCCCGCGGCCAATGGCACACGTTCTGGAATGCAGGCGATCAGCCCGCGCGGATCCTGGAGATGATCTGCCCGGCGGGCTTTGAGCGCTACTTTGCGGAGCTGATCGAGCTGCCGCAGGAGGCGGGCCCGCCAGACCCTCAGACAATTGCGGCAATCGCCGCAAGCTACGGGCTGGAGCTGGACTTCGAGAGCATTCCCCGCCTAGTCGAGGAGCACGAACTCAGCTTCGGGCCGGCCGCGAAGTAATGCCGCTTGGTACCACGTTGGTACCGACTGATACGTCCTATGTGTCCACTCCGAGGCGAAGGCCGTCGTGCTCGATCTCCCACCCGGCCCCGGCCCCGGCGGGCCTCGGAGCGAGGTCTGCGCCGAGCACGCCTTTCCAGAAGCGGCAAGCGCGAGCGGGGTCGTCGGCGGGAAACTCGATCAGGGGTGCGAGCATGACCCGAGTATGGCGCTGACCCGCATCTGCCGGATGCGAGTACAGTCGATGTACGTCGCACCACAAGCTGTGCGGCCAGCCGCTCGTCATGAGCGAAGCGCTCCTGCCCCTCGGGCCATCGACGCCCCATCTCCGACTCGCGGGACTGCCTAGATGGGACGCACCGGAGGTGATCCATGGTCGATGCAGAGGACGTCCGCCACGATGCCAGCTCTCCCAGCAGCCAGGACCGAGCGGCCGAGCGGGCCGAGGAACTCGAACGGAAGACGAAGGACCTCGAAGTGTTCCGAGATGCGGGGGTCCTCACGGAAGCGGAGCTCGAAGAGCAGAAGGCCAAGGCCCGCTGGGCTTAACTCGCCGGTTCGAATCCAGCCCCGATTGCTGAGGCTAGACGGACAGGCGAATCCGGCGCCTAGTGCTTGCGCGCGTTCAGTTTCGAGCGCAGCCAGCTCTTCCGCACATTGCCGACGCGAACACGCTGGGGATGGTCCCCGACCGGGATCCGGGCTATCTCCTTGCGCTTCTTGTAGGAGATGACCGAAATGCGGTCGCTGCCGCTCCAGGAGACGTAGCAGAGGCGGCCATTGAGGCTGTTGGTCGACCAGTAGGGCTTCTCGCCACCGTGGATCAGCGTGTAGGCGAAGGTCCTGCGCGAAACGATCGCCGCGTAGTCCGACATCGTGCCGGCGACGCAGAGCTTGTTCCCCTTGCTGTTCATGGCGATCCCGTGGTGCGCCGAATCGAGCAGGTACTCCTCGTGCGGCACGTCCGGGACCTCGTTCGGGAGCACGGCGACCCGGGTTACGCGGTCCTGCTCGAGGTTGTACTCGACGAACCCGTGGAAGAAGGAGACCTGGAGGTAGACGAACTTCTCGTCCGGTGAGAGCGCCATCGGCCTCACCGCGGAGCTCATGTTCGGGTAGCCGGCCTCGTCGAGCTTTTTGCCCATGTCGATCCGCTTGAGGATCTGGAACGTGTGCGCGTCGACGATCTGGAACCAGCGATCGCCCTTGCTGGTGTCCACCTGGGGTTGGTCGGCCGGGGTGTAGACGAGGCCGATGCTGGCGTGATAGATGCGCTTGCCGTCCTTGGAGTAGCTGTTCTCGTGCGGCGAGTCACCGGACTCGAATCGCCCAACCTCCTTGCCGGTCTGCGTGTCGAGGATGTGGACGACGTTCCCGGTCGAGGCGGAGACGGCAACGTGCCTTCCATCCGGTGAGAGGCCCATGTGGTCGGAGCGCTGGCCGTCGACCACGAAGCGCCAGACGATCTCTCCGGTCTTGATGTTGATCCCGACGACGTCGGCGAGGCTCGGCCTGGACACGACCAGCAGCCGGCCGTCCTTGCTGCTGTACATGTCGTCGACGAACTGGTCGTTGCCCTCGCCGACGAGCTGCCGGATGCCGAGGTAGTAGCCGAGGCGGACCGGGTTGGTGAGGATCTCCATCATCCGCTGCTGGATGTCGGGGATGATGTTCAGCCGCGCGACTCGCCTGAAGATGAGGCGGTGCTTGTTCTTCCCAGGCCGTTCAATGGTCTTCACGCGCTGCTTGATGACGTCGGCCGTCCCCTCCCAGTTGTTGCCGACGAAGATCACGGGCCGGACCTTGCTCTTCTTGGCTCCGTGCGCAGCGGGTGCCGAAAGCGCCCCCAGCGCCGCCAGGGCCAATGCGGCCGCCGCGACGGCGATTCTCTTACTTGCGGTCAGCGTCAATGCGACTCCCGTCTTGTCCACGTTATTCCCCGGGCGGTACAGACGCAGAAACCTTAACCCGCTCAACTTCAGCGGGTGCCAGTTGGAACTCCCCTGGATCGGTGTGCGAGGCTTCGCCGGTGCGAGGAAGCGAAGGCGAACCGGACCGCCGCGACCCTATTCATCACGGTCAGGCGCTCAACCGCCCGGCCGCCTCCCGCTCGCGCTCGACCAGCTTGCGCCGCAGGATCTTGCCCGACGGGGACTTGGGGATCTCGTCGATCGTCTCCACCAGGCGTACTCGCTTCTGGGGGGCCACTTGCTCGCCGACCCAGCTCATCAGCTCGTCGGCGTCGAACTCGTCGCCCGAGGGGACCACAAACGCCTTAGGAAGCTCGCCCGCCTCCTCGTCGGGCACGCCGATCACCGCGACGTCGCTCACCGCCGGGTGCGTGATGATCAGGGCCTCCAGCTCGGCGGGAGGGACCTGGTAGCCCTTGTACTTGATCAGCTCCTTGAGCCGGTCGACGATCTCGAAGTAGCCGTCCGCGTCCACCGTCGCCACGTCGCCGGTGTGAAGCCAGCCGTCATCGTCGATGGTGCCGGCCGTGGCCTCCGGGTTGTTGAGGTACCCGCTCATCACTTGCGGGCCGCGGATCCACAGCTCCCCGCGTTCCCCTTCGGCGACGTCGTCGCCGGACTCCGGGTCGACCACCCGGCACTCGGTCCCCGGGAGAGCCTGGCCGATCTTGCCCGGCCGGTTCTCGCCGCTGGGCCGGATCAGGTGCGTGACGGGGCTGGTCTCGGTGAGGCCGTAGCCCTGGATGACAGTGCAGCCGACGCGGCTGGCCACCCGCTCGGCCAGTTCCGCGCCGAGCGGTGCGGCACCCGACATGATCGTCTGTATCGCCGAGAGATCGCGATCCTCGACGGCGGGGTGCTTGGCCAGGGCCAGCGCAATCGGCGGCACCACGTACGCCTTGGTAACCGAGTGGCGCTCGAGCAGCTCCAGGAACTGTTCGAGGTCGAAGCGCGGCATGGTGATGATCGTCGCGCCCGCCCGCAGCCCCTGGTTCATGATCACCGTCATCCCGTAGATGTGGAAGAACGGCAGTACGCCGATCAGCGTGTCGTTTGGCTCGATCGGGAAGGCGACCTGCACCTGGCTGAGGTTCGCCACCAGGTTGCGGTGCGTCAGCATCACACCCTTGGGGAGCCCGGTGGTGCCGCTCGAGTAGGGGAGTACGGCGAGGTCCGACGCCGGGTCGATGTCGGGAGCCGGAGCCGCGGCGGGGTCGCCGAGCAGCTCGGTGAACGGCGTAGCCCCGTCGGCCTCTCCGACTACGAAGACTTCGTCGACCCCGACCCTTTCGGCGGCCTCGCGGGCCGCCTCGAGGAAGGGCGCGACGGTGACCACCATCCGGGCACGGGAATTGGTGAGCTGGTGAGCCAGTTCGTTTGCCGTGTACAGCGGGTTGACGGTCGTGCACATTCCCCCGGCCGATGCCGCACCGTGGAAGGCGACCGCGTACTCGGGGAGGTTCGGCATGTAGACCGCGAGAACGTCGCCCTTCTCGAAGCCGCGCGCGGCCAGCCCCGAGGCGAGCGCGCGCACCGAGTCGGCCAGCGCCGCGTGGCTGAGGTCGCGACCTGAGGGCCCGTCGATCAGCGCCGGCTTGTCGCCGAGCTGCTGCGCGCGTTCGAGTACGAATGAGGTGACGTCGGTCTGCGGAACCTCGACGTCGGGCTCAGGGCTGCCGTGGATCATCTCGAGGTCCTACCCCTTGGCCTCGGCTTCCACCTTGAGCCCCTCGGCGGCGCTCTTGGTGAGCAGCTCCTTCACCTTTCCCTCTATCGGGCCGCGCAGCAGCAGCCCGAGCATTCGCCCTGGATCGGTCTTAAGCCCGTAGGTCGCCCGGGTTCCCCCGCCGCCCAGCTCCTCGAAGACCCAGGAGCCCGTCAGCCACTTCGCCTCGCCCTCCTCCTGTTCCCAGGAGATGCCGTCGGGTGGGTCGTAGCTGAACCGAAGCGTCGACTTCACCTTCTTGACCATCGCGTCGGAGACGGTCTCGACGACGACCGCGCGCCCCTCGTTGTCGCTCTTGCGCACCTCGACCTCTTCCAGGGTCCCCTGCCACTTCGGCGCATTCTCGATGTCGGCCGCGATCTCGAAGCAGCGCTCCCGCGGCGCCCCGATCTCGACCGTCCAGCTCGCCTCCAGCGTTCCCACGGTGCCAACCCTACCCCGGCTTGGCCGCGGCGGAGCAGGAGCCGGGCTCAGCCCGGCGCTGTCTCGACGGTGCTGCTTCGGGCCGGCGCGGCGGGGATCTGCTGCCACGGTGGCGTGGCCGGCTTGAGCGGATTGTGCCTAGCGCCCGTGCGGGCTATGCCTAGACATGCACGTCCTCGTCGGGATCGTGCGAAGGCTGCATCCACAGCTTGCTCTCGCGCCAGGCTTCCATGCCGCCCTCGATGCTGACCGCATCGACGTCGCCGTCGCGCAGTTTTTCGGCGACATCGGCGCTACGCCGCCCGTCCTCGCAGACGACGATCGCCTGGTGGCCCTCGTCGAGGTCGGACAGGCCCTCCTCCGGCGCGCTCGCGTCGAGGCGTATACAGGCAGGGATGCGCCCCTCGCGCCATTCCTCGTCGCCCCGGATGTCGAAAGCGCGCGCATCGCCCGCGGCGAGCAGCTCTCGAGCCTGTTCTGGGTCGACCGTGTGTTGGGATGTCGCTGTCATGGGAATTCCCATACCCGCCCAGCGAGTTCCTATGCGCCCACCAGCTAGAGGTCCGGAACCCGGTAGGTGTGCCAGTAGAGCACCGGCCCGCCTCCGAACTCGCCACGTTCGTTGAGGGCGAGCAGGGCCGCCATCGCCTTCGCCGTATAGACCGGCTCCAGGGTGACGCCCTGCGGGCGCAGCAGCTCGATCGCGCGCTCCGCCTCCGGCGTCGAGTGCCCGTAGCCGTTGCCGAGAAAGCCGGTCTCCACGTCGAGATCGCCGGCGGAGATGGCGAGGCCCGGGATGTCGGCGCCGTGTCGGCGCAGGAAGCGAGCGGTGCGGCGCGCCAGCCGGGCAACGGTCCCGTCGCTGACGCGGGTGAGGTCGTTGACCAGCACTCCGACAGGTCGCGATCGCAGACCGGCGAGCCGCAGCCCCACCAGCAGGCCGGCCAGAGTGCCACCGCTGCCCAGCGCGAGCACGATGTGCGACGGCTCGGGGATCTGCCCGGCGCGCACCTGCTCGCCAAGCTCCAGCCCCGCCTCCACGTAGCCGACGCAGCCCCGTGGCTCGGATCCGCCCGGGAGGATCAGGTAGGGCAGCCCCCGGCCCCGCATCACACGCCCCGACATCAGCCTTGCCGCAAGCGCGAAGCCCCGTGCCGAACCGCCCGCCCGGTGGATCTCCGCTCCTGACTCCCGCATGCGGTTGAGCTGGCGCTCGACGTGCGTGTCGAGCGGCTGGGGGACCAGCACCAGAACGGTCTCCATCTCCAGCTCGCGCGCGAACAGCGCCGTGGCCAGGCCGTGGTTCGTTCCCAGCGCTCCGCCGGTGATCACCGCCTTCTTACCGCGTCGCCGGGCGTCGCCCAACAGCCATTCCAGCTTGCGCGCCTTGTTGCCGCTGAAGCGGCTGTAGGCACCGTCGTCCTTGAGCCAGACCGGCGCCGCCGCGTCGAGGCCGTCGAGCCGGCGCACGGGAGTCGGCCCGGAGCCGAGGTGGACCCGCGCCAGGTTGGTGCCCTCGAGTAGCGGGTAGCTCGTTGCGGTCATCACTTTTGGCAGCCTCGCACGGGAGCGCAACCTTCGCTTCCAGGAGGGTTAGCTGTAAGGCTGTAGCCCGAAATATCTGCCGAATCCCGCCGGGCCATGCCGCGGCGGGAGCGGGGGAACCACCTGAGCCGGGCGGGGCCGCAGGCCGCGCAAGGCGGAGTTCAGGACTCAGGGGCACCAGCCCCAGGGGCGAATCGGATCCAGAGGGTCCGTAGCGCTGCTCTTTCAGCGCGAGCCCGACAGCTAACCCCGCAGGCCTCGGAAAGAGAGGGTTTCGTTGTTCCATAAATGCACCGCCACCATCACCGGCCTTGCTGTCGCAGCCTGCGCGACCTGCATCGGCACCGGCGTCGCGGCGGCCCAGGACACGGGCGCCGTGACCGCTCCCGACGCCGCGCCGGCCTCCGGGAGCGGCTCGGTCCAGACCTCCGGCTCGGGCGACCCTCCGGCCCAGATATCCGGCGGCGGTATCTCCGCGCCGGGCGATCCTGTGGTCGGGCGGGTCGTCTGCAAGACCCAGTGTGTCTCACGGCTGAAGGCGACTCCCGGCGCGGTCGTCAAGGTCAAGGGCGAGTTCCTCGACTATGTGGACCGGGTCGTCTTCCGCGGCGCCTCGGGGCCAATCCCGGCATCGCTGACCTATCGCGACGCGATCCGCGTGCGAGCGATCGTGCCGGCCGACGCGATCAGCAGCAGGCCCTACGTGGTCGACAACCGCGGCGTGCGCTCCAACCGCGCCCCGCGCAAGCTCGAGGTCGTGCCGGCCAGCGAGATCCCGGCCGCGGTTTTCCCGGTCCGGGGCCCCCACAACTACGGTGGTGCCGGAGCCCGTTTCGGCGCGCCGCGCAACGGCCATATTCACCAGGGCCAGGACGTGATGGCCGCCTGCGGCACCAGGCTGGTCTCCGCGACGGCTGGGCGGGTTCAGTTCCGCGGCTACCAGGGCTCCGCCGGCAACTACCTGGTGGTGGACACCAGGGGCTCGAACGTCGACCTGGTCTACATGCACATGCAGGCGCCCGCCGTGGTGCAGGAGGGCGACTCCGTCGCCGCTGGCCAGGGGATCGGCAGGGTGGGTGACACCGGCAACTCGGAGGGCTGCCACCTGCACTTCGAGTACTGGCGGGGCGACTGGTACGGCGGCGGCTCGCCCGTGGACCCTCTCCCTTATCTGAAGGCCTGGGACGCGGTCAGCTAGCCGTAACTACCAACCACGTTGTTCTCCTGGATCTCCCTGAACCGCGCATCCGGCGGTCGGGTGACCGAGGGCGCGAAAATCCTGTCCATTCCCGCGCCACTGGTGCGCGTGACGCCCCACCCCATGTGGGGCGGCAAACGATTGCCGTCAGATAGGCAGTAAAACGGCTGCCACCCCCCATGAACAACGTGGTCAGGAACTACACCTAGCCGGCCTTGCCACGCGGTATCTGGCTCGGCTGGGCAGATCGGCAAGAATCCCGGCCGGATCAGAGTCACCGCCAAGGGCCAGCAGGGGGTGGAGGGGGGCTACCGGCTCGCTCGCCCCGCCGCGGAGATCACCCTTGCCGATGTGATCCGAGCCGTCGAGAGCCCGCTCGCGAGCGTCCGCTCCCAGCCCCCCGAGGAGATCGACTACGAGGGGTCACCGAGGCGCTGCTCCCGGTCTGGCTGGCACTGCGCGAAAACGTACGCGAGGTCCTCGAGGTGGTCACCCTGGTCGACGTGGTTGCGGGCAAACTCCCCACCTCGGTGGCTGCGGCCACCAGCAAGCCGGCGGCCCCCTGCCCCCGGCCCGCAGGGCTCAGGGCCGTCCCGATGAGCAGATAAGGCAGAAGGGGCGGCGAGCCACCCGGCGCGGCCCGCCGCCCCTCTCACGGCCCTTCAGGGCCCGCTTCAGGCGGCCGTTGCACTCGGTTGGCCGCTGAAGTTCTTGGTGCGCTGCGGGCGCACGTAGACGATCTGCTTCTCGCGCAGCTCGAGCAGGTCGGCTTCCTCGCGGGTGATCTGGGCCCAGATCTCGTTGCCGTCGCCGAGCGCCAGCTCGACCCGAACCTCGAACCCGAAGCTGACGATCCGCTCGACGATCGCCTCCTCGGACTGGCCGTTCGGCTGGACGAGGAGATCGAGGTCGTGAGGCCTGACCAGGTGGTCGCCGAACCGGTTGACCTCGCCGACGAAGCTCATCACGAACTCGTTGGCGGGGTTCTCGTAGAGGTCCGGCGCCGAGCCGGTCTGCTCGATCCTCCCGTCGTTCATCACCACCAGCTGCTCGGCGATGTCCATGGCCTCCTCCTGGTCGTGGGTCACGAACACGGTCGTCACGTGAACCTCATCGTGCAGGCGCCGCAGCCAGACGCGCAGGTCCTTGCGGACCTTGGCGTCGAGGGCCCCGAACGGCTCGTCGAGCAGCAGCACCTTGGGCTCGACGGCAAGCGCCCGCGCAAGCGCCATTCGCTGGCGTTGGCCGCCGGAGAGCTGTGAGGGGTAGCGCTCGGAAAGCCCGTCGAGCTGGACCAGGTTGAGAAGTTCGTGGACTCGGGAGGTGATCCGCCCCTTGTCCTGCTTGCGGATGCGCAGCCCGAAGGCAACGTTCTCGAACACAGTCATGTGCTTGAAGGCGGCGTAGTGCTGGAAGACGAAGCCGACACCGCGCTTCTGCGGCGGCATCCGGGTCGCGTCCTCGCCGGCGATCATCACGGTGCCGGTGTCGGGCTCCTCGAGCCCGGAGATGATCCGCAACAGGGTCGACTTGCCGCTGCCGCTGGGGCCGAGCAGCGCGGTCAGCGACCCGTCGGGCACCTCCAGCGAGACGTCGTCCAGGGCCTGGAAATCTCCAAAGCGCTTCGATGCGTTCTCAACCGAGATGCCCATCAGGTTCCCTCCTTCGGTTTGAATCGATTCATTGCGAACAGCGTCGCGAACGCAACCAACGCCAGCACGATGGCTGCGGCGTACGCTCCGGTGATGTTGAAGTTCCTGTACTGCGATTCGACGAACAGCGGCAGCGTCTGGGTCTGGCCGGTGATGTTTCCGGACACGATCGTGACCGCCCCGAACTCGCCCAGAACCCGCGCTGTGGTGAGCACCACGCCGTAGCCGACCCCCCAGCGGATCGACGGAAGGGTTACACGCCAGAACGTCTGCCAGGGGTTTGCGCCGAGGGTCGAGGCCGCCTGCTCCTGCTCGGTGCCGATTTCCTGCAGAACCGGCATCACCTCCCTGACCGTGAACGGAAGCGAGACGAAGATGCAGGCCATGACGATGCCGGGCGTCGAGAAGATGATCCGGATCCCGTGTTCGGCGAGCCAGTCGCCGAACCACCCCGTCTGTCCGTAGACCAGGATCAGCGAGAGGCCGATCACCACCGGGGAGATTGCGAAGGGGAGGTCGATCACGGCGTTGATCAGCCCCCTGCCGCGGAAGCGCTGGCGCACGAGGATGAGTGCGCAACCGACGCCGAAGATCGCGTTGAGTGGGACCGCGATCGCGACCGTGATAAGCGTCAACTGAAAGGCGTGTAGCGCGTCCGGAGTGGTCATCGCCTCGAATGGCGCGCTCAGTCCGTGCTCGAAGGTCCGGTAGAAGATCAGACCCACCGGGGCGATCAGCAGCACGCCGAGATAGGCGAGCGCGACGGTCCGCAGGGTGAGCCGGCTGGCGGTGCTGCTACCGATCACGTCTCGACCCCCAGCGCTGGAGCAAGGTCACGCACCCGACCAGGACTAACGAGGCAACCAGCAGGACCACCGAGACCGCCGCTGCGCCGGCCATGTTGTTGTTCTCGATCTGGCCGCGGATGAGAACCGATGCGACCTCGGTCTGAAATGGGATGTTGCCGGAGATCAGCACCAGCGAGCCGAATTCGCCCAGCGCACGGGCGAAGGCAAGTGCCACCCCGGCCAGCAGCCCGGGCAGGAGATTCGGGAAGACGACACGCCGGAAGATCGTCGGACCGCTGGCGCCGAGCGAGGCCGCGGCCTCCTCCACCTCGTGATCGAGCTCGAGCAGCACCGGCTGCACCGCCCGGACTACGAAGGGCAGGGTCACGAACAGAAGGGCGAAGACGACGGCGACTCGGGTGAAGGCGACGTCGATGCCCACCGGGCTTTCGTTGCCGTACAGCGTCAACAGGGTGATGCCGGCGACGATCGTCGGCAGCGCGAAGGGTAGGTCGATGATCGCATTGAGCAGCTTCTTGCCGCGAAACTCGTCCCGAACCAGGACCCAGGCGATCAGGGTGCCGGTAACTGCGTTGATGACCACCACTATCAGCGAGCAGATCACGGTCAGCTTCAGCGCTGCAACCGCCTGGGGCCCTGTGACCTGGCTCCAGAACGTCCCTGTGCCCTCGCTGGTCGACTCGGCGAGGATCGCGGCAAGCGGCAGCAGCACGATCGCGCTCAGGTAGAGCATGACCATGCCGCGCCCGAGAACGTCACCAGCCCCGGGCAGGCGAGTGCCTGCCCGGGGCGCTAGTGGCGCTACGTCGGAAGGAGCCCCGACGGTGCTGATTTCGCGATCAGCCGGCAGTCGAGACCCCCAGTTCCTGCTCGATCACGGCGATCTTGCCGTTCTGATCGTCGAAGAACTCGGTCTGGATCTTCTCCCAGCCGCCCAGGTCGTCGATCGTGAACAGGCCCGACGGGGTCGGGTACTTCTTGGCATCGACGAGGTCCGGGTTGACCGGGCGATAGCCGTTGTCGGCCCAGATCTGCTGACCCTCGCCGGACCAGAGGAAGTCGAGGAACGCCTGCGCGCTCTCCGGGGCGTCCTCGGTCACCGCGATCGGCGTCTCGATCAGGATCGTGCTGGGTGGGACGACGTAGTCGACATCCTCACCCTCGTTTTGGGCCCTGATCGCCTCGTTCTCATAGGAGATCAGGACGTCGCCCTGCCCTTGGGTGAACGCGGTCAGGGCGTCTGCGGCACTGCCCGGCTGGACCTCGGTCTTGGACAGAACCGTCTTCACGGCGTCGAGGGCCTCCTGCTCGGACTTTCCCGCCTCGATCTGGGACCCGTAGATCGCCATGATGTTCCAGCGGGCGCCGCCCGAGGTGAACGGGTTCGGCGTCACCACGCTGACGTCCTTGGTGAGCAGGTCGTCGAACGATTCGATGCCCTCCGGGTTGCCCGCGCGGGTGACCAGGCTGACGACGGAGTTCTGCCCGATCCCGTTGTACTTCTGCTTGTTCCAGTCGGCAGAGACGATGCCCGCGTCGACGAGCCGCGTCATGTCCGGCTCCAGCGAGAGGTGAACGAGCGACGCCGGCTGGCCGGCCTCGACGGCACGGCTCTGGTCGCCGGAGGCGCCGAACGAGTTGCTGAAGCTGACTCCTGAGCCGCCGGAGGTCTTCTCGAACGCCGGTTCGAGCTCCTCCACATAGACGGTTTCCGGGGTGGAATAGGCGACCAGGTCGACCTTGCCGCCGCTCTCGCCGCTGCCACCACCGGAGGTGGTGGTGGAGTCGTCATCGCCGCAGCCGGCGGCGACCAGCACGGCGCCGAGGATCGCTACAACGCCGGTCGCGAGGATGCCGCGACGACGCCGGGTTGGAATGGAGCTCACAATTGCCTCTTTCTTGATTGGAGTAGTTCAGATTAGCGGCGCGGGAGGGTAGCACACCTTCTCGACCAACTTAGTCGGATTTAGGTTTCCGATTTCGGCCTGTGTCCGGTTCGCAAATCCCCCGGCAGTTCCGGGACGCTGTCGCCGGGGCTTGGTGGAGCCGCTAGGCGTGTTCGATGCGGGAACGCCCGGGAGGCGCCGGCTGCACTCGGCGGGCGAGGATCGACCACAGCGCGACGGCAAGCACGGCGGAGCCGGCGACGCCGTCCGTCAGCACCGAGATCAGGCCTCTCGTGGTGAACTCGTCAGGCGAGCCGGAGAGGAAGTGACCGAGGCTGCTGAGCCCCGTGTACGAGTAGGCGATCAGGAAGCCATGGGCGGTTGCGAATCGCCCCTGCCTGTACAGCAGGTAGCCCGCGACGCCGAGGGCGGTGAACAGCGGCCACGACACCAGCACCGCCGCTCCCGTCACCCAGTCGGGTTGGGGATAGGTCTCGATCGAGAGGTAGTTGTCGGTGAAGTGGAAGGCGGTCAGCAGCCCGCTGGCCGCAACGACGAGCCCCACGGTTTTGACCGAGGGTGGTCTGATCGGACTAAGGCCCCTGCGGCACCTGGCTCGGGTCGCAGTTGAGCGTGCCGTTGTCGGTGAACG
>JBBPIM010000018.1:0-40862 GCA_038040325.1 Candidatus Mayfieldus profundus
AGCCCTCGAAGCCGGTGGCGATCACGGTCACGCGCACCTCGTCGCGCATCGACTGGTCGACCACCGAGCCGAAGATGATGTTGGCGTTGTCGTCGGCCTCGTTCTGGATCAGCTGGGCCGCCTCGTTGACCTCGAAAAGGCCGAGATCCTCGGGGCCGGTGATGTTCAGCAGCATCCCGGTGGCACCGCCGATCGACTCCTCGATCAGCGGCGAGGTGATCGCGGCCTTGGCGGCGTCGAGCGCACGGCTCTCGCCCGAGGCGGCGCCGACGCCCATCAACGCCGAGCCGGCATCGCGCATGATCGTGCGCACGTCGGCGAAGTCGAGGTTGATCAGGCCCGGGATCGTGATCAGGTCGGTGATCCCCTGCACGCCCTGGCGCAGGATGTCGTCCGCCATCCGGAACGCCTCGAGGACGCTGGTGCGCCGCTCTACGGCCTGCAGCAGCTTCTCGTTGGGGACGATGATCAGGGTGTCGACGTTGTTGCGAAGGCGCTCGATTCCCTCCAGCGCCTGCTGCATGCGCCGCTTGCCCTCGAACTCGAACGGCTTGGTGACGGCGCCGACGGTGAGCGCGCCGATCTCCTCCTTGGCGATCTCGGCGATCACCGGGGCGGCGCCGGTGCCGGTGCCGCCGCCCTCGCCGGCGGTGACGAAGACCATGTCCGCGCCCTTCAGCGCCTCCTTGATCTCGTCGCGGCTCTCGGCCGCGGCGCCCGCGCCGACGTCGGGGTTGCCGCCGGCCCCGAGCCCACGGGTCAGCTCGGTGCCGATCGAAAGCTTGATGTCGGCGTCGCAGGCCTGCAGCGCCTGCGCGTCGGTGTTGACGGCGACGAATTCGACGCCGCGGATGCCGGCGTCGACCATGCGGCTGACGGCATTGGTGCCGCCACCGCCGGCGCCGACGACCTTGATCACCGCGAGGTACGTGGATTCCATGATTCTTTGGCTTCTCCCGAGGCCCTAAATGAGTTGTGGAGCCTTTGTTCCGTCCGAGGCTTCAGCGATGCTTCAGGGTTGCGCCCTTCGCTGCGACCCCGGGAATTGCGCTCAACGTAAGGCATTCCGGGCTTTCTGTCAATGCCCCGGACGCGATTTTGCAGCGGCGACTCTCAACCATCGCTGGAGGGTCTATCCAATCTAACCCTTTGGTCGAGGGTTGGCCTGGGCGTTGCTGGGGGCGCGTGTGGGCACGCCGGCAACCGCTCTGCAATGCGGTTTCCCGCTGGTGCCCAGGTGCTCGCCGGCCGGTGGCCGAAGCCGCGAGCTCAGCCGCTCTCGAGCGGCGGAGGCGAGTGACCGACCCCTCCGACCGCGGGCCGCTGGGGAACGCGGAGGTCTACATAATCGAGCGCCTGGAGCTCTGGATCGGACAGAACGGCCGCCGCGGCACGCCACTTGTCGCCGGCCCGGGTCGCGTCGCCGAAGCGCAGCTCGACGCCTCCGCGCAGCTCGACCCCCACCCCGTCATCGCCGATGAAGCTGCGCTCGACGTACGGCCGGATCGCAGCCGGCGCCGCGCCCAGCACAAGCGCCTGGTCGCGGATCGGCCCCGCGAGCCGGTCCTGCTTCGGGGGGGCGGCGAGGGGGAGGCGGGGCAGCTCGAGGTCCACCGCGCTGACCCCGCGCAACACGATCCCGTCCGCCGACACCGGAACCGCGTTGGAGCCCTCGCCGATCAGCGCCGCCGGATCCCGGCGGTTGATGTGGATGGTCAGGGTGCTCGGAAAACCGGGAGAGACGCTGATCGACTCGACCAGCGGAAACGGCTCGGCCGCCTTCTCGAGCTCGGCGGGCCGCACGTGCAGGGTCGTCATGTCGCGCGCGGCTGACGTCAGGGCCCGCGCAAGCCTTCCGTCGGCCGCGGCTCCCTCCAACTTGACTGTCTTGACCGCGACCAGCGACGAATCGCGAAACCAGAGCATGTAGAGGGCGGCCAGGGCCAGGGCCAGCACCGCGAGCCCGACGAGGCGGCGGCCGAACCGTCCCGCCCGTGCGCGTAGCGGCAGCGCTGCCCCTGCGGCCGCGGCCATCAGGTCACCTCGTCCCAGCCGCCGGGCCTGCGGATCTCACCGAGCACCTGCACCTCGGGCTCCAGCAGGATTCCAAAGCGCTCGCGAACCCGGCGTCGCCCCTCGCCCATCAGCTCGAGCACGTCGGCTGTGGTCGCATCGCCCGCGTTCTCCACGAAGTTGGCGTGCTTGGGAGCGAAGCGGGCGCCGCCCACCTGCAGGCCCTGGCAACCCGCCGCCTCGAGCAGCTGGCCGGCGGTGCGCCCCTCCGCCCGATCGTCGTCGGGGTTCTTGAAGGTCGATCCGAAGGTCTTGATCCCCGACGGCTGGGCCTCGCGGCGCATGTCCCGCATCCCCGCCAGCGTCTGCTTGATCGCGGCGGGGTCGCCGGGCTGCAGCGAGAAGGACGCGCGGGAGACCACCTCGTCGGTCCCCAGGTTCGAGCTGCGGTAGGCAAAGCCGAGCTGGTCGGGGGCCCGGCGCTCGCGGCCCTGCGCGGTGCAGACGTCCACCCACTCCAGCACCCTGGCCAGCTCCCCGCCATAGGCGTTGGCGTTCATCTTTACCGCCCCGCCCACGGTGCCGGGGATGTTGATCCCGAACTCGAGCCCGGACAGTCCCCAGCCCGCCGCCTTGGCCGCCGCCGAGGGAAGCCGCGCCCCGCCGCCGGCGAGGATCCGCTGCCCCTCGCGCTCGAACGCCGCCAGCGCGCCGTCCAGCTTGATCGCAAGTCCGCGGAATCCGTCATCGGCTACCAGCAGGTTCGATCCCGACCCGACCACTCCTACCCCCACCCCCGCACGGCGTGCCCAGGCGAGCAGCTCCACCAGCTCCTCGTCGTCGGCCGGTCGCGCGAAATAGTCGGCGGGCCCGCCGGTCCGCACAGTGGTCAGCCGGGCGAGCGAATAGTCGCGCTCGACCCCGGCCGGCGGCTCCGGTGTCCCGTTCTCGCTCACTCCGACCGTCCCTCGAGCGTGCCGTCTGCTGCACCGGCGCCGCCGGCGAGCCGGTCCGCCAGCTCGAAGATGTCCCCCGCGCCGATCGTCACCAGCAGGTCCCCCTCCCCGAGGCGCGGCGCAAGCGCGGCCTCGGCTCGCTGTGCGTCCACCAGCCACCAGACCGGCCGCCCTCCGCTGCGATCGGCCGCCGCGGCGGCGACCTGCAGCCCGCTGACGCCGGCCAACTCCCCGACCGGCTCCTCGCGGGCCGGGTAGACCTCCAGCACCCCCACCTCGTCGGCCAGCGACAGTGCCGCCCCGAGCTGCTCGGCGAACGCCTTGGTGCGCGAATAGAGGTGGGGTTGGAATACGGCGACGAGCCGGCGCGGGCCCAGCTCCCGCAGGGCCTCCAGTGCCGCCCGTACTTCGGTCGGGTGGTGGGCGTAGTCGTCGTAGACCCGCGCACCGTTGCGGGTTCCCTTCAGCTCGAGGCGCCGGCGCACGCCGGGAAAGTCGCGCAGCGCCGCGGCGGCCTCCTCTGCGTCGAACCCAGCCAGCTCCAGGCCCGCCAGGGCGGCGCGAGCGTTCAGCAGGTTGTGGTGGCCGGGCACGGCGAGCTCGAGGCGGGCGGGGCCGGGCGAGACGTCGTCGAACGGGGCCACCTCGGTCCCGTCGGGCCTAAGCGCGAGACCGGGACCCACCGCGAGCCGCGTCGCCGAAGCGGCGAACTCCTCGAAGGCTGCCTGCAGGCTCGCAAGCGTTCCCCAGCGCGAGTGGTGATCCATCTCGATGTTGGTGATCACCGCGACCTCGGCGTGCAGGCGCAGGAAGCTGGCGTCGCTCTCGTCGGCCTCGGCGACCACCCACTCGCCCTCCCCCCAGCCGGCGTTTGCGTCCGCGCCGCCGGGCCCGGCCCCGGCCAGCTCGCCGCCCAGGAAGAAAGCGGGGTCGGCCCCGGCGGCGCGCAGGGCCCACACGGCCATCGCGGTGGTCGTCGTCTTGCCGTGGGTCCCGGCGACCGCAAGCAGCCGCTTCTCGGCGCACAGCTCGGCCAGCAGCTCTCCTCGGTGCAAGACCCGCTGGCCCCGCTCGCGGGCCAGCGCCAGCTCGGGATTGTCGTCCGGCACGGCGGTCGAGACGACGACCTCTGCCTCGGCGGGAAGGTTCGCGGCGTCGTGGCCGAGGGCCGGATCGAGGCCGGCCGCGCGCAGCCGCTCCATATATGACGAGTCGGCCCGGTCGCTGCCGGTCACCATCGCCCCGCGCTGGTGGCAGACCAGCGCCAGGCCGCTCATGCCGGCACCGCCGATCGCAATGAAGTGCAGGGCTCGTTCGTTCCAGTCAGGCATCAGTCACTAGTCTCTAGACACTCGTCACTCGAGGTTCAGGATGAAGCGGCGGCGAGGATTTCGTCGGCGATACGGGCGGCCGCGTCCGGCTTCGCCAGCGACCGCGACGCCGACGCCATCCGCCCGAGGCGCTCGGGGTCGGCGAAGAGCTCGTCCGCGGCGGCCGCGAGGCGCTGCGGATCGAGTTCGGCGTCCGGGATCACCAGGGCGGCTCCCGCATCGGCCATCCAGCGCGCGTTGGCGTTCTGGTGGTCTGCTGTCGCATGAGGGAATGGCACCAGCAGCGCCGGCCGGCCGGTTGCGGTCAGCTCGAAGATCGAGCCTCCCGAGCGGCCGAGAACGAGATCGCACGCGGCCAGGCAATCGCCCAAGTGAGGCTCGTATTCGAGCAGCGTGTATCGCTGCGCGCCCGGCGCCTCGGAGAGCCGCCCGCGCAGCTCCGCATAGTCGCGGCGGCCGGCTACGTGCAACACGTCGAAGGCGCGGTCGGCGCTCGCGGCGAACGCCTCCACGGCGCAGAGGTTGATCGAGCGCGCCCCCTGGCTTCCGCCCATCACCAGTAGGCAACGCGCGTCCTCGGCGATGCCGAAGCGACGCCGGGCCGCCCCGCGGTCCGACTCGAGCACCTCCGGCGCGACCGGCCTGCCGGTGACCAGGTAGCGCTCTCCCTCCCGCCCGGGGATCGGGAACGCCAGGCAGACCCGCCGCGCGCGCACCGCGAGCAGGCGGTTGGCCAGCCCCAGGTGGCTGTCGGCCTCGGTCAGCACCAGCGGCAGGCGAAGCGTCAGTGCCGCCAGACCGGCAGGTCCCGCCACGTAGCCGCCGCCGCCCATCACCACGTCGGCCCGGTGGCGACGAAGCGCACGCCGCGCAGCCTCGACCGAGGCGGCGGCGCGCGTCGCCGCGGCTATCGCCTTCAGGGGGTTTCGACGGTCCAGCCCACTGACGTTCAGGTAGTCGATCTCGTAGCCCGCGGCCGGCACGAGCTCGGCCTCGATGCGGTCGCGGGCGCCGAGGAAGAAGGCCTCAGCGCCCCTGGCCCGAAGCTCGGCGGCGACCGCCAGTGCCGGCACCACGTGCCCGGCGGTTCCCCCCGCGGCTATCACGACCCTTGGCACGGCTCGTCTTGCTCCTTCCGCGCGGGCTGGAGCGCCCGCCGTCGACGACCCGCAGTCTGCCAGCGGATCGGGACGGCCCGGCCACCGCCACCCCTCGCTCGTTGGCGCGCGCCACGTTGAGGATCAGCCCGACCGCTGCGAGGCTGACCAACAGGCTGCTGTTCCCGTAGGAGACGAAGGGCAGGGTGACGCCGGTCAGCGGCGCCAGCCCCATCACCGCGAACAGGTTTACGACCGCCTGGATCATGATCAGCGAAGTCAGCCCGGCCGCGAGCAGCTTCCCGTAACGGTCCTTGGCTCGCTGCGCTGTGCGGAACCCCGCCAGGCCGAACATTCCGTAGAGGCCGATCAGGCCTGCGATCCCGACCAGCCCGATCTCCTCGCCGATCACGGCGGCGATCATGTCGGTGTGCGCCTCGGGCAGGTAGTAGGCCTTCTGCACTCCGTCCCCGAGTCCGACTCCGAACAGGCCCCCGGAACCGAGCGCGATCTTCGCCTGTACCGCCTGGAAGCCGGCGCCGGCCGCGTCGGCACCCGGGTTCAGAAAGCCCGTGAACCGGGCCATCCGGTAGGGCTCGACG
Organism: Candidatus Mayfieldus profundus; assembly: GCA_038040325.1. Taxonomy (GTDB): domain Bacteria; phylum Actinomycetota; class Thermoleophilia; order Solirubrobacterales; family 70-9; genus Mayfieldus; species Mayfieldus profundus. Next base: position 6,000 of record JBBPIM010000018.1, read on the forward strand.
AGGATCGCGATCAGCACGAAGAACCCGATCACCAGGCCGATCAGCGCCAGGTCGCGGATCCGCGCCCCTGCCGCGATCAGCATCGCCGTCACCGCGAAGGCGGCGACGATCGCCGAGCCCAGGTCGGGCTCCATCACGATCAGCAGGCAGGCCAGGCCGACGACCAGCAGGTACGGCAGCATCCCTTCGATCGTCCGAGCCCGCTTCGGATTGGCGGCAAGCAGGCTCGCCCCGTAGAGCACCAGGGCCACCTTGGCCAGCTCGGATGGCTGGATCTGCACGAAACCGGACCCGATCCAGCGCTGGGCGCCGTTGGCGCTGGTGCCGATCACGAGCACCACCATCAGCAGCGCCAGCGAGGCGCCGAGCAGCAGCGGGGTCAGCGGCCGCAGGAATCGCACGCCGCCTGCCGCCAGCACCCGCATGATCAGCAGCCCCGCAACGCCGAACAGCAGAGTGCGCTTGAGGAAGAAGGCGCTGTTGGAGAGGCTGCCGTCGTTCAGCACCTGGGTGGTCGAGCTGGCCGAGAAGACCATCACCGCCCCGAACGCGAGCAGGCACAGGGTGGCGGTGAGCAGCATCGAGTAATCGGAGGTGCCGGCGCGGGTGGCGCTGCGCGCCCGCGCCGGCTTGCGGGCCCGCGCGGGCGCGCGGCCTGCGGTGGCGGTGCGGGCGGTCAAGCCGCGCCCTCCTCGGCGGCGAGCCGCTCGACCAGCTCACGGAAGCGCTCGCCGCGCTGCTCGAAGTCGCGGAAGGCATCGAAGCTCGCGCAGGCGGGCGAGAGCAGCACGACCTCGCCGGCGCTTGCGGCCTTGGCGGCGCGCAGCGTCGCGTCCTCGAGCCCCTCGCAGCGATGCAGCGGCACCCCGGCCGGCTCCAGCTCGGCGGCGAGCTGTCCCGCTGCCTCGCCGATCAGATAGCAGGCCGCGCAGCGCTCGCGCACCGGGCCCAGCAGGGGAGCGAACGGCTCGCCCTTCGGCTCGCCGCCGAGGATCGCATGCACGCCGCCCTCGAAGGACCGCAGCGCCGCCAGCGCGGCGCTGACGTTGGTGGCCTTGGAGTCGTTGTAGAACTCGACACCGCCGACCTCGGCCACCCGCTCGAGCCGGTGCGGGACACCGCGGAAGGAGCGCAGCCCCTCGCGGACCGCGTCGCGGTCGAGGCCCATCGCCAGCGCAGCCGCCGCGGCGGCCATCGCGTTCTGCTGGTTGTGGGCGCCGCGCAGGGGCAGCTCCGCGGCCGCGATCAGCGGCTCGCCGTCCCAGAAGATCGTTCCCTCCGACAGCGAGACCTCGCAGTCGGGGTCGGCGCCCGCGCAGAAGCGGACGCGGCGCGCGCACCCGCCCAGGTCGCGGCCGGCCAGTGCCGGCTCGTCGCCGTTGTAGACGGCGATGTCCTCGTTTGCCTGGTTGGCGAAGATCCGCAGCTTGGCGGCCAGGTAGTCGTCGGGCGAGGGATGGCGGTCGAGGTGGTCCGGGGCGATGTTCAGCAGGACCGCACACTCCGGGGCGAAGGCATCGGCGTCCTCGAGCTGAAAGCTCGAGCACTCGCAGACGACGGTCGCCTCGGGGTCGAGGTCGCCGGGGAGCGAGGCAAGCGGGGTGCCGACGTTGCCGGCCACGGCCACCGGTTCCCCGGCGGAGCGATACAGGTGGCCGGCCAGCTCGACGGTGGTGGTCTTGCCGTTGGTGCCGGTGACGGCGCAGAAGCGGTTCGGGATCGCCCGCCAGGCCAGCTCCAGCTCGCCGATCACCGCGATCCCGCGTTCGCGCGCGGCAACGATCACCGGCGCCGCGTTCGGCACGCCGGGGCTCTTGACGACAGTCTTCACCCCGTCCAGAAGCTCGGTTCCAGGCACATCCAGGACCACTTCGACGCCTGAGCCCGCAAGCCTGCGGGCCCCGTCGGGGTGAGCGGAATCGACGCCGCGAACCTCCTCCCCGCGCTCCGCCAGCAGGCGTGCTGCCGCGCTTCCGGAGCGGGCCAGGCCGACCACCAGGAAGGGGCCTTCGGGCAGGGGCGGGCGGGGCTTTGTCGGCAGTGGCGCCATCGTGGTTATCTTCGCGCCGACACGGGTCGCCCCTGTATGCAGGGACGCCTGAGCGGCGATCCGCCGCTAGGTCCCGATCGACTGCTGGTACAGCGTGAAGCCGATCCCGGAGCAGACCGCGGCGATGATCCAGAAGCGCAGCATGATCTTGGTCTCCGACCAGGCCAGCAGCTCGAAGTGATGGTGCAGCGGCGCCATCAGCAGCACCCGCCGGCGCGCGGTCTTGAAGACCAGCACCTGCAGCGCCACCGAGAGCGCCTCGATCACGAAGATGCCGCCGATGATGATCAGCAGCACCTCGGTCTGGGTCATCACCGCCAGCGCACCGATCGCCCCTCCCAGCCCCAGCGAGCCGGTGTCGCCCATGAATATCGAGGCCGGGAAGGCGTTGAACCACAGAAAGCCGATGCAGGCTCCGACCAGGCAGGCCGAGAGCAGCGAGAGGTCCTCCTGCTGGTTGGTGATGAAGGTGATCGCGGTGTAGGCGAGCAGGACGATCGCGCACGAACCCGCCGCCAGCCCGTCCAGGCCGTCGGTGAGGTTGACGGCGTTCGACGCGCCGGCGATCACCAGGAACACCAGCACGAAGTACAGGACCGGGCCGATGTCGACGCTGGCGTCGGAGATGCGCAGGAACAGGGTCGGCTCCAGTCCCACCTCGTGGCGGGCCACCCACCACAGGCCCAGCGCCAGCAGCAGTTGGAAGGCGATCTTCGAGCGCGCCGAAAGCCCCAGCGAGCGGCGCTTGACGATTTTCACGTAGTCGTCGGCAAAGCCCAGGCCGGCGCATCCCAATGCGACGCCAAAGACGGCAAGGCTCTGCGGGTCGCGGTCGGAGAGGACCAGGAACGGGACGCAGATCGAGGCGAAGACGATCAGCCCGCCCATCGTCGGGGTCCCCGCCTTGGCGTGGTGCTCCTCCGGCCCCTCCTCGCGGATGTGCTGGCCGAACTCCTTCAGGCGCAGGTACTCGATGAACTTCGGGCCAAGGAAGATGCAGATCAGCATCGCCGCCATGCCGGCGATCAGGATCTCTCCCAGCATCAGGCCTCCGCTTCCTCGGCCAGCAGCACCGGAAGGGTTTCGGCGACCGCCTCGAGCCCGGCGCTGCGCGATCCCTTGACGAGGATCACGTCGCCGGGCCCGAGCTGGGCGGCGAGCAGGTCCGCCGCCTCGTCGGGGTCGGCGACAAGCTCGTCGGGGCCGTAGTCGCGTGCCGACTCGCCGACGCCGATCACCACGTCGGTCCCCGACGCGCGCGCGTGCTCACCCACCTCGCGATGGAAGCCGGCCGCCTCCGGGCCCAGCTCGGCCATCTCGCCGAGCACGGCGATGCGCCTGCCGGGAGCCGGCAGCGAGCCCAGATGGTCGAGGGCTGCCTTCATCGACACCGGGTTGGCGTTGTAGGAGTCGTTGACCAGAACGATGCCGTCGCCGAGCTCGAGGCGCTCGCCGCGAAGGCGCGAGAAGCCTATATGCGGGGCGCGAGCGGCCATCTCGGCCGGCGCCGCCCCGAGGGCGATGCCGGTGGCGATCGCCGCAAGCGCGTTGCTGAGGTTGTGCGCCTCGCTGAACGGGAAGCGGAAGCGCTCCTCTCCGGTGGGCGTCGACACCAACGCATCGGTGGATTGTTCAGAGACCGAGCTCTCGAGCACCCGCACGTCGCCGCCTTGACCGAAGCGGATCAGGTTCGGGACTCCATCCAGGTGGCGCTGCAACGGGCCCGCCTCCACAGGCACGACGGCGGCGCCGTCCGGCGGCAGGTGTGCCAGCACCTCGGCCTTGACGGCCGCGATCGCCTCCACCGAGCCGAGCAGCTCGATGTGAACCGGCCCCACGTTCGTGATCACCGCGACCTCGGGCTCGGCGATCGAAGCCAGCTCGGCGATCTGGCCGGCGCCGCGCATCGCCATCTCCAGCACCAGCAGGTCGGACTCCGCGGGGGCGCCGAGGATCGTCAGCGGCAACCCGATCTCGGTGTTGAAGTTCTCGGGGCTGGCGTGGACCTTGCCGGGAAGCAGCGCCGCGCAGATGTCCTTCACCGACGTCTTGCCCACCGAGCCGGTGATGCCGATCACGCGGGCCCCGAGCTCGCGCCGCCATGCCCGCGCCAGCGCCTGCAGCGCGGCGAGCGGGTCGGGCGCCGCCAGCACCCAGCCGCCCTTCAGCCCCTCGGCGCGGCCCGGTTCGACGAGCGCCCCCCACGCCCCTGCGCCCAGCGCCGCGGCGGCGAACTCGCCTCCGTCGGCACACTCGCCGCGCAGTCCGACGAACAGGTCGCCGGGCCCGGCCTCGCGCGAGTCGACCACCGCGCGCTCGGGGGAGGCATCGCCACCGCGGGCGACGATCTCGGCTCCGGCGGCTCCGGCAATCTGCTCTGGAGAAAGCCCGATCACGACAGCTTGCGAAGCTCCTCGCGCGCGATCTCGCGGTCGTCGAAGGGAATCTTGCGGCCACCTTCGAACTCCTGGCCCTGCTCGTGGCCCTTGCCGGCGATCACCACCATGTCGCCCGCCGCAGCCTGGCGGAAGGCGAGCCCGATCGCGGTGCGGCGGTCGGGCTCCACCTCGACCCCGTTGCCGGCCCGCGCGACCCCGGCGACTATGTCCTCGATGATCGCGTCCGGCCCCTCTGAACGGGGATTGTCGGAGGTCACGATCGCCAGGTCCGAGAGCTCTGCGCCGATCCGGCCCATGCGCGGCCGCTTTTCACGGTCGCGGTCCCCGCCCGCTCCGAACACCGAGATCAGCCGCCCGTCGGTGAGGGGGCGCGCGGCCCGAAGGACGTTCTCCAATGCCTCGGGAGTGTGCGCGTAGTCGACCAGCACCGTGAACGGCTGGCCCTCGTCCACCGGCTCGAAGCGGCCGGGCACGCGTGCAGCCCCGGCGAGCGCGCCGGCGCTGGTCGCCGGATCGACCCCGAGGGCGGCGGCAGCGGTGAGCGCGGCGAGCGCGTTGGCGACGTTGAACTCGCCGGGCAACGGCATCTCCACCTCGACCGACCCGCTCTGCCCCTCGACGCGAAAGCGGGCGCCCGCCGCGTCGAAGCCGACGTCGACGGCGCGGAAGTCAGCGCCGGCGCCGGCGGCCGAGAAGGTGAGGCAGTCGATCTCCGCCGCCAGGCGCTGCCCGAACGGATCGTCGAGATTGACGACCGCGGCGCCGGGACCGGCCTCGAACAGGAGCCGCTTGGCCGCAAAGTAGTCCTCCATATCGGCGTGGAAGTCGAGGTGGTCCTGGGAGAGGTTGGTGAAGACGGCCACGTCGAAGTGGATCGAGTCGGCCCTGTGGAGGGTGAGCGCGTGCGAGGAGACCTCCATCACGCAGGCGTCGTCCCCGGCATCGAGCATGCGCCGGAACGTCGCCTGCAGGTCGATCGCCTCCGGAGTCGTGCGCACCACCTCCTCCTCGGTGCCGCCGACCACCTGCATGACGGTTCCCAGCAGCCCGCAGTATCGGCCCGCCGCCTCGAGGATGCCGCGCAACAGGAACGCCGTCGTGGTCTTGCCGTTGGTGCCGGTTATGCCCGCCATCTGCAGCTCGGCGGTCGGGTCGTCCCAGAAGCGGGCGGCCAACGGCGCCATCGCCGCGCGGGCGTCAGCGACGCGGACCTGGGTTGCCGCCAGCTCGAGGTCGCGCTCGATGACCAGTGCCGGGGAGCCGGCCTCGACCGCCGCGGGCGCGAAGTCGTGGCCGTCCGAGTCCCGGCCCGGGACGCAGAAGTAGAGGGTGCCGGGAGCGGCGCGGCGGCTGTCGTAGGCGAGCGCGGAAATCTCGACCTCCGGGTCGCCGCTGACCGCCTCGACCTGCGCGCCCGCGATCAGCTCGCTGAGCCTCATTTCGCGAGGGAGCTTAGGTCTCAGTCCGGCGAGATGCCGAGATAGGGCAGCGCGAAGCTCGCGATCTCGCCGAAGGCGGGCGCCGCGACCGAGCCGCCGTAGATGTCGCCCTGCGGCTCGTCGACCATCACCGCGACCAGCAGACGCGGGTTATCGGCCGGCGCGAAGCCGATGAACGAGGCGACGAACCTGAACTCCGAGTAGCCGCCGTTCACCGCCTTTTCGGCGGTACCGGTCTTGCCCGCCAGCGTGTAGCCGGGCACGCTGACCTCCGACGCGGTTCCTCCGGGCGCCAGCACGCCCTCCAGCATGCTGCGGATCTGCCCGGCGACGCGGGGACTGATCACGCGGCGACCGAGCGGGCGGGGGGCCGGGCGGCCGTCCACGCGCTCCAGCAGCTGCGGCGGCCGCAGGATCCCGTTGTTGGCGATCGCCGTGTAGGCCGCGGCCATCTGGATCGGTGTCACCGACAGTCCCTGCCCGATCGGCAGATTTCCGATCGAGGACCCCGAGTACTCCTCGTAGGAGGGCACGATGCCCTGCTCCTCGCCGGGGAAGTCGATCCCGGTAGTCCTGCCGAAGCCGAAGCGGTTCACCCAGCGGCTGAACTTGGTGGCGCCGAGCTCGAGGCCGATCCTCACCGCCCCCACGTTGGAGGACTGGGCGAGGATGTCGGAGACGCTGAGGTCCACCGCGCCACGCTCGTGCGACTCCTCGATCGTGCGGTCCGCGACCTGGATCGAGGGGGGCAGGTAGAACATCGTGTCCGGCGTGACCACCTTGTCCTCGAGCGCCGCGGCGACCGTGAACGCCTTGAAGGTAGAGCCTGGTTCGTAGGTGAAGCCCGTGACCCTGTTCTGGAGGTCCTCGTCGCTGGCGTCGGAGAGGTTGTCGGGGTCGACCGGGGGCCAGTTGGCCATCGCCAGCACCTGCGACGTCTGCGGGTCCATGACGATCGCCGTCGCGCCCTTCGGCGAGTACGTCTGGCCGACGCCCGCCAAAACCTCCTCGGTGCGCGCCTGGATCGCGGCGTCGAGCGTGAGCTGGATGTCGTGGCCGTCGCTTCCCGGGCTGATCGTCTCCAGCCGGATCGGCTCGCCCAATGCGTCCTTGACGATTCGCTGCTCTCCGTCGCTGCCTCCCAGCACGTCGTCCTCGCCGGCCTCGAGGCCGGTCAGGCCCTGGTTGTCGATCCCGACCGCCCCGATCACCTGGGCCGCCAGCTCTCCCTGCGGATATGTGCGGCGGGCGTCCGGCAGGATCCCGATGCTGGGCAGCTTCATGCGCTTGATCCTCTCCGCGTCGGGGAGGCTCACCTTGCGCGCCAGGTACGCAAAGCCGCTGTCGTCGATCAGGCTCTTAAGGATCTCGTCACGCGAGGGGTCGAGAAACGGGTCGAGACGGGTTGCGGTTCGCTCCGGGTCCTTGACCTGGTAGGGCGTCGCGTAGACGCTTGCGGCATCCTCGGAGACCGCCAGCTCGCGCCCGCGGCGATCCAGCACCCGCCCCCTGAGGCCCGGGACCGTGACCAGCTCGGTTTGCTGGCCCTGCGCCTGCGAGGCGAGGGCGCCGCCGCGGACGCCCTGCAGCCAGACGGCGCGGGCGAGAATCACCGAGAAGCAGAGCACGAGGGCGGCGAACAGGAGCCCGATCCGCCGCTGAATCACGCGCATGCCGCGGGTCGTCCTCTATCCGGGCGACACGCCGCCACCGGTGCCCCCGGCCGGGGCCGCCGGAGCGGGCTGCGTCGGGGGTGGCGTGGTCGCGGTGGTCGCCGGCTCCGTGAGCGTTTCCGTAGCCGGGGCCGGCGGCGCGGCTGCGGGCGGCAGCGCAGCTGTGGTGTCGGCCACGACCGGGACCGTAGTGGTCGTCGGCGTGACCGGTGCCTCCACCAGCGAGGTTCCGAGGCCGAAGCCGGCGGCGAGCCGATGAACCATCAGCCGCAGCGCCCGGCCCGAAACGTCGCGGTAGCTGATGTCGCCCGGCGCCGGCGACGCCATGCCGAGATACGCGGCCTCCCCCTGCACGCGGTCGTTGGAAAGGCGCTGGGCGAGACGGGCCCGCAGCATCGAGTTCTCCTGCTCGAGGAGCCGGGCCTGCTGCGCGACCGAGCCCTGCGAGGCGCTGAGGCTGAGGCTGACGACGTTGAGGGCGACGATCCCCGCCAGCAACACGCTCAGCACAGCGATCCAGGCGCGACCGCGGGTGAGCTGGACCATGAGCCCCGAGTCGGGCAGCGCCCGCACCGCAACCGCAGTTCTCTCGACTGCGTGGGGGATGCGGGCAGGGCCGGGCGTGCGCCGAGCGCCGTGGCGAACGCGCCTTGTGGTTCTCGGAGACCGCTTCGGCGTCTCGCGGAGCGCAGAGCGAGGCGTATGCCCGGCCCTGCCCCGCTTCGACTGCTTCGACTTCTCGCGGAGCGCAGAGTGAGCGGCACGCCCGGCCCGCGCTCTGCGCGCTGGTGCGGCAGCAGCCATCAGCCCTGCTCCTCGGCGATCTTCACCGCGACCCGCAGATGTGCGGACTTTGCGCGCGGGTTCGCGGCGACCTCAGCGGCGCCCGGCGCGACGGCGCGGCGGGTCAGAAGCTCCGCCTCGGGCTCGCGACCACATAGGCAGACCGGAAGCTCGGGCGGGCAGATGCATCCCCGCGCGCGGTCGGCCAGGAAGCGCTTGACTCGCCGGTCCTCGAGCGAGTGAAAGGAGATCGCGGCGAGACGGCCGCCGACCGGGAGCAGCTCCCAGGCGGCAGGCAGCGCGCGGTCCAGCGATTCGAGCTCCTCGTTGACGGCGATGCGAATCGCCTGGAACGTCCGCTTGGCGGGATGGCCGCCGCCGAAGCGCGCCGAGGCCGGCATCCCGGCCTTCACCGCGGCCACGAGCTCGGCTGTGGTCTCGACCGGCCGCCGCCGCACGATCTCGCGGGCGATCGCATTGGCGTGGCGCTCTTCGCCCCAGCGCCGCAGCACCTCGGCGATCCGCGCCTGGGGCCACTCGTTCACAAGGTCGGCGGCCGAGAACGGCTGGTCGGGGTCCATTCGCATGTCGAGCGGCGCGTCGTAGGAATAGGAGAAGCCCCGCTCCCAGGCGTCGACCTGCATCGAGGAGATTCCGAGATCCAGATAGACCATGTCCGCGCGCAGGCCTTCGCCGTGCAGGGCCTTCAGCCCTGCCGAGTACTCAGTTCTGAGGAAGCGGGTCTGGCAGGGCGCATCTGCGGCGAACTCGGCGAAGCGCTGCTCGGCGACGGGGTCGCGGTCGATGCCGACGAGCGTGCCGGTGGGCCCGATCCGGTCGGCGACCAGGCGCGCATGGCCCCCGGCGCCGAAGGTGCAGTCCACCGCAACCTCACCCGGCTGCGGGGCAAGCAGCTCGGTTAGCTCGGGGGCGAGGACTGGCAGGTGCTCGGTCGGCATGTAGACAAGGGTGGCGGGTTGCATGGCTCAGTCCGACGCCCCGGCCAGGCCCTCGGCGATCTCTGCGGCGGCGGAGTCGAGCTCGGCCTCGTGGCTGGCCCAGGTGTCGACGTTCCAAATCTCCAGGTGCTCGCCGGCGCCGACGATCACGCACGGCCCGTCGAGCTTGGCGTGCTCGATCAGTCGCTTGGGCAGCCGCACGCGGCCGGCCGAGTCCACCTTCTCGTCGAAGGAGCCGCCGTGAAAGCGGCGCCGCATCTTGCGGGCATCGGAGCCAAACGGGCTGTGCGGCGCCAGGTAGGTGTCGGAGATGCGGTCGAAGCCCTCCGGCGTATAGAGGTCGACGCAGGGGTCCAGCCCCTTGGAGAGAACCACTCCATCGGCAAGCGCCGAGCGGAATCGAGCCGGGACCGTGAGGCGGTCCTTGGAGTCGAGACTGTGCTCGTAGAGGCCCCGAAATGCCAACCCCTGAGTCCTTTCTGAAAGCGTGGGCCGGAAAGAGTTCGGACCGAGGTGGTGAAGTGGGAGGAGCCTCACCACCCCGGTCCTTTGGCTTCAACTCGGGACCCACGCTAACCCACTGAGCCCCACTTTGCAACACACTTCTCGCCGGGAATTGGAAACGATCCGTCGGACGGAATTGCTACCCGGACCTCGAGTCCCCCGTTTTCGGCTCTCTGAAGCCGAGAATCGGGATTCGTCTGGCCCCGCCAAGACCTCGCCGAGGGGCCTGTTCCTGCAACCCGCCTTGCAGAACACCGCGCGCTAGATTCCCGGGTCGTGAGCGACCAGGCCCCTCCAGGGACGACCTCCGGCCAGGCCGAGCAAAGGTCTGCCGAAGAGCAGGTGACGCCGCCCGACTTCGCCTCGATCGACGACGCCGACGACCTGCGTGGCTTCCACTTCCGCCGCTACATGCGCAGGCGGCTCACCTGGATCCTGCTGGCGCTGGGGATGATCGTCGGCTTCGGTGTCGGCACCTGGGCTGTGGGGCCCGGCCTGGGTGGGCTCGCCGCGGCGGCCATGTTCCTGCTCGGTCTGCTGATCGCCTACGGCGTCGCTGACTCGGCCTCGGAGGACAACTTCTGGGACACCTACTCGGTGCAGCGGGGCATGACCCGCACGGAGGACGGCTCGCTGCCCCCGGTCACGGAGCTGCTGCGCAAGGGGGACGAGCGCGAGGCGGACGAGATCCTGCGCGGCCCGCTTGCCGACGGCACCGACGGAACTCTCGCGCTCTACACCTACACCGAGGTCCACCACGACAAGAACGGTCGCCACGAGACCGACTACCACTTCACGGTGGCGATGACCGACCTCGCCGACTCGCTGCAGTTCGTCGAGGAGATCTCCTGCCAGCGCAAGTCCGGCCTGCGCGCCCTGGAGGGCCTCGAGGACGCGTTTCGCACCAAGCAGCGCATCGAGTTGGAGTCCGAGGCGCTCGACAGGCGCTACGAGATCTTCGTTTCCAAGAACCGGGACCCGAACTGGATCCGCCAGCTCTTCTCCCCCACCTTCATCGTCTGGCTCACCGAGCAGGCGCCCGACAAGTTCGCATTCGAGTTGGAGTCGGGCGTGCTCTGCTGCAACGTGAAGGGACACAGGAAGAGCACCAAGGAGCTCGACGCGATGCGCGCGGCCGCCGGCGGGGTGGCGCAGCGAATCCGCGAGGAGATCCGCGAGTAGCGCCTCCGCCCCCTAGAACCCGCCCAGCAGCACGTCCGCATTGGCGATCAGCCCGGCCCCGATCATCAGCAGCACCGAGGGGACGAGCACCAGTGCCACCACGAGTTGGATCTTGGGGGCCGCGCGGGCGGCTCTTTCCTCGACAGCACGGCTCTGGTCGGTCCGAAGCGCGCGGGCCTGGCGGCGCAGCTGGTCGGCCAGCGGCGACCCGTAGCGGCGCGAGCGCTCGATTGCGGCCACGAGCGCGGCCAGCTCGGATCCGCTGACGCGCTCGCGCAGGGAGTCCAATGCACGGTCCTGCGGCGTCCCGGCCGAGATCTCCGCCACCGCCACCGCCAACTCCGTGGCCAGCGGCCCGCCGCTCGCGGCCGAGATCTCGGCGAAGCCGGCCGCAGCGCTGCGGCCCGAGGCAGCGCTGACCGCGAGCAGGTCCAGGGCGTCGGGAAGCGCGGCCACGAGTCGCTCGTGACGCTTGCGGGCGGCCCGCTCCAGAAGCGCGTCGGGTGCAACGAACCCAGCCGCCGGCATCCCCGCCAGAACCAGCCAGGAAAGCCTGCCCGGCGCTGCGGGCGCTGCGGCCAACCCGGCCAGCAGGCCGAGGGCCGTGAAGCCGAACCGTCCTGCCAGCACGGCCGCGGGCGATATCCGCCCCGCGAGCCCTGCCCGCGCCAGCCGCTCCGGGACGTCGCGCAGCACGGCACCTGCGGCAACTGCACGCCCGCGGTCGCGCAGCAGCTCGCCGAGGCGTCCCCCGATCCTCCACCCTCCGGTGGCGGCCACCGACAGCTCCCGCACTGCGGCGAACGCGAGCAGGACACCCGCGGCCGCGAGCAGGGCCAGCGGGCTCATCGCGCCACCCTCGCGAGGCGCCGGATAGCCGCGAACCCGGCGAGCTGCAGGGCGGCTGCCATCGCGAGCATCGCGGTTGCGGCGGGCGACGCCAGCAGTCGCGCCAAGAAACCTGGCTGCACCAGCTCGGCAAACAACGCCGCACCGCTCGGCATCGCGACTACCAGCAATCCCGTGAAGCGGGCCTGCGCGGTGGCCGAGCGAGCGTCCTCGGCAACACGATCCTGCTCTGCCGCACCCTCGGCGAAACGCCGCAGCAGGCCGGCGAGGTCGCCGCCGGCAAGCCGCTGGCTCAGCAGCGCACCCACGAAGGCGTCGACACGCGACGAGCGAAGTCGCCGCCGCAGCTCCCCGAGCGCCTCGGCGGTGGGCGTGCCGAGCTCCAGCTCGGCACCGAGCCGCGACAGCTCCGCCGCGGCTGGCCCGTCGAGCGAGGCGGCCGCAGCGACCAGGGAACCGCGCAGCGACCGTCCGGCGCTGAGCGAATCGGCGACCGCGTTTGCGATCTCGGGCAGGGCGCGCTCTACCCACCTGCGATAGCGGGCTCGCCCGCGCGCAACAGCCCAGGTCGCCAGGCCGGGCCCGGCAATGGCGAGGATCATTCCGAAGCCGGGCCCCCCCAACAGCAGGCCGAGAAGCAGGGCGCCACAGGCGCCGATCGCCGCCAGCCGTCGTCGTTCCAGCGTCGATGGGGAGTACCCCTCGCGGCCGGCACGCCGCAGCGGCTCCAGCGACTCGCGCAGCCAGCCCGCAAGCGCGGGGGTGCCCACGACGGCCTCGCGCGCGGCAAGCGCGGCCAGCCCGCCGGCAGCCGCTCCCAGCGCCAGGGTCATCGCGCCAATCCCGCCGCTCAAACCTGCTCCGCGATCGCCAGCTGGCGGGCCCCGACGCCGCCCGCGGCCCATACCACCTCGGCTATCTCGGCAACCCGCCGGCGGCCGTCCCGCAGCCGCTCAAGATGGGCGACCAGGTCGAACCCGCGGCCAAGCTGCTCGCGGATCGCGTCGTGGGGAAGGCCTATGCCCGCCATCAGAGCCAGCGTCTCCAGCCGGCGCAGCGCATCGGCCGGCGAGTTGGCGTGCACCGTGGACAGCGCCCCGCGGTGCCCGGTGTTCAGCGCCGTGAGCAGGTCCAGCGCCTCGGAGCCTCGCACCTCTCCGATCACGATTCGGTCGGGGCGCATTCGCAGGGCGTTGCGGAGCAGGTCGCGCACCGTCACTTCCCCGCGCCCCTCGACGCTGGCGGGCCGGCTCTCCAGGCGCACCACGTGGGGTTGCTGGAGGCGCAGCTCGGCGGCGTCCTCGATCGTCACCACACGATCCGAGGGAGCTATGAAGCCGGAGAGTGCGTTGAGCAATGTGGTCTTGCCCGAGCCGGTGCCGCCGCTTACCAGCAAACTGCGCCGCTCCCGCACCGCGACCTCGAGCAGGTCCCGCATCGCGGGCGTCAGCGTTCCCAGCTCGACCAGCTCTCCGGGGCCGGGACGCTGCGCCGCGAAGCGCCGGATCGAGACCGCGGGGCCGTCCACCGCCAGCGGCGGGATCACCACGTTGACGCGGGAGCCGTCCGCCAGCCGCGCGTCGCACATCGGGCTCAGCTCGTCCACCCGCCTTCCCAGCGGCGCCAGCACCCGCTCGATCGCGTTGCGCAGCTCGGCTTCGTCGCCAAAGCGAACCTCGGTGGGCTCGATGCGTCCGCGCCGCTCGACGTAGACGCGCTCGGGCCCGTTGACCATCACCTCCTCGACCTCAGGGTCGGCGAGCAGTTCCTCCAGCGGCCCCAGCCCGACCGTGTCGCGAAGGATCCGCCCCGCGATCTCAGCGCGCTCGGTCGCCGCCAGGACCGCGGCCTCGCGCTCGACCAGCTCGTGTACCGCATTCCGGAGGTCGCTCTGCGGCCGGCGGCCCGCGGCTGCGTCCGCACGCCGCTCCTCGATCAGGGCCTCGCGGAGCAGGGCGGCAAGCTCGTCGCGCTGGCGCTCCACTGCGCTCATGTCCCCTCAAGGACCCGCGCTCGTGGACTCTCCCCTCTCGCCTTGGCTAGGCTGGCGCCATGGCCAGAGTCGAGGTGCAACAGGCCGACATCACACAGCTCCAGGTGGACGCGATCGCCAACGCGGCCAACACGATGCTCAAGCACGGCGGCGGCGTTGCCGGAGCGATATCGCGCGCCGGCGGCCCCGAAGTCCAGCGCGAAAGCGCCCAGCGCGCTCCGATCGGCCTCGGCGAGGCCGTCGCCACGACGGCGGGCGAGATGCCCGCGGAGTGGGTAATCCACGCCGCCACGATGGAGCTGGGCGGGCCGACGTCGGCCGAAATCATCCGCCAGGCGACGGCCAGCACCCTCCGGGTCGCCGACGAGCTCGGGGCGAAGTCGCTCGCCCTGGTCGCCTTCGGCACGGGCGTCGGCGGCTTTCCGATCGACGAGGCTGCACTGATCGAGGTCGAGGAGGTCAACCGCCACATCACCGAGGGCAGCGGGCTGGAGCGCATCGTCTTCGCGGTGATGGACGACCGGGCGCGGCTGGCCTTCGAGGAGGAGCTGGCGGGCGGCTAGGCTAGCCGCCGGGCCGCGGCAGCAGCCGTACCTGCCTGGCGAAGCTCTCGGCCTGAATCAGGCGCAACGCCTGGCGCCGGGTGAGCGCAAGCGTCGCCGACCAGCCGGCGCTCGGCCCCGGGCCGGAGGGTTGCACCTCGCGCAGCGACAGCAGCCTCACGCTCGAGGCGGCCACGTAGGTGCGTCCAGGTCCCGGCCCGCCCGGCTCGGTCGTTACCACCACGTCCATCCGCCGGCCCTCGGGTGAGCCGCCTGCAAGAAGCGCTTCGGCACCCGTGACGGCGATCTCGACCGGGCTGCGGCCACCGACCAGACCCGGAGCGGCGCCCGCGTCTGCCGGCTTCGGCAGGCGAAGCTGGGCGGCGAGGAGGTACGAGCCTGCCGGCACCATGGCCGCCGGTTCCTGGCCCAGCGCCTGCTGGGGGTCACCCAGGGCGTCCGGCGGCACGAACCGCTCCGGCACCCGCCGCAGCTGCAGTGCGCGGGTGAGGGCGGCGGGGTCGATCGGCCGTCCCGCCGGGAGATCTCGCGACGCGACCACCACCGACCGCAGCGGGCCGAAACTGCCGGCGACGCTGGAGCCGTAGCCGTTTGCGACGGCCGCAGCCAGGGCAGCACAGCCGACCGCCAGCAGCAGGAAGACTGCCGCCCTTGCGCGGCGGCTCATGCGGCGCGGGCGTTCCCCGCGCCGGCGAGGGGCAGCTCGAGCACCGCGACCGAACCCTGCTCGGAGCGATGAAGGGCGAACCGGCCGCCGTGTTCCGCAGCGACCTCGCGAACCACCGCCAGGCCGTGTCCGTGCCGGCGCCGTCCGGTCAGTCGAGCGATGACTTGACCAGGAGAGTCGGACCACCCCGCGGGCCGGGCAGCGCTGCCATCGTCGGCCACGACGATCCGCAGGCGGCCCGAACCAAGACGTGCCTCGACTGCGACATGCGGACCCCCGTGCTGCAGCGCGTTGACGATCAGGTTGTCGACCGCCTGCGAGATGCGAGCCGGGTCCGCAACCACGGCAGCCGCGCCGGCCCGCCATCGAAGTTCAATAGTTCCCCCGGCGAGCCTCGCCCGTCCGCGCCAGCGACCAACGGCGGCGCCGAGCAGCTCGCGGCAGGACACCGGCTGCCACGGCCGCGGCGGCCCACCGCCGTTGATCTCCCGTTCCAGGTCGGCCAGGGCGGCGATCGCCAGGTCGAGCGGCGCCGGTGTCCCAGCCGCAGCCCGGGCGCCGGGGATGGCCAGCGCCAGTGCTTGCAGGGGACGCCGCAGCTCGTGCAGCGCCCGGTTGAGCGCTGTGCGCCGCCTCCCCGCTCGCACCCGACCGAACCCGATCGCCACGCCCAGGCTCGCCGCCAGCGGCCACCCCGCGGCTGCGGTGTCGGCCAGCGCCCTCATCCGTCGATCAGCCGGTAGCCGACTCCCCAGCAATTGATCACGAAACGGGTGTGCTCGGGGTCCAGCTTGCGGCGCAGGCGGCTGGCATGCGAATCCAGAGTCCTCGTGCGGCCAAGCGAGCGATACCCCCACACGTCGCGCAGCAGGTCCTGCTTGGTGAACACCCGCGTCGGGTCCGATGCCAGCTCTCGCAGCAGCGCGAACTCCTTGTTGGCGAGCTCGACGGCGCGTTCGCCGACCCGCACCGATCGGGTAGCCGGATCGAGAACGAGATCGCCGATCCGGCGCGGTCCCTCGCGCTTCCCGCCCCGCCGCCTCAGCACCGCGGCGATGCGCGCGGCAAGCTCGGGATAGTGGACCGGCTTGACCACATAGTCGTCGGCGCCCTCGTGGAATCCCCGCACGCGGTCGTGCTCCTCACCGCGGCCCGAGAGCACGATCACCGGCAGGTCCGGGTCGAACTTGCTGGTCGCCCCGTCCGCGGCCCGGATCTCGTGCAGGACGTCGAGCCCGCCGGCGTCGGGCAGGATCAGATCGAGGACCATCAGGTCCGGCTGCTTGTAGTGGCAGAGGCGCAGCGCGTCGGAGGCGCACGGCGCGGGCAGCGCCTCGTAGCGATCCGCGGTCAGGTGGTCGCAGAGCAGCTCCAGCGTCGCCTCGTCGTCCTCGCAGACGACCACCGTCGCTAGGTCTTCTCGCTCTGGGAGCACGCCGCGTTAAGACCGCGGCAGCG
The DNA here is from genome assembly GCA_038040325.1 of Candidatus Mayfieldus profundus. Lineage (GTDB taxonomy): Bacteria > Actinomycetota > Thermoleophilia > Solirubrobacterales > 70-9 > Mayfieldus > Mayfieldus profundus. The sequence continues at coordinate 22,519 of JBBPIM010000018.1, forward strand.
TGACCTCTCCCCCTCCCAAATATCTAGATAGAGCTTGACACCTCGCAGGCCGGCGCCTTGTCCTTGCCGCCGCCGCCGATCAGCTTGTCCTTGCCGCCGCCGTTGACCTTGTCCTTGCCGGCCGGGCGGAGGCTGTCAACCTCGAAATTGGCTCCCCTTCCGAGTGGTCGTCAGCAGCTCTTCGCCCGCGGGTCGCTCGCGTGGTAGATGGCGAACATCGCCCGCACGATGAGAATGTAGAGCGGCGGCCAGTCGTAGCCGGCCGCCGCCGCGCTCAGGTCTTGCGCTCGAGGTCTCCGACCTCTTTGGCCTTGTTCTCGACACTCTCCTGGGCGTGCGACAGCTCCTCCTTGCGCTCGCCCTTCTGCTCCTCCCTGGCGCCCTCACGGCGCAGGGACGGATCGTCGGCGATGTCGCCGGCGGCTTTCTTGGCACGTCCTGTCAACTTGTCCCAGAGACTCATGACACTCCTTCCGGTCGAATGGCCGGTAAGGCGCAGGTTACCCGAGTCCGCGCCTCGCCCGACGCTGCCCGGCGGGCAGCTCGACCACCGCCGCGGCGCCCCGGCAGCGAATCAGGCGGCGGGGTCCGATCCCCCTGACCGCGCGCATCACTGCGCCCCGGTCGTCTAGGAAGTAGAGGTCGAGCTCGAACCGCATCCCCCAGGTGTGGACGCTGGCGCAGCCCGGGATCAGCAGCCCCGGCCCGGCGCGCTCACGCCTCAGCAGGGCAAGCCCCAGCAGCCGCGCGCGCAACCCCCTCGCCACCGGGACGGCGTGGCCGAGCACGACGGTCCGTGGCAGCCGGCGCAGGCGGCGGGGCGGGCGTGCGTGCATGCGACTCAAATTCCCGCGGACGAGGGAACTCGCCCCCTCTAATTCGCCTCTCGGCATCGTCAGTTTTCGAAGTAGTCCGCATTAACTCAACCCAGCAGGGGTTGACTTGCGAATCTCCCGGAGCATAGGGTCGGGGTAGCCGGACAACTTCCAAAGGCCAGGAGGAGCGCAATGAGCAAGCGGCAGCGCAGAATGCAGCAGAAGCAGCGACGGCACGAGCGCTCTGGGCCAAGCAAGCGACGGCTCGCGGCGGGCGCCGGGCTGATGATCGGCGCCACCCTGGCCGGCGCCGGGACGGCCCACGCGGGCGCAGGGGACATCACTGTCAACAGCAGCGCCGACCCCGGGGTCGGGGTCTGTGACGGGACGGAGTGCACCCTGCGCGAGGCGATCACCGCTGCCAACTCCGACGCCACCAGCGACGACATCGTCTTCGCCTCCAGCCTCAGCGGCAGCACGATCACGCTCGACAGCAGCATGACGTCGATCGACTATCCGGTGCGGATCCTTGGCCCCGGGCCGGGACAGCTGACGGTCGACGGCACCGACAACTACCAGCTCTTGTTCATCAGCCCGTCCAGCGGCGATGACGTGCTGGTCTCCGGCCTGAGCCTCACCAACGGATCTGGGAGCTCGGGCGGCAGCGGCCCCAACGGGGGAGCGATTCACACCGACAGCGCGGATCTGACCCTGTTCAACATCGTGGTGAGCAGCAGTACCGCGTCCTACCAGGCCGACGGGGGCGCGATCGGTTTCGACTCAGGCACCCTCGCGGTGCAGAACTCGACGATCACCGGCAATGGGGCGGTCAACAACAATGGCGGCGCGATCTACAACTACACCGGCACCCCGGTGACGGTCCAAGGCTCGACGATCGCGTACAACTATGCGACCTACAGCGGCGGGAACTCCTCCGGAGGAGGAATCAATGGCCCTGCAACTATCCAGAACTCGACCGTCTACAACAACTACGCCGACGGGAACGGCGGCGGGGTCATAGGCGATGTGACGGTCCAGAACAGTACGATCACCGACAACTCCGCCCTCGGCGACGGCGGCGGCATCTGGTCTGGCGGCACCTCCACGCTCACCAACTCGATCGTCGCCAACAATGGTGCGGGGGGCAGCGGCTCAAACGTGTCCGGCGGGACCTTCGACGCCGCCTTCAGCCTGCTCGAGACCACAGACGGGGCGACAGTCAACGACACGGTGGGGGGTTCGCTCATCACGGGCCAGGATCCTCAGCTCGACCCGCTCGCCAACAACGGCGGGCCCACGCAGACGGAAGCGCTGGCTGCGACCAGCCCGGCCTTGGACAAGGGCTCCGGCACAGGCACGGACCAGCGCGGCCTGCCGCGCCCGTTTGACTTCACGACCGTTGCGAACTCGGCTGCGGCCGGGGCCAACGGCGCGGACATCGGCGCCTTCGAGCTGCAGGGGACGGCGGCCGGCGGCGGCACTGGCGGTGGCGGTACCACAACCGTGACCCCGCCCAAGTGCAAGGGCAAGACCGCGACGATCTTCGCGCGGCCGGGCCTGGCCCGCACCTTCAACGGGACCAACAAGAAGGACGTGATCGTCGGCACCAACGCCAAGGACACGATCAAGGCCAAGGGCGGCAACGACACCGTCTGCGCCAAGGGAGGCAAGGACACCGTCAAGGGCGGAGGCGGCAAGGACAAGCTCTACGGTCAGGGCGGCGCGGACAAGCTGGTCGGCGGCGGCGGCAACGACAAGCTGGTCGGCGGCGGCGGAGGTGACAAGCTGCTGGGCAAGGGCGGCAACGACACCTGCGTTGGCGGCGCCGGCAAGGACATCGAGAAGAGCTGCTAGCCGCGCCGCAAGGAATCGCCCGGGGTGCAACGGCTCGTTCACCCGCCCCCGGACCCCTGCACACGCATAGAATCATCGGCAAGATGCGATGGCTGTCGCGGACCATCCGGTCCGGGGCGGAACTGGCTTCGACTGTGGAAGAAAAGGCAACTCGCAGAGGCAACTACGAGTCGGGCTCGGACTACGTCCTCGAGTACGGCGAGCTGCGGTTCTCCTTCAACGAGGAGGACTTCGCGCAGCGCGTCGAGCAGGCGGCGGTCAAGCTCGGCTTCGTCGACCAGGGCCTCACCCGCGAGGAGCTGGAGGACCTGCTCGACCTCGCCGTGAACGGCGAGATTCCCGAGCCCACCTCCCCGCTCGGCGAGCACATCAACGAGAACTGGGAGGAGCTTGTCGGCCCGGCCAACCGCAGCCTGGTGCACTGGATCAGGCGCCTCGTCTTCCGTGGCGCATGGCTCGACCAGCGGGTCAAGGAAGGAGAGCTCGACGTGGTCTTCGACGACGGCTCGCAGACCTTCGGCTACGTCCAGCCCGAGCGGAACTCGGAGCTGATCGAGCTGTCCAAAGAGCCTTCCTGGCAACGCATCGCGTACCGCCGCTGACGGCGGGCCCGGGCGCTCCGGGCGACTAGAGGGAGAGAAGCCCGGCGCCAGGCGCCGGGCTGCCCGGATCGGCCGGTCAGTCCGCCGGCGGCTCGTCGGACGGCTCGTCGGGCGGCTCTTCTCCGTCGACGCGCTCGACGCGGATCAGCGCCCGGTGCCGCTCTCCCTCGCGGGGATTGCGGGCGGGGCCCTCGACCTCGTCACCGTTCTCGAGCTCGCAGCGGCGGATCTGCGACGCCGAGATGTAGACGTCGTCGGGGTCGGGCTCGGGCCCCTTGAGCCTGAGGAAGCCGTGCCCGGCGCGGACGATCTCCAACACGCCCGAAACATCCTCGGTCTCGACGCCGTTCCCGTCTTCTTCGGCGTCGGCCGCCTCACCGTCCTCGTCCGTGTGCGCTTCGCCTTGCTTCGCACGCCGGGGTCGCCGCCGCACGCGCGGCCGTGGCTTCTCTTCGGTCTCCTCCGCCTTCGCGTCGCCAACTCCCTCTCCCCCGCCGCGCCCAAGCAGCTCTTCGACCAGCTCGCTGCGACGCAGCATCCGGTAGCGGGGCACCCCCGCCTCGGCCGCCAGGCGGTGCAGCTCGGCGAGATGCTTGGCCTCCAGGTCTGCCTTGCTCGTTGCGCTCACGAAGCGGGCAGGATATTCACTGCTCGTCGATGGCGGCAACCGCGTCCGCGACTCCCACGCGGGCGGTCGGGAAGCGGGGCTGCCAGCCCAGCTCGTCCTTGATCTTCGCGTTGGAGGACCGGGCCGAGCGGGTCGCCGCCGTCACCGGGTCGCCGCCCGCAGCGATCCGCGCCAGCCAGGCCGGGATACGGCGAGGCGATCCCAGGCCGAGCCGCTCGGCGGCCAGCGCGACGAAGTCGTAGAAGCGGATCGGCTCGTCGTCGACGACGTGGTACGTGGAGCCGGGGGGCGCCTTCTCGACGGCAAGCGCAAAGGCCTGGACGACGTCGACATCTCGCACCACGTCCCACCAGTTGTCACCGCGGCCGATCACAGCGAAGCGGCCCGGCTGGCGCAGCCGGGCGACGAACTCGCTCTCGAACCAGCCGCCCGGGCCGTAGACGTGCGAGGGCCGGATCACGACGTCCTCGAGGCTGGAATCGCGCGCCAGCCGCTCGCCCTCCTGCTTGGAGCGCCCGTAGGCGGTCTGGACGGGCAGCTCCGAGCCTTCGTCGAGAAGCTCGCCGTGGGCATCTCCGGTGACGACGGTGGAGGCGAAGACGATGCGGCGGGCGCCGGCAGCCTGGGCGGCCTCGATCAGCCGCCGCGTCCCCTCGACGTTTGCCTCGTGGATCTTTTCCTTGCTTCGCTGCGATGCGATCTCGGCGGCGAGATGAACGACCGCTTCCGGACGCACCGACTCGAGCGCCGAGCGCAGCGAGTCGGCGTCGGCCAGATCGCCGGGCACCTCGGCAACTCCCTGCGGCCCTGAGCCCGGCCGCCGGACCATCGCCACAGGCTCGTGGCTTCGCTTCGCAAGCTCTTTGCAGACCGAGCCGCCGAGGAACCCGCTCGCCCCGGTGACCAGGACCTTCACGGTGAGCTTCCGGGCGCCGCTAGGCGCGCGCGGCGAGCCGCTTCTGGGTCAGGCCCCGCAGCCAGTCGCCGAACTCGGGGCGCGACTCCCAGTCCTTGCGGAAGCGCTCCGCGCCCGCCTCGGTGAGCGGGTGGTTGAGCATCTGGTGCAGGACCTTGGCGGGCGTCGTCGCAATCTCGCAGCCGAGCGTCGCCGCGGTGACGATGTGCTCGGGGTGGCGGATCGAGGCGGCGATGATCTCCGAGGTCATGCCGCCGGCCCGCAGCGCATCGGCGATCTCCTCCAGCACCGCGCCGGAGTCCACCGAGATGTCGTCGAGACGGCCCATGAAGCAGGAGACGTAGGTCGCGCCGGAGGCGGCGGCCAGCAGCGCCTGGTTGGCGGAGAAGACCAGCGTCATGTTGACCGGGATGCCGTCGTCGGTGAGCGCCTTGGTCGCCTCCAGGCCCTCCTTGCAGAAGGGCACCTTGACGGTGACGTGCTCGTGCAGCTCGCGCAGGGCGCGGCCCTCGTCGATCATGCCCTGCGGGTCCTGCGAGACGACCTCTGCGGAAACCGGGCCGCGGACCAGGTCGCAGATCCGCTGGATGATCTCGCCGGGGTCGCCTTCCTCCTTGGCGAGCAGCGAGGGGTTCGTGGTCGCGCCCGAGAGGATTCCCCACCGGGCGATCTCCTCTACCTCGGCGACCGATCCGGTGTCGATGAAGAGCCTCATGCCGACAAGGTTACGTCGCCGGCCGGATCGACGCCCTCCGCTCGCGCCACCTCGATCCAGGCCTCGGCCTCCTTGCGGATCCGGCTCTGCGACCAGCCCAGCTCACCTCCGAGCACCTCGGCGACGGGCATCACGTCGTCGGCCGTACGCAGTTCGCGCGCGGCGAGAATGCCCAGCCTGGTGCGGCGCAGCAGCACGTCGGCGACGCTGCGCGCCTGCTCGAGCCGGGCTGCGACGACCACCTCGGCGAGCAGGTCCGGGCGGCCCTCGGCGATCGGCTTCGCCAGCTCGGGCCGCTCCCCGGCCAGATCCAGAACGGAGCGCGACGCGTGTCCGTAGCGGAAGGCCAGCTGGTCGCGAGCCTCGTCGGTCAGCCAGTCGGCGGCCCCGAGGTCCTCGGGGCGCGCCTCCATCCCCAGCGGGATCTCGGAGGTGCGGCAGGGAGCGTCGCGGCCCTCGCGCTCGACCAGCCGGTCCACCGTCTGCTTCGCCATCCGCCGCCAGGTGGTGAGCTTGCCGCCGGTGATGGTGAGCAGCCCCGACGAGGTCTCATACAGCTCCGCCTTGCGCGAGATGTCCACCGACTTCTTGGGGTCGCCGGTGGAGATCAGCGGCCGCACGCCGGCGTAGGCGCCGGCGATGTCCGCGCTGCCCAGCTCGATCGCGAAGAAGGAGTTGACCGCGTCGAGCAGGTACTCGACGTCGCCCGGATCGGGCGCCACATGCGAGATGTCGCCGTCGTAGTCGTTGTCGGTGGTGCCGACCAGGGTGCGCCCGTACCAGGGCAGGGCGAAGATGCTTCGTTCCTCGCCGGCCGGCACGATGCAGGCCGCCGTGCCCATGTCGAGCCGGGCCTCGTCGATGATGATGTGGGTGCCGCGGCTGGGGACGATTCTCGGGATGTCCTCTTCGGCGGTGATCTCCTCGGGCTTGATGCGATCGGCCCAGACGCCGGTGGCGTTGACCACGTTCTGGGCCTCGACCTCCATCCGCTCGCCCGACTCGGCCTCGACGAAGCTGACCCCGGTGGCGCCACCGTCGTTTTCGCCGAGCTCGGTCACCTCGGCCCCGTTCAGCATCACCGCACCGAAGCGCTCCGCCTCGCCGAGAATCGTCAGCACCAGCCGCACGTCGTCGGTCTGACAGTCGTAGAAGAGGTAGGCGGAGGCGGGGTCGCGCGGGACGAGGGCGGGAACCATCTCGGCGACCTCCTCGGGCTCGATCGTGCGGTGGCGGTCCGGGGACCAGTAGTAGTCGGAGTCCTCATCCTTGGAGGCCTGCATCTCGTGGCGGCTTCGACCGACCCTCGAGGTGGCCATCACGTCGTACATGTTCAGACCGATCCCGAGCCTGCGACTGCGGCGGTCCTCGCCGAGGGTGGGGACCAGGAACGGCGTCGGGTAGACCAGATGGGGCGCAAGCTGGACCATCAGCTGGCGCTCCAGCAACGCCTCGCGGACCAACCCCAGATCGAAGTTCTGCAGGTAGCGCAGCCCGCCGTGCACCATCTTCGAAGAGCGGCTGGAGGTGCCGAACGCGTAGTCGTCGCGCTCCAGCAACGCCACCGAATAGCCGCGTGAGGCGGCGTCCAGCGCGACGCCGGCGCCGGTGATGCCGCCGCCGATCACGACAACCTCGAAGCTCTGGCCGGCGATCGCCTCGATTGCGTCGGGGCGCGACAGCATCAGTCGAGATAGATCGTGGTCTCGGAGACGGGCGGGCGCTCGGGCGGCCGCTGCTCCTGCTTGGGGCGGCCGAGGTGCAGCAGGCCCACGAAGCGCTCCCCGTCCGGCAGGCCGACCGCGCCCCGTCCCTCCCCGGTGCGCAGCACGTCGGGCGTGCGCCAATAGCCCGCGAGTCCGCGGCCGTGGGCGGCCAGCAGGACGATGTAGCAGGCGACCGCGGTGGCGTGCAGGTCCTCCTCGTCCTGCTCGGGGTCCCCGCTCAACACAGCGGAGGCGACCACCAGGGTCGGGGCGCGGTCGAGCTTCGTCGCCGCCTCTGGCCCGGCTGCCTCCTTCAGCCGCTCCAGCGAGGCCGGGCCGATCACCCGGAAGCGCCAGGGGCCGGTCAGGTGGTGGTTCGGCGCCCAGCGAGCAAGCTCGAGCAACTCGTCGAGGACCTCGCGCGGAATCGGCTCGGGGTCGAAGGCCTTGTGCGTGCGGCGCGTGCGGATCGCCTCCTCGACATCCATGGTCCAACCGTATCTTGCGGTCGCGGAGCTGGCCGTGGCTACCAGCGAAGCCGCTTCGCCAGCAACCAGCCCCCGCCCAGGACCAGCCCCCCGGCGCCGACGCCGATCAGGATCGGGAGCAGCGGTGAGTCCCCGCCCCCACCCCCCTGATCGCCCGTGGCTGAATCTGCGGGCGCGCCGCCGCCGGCCTCTGCCGCAGCAACCGCACCGCCTCCGGTCTTGGCGGCGCCGGGCCCCTCCCTCTCTCGCAACTCGCTCGACCGGCCGTCCGGTGGCTGCCCGGGCGCGGTCGCTCGCTCGTGCACACGCCGTTCGGGAGGGGCACCGGCGCCGCCGGCCACAGGCGCTGATTGTCCTGCGGCCGATGGAGCGGCGGCCGGCGACCGCGGAACCGCAGCCAGAGGGAACGATTTGAGGTGGGCGCCGGCGAGGACCTGGCCGGTCACCCAGACAGGCGTTTGGTCGCTGGTGGCCGAGTAGCGGTAGTGGCCGTTGGGGGCGATGCGGGCGGCCAGATAGTCAAGCCCGGTGCGGCCGCCCTGGCGCACGTGGGCCGGATCGACCCCCGCCGCGACCAGCCCCTGGATGGCCCACGCCGTCGACTGGGCGTTGACGGCGCCGGCCTCGGCCAGCGCCCATCCACCGCTGGGCTTCTGGGTGCGGCGCAGGTAACGGATCCCGCGGCCGGTGGCGCGGGATCCCTCGCCGATCGCCTGCAGCACGGCCCCGGTCGAGTCGGGGTCGCTGGCGGTTGCCGGCGTCGCGCCCCAGCCGCCATCGCTGTTCCGCACGCGCCGAAGCCAGGTCAGGGCACGGTCCACTCCGCCGCCGCTTCCCCGCAGCGCCAGCACCGCGAAGGCGGTCGAGTTCGGCCAGCCCTGGAAGGAGCCGTTGCGCCGCTGCCGGTCGGCGAGCCGGGCAACCAGGTCTCGACCGGCGAAGCGATGCGCGTCGACACCGGCGCCCTTCAAGGCCAGGATCGTCCTGGCCAGATCGCCCGGGGTGCGTAGGTCGCCCGCGTTGCGCCGCAGATAGTCGACGGCCGAGTTGCCGCTTGTCCGCACGTCGAGCGGGTTTCGGCCGGCCGCCTCGAGACCCAGCATCGCCCAGCCGGTCATTTCCGGGCTCGACTCCTCGCCCGGGGTGGCCGGGAAGCCCCCGTCGCGGTTCTGTGCGTGCTCCAGCCAGGTCACCGCCGGCAGCTTCGGCGCGGCCCGCGCGGGGCCAGGGACCAGGGCGGCGGCGGACGCTGCCAGCGCAACCAACAGCAGGCCCGTGCCGACCGTGCCCTCACCCAGCCCCGCGTTCCGCCAACGGAATTCGAAACGATCGCGGAACCGGGCCAGCATCCGCACCATTGCCGGGCCGGCGATGAGAGCAAGGGTGACGTTACCGGCGGCATGGGCAACGTCGAACGGGATCGCGCGGGTCTGCAGCACGCCGAAGCGCTCCAGCGTGAGCTCGCCGCCATAGCTGACCATAAGCGAGAAGTTGAGCAGCGCCCCGTAGGCGAATCCCGCAAACCCGCAGGCGGCCGCCAGCTCGAGCCGACCGGCGCGGCGCCTGCTGGCGCGGGCGAGGACCGCCCCGAGCACACCCGCCAGGCCCCATCCCGCCATCTGCCACGGCGTCCACGGTCCTTGGCCGAGCCAGAAGTTGGAGATCAGGCCGGCCAGCGCCCCCACCGCAAAGCCCGGCGCCGCACCGAGCGCGTAGCCGCTGAAGATCGCGATGTCGGTGGTCGCGACCACGTTGGGGATCGGGGCAAAGGCCACCCGTCCCGCCACGGCGAGCGCGGCGAGCGCGGCCACGAGGGCGACGATCTGCGAGGGCGGCCTCGACCGCTCATACCAGGCGAAGCCGCCGAGAAGGACCCCGCCCAGGACCAAGAAGCTGGCGAGTTGCCAGCTCATCTGACGGCCCTCAGCACTTCCGCACCAGCCTCGGCCGTGACGATCCCCGGCTGCCCGAGGATCCTCGCGACCTCGGTCGCGAAGTACCAGCCGCCGGAGAGGATCTCCCCCACGTTCCCGTCGGCGACGACGACTCCGTCGCCGAGCAGGACGACCCGCTCGGCGAATGCGGCCGCAAACTCGACGTCGTGGGTGGCGACGACGACCGCGGCACCGCGCCCTGCCAGGTCCCCGATGAATTCCGCGAGATCGTCCTTACGGCCCCGGTCCATTCCCCGCGTTGGCTCGTCGAGGGCGACCAGCCCGGGCAACGGCCCTTCCTCACCGCGCCCGGCGAGCGCAATTGCAAGCGCCAGTCGCTGTCGCTCGCCGCCCGACAGATCGCGTGGATCCCTCTCCCCCGCGTGTTCGAGCCCCACAGCGGCCAATGCCTGCCTGCCTTCGACGCCGGGGAGCTCTTCTTCGACTCTCTCCCTTACGAGATAGTCGTTTGGACTTTGGCTCAGCAGGGCGCAGCCTGACGGAACCTCAATGCTGCCGTGCACGGGGGCAATTAGGCCAGCGGCTGTTCGCAAGAGCGTCGTCTTACCTGCCCCATTCCTCCCCATCACCGCAACCCGTTCTCCACGCTCGATGCGGAGGTCGATCCCTCGCAGGACGTCATGGATCTCCTCCCCGCGGTCCAGTTCGACCCACAGGTCCCGCGCTTCGAGGGCTGTGGCAGGGGCCGCCGTTGCCCCCTCCGAACGGTGTGAGCACGAGCGAGCGCCCCGGCCCGGGCGTTCACGGGACGGCCGATCGAGCGAGTTGCCAGTGAGGAGGGGGTGCGGCGGCCCCTCCCCCACCCCCCTGGACTCGAGGGTCTCGCGGGCGTCCTTGACCCCGGTGGGAAGCGGTTCGATGCCGGCGAGCGAGAAGAGCCGGGCGCCGGACGTGGCGAGAGCTGGATCGGACTCGAGGGCCCAGGCGAGGAAGTCGGAGGGAGCCCCGTCGAAGGAGATCGCGCCGTGGCCCATCGCGACGACGCGGTCGGCGGCGGCGAGGCAGCGTTCGAGCCGGTGCTCGGCGAGCAGGATCGAGACGCCCCACTCCTCGTTGAGGCGGCGTAGCAGCCAGATCAGCTCGTCCCCGGCCACCGGATCGAGCTGCGATGTGGGCTCGTCGAGCAGGACAAGCTGCGGCCTCGTGACGAGGGCGGCGGCAAGGGCGACGCGCTGCAGCTCGCCCCCCGAGAGCGTGTCGGTCGTTCGGGGCAGCAGATGCGGAATCGCCAGGGCCAGCGCAACCTCCTCGACCCCACGGGCCCGGGCCGAGGCCGTCTCACCACGCAGCTCGAGCGGCAGCTCGATCTCCGCCCTGACCGTGGTCGACACGACCTGGGTCTCGGGGTCCTGCGCGACATAGCCGACCGCGCCGGCAAGCTCGCCAGGCTCGGCCTCACGGGTCTCGTGGCCTGCCACGACGACCCGGCCCGATATCTCGCCGCCGTGAAAATGCGGCACCAGCCCGCAGGCTGCGCGCAGCAGCGTCGACTTACCGCTCGCCGAGCGCCCCGCGACGACGACAAGCTCCCCTCTGCCGACGGTGAGGCTGACGCTACGCAGAGCATCTTGCTCGGCTCCGGAGTAGCGATAGCAGAGCCCGTCGATTTCCAGAGGAGTTCCGCGCCGGGTCGGGGCAACCAGCTCAGGCACGTGCCCCCCCAGGGAGATGTCGAACGGTGACCCCACGGCGGCGGCGCAGGCGGAGAGGTGCGAATCCCGCACCGACGGTGACCGCGGCCAGCGCGAGGGTTCCCGGACCGGTCGAGACCTCGATCTCGGGATAGGTGTCGAAGCTCGCGGCCCCGGCGATCGTCGCGACGATTGCGGCCAGCGCCAGGGCGATCCCTGCGACCAGGAAGCGCCGGTCGTGACGCGAGCGATCGCGTGCGCCCTCGCCGGCAGGCACATCCATCCCGTAGCCACGCAGCTCCAGAGTGGCGGCGACATCGACTGCACGGTCCAGCGAACCGGCGAGCAGGCGGCGGGCGAACGCTCCCCTTCCCACCGGCGCCGCAGCGGGCCCGCGCAGCCGCGCCGCCTCGTTGAGCCGCGAGGCGTCGCCGAGGGCGACCGGAACCAGGCGAGAGATCAAGGTCGCGGTCAGCGCCGAGCGGCCGGCCACGGGCCGCAGCATGCGCAGCACCCGGTCGGGGTCCACGCATGCCGAGTAGACAGCGCAAGCGATCATCGCGGCGACGATGCGCAGCCCGATCGCCGCCCCATTCGTGAGCGCTTCCGCGGTGACGTTGACCTGACCGAGCAAGGGAAAGTCGCCGAGACGCGCAAGCACGGTGACACCGCGGTCAGTGACGAGGCCGTTGACGACGGTGATCAGGAAGGTGAGGACGAGGCCGGCGCGAGTCGCGGCCGCCACCGCACGCCCGGCGCCCGCCGCGACACCGGCGATCGCGGCGCCGATTGCCGCCGCGGCAAGGATTATCGGGCTGAAGAACAGGAACGCCACGACCACGAACGAGCCGAGGTAGGCGATCGCCGCCCGCGGCGACGCCGATTGCAGCAGCCCCCGGCGCGGCGTGTAGGCGATCGCGGACCTCATGGCAGCGGAACGGGGATAGGAGCACTGGGGAAGGTCACTTGCGGGCTGACTGCCACGATCGCGTAGCGGTCGTGCAAAGCGGAGGAATTGAGCGCATGCGCCGCTGCTGCGACCCCGGCCGGGTCGGTCCCGGTCACAATCCAGGTTGGTGGGTCCTCCCCGTATCTGGTCGCAGCGACCAGGCCCGCACCGGAGCGCATTCGACTGCGTGTGTCCCCCTCGGCGTCGAACAACTCAAGCGCGTAATTGCCGCGGCTCGACTCGAAGTCGGCGAAGACTCCGCTCACCTGCGGCCCCTGTTCGATCAAATCTGCCGCTTCGTCACCCCGCAGTCGCGCCCAGGGGCCGACCACGATCCGGATCGGATCGGGCGCACCGTCGGCAAGTCCGATCCCCTCCTCGCCGAGGCGATCACGCACTACTCCGCAGGCGGTCCCGGCGCCAAGGCAGTGCAGTTCCGCCGGGCGCGACGAACCCTCGTAGCCGTGCAGAAACGGCTCCGGGAAGGAGCCGACAACGGCGGGCACCCGCATTGCCTCGGTCCAGTCGCGGTAGTCCCACCAGACGCGGTCGCCACCGTGCAGCTCGTAGTCGGCGGCGCCGACCGGCGACTCAACCCCGTTGACATAGAAGAACCAGTCGTGGGAGCGCCCGCCGGGGCGCCCGCTCTCGATGCCGTTCACCGATTCCACGAAGCGGCCGCCGTAGCGGGTCGAGATCTCGGCGTTGCGGTCAAGCAGCCGCATCGCCGTCTCGGACTCGGGCGCATCGGGGTCGCTGCGCTGCAGCAGCCGCTGGCTCCCGTAGTCGCGGGTCACCGTGAGTCCGACCTCGCCAATCGACGGGCCGGCTCCGAGGCCGCAGCCGGCGGGCGCGACCGAGCAGAGCAGCCCGATCGCAACCACCCACCTGTGGTGAGCCGTCACCCCTTCCTGATCACCTTCTCGCAGCGACGGGTGATATCGCTGGGACCGACGATCGCCTTGTCCCTCGCCCGTCCGCAGTTGACGATGTCCGAGAGGCCGCCGCGGGTGTTGATGTGATCGCGGCCACCGCGCGCCCTGACCAGATCTGGCATTTGCGTGCCCCGAATCCGGTCCGGTCCGTTGGTCCCGATGATCTTGTGGCGGGGTGTGCCGGCCGTCCCGCAGCCACCCTGCGAAGAACGCACGCAGACGATCGGGCGGTTGGACGGAATGTCCGCCCCGTGCAGCGCTTGCAACGAGGCGCTCTGCGTGAGCCGGACGGTGGTGGTTCCATTGCCGCCTGTGGACTGCTCGGCACCTGTGACGAGCGCCCCGGCGACTGGGCTCACCTGGCCCGAATCGTCGTAGGAGCGCACCCTTACCGTGAACGGCTCACCGCGCTGGGCCACGGTCGGCGCCAGGAGCTCCAGCTCGTTCGGCAACGGCGAGAATGTCGGCGACAGGTACCAGAGCACATCGTCGCCCGCGTTGAGGATGTACTGATCGCCGCCAACCTGCGCGCCGACGTGGTTCACCTTCAGGTACCAGAAGGAGGTGTCGTTCTGGGTGAACGTATACCCCCCGAACCCGCAGACGCCGAGGCCGAAGCTGAACTGGTCGGTCACCGAGAGCGGACGGAGATCCGCGGTCGACTCTGAGGCGTCCTTGACGATCCCGAGGGCGCTCGGTCCCGGAACATTGACGTTGTTGCCGCTGCCACCTGGAGGGCCAAAGCACTGCGCCGCAGGATCGGTCGTGATCGTGACGTCTCCGGTCACTTGGCTCTGCTCGGCCAGCGTCGTGCCCGCGGTGTTGACGACGCGTAGGTCCGCGGTCGTCGTGGCCGCCAGCGCCCCCGCAGGTGCCAGCAGTGAGATGGAATAAACAACGATGGAAAAAGCAAGGCAGGCGAAAGCCGACCTGGTTGAACTCGAGTTTGGCATTGAAGCCACCCTTTCCTCGAGGGTTTGCATGGGCTCGGCCGGGGACAGGTTTCCTGGCTTCCGGGGTCGGCTGCCGCGCCTTCCCGGGGAGGCTGTGGCCTTCCCAGTGGCTGACCCCATTCGCCGGGGTCGTGCGACACCTGATTCCCGGTCACAGTGGCGGGACCGCACCGGTCTTTCACCGGACTTCCCTTGACCACCGGCCGTATGTGCTGGGGAATCTACTCGCTCTGTATCTGAAGTGCCCCGGTTGTGCGAGCTGGCGCACTGGCGGCTTTCACGATAATTTCATCTGGCCTCCGTACAAATGGGCCTCATCCATTGAAAGAGGAGGTACCAAGATGAAGAACCGAAAGCTCCTGATCGTCGGCGGCTCGTTGCTCGCCTTGGCGGCCGGTGGCACCGGGATCGCGCTCGGAACCGGCAGCGGTGACGACGGGCCCCAGACGCCGATCACCGGCTCCGCGCTGGACAACGCCAAGGCGGCCGCGCTGGCCGAGACCGGTGGCGGCCGCGTCACCGAGAGCGAGGTCCGCGACGAGGAGGGCTACTACGAGGTCGGGGTCACCCGCGCCGACGGTAGCCAGGTCGACGTGCACCTGAACCGCGATTTCAGTGTCATCGACTCGTCGGCGGACGGCCAGGGATCGGACGGGAACGAGGCGGGCGACTCACAGTAGGTGTCCCGAAACTCCTGTCCACCCGATAGAGAGAGCCCCGCATTGCGGGGCTTTTTCTAGGGCTGTTGCGGATGGAGGATGGTCTCGCACTTCCTTCCGAGATCGTGTCCGGCCCCGCCTTCGCCAACGTCGTGCGTGCCCCCTCCGCAATCGAGGAAGTCGCCGCCGGAGCCGCCCTTCAGCTTGTCCTTTCCGGGGCCGCCCTTCAGCTTGTCCTTTCCGGGGCCGCCGAGAAGTTTGTCGTTGCCTGCCTGACCGATCAGCTTGTCGTTGCCGGGGCCGCCGAACAGCTTGTCGTTGCCGTCGCCATCGATTGTGTCGTTGCCGGTGTCGGCGTACGCAATGACCCTCAGGTCGGTCTCGTTCCTGAGGACGTCATCTCCGCCGTAGGTTTTGAGATCGACGACCTCCACGAGTTCCACGGGGCAGTGGATTGCATTCGCGTCCCGGCGGAAGCAACCGGTTGGGACTTTGTCGACCCCGGCCGGATCCTCGATTTCGTAGAAGAACTTGTTGGGATCGGCGATGCCCGGGACCTTCCTGATCGTGATGCGGTCTTGTTGCGACGTTCCGTCGATAAACAGGTACACGCCGCCAGGATTGATATTTGCATTCACAATCCTCGAGTTGGCACCCCCCGGCAGCGCCAGGATCGCGGCCACGCAAACCAAGATTCCGGCGAAGGCCGTTCTGCCTGCCGTTGCGCTCCCCACCCGACTCCAGCTCGGTTTGTCGGACCCCATTTGGGATTTGTCGGACCCCATTTGGGATCATTCTGCCGCATCCAGGCCGCACCGGTCAACCCCACAGGCACCGCCCGAGGCGAGGTCGAAGCTCAGGGTGAGAACAACGAGGACGGCGCTTGTCGGCGGCCCGAACGCGGGCAAGAGGTTGAGCGCGAAGACGAGCCCGGCGACAAGAAGGTAGTCCAGCATTTACCCCTGTCATATCTGAAGAGCTGGCTCGGGGCTCGTACACCAAATGCATGCCGGCCGTTGACGGCGTTGGATGGCTCCGAGAGATCGAAGCGGCCATCCCCGTGGCAGCCGAGATTGCCTTGCGCAACAACGGCAAGATCGTGATCACCCATGTGGAGGAAGACGTCGTGGGCAAAGGTGGCGGTCCGATACATGCGACCGAGGACGAGATTCAGGCGGAGATCAAGCGGCAGGCCGAGGAGCTCTCCGCCAAGGACATCGACACGGAGGTGAAGATGACCAGCGTCATGCTGGGCGGACCGGCTCATGCGATCGCCTCGATCGCTGATGAAGCGAACGCGGATCTGATCGTGGTTGGAACGAGAGGTCATTCGCCGGTGGCAGGACTGCTGCTCGGCGGCGTCACCCAGCGCCTCCTGCATATCGCTCACCAGCCGATCCTGGCCGTTCCCCCTGCAGAAGGCTAAACACCCGCTCTTCTAGAAGGGCTGGAGCCGAGCCTCACTCCGTGACGGCGTGCGGTGCTGATGCCTTCTCTCGCACTGACTTTGCCGCCCGCGGAACCACGAGCACCGGGCACGGGGCGGTTCGCATCACTTCGGCTGAGACCCCGCCGAGCAACGTCCGCCGAAGCGGGCCATAGCCACGCGAGCCGATCACGAGCAGGTCGAGCTCGACGCCGTGTTTGGCCAAAACGGCGGCTGGCTTCCCTTCCTCCAGAACAGCCTCTACGTCATCGGTTTCGCCGAGTTTCGACGTGGCCTCGTCGAGGTCTTTTCTGAAGTGATCGCGGAGCACTTCCATGTACGGCGCCCGCAGTGGGCTCGGGCTCTGAGTCGGGACAGCCGTAATCAGTCTCAGCCGGCAATCGAGTTTCTGAGCCAGCCGCTTTGCCTCGTCAAGCGCCAGCTTGGCCTCTTCGGTTCCGTCGTAGGCGACCCCGATCAAGCCGATGCCGACATGCTCGCCCTGGGCGAAATCCCGTGGTGCGACCGCGACCGCACAAGGGGCTCCATGAAGCAACCGCTCCCCGACACTCCCGGGAAGGATCCGGCCCACGCTGCCTCGATGGGTGGAGCCGATCACGATCAGGTCGATCTCCTCGTCCTCGGCGAGATCGTGCAGAGCCTTTGCCGGCGAGACCCAGCTCACTGGGCGGCTCTCGAAGCCGTGGCCTAGTTGCCCTTGGGCCTCGCTGAATCGCTGCTTGAAATATTCGGCCTCCGCCTCGGCAAACGTCTTCCTCGCCTGAACTGGCAGCGGATCGAAGGAAAACACGGCGGCAACGATGAGCTTCGCGTCCTCGAGTTCGGCGAACGCATCACCAAAGCGCAGGGCATCGCGGGATCCATCGCTGCCATCAAAGCCGATCAGGATCTTCTTCATGGCAGGGGGCCGGGTGGGTCGAGGGCCATCGGCTCCTCGTGCCACTCCTGGGGCAGCGCCACCTGAACGTCGATCGCGTGAGAGGGTGGCTCCGCGTCGGCATGCAGCACATCATGGCCCAGCCAGGCCGCCAGATACCGGCCGCTCACTTTGTGGGGCGGCCACCACAGGTAGTCCAGCGAGGCTGCACCCTCGCCCGCGCCGCCGCCGGAATCGTGCTCTAGGTGCAGCGACTCGTCACCGGTGAGAAGCTTGCCGCGGACCACGGGCCGGAACGGTTGCGGATCCACTTCCGCGCCGAGGCCTGCTGCGATGTCCTCCGCCGCCGCGTCGGCTTGCTGCGTGCCGAGGCCGCCGTGCTTGATCGGGAAGTTGGTGCCGTCTCCGGCGGCGTAGACATCGTCGGCCCCGCGAACCCGGGCATGGCCGTCGATCGGGATGAATCCATCCTCGTCTGCGGGCAGGCCGGGAAGGCGAGGACCCTTCAGCACGGGGAGCGAGACGATCCGCGCCACCGCGAGCTGTGAGTCGCCGGGGGCGAGGAGCAGCCTTCGCTCCGAGGCCTCCTTCACTCTCGCCGCGGCATGGACCGCGATCCCGCGGGCCTCGAGCAGAGCGGCAACAGCGTCGCTGGCGGTGCGTCCGAAGGCGATCAGGGGACTCTCCTCCGGGGTCACAATGCAGCACTCCACCTCGCGCAGGCCGAGCTCCCGCAGGCGGCGCTGCGCCATCAGCGCGAGCTCGTAGACCGGCAGCGGCCAGGTGCGGCCCGGCGGGATCACGAAGGCGATCCGCTTCGAGTCGCTGGCAGCCGTCTCGCGCAGCAGCTCGTCGATCCTGAGCGGGGAGCCGTCGGTACGCAGAGTGACGGCGGCGGGGAATGCCGGCCGCGGGCGGGCTCCGATGCAAACCATGAGCCTGTCGTAGGGGCGACTCGAGCCGTCGGCCAACTCGACGGCGTGCCGGTCTACGTCCACCGTGAGTATTCCCTGCTGCACGAACTCCGCGTCGAACTCCTCGGCGATCGGAGCGAGTGCGTGCTGCTCGGCGGGTTGCAAGGAGAACGGCTCCTCGACTATAAGCGGCTTGTAGACGAAGTCGGGATCGGGCGCTGCCAGTGCGATCCGAACCCGGTCCTCGGCAAGATCGCGCAATGCCATCATCGCCTCGAGCCCGGCGATCCCGCCGCCGGC
>JBBPIM010000019.1:0-37649 GCA_038040325.1 Candidatus Mayfieldus profundus
GCCGAGTTCTTCCGCCTGCGCGACGGCAAGATCTGCGAGGTGCGCGCCTACCACCACGGGGATCGCAAGAACCCGCAAGGGGATCTGCTCGGCTTCGACCACGCCGACCGCGGCCACACCACGATGGATGACTGGCGACCGCCTGCCCACAGCGCCGATTCATGACCGTCATCAAGGACACCGGCAAACGTGCCATCCTGCCGCCCTTCACCGAGGAGCACGAGGAGTTGCGCGAGACGGTGCGCCGCTTCGTGCAGAAGGAGATCGCCCCCCATGTCGAGGAGTGGGAGGAGGCGCGCGAGTTCCCGCGCGAGCTATACAACCGCTGCGGCGAGCTTGGCTTCCTCGGGCTGAAGTTCCCGGAGGAGTACGGCGGGCAGGGCGGCACCTACCTTCACGACGCCGTCTGGACCGAGGAGCTGTCGCATTCGGGGGGTTCGGGAGGCGTGTCGGCCGGGCTGAACGCGCACGCCTCGATCGCGATGCCCCCGGTGTTCAACTTCGGCACCGAGGAGCAGCGGCAGCGCTGGATCGTCCCCGGCGTCCGGGGCGAGAAGATCGGGGCGCTGGGGATCACCGAGCCGGGCGGAGGGTCGGACGTGGCGAGCATCCGCACCGTGGCGCGGCGCGAGAACGGCTACTACGTCGTCAACGGGGCCAAGACCTTCATCACCAACGGCGTGCGCGCCGACTTTCTGGTCTGCGCCTGCAAGACCAGCCAGGAGGGCGGCCACCACGGCATCTCGTTCCTGGTGCTGGAGCGCGAGATGCCCGGCTACCAGGTCTCGCGCAAGCTCGAGAAGATGGGCTGGCACGCCTCCGACACCGGCGAGCTGTCCTTCACCGACGTCGAGGTGCCGGCCGAGAACCTGCTCGGCGAGGAAAACGCCGGCTTTCAGCTGATCATGGCCAACTTCGCCTGGGAGCGGCTGGGAATGGCGCTGGGCGCCGTCGGAGGCATGCAGAAGGTGTTCGAGCGCACCCTGGAGTACGCGCTGGGGCGCGAGGCGTTCGGCCGCCCGATCGGCAAGTTCCAGGCGATCCGCCACAAGTTCGCCGAGATGGCGACCCGCATCGAGGCCTCACGGGCGCTCACCTATAACGCCCTGCGCCTCTTTCACGAGGGCCAGGACTGCATAAACGAGGTGACGATGGCAAAGCTGATGACCCAGCGGGGGCTGCTGGAGATCGCCGACGAGTGCCTGCAGATCCACGGCGGCTACGGCTACATGCGCGAATACGGGATCGAGCGCGCCGTGCGTGACGCGCGCCTGGGCCCGATCGGCGGCGGCACCGACGAGATCATGAAAGAGATCCTCGGCCGGCGGATGGGGCTGTAGGGGTTGACCGCAACCCAGGAATCCGAATAGGGTTCGCATATCAGTAGCGGTGGAGCCACAACGGCGGGACAACGATGTCTCTTTCGTGGCCCGGAGCGAAGCTCGCGGGGGAACCGCCGCAAAACCAACAGGAGGTTGAAATGCGAAGCATTTTGAAGGGGCGGCGGATCTCGCCGGCAATGATCGTCGCGTGCGTGGCGCTGAGTCTGGCGCTGGCAGGCACCAGCATCGCCGCGACCGTCAGCGCCCTGACCGGCGGCGAGAAGCGGCAGGTCAAGAAGATCGCCAAGAAGCAGGCCAACAAGCGGATCGCCGCCCTAGCGCCGGGCCTGTCCGTCGGGTTCGCTTCCACGGCGGGTGTCGCCAACTCGGTGGCGAACATCTCGATCCGTTCGGTGGTGGATGTCCCCAATCCGAGCCCGTCGCAGGACTACGCCGAGGTGGATTGCCCGGCCGGAACCGTGCTGACCGGGGGCGGTGCGTTCGGAAGTTCAGGCACGGCGTTCGACGGCCAGCACATCAACAGCTCGTGGCCCGTGGACGCCAACACCTGGGGCGTGTACATGAACAACGAAGCTGCGAGCGACGCGAACACGTTCAACGTCTACGCGATCTGCACGGCGGCGGCAGCCACCGGCTAGCGCTTCCCGACAACGAGCGCGTCAAGCTCGCGACCCTGGAACTGCGTGGGCGGGGCCACTCCGGCCCCGCCCACTGGCGTTAAGCAACCGGACGACGAGCTGCGCATCAGATGCGAGCAATCGGGGTAGGCACGGCACTTGCACTGGTTGCCGTCATGGCGGGCTGCGACGGCGGCAAGTCGGCCGGCGACGCGCCCAGGCCCGCGCAGAGCCTTGGCGCCTTCGCCAATCAGGTTGAGGCGGCCGTGACCTCACCCAGCTGCCGCCCGATCGACAGGCTGACGACGGCGGGCCAGCTCAGCATCCCCTGCCCACGCAAGTTTGCCGGCCAGCGGTCGGCGTTCCGGGGCTTTCGCGTAAGGGGCGTGGAGGACTACTACACCGGTGGAGTGATCGACTTCACCGACCACCAAGCGCCGAGGGGTGCCACATGGGTGACGGCGCTTGATCGCCAGAGCCGCTGGACGATCGTCGCCGCTCCAATCCTCGGCCACCCGACCGTGGGCACGAAGCCCGCTGACGAGGCAGCGTTCCGAGAGGCCGTCGACGGCTTCCTCGAGGCCGTGAGAGACAACGACTGCGGCGCCCTGCAGGTGTTTCTTGCCCCGCCGCCGAACGACATCCAGGGAGTCCCGTGCCAGACGCGGCTCTTGAAGTTTGCCGAGTTGCGCGTGCAGCTGGCCGAGCACCCCGACGCCGAGCCGGTCAGCCTCGGGGGCAACCGGCAGCTGTTCTTCTACGGCCTCTACACAGGCACCCAGTACCGCACGCTCCCTGTGATCGAGACCGGGCCGGGCGCAGTGCACCCCTACCAGGTGCTCGCCTCGCTGCGCGCCCGCTGAATCTTCGGCTTGCAGGCCTGAGGGGCTCGGCTCACTTGGGTGGCGGGGTGAAGGTCTGACCGGAAGATTGGACGGTGCCGGGAGCCTTGGGGGGAACCTTCTGCCCCTCCCTGACCGCGCTCGACCGATCCGGCTGCTCGGCGCAGGCTCGCTTGCGCGCCCGCTTTGCGGCCTGCGGGTCGATGCCGGCCATCTCGAGCTTCTCGCGCTCCGCATTTGATAGACGCAGGTGATCGTCACAATTAGCCTTGCGCCGCTTCGGCTTTGCCCGCCCCCCCTCATCGCCGGCCGGCTGATGGCCGGCCTGCTGACCCGGCTGAATGCCGGCTTGCTCGGTCGTTCGCCGATCAGCGGCCTGGCGATCGTCGAGATCGCCCT
Organism: Candidatus Mayfieldus profundus; assembly: GCA_038040325.1. Taxonomy (GTDB): domain Bacteria; phylum Actinomycetota; class Thermoleophilia; order Solirubrobacterales; family 70-9; genus Mayfieldus; species Mayfieldus profundus. Next base: position 3,202 of record JBBPIM010000019.1, read on the forward strand.
TCCGGGCTTCCGCGGCGGCTGCAGGCTGGGGGCCGCCCGCATTCGAGCTTGCGACGCTCCCGCTGCCATCATCGGCGGAAGTCGTCTCATCGTCGCCACCGCATCCCGACCAGGCGGCACCGGCTGCCGCAATCGCGATCGCCGCAAGCCCGCCGTTTAGCCAGGGACTTCTCTTGTCAGGAACCCTGCCGGTCACGCGGTCGAACCTAGCAAACCGCTGAGCAGCGCGGTTATGGATAGCGTTCCGCCTCGTTCACGACGGCTTCGGAAGGGGAACTCGAGACATGGGACTGCTTGACGGAAAGAGCGCGATCGTTACCGGCTCCGCCCGCGGGATCGGCCGCGCCACGGCAGAGCGGTTCGCCAGCGAGGGAGCAAAGGTGCTGATCAACGACCTCGACGGCGATGTGGCCGAGGAGGCCGCAGGCGAAATCGACGGCGAGACCGCGGTGCACGCCGGCGACCTCACCGAGGAGGGTGCCGCCGACAAGCTCGTCGAGGCTGCGGTCGACGCCTTCGGCCAGGTGGACATCGTCGTCAACAACGCCGGCTACACCTGGGACGGCGTCGTGCACCGGATGGAGGACAAGCAGTTCCAGGCGATGCTCGACATCCACACGATCGTCCCCTTCCGCGTCACCCGCGCGCTGGCGCCGCACTGGCGCGACGCCGCCAAGGCGGAGGCGGCCGAGGGCAAGGAGGTGTTCCGCAAGCTCATCAACATCTCCTCGATCTCGGGGACGATGGGCAACGCCGGCCAGGCCAACTACTCGGCGGCGAAGGCCGGTGTGGTCGGCCTGACCAAGACGATCGCCAAGGAGTGGGGTGGCTTCAAGATCAACGTCAACGCGGTCGCCTTCGGCTTCGTGGAGACGCGCCTCACCGCGGCCAAGGAGGCGGGCGGGAAGATCACGACCCCCGGCGGCGAGGAGGTCGAGCTGGGCATCCCCGAGCAGATGCGGGCGATGGCGTCGGCGATCATCCCCCTCGGCCGTCCGGCCCAGCCGGAGGAGGCGGCGGGACCGGTGCTGTTCCTCGCCTCGCAGCTCTCCAACTACATCCAGGGCCAGTGCATCAACGTGACCGGGGGACAATTCGGCGGGATGTACAACTAGCCCTTCGGCTTTCGCTCCTCGGCCAGCGGCTCCCCGGCCTCGTCGGCGGCGCCGCCCGGCGGCCAGGCGCCGAACCAGTTGTCGCGGGCGCCATCCAGGGTCAGCACCGTGCCCGAGAAGAAGTCGCCTGCGGGCGAGGCCAGGTATGTGATCAGCCAGGCCATCTCGTCGGGCGTGCCGAGCCGCTGCAGCGGCACCGTGCGGTGGACGTTCTCGGCGACCGGAGCGGGGTATTTGGTGCGCAGCACCTCGGTGTCGATCTGCCCAGCCGCCACCGCGCAGAGCTTGATGTTGAAGCGCGACCACTCGATCGAAAGGGTGCGCATCATGTTCTCCACCGCGGCGCGGGCGGCGCCCGAGTGGACCATGCCCGGCATCCCATGGTGAGGCGAGAGCGTCACGCTGACGACCTTCCCCTCCCGCTGGGGGATGAACGCCTTGGTGGCAGCCGCGTGGGTCATCAGCCAGGTTCCCTGCACGTTGAGGTCGATCACGGTGCGAAAGCCCTTCGGGGTGATCGCCTCGGCTGGGCTGAGGAACTGCCCACCGGCGTTGTTGACCAGCACGTCGAGCCGCCCGTGGCGCTCGATCACCCCCTCGACGAGGCGTTCGACGGCCTCCTCGTCGCGGATGTCCATAGCCTCGTGCTCGAAGCTGCCGGTCAGCTTCCCGGCCGCCGCGGCCGTCTCCGCGAGCGGCTCGGCGCGCCGCCCGCAGCCGACCACCGCCGCCCCCAGCCTCGCCATCTCCAGCGCCGTCGCCCGGCCGATGCCTGTGCCCGCCCCCGACACCACGCAGACCCTCCCCTCCAGCAGCCCCGGGGCGAAGATGGGCGAACGATCGCTTTCAGCCATCGGCGCGCCAGCTTATCCGCCCCCGGCCCGGCGCTAGGCTGACCGCGATGAAGATTCACGCAGAGGCAACGCCGCTCCACGAGCCGCTCGCGGGCGGCGCCGAGGGCGCCACCGTCAGCGTCGAGCCGCTGATGGCCGGCACGGTCCAGTGGCCGGAGGTATGGATGGAGAGCCCGGGCGGCCGCTTTCTGAGCCTGCGGCTGCTCGCGGCGCTGTTCTCCTCGAAGGGCAAATGGACCGTTCCCTGCCCTGCCTTCCTGATTCGCCATTCCAGCGCCGGCGCGATCCTCGTCGACACCGGCCTGCACCCCTCGGTCTCGAGCGATCCGCGGGAGAACTTCGGACGCCTCGGCGCCCGCATCGCAAACCCCCAGCTGGGGCCCGGCGAGGACATCCCCACCCAGCTCCGAAGCCGTGGGCTCTCCACCTCGCAGATCGCGGTGGTGGTGATGACGCACCTGCACTACGACCACGCTTCGGCGATCTCCGAGTTTCCGAAGTCCACCTTCGTGCTCAGTGAGACCGAGTGGCTGGCGGCCACCGGCGAGGGGCGCGCCTCGACGCAGGGCTACCGTCCCGCCCACTACGACTTCGTCTTCGATTACCGGACCATGGACTTCGACCGCGGAGGCGTCACCTCCTATGCGACTTTCGGCCGCACCTTCGACCTGTTCGGCGACGGCTCAATCCGCCTCGCCTACACACCCGGCCACAGCGCCGGGCACATGTCCGTCATCGCGCACCTGCGCGACCGCGACTTCGTGATCGGCGGCGACGCGGTCTACACCTACCGCCAACTCGACGACGCGCCGCCGCCACCGAGGCCCTTCGACGCGCACCAATGGCGCCGCTCGCTGCAGGAGCTGAAGCTGTTCCGACGCGAGTTTCCCCATGCCGTCATTACGCCCGGACACGACCCTTCCTTCTATGAGCAGTTGGAGGACCGGTACGAGTAGCTCGCTACTCGCTACTCGCTACTCGCTACTCGGGCTTGGGCTCCGGCCGAGCAGCGAGGAGCCAGAAGCGAGGAGCGAATTTACGAGCCGCGCGGTGAGGCTTTGCCCGGGTCGGGCGCCGGCAGCCCCTCGCGCAGGGCGCGAATCACACCGCGGCGCCCCTGTTCCTCGAGTGCGACATACATCGCCCGCACGTGGTCGAAGATCTCGTTGGAGACCTCCATCTGGCGCTCCCGCTCCGGCTTCGCCTCGACCGGGTAGGTCATCGGCTCGCCGAACTGGACGGTGACCTTGGGGAAGCGCAGCCGCTTCCAGCCGCGCACGCCGGCGGAGCCGTGGATCGCAACCGGAATCACCGGTACTCCGGACTCCAGCGCGATCCTGCCGACCCCCGGCTTCGGCTCGCCGAGACCGCCGCTGCGGGAACGGCCACCCTCCGCGTAGATCAGCAGGCAGCCTCCGTGATCGAGGATCGTGTAGACGGTCTTGAACGCCTCCTCGTCGTGGTGGCCGCGGCGGATCGGGAACACGCCACCGTGCTTGTAGATAGAGGTGAGGACCGGCGGCCCGAACAGCTGCGACTTGGCCGTGAAGCGGACCTTCCGCCGCAGGTAGACGGCGGTGAAGAAGTGGTCCATCTGGCTGAAGTGGTTGGGCGCCAGGATCACCGGCCCGGAGGCGGGCACGTTCTCGGTGCCGATCGCACGGGCGCGGTAGAAGAAAAGCGAGGGCGGGGTGAGAACGATTCGCACGAGCTCGTAGACGAAGTCGGGCTCGCGGCTTCGCGCGCGGTCGTGAAACTGCGTGAAGTACTCGGCTGAACGGGGGTCCTTGTAGACCTGTGGCTTGAGGTCTGCCATGCGGGCGCGGCTCGCGGGAAGGCGTGCCTGACTGGTCCTACCCTTTCCGCCCCGCGTGGTTACGCTGGCCGCCATGCTCAGGGTCACCGACGCGAACCGCCCCTGGTGGACGCTGGTCGGCTCCTGCGTCGGACTGTTCCTGCTGATGCTCGACTCGACGGTGGTCGTGCTGGCCCTTCCCTCGATACAGCACGACCTCGACGCCTCGGACACCGCCCTGCAGTGGGTGCAGAACGCCTACCTGCTGGCGGTCGCGGTGCTGGTCGTCACCCTCGGGCGGCTCGGCGACATGCTGGGGCGGCGGCTGGTGTTCGTGTGGTCGCTCGCCGTATTCGCCGCCGGGTCCGCGATGGCAGCGCTTGCCTCCAGCGAAGGGATCCTGGTCGCGGCCAGGGTCGTGCAGGGCATGGGCGGCGCCGGATTGGTCGCCCTCTCGCTCGCCATCACCTGCGCCGCGTTCCCGCCCGATCAGCAGAACAGGGCGGTCGGAATCTGGGCGGCGGTGAGCTCGCTCGCACTGGCGATCGGACCGCTGGTCGGCGGAGTGCTGATCGACGCGGCGAGCTGGCGCTGGATCTTCTGGCTCAACCCGCCGATCGCCGCGGCCGGGGCGGCGATCCTGCTCTACGCCGCCGAGGAGTCGCGCGACGAGAGCGCGGGCCGCCGGCTCGACGTGGCCGGATTCGTCCTGCTCACCCTCGGCCTGACGGGTGTCGTGCTGGCGCTGATCGAGAGCTCGACCTGGGGCTGGGATTCGGCGGGGACGCTGGGGCTGCTGGCGGGCGGCTCCGCGCTGCTGGCGGCCTTCTGGGTCGTCGAACACCGGGTCGCCGAGCCGATCGTCGACTTCTCGCTGTTTCGCAACGGCCCCTACTTCGGCGCCAGCGCGGCGGGCTTCGCGCTGGTCGGCTGCTACTGGTCGCTGATGTACTTCCAGCCGCAGTACCTCCAGAACGTGCTCGACTACTCGGCGATCGCGGCGGGCCTGCTGATCCTTCCGGTGACCGCCCCGATGCTGGCGATCTCACCGCTGGCGGGGGCGCTGATCGCCAGGTTCGGCGCCCGGGCCCTGATGACTGCGGGGATGCTGACCGCGGTCGCGGGCCTGCTGATCCAGACCCGGATCGACGCCGGCAGCGGCTACGGGCTGCTGCTGCCCGGGTTCCTGCTGTTCGGGATCGCGCTGGGGCTGGTGTACGCGCCGATGTCGACGGCGGCGATGTCGTCGATGCCACGCGAGAAGGCGGGAATCGCCTCCGGGGTGCTGGCAATGAACCGGGTGATGGCCGGCGCCCTCGGCCTCGCTGCGACCGGCGCCGTGTTCGCGGCGCTGCAGCGCGACAAGCTCTCGGAGCTGCTTCTGCAGCGCGCCCCCGCCGTGCACGGGCAGCGCGAGGAGCTGGACGGCCTGCTCGCCGGCTCCAGCGCCGCCCGCGAGAAGCTTGCGGACCAGCCCCAGGGGCTGGTCGAGCGGGTCGAGGCGGTCTTTCGCGAGACCTTCGCGTTCGCCCTGGCCAACGCGTTCTGGGTGCTGGTCGGGCTCGCCGCCGTGGGAGCGCTGCTGACCTGGATGTTCGTGCGGTCAGCGCCGGCTGCGACGCCGCCGGAGAAGCCGACCGCACCGCAGGACGTCCAGCATCACCAACATCACCGGCGGTTCCACTTCTGAACAGGAGGCCCTGACGGCTGCTCAGTCCGAGGCCCAGCCGCGCGAGCGCTCCACGGCGCGGCCCCACTGCGAGAGCAGGTCCTCGCGCTCGTCCGCGCCCATCCGCGGCTCGTAGCGGGCCGCCTCGCGCCACATCTCCCCCACCTGCTCCTGGCTCCACTGACCGGTCGCGATCCCGGCCAGATACGCCGCGCCGAGCGCGGTCGTCTCGGGGATCTCCGGGACGATCACCGGGGCACCGAGGACGTCCGCCTGAAACTGCATCAACCAGGAGTTGGCGACCGCCCCTCCGTCGGCCTTGAGCGACTCCAACCGCTCGCCCGAGGCGGCCTCCTGGGCCCGCACCGCGTCCACGGTCTGGTAGGCGATCGCCTCCAGCGTCGCCCGCGCCAGGTGGGCCCGGCCTGCTCCGCGCGTCAACCCGACGATCGTCCCACGCGCGTAGGGATCCCAGTGCGGTGAGCCGAGGCCGGTCAGGGCGGGGACGAAGTAGACGCCGTCGTTGGAGTCCAGCGAGCTCGCGAGCTCCTCGGTCTCGGAAGCCTCGGCGATGATCCCGAGGCCGTCGCGCAGCCACTGCACCGCGGCGCCGGTGATGAACACCGCTGCCTCCAGCGCATAGTCGGTCTCACCCCCCAGGCCCCAGGCCACGGTGGTGAGCAGGCCCTCGGCCGGCTGCGGGGCCTGGGTGCCGGTGTTGAGCAGCACGAAGCTGCCGGTCCCGTAGCTGTTCTTGGCCATCCCGGCCCGGTGGCACGCCTGGCCGAAAAGCGCCGCCTGCTGGTCGCCGGCGATGCCGGCCACCGGGACCTCGCCGCCGAACTCCGAGGTGGTGCCGTAGACCTCGGCGGAGGGAGCCGGCTCGGGCAGCTGCGCCGGGTCGACACCGAGCAACTCGCAGAGATCGGGGTCCCAGGCGAGCTTGCGGATGTCGAACAGCATCGTGCGCGAGGCATTTGAGTAATCGGTGACGTGGCGACCGGTGAGCTTGAAGACCAGCCAGGAATCGATCGTCCCGAAGGCGGCGCGGTCGACGCCCTCGACGTTGCGCAGCATCCACTCGATCTTGGTACCGGAGAAATAGGGGTCGATGACGAGGCCGGTGCGCTCGCGCACCAGGTCCTCGTGCCCGGCTTCCTTCAGCTCGTCGCAGCGCCCGGCCGTGCGGCGGTCCTGCCAGACCAGCGCGTGGTGGATCGGCTCCCCCGTCTGCCGGTCCCAGGCGACCACGGTCTCGCGCTGGTTGGCGATCCCGATCCCCTTCAGGTCCGCGCCCTGGATCCCGGCGTCGACGATCGCGTCGGTGGCGACGCGGCGCGTCACCTGCCAGATCTCGGCCGCGTCGTGCTCGACCCAACCGGGCTCGGGGAAATGCTGCTCGAACTCGCTGTAGGCGCCCCCGGCGATCCGACCCCCCTCATCGAAGACGAGGCAGGTCGTGCCGGTGGTCCCCTGATCGATCGCGAGGATCACGGGCTCGTTGCTCGTTGCTCGTTGCTCGTTGCTCGTTGCTGCCGGTTCATGCCGGGGAGGCTATTGCCGGCCGGGTCGCCGACGCGACATGTACACACGCGTGAAGTCACGTAGCTGGCGGGCGCGGTGCAGGAAGCCGCCGAGGGTGCGCCCGGTGGCGCGGTGCTCGAGGTCGAGCTCGTACTCGCGCAGGCGGTAGCCGGCGCGAACCGCGTCAACGGTGATCCCGATCTCCATCCCGAACCCGGCGGCAAAGGGGAGTGCCTCGCGCAGCACCTCCGGGCGCATCGCCCGCTGGCCGGAGATCGGGGCGGTCGGCTCGGCTCCGCAGAGGCGGTGGATCGCCCGGCGAGCGAACCCGAGCGCGACCCCGAAGCCGCCGCCGACGCGGTGGGAGAAGGCAGCCACGGCGAGGTCGCACTCGCCCGCCTCGACCGCCTCGACCAGGCGGGTGAGGTGTGCGGCCGAGGCCCCCAGGTCCGCATCGCAGAGCAACACCACGCGGGGCTCGGGAGTCTCGCTCAACGCAGCCTCCACCGCGGCGGTCACGTTCGCCCCCTTGCCGTGCGGGCGGCGGCGGCTGACCACCCGGGCCCCGTTCTGCATCGCGATCTCGCCGGTGCCGTCTTCGGACGCGTCGTCGGCGACCCACAGCGCCGCACCGGGCAACGCAGCGGCCAGCGCGTCGAGCGTCCCTCCGATCGATTCGGCCTCGTTTCGGGCGGCGACGATCGCCACCCGGACTCCGTCGTCGGCTTGTGTCTCGGGTCCCACCCGGCGGGTATTGTGCCGCGCCATGGCGGATATCGAGGCCCAGATCACCGGCAACGTGTGGAAAATCGAGGTGTCGGTCGGCGACGACGTCTCCGACGGCGACACATTGGTGATCCTCGAGTCGATGAAGATGGAGATCCCGGTCGAGTCCGAGGACGACGGCACGGTGAAGGAGATCCGCTGCGAGGAGGGCCAGTCGGTCAACGAGGGCGACGTCCTCGTCGTCCTCGAGTAGGTGAGAGTTGATGCCTGAGCAGCTCGCCGGCGGCAAGCTTGTGCTCGACGAGCCGGCCGATGCCGTGGCCCGCCTTCGCATCTCCAACCCGGAGAAGCGCAACGCGCTCGACCACGAGGTCCTCGACGCCCTCGCGGAGGCCCTGCCGCAGCTGGACCGCGGCATCGAGGTCCGCTGCGTGCTGATCACCGGGGCGGACTCGATCTTCTCCGCCGGCTACGACATTGCTTCGATCCCGCAGCAGACCTTCGAGCGTGACGCGGAGGCGCTGGTCGCGCACCCATTTCACGCCGCGATGAAGGCGCTGGCCGCGCATCCGTGGCCCACGGTGGCGGGAATCAACGGCCACTGCCTGGGCGGCGGCCTCGAGCTGGCGATCACCTGCGACCTGCGGATCTGCGCCGAGGACGCGAAGCTGGGAATGCCGCCGGCCAAACTCGGACTGATCTACGGGCACACCGGGCTGCGAAAGTTCCTTCACGTGATCGGCCTGGCGCGGACGAAGGAGCTGTTCCTGACCGGGCGGAACTTCGATGCGCGCCGTGCCGAGCAGATCGGCCTCGTCCACGAGGTGGTCGCGGCCGACGAGATCGAGCAGGCCTCGGTCGAGCTCGCCGCCGAGATCGCCGCCAACGCGCCGCTGTCGCTGAAAGGCAACAAGCAGGCGATCGAGATCCTCAACTCGAGCCCGGTGCTGACCGAGCAACAGGAGGCGGCGCTGGTGGCGCTGCGCGAGTCCTGCTTCGCCTCGGAGGACTTTCGCGAGGGCATCAAGGCGTTCGGCGAGAAGCGCAAGCCGCGGTGGCGCGGACGCTGAAGGCATCCCGCGCCGAGCTCGCCGCCGCCGACCCGGTGATGGCGGAGCTGATCGAGCGCCTCGGCGAGCGAAGCGTCGCCACCCGCCGCCGCGGAGCTCCCAAGCCCGACGCCTACGGGGCGCTGCTACGCACGGTGGTCGCGCAGCAGGTTTCCTCGAAGGCGGCGCGGGCCATCCACGGGCGGGTGCTGGAGGCCTTCGACGGCGAGACCCCCAGCCCCGAGCAGATCCTCGCCGCCGACGAGTCGAAGCTGCGCGGCGCGGGGATGTCCGGGCGCAAGGTCGAATACATCCGCGACCTCGCCGCCCACGTGCAGAGCGGCGAGCTGGAGCTGGACCGCCTCGACGAGCTGTCAGACGAGGAGGTGATCGACGAGATCGTCGCGGTGAGGGGCTTCGGCCGCTGGAGCGCCGAGATGTTCCTGATCTTCCACCTCGAGCGGCCCGACGTGCTCGCCGGCGGCGACCTGGGGATCCGCAAGGCGATCCAGCTCGCCTACGGCATGGAGGAGATACCGACACCCGAGGAGGTGGTGAAGATCGGCGAGCGCTGGAGCCCCCACCGCAGCCTTGCGTCGATCTACCTCTGGGAGTCGCTGGCGGGTGACGTGACGGTGGGCGGGACCTAGCCAGACGCTTCGGCGCCAAGAACCCGTCACTGCCCGGCACAGATCCCCGCTAGCGGATGTCCTTGAGAGGGGTTGTGGCACATCCAAGTCGATGTGCAACCGCGGTCAGCGTCGCTCTCACGTGGTCCGGCTCAAACTGCACCTGAGCGTGTGTGAAACGCAGCGGCGTGAGGCCGGTCGCGACGTGCGTCTGGTCTCGCAGGCGGTCCCTGGCCTGCTGCGCCGGCGTGCGGTGATAGCGCAAGCCGTCGGTCTCCACCACAAGCCCCAGACCGGGCCAGTAGAAGTCAACCTTGAACCCCTTCACATCCCGTCCTGTCTCCGGCGGTGGGAGTCCCGCTGCGCGGGCGATTGGCAGAAAACGGCGCTCGAGCTCCGAGTCGGTGAGGGTGAACGTCCTGCGGTCGAGCGTCTCGCGCAGGACCACCACGCCCGGCGAGCCGGCCATTGCGCCGAGGGCTGATCTCAATGTCTGGGGATCTGCGAGGTCATGCTTGTCCGCTTCGTTGATTGCAGCCTCGAGTTGAGCGCGGGTCAGGCGCAGGGCGATGTCCACAAGGGTGCAGACCGGCGTCGTGACGGGGATGCCGAGATGCCGCGTCGTATCCTCGGAGGTGAGTTCCGCCCGACGGTGGACAACGATGCCGGGTGGGCGGCGGACCACATCAGCCGGCACCGATATCTGGATCCCTATAGACCGCTCGGTGCCGATCTCCCAGAGTGCGGCCGCGCTCGCGTGGCTGAGGACGGCATCGGGACCGCATCTCAGAACCGCGGCCATCCAGCGGCCGTACCGGGTGAGCTCGGGCCGCCCCAGCGCGTACACCCCGCGTCGCACCGGGTGCAGTCGCCCGTTTGCGATGCGGTGTTTGATCGCCTTCGGGCTGAACCCCAGGTCGAGCAGCTGCGCCCGCGCAATCACACCGTGTTGTCTTGCGGCCAGCGCCCAGACGTCGGCCGGCGACGGTTGAAGACTTTGGTACCCCATAGGGGCCAAAAGGCTTCACTCGTTGGGGATTCTCCCCTCGTCGAGGGGGATCCGCCCCAGCCGATGGGATCCCCCGGGCCGCAGCTAGGAGCCGAGCCCGGCCCGCAGGTCGAGCACCCGCTGGACGGAGGCCTCGAATGCGGCGCGCGGCAGCGCATGCCTGCGAAGGGCTCCTCGCAATGCGGCACCGGCGCGTGCTGCCGCGTGGAAATCGCTGAACAGCAGCAGGTCGGTGCCGGCGCGGGCGGCCGCCCTGCCGGCCTTGGCCGGGCCGCCGAAGGCCGCGACGGCGACGCTCTGCAGCGCGTCGGTGACCGAGACTCCTTCGAAGCCGATGCGGTCGCGCAGCTCACCGGTGGCGATCGGGCGGGCGAAGGCGGCCGGTCGCTCCGAGAACGCCGGATAGATCGCCGAGCTCATCATCACCAGCTCCCCACCGGCCCCGGCAAAGCTCTCGAACGGCGCCTCGTCGACGCGGCGAAGGGTGCTCTTCGGCAGCCCGATGCGCTCGACGCCGACGTCGGTGTTGATGTCGGCGGCACCCAGCCCGGGGAAGTGCTTGGCGGTGGTCGCCACGCCGCCCGCCCGCAGACCCTCGGCGAAAGCCACCCCGGTCCGGGAGACCTTGCTCGCCGTGGCGCCGAAGCTGCGGCCCTCCTCGCGGATCGCCCCGCCGGGCCGGCCGACGTCGAGCACGGGAGCTAGGTCGACGTTGACGCCGGCGCCGCGCAGGTTGCGGGCGGTGCGGCGGCCCTGGCGGCCGGAGAAGGCGGCTCCACGACTGCCCATCTCCTGCGCTGAGGCGGTCGGAGCGCCGGGCAGGCGCTTGACGAGCCCGCCCTCCTGGTCGACCATCACCAGCAGCGGGTCGCGCAGCAGCTTCGGCCGGCGGATCGCCTGCAGACCGCGGGCAAGGCGCCGGGCGCTGCGTCGGCCGGAGAAGTTCTCGGAGAACAGCACCACCCCGGCCAGCTCGCCGGAGCGGATCATCTCCCTCAGCCGCTTCGGCGGCTGCCGGCCGTCGAAGCCCGCGACCAGCCGCTCGCCGGCGAGCTGGCGGACCGTGAGGTCGCCGGCATCGGGGGCCCCCGGGGCCGCGCTCTCGGTGCCGTCCCCGAGCGCCACGCTCAACCCGGTCGCCACAGCCATCGCCCCGATCAGAAGCGCCGCCACGGCCCGCCGCCTGCGGATCGTCACGCTTCGCTCGCGTCGGTTTCGCACCGGTCGGCGAGTCTAGATGCCGCGCCTACCGGCAGGCGCGCAACCGCTTCTCGATCGTCATCCGCCGCCCGTCGGTGAGGGTGGCGCGCAACCTCAGCTTGGCGACGCGCTTGCGCTTCAGCCGGCCGTACGGCAGCTTGTCCTTGAAGGGGCGCCTGCGGTCGGTCTTGACCCGCTTGCCATTCACGTAGAACTCGCCCAGCACGGTCTTGGAACGGTCCGCGCCGTCGACCAGGGCGGTCACAGGGCGACGCGCGCAGCCGTTCGGCCCGCTGCGCCTTCGCAATTTCATCTTCAGGTGCGGGGTGCGTCGGCAGCTGTCCCCGGAACAGCCGCGAAGCGCTGCAAGCCGCCTGGCCAGGGCGGACTCCACAGCGGCATAGGAGGGGTTGCCTGCGGCGTTGGTCAGCTCGTAGGGATCGGCATCGAGGTCGTAGAGCTCCTTCTCTCCTGCGCTCTCGCCCCCGAAGTGCTCGGCGTAGATGTAGCGATGGGTGCGCACGGCCTGGTAGCCGTTGGTCTCGATGAGCAGCTCGCGACCGCGCTCGCGGACCAGGTTGTCGCCGAAGTTCTGCAGGGCCAGGCCGTCGAGGCGGCGGTCGGGGCCGGCGCCTGTCGCCTTGACGATCGTCTTCGCGATGTCGCTGTTGATCGCCATATCGCGGATCGTCTTGCCCTGCGGGAAGCCCGGCCCGCGGATCAGCAGCGGCACATGGATCGACTCCTCGTAGAGCACGACCTTGCCGCTCTTGACTCGGTGCTCGCCGTGCATGAAGCCGTTGTCGGCGGTGAAGACGATCAACGTGTTGTCCAGCTCGCCCGAGCCGCGCAGCATGTTGACCACCTCGGCCACCCCCTCGTCCTCGGCCAGCAGCGATGCGAGCCGGCAGCGATAGAAACGGGTGATGTCGCTGAGGTCGTCGCCGTCGAACAGGTTGCGGGTCTCGATCCCCGCCGGCTTGTCGGCGACGTCGGCCTCGTTGAAGGAGGGCGGCTGCGGCAACGGCTCGGCGTCGAAGGCGTGCAGGTGGCGCGGCGCCGGCTTGGCCGTGCCGGCACAATGGCTCTCGTTGGGCGGGTCGGGGTTCGGGCCGCCGCTGTGCGGAGCCAGATAGCTGAGCCAGAGGAAGAAGGGCTGGCTGGAGGGGGCGCGACGGGCGATGAAGTCGACCGCCTTGTCGGTGTAGACGTCGGTCGAGTAGTTGGCCGGGTTGCCGGGATTGTCGGGGTTCGCGTTGGGCGACCCGTACTGGATCAGCGTGCCGTTCTCGTTCAGCTCGTAGCCGTAGAAGTCGTAGGTCCTGGTCGAGCCCTGCCACTCGCTGTAGCCGGGCGGGATCAGCGGCCCTCCGGGTCGTCGCGGTGTGACTCGTAGCCGTTGAGGTACTTGCCGATCAGGCCCGTGTAGTAGCCCGCGCGCTGCAGCCAGACCGGCAGCGTGGTGGTCGAGTCGAGCTTGTCGAAGCCGCCCTCCGGCGCCTGGTTGCCGAGCACGCCGTGGTTGTGCGCGTACTAGCCGGTCAGCATCGTCGACCGCGACGGGCAGCACAGCGAGTAGTTGACGAAGCTGTTCGGGAAGGTGACCCCATGGTCGCCGATCAGCTCTTGCACGTTCGGCATCACCCGCAGCGAGGCGATGTCCTGGTCGTCGGTCTCGATGATCAGGACGTTCGGCGGCGGCGCGGACTTCTTCGCCTTGGCCGCCGCGCTGTCGGCGTGCCGGGCACCGATCGCGACCGGCAGCGAGAGGCGAGGCAGCGCGGCGGCAGCTGCGATCACGTGCCTGCCGCGCAGCGGGGGTTGTTCTCCCTCGGTGAACGCCATCCAAACCCGAGAACACGGTAGCCCGCCTCGGGTTGCGGCTACACCGGTCGCCGAGGGCGTCCGGGCACGCTCGTAGCCTTGCCGCGGATGCCGCCCCTGATCAGCTTCGAGGAGGCGCAGCAGCTCGGCGCGCTCACCGACCACGAGGAGATCGGCGAGCTGGTCGAGCGTGCCTGGCAGGTCCGGCGCGAGAACTTCGGCGACTCCACCGACATGTGCTCGCTGGTCAACGCCAAGTCGGGCGGATGCGCGGAGGATTGCGGGTTCTGCGCCCAGTCGCGCAACGCGGAGGCGGACACCCCGATGCACGCCATGATGGAGCCGGAGCAGATCCTCGAGCACGCAAGGGCGGCCGAGGCGGCGGGGGCGCACCGCTTCTGCATGGTCACCCAGGGCCAGGGTCTCTCCAAGCGCGATTTCGCGAAGGTGCTGGAGGGCGCACGCCTGGTGGCCGAGAAGACCAACCTGAAGCGCTGCGCCTCGATCGGCCACATGTCGACGCCGCGCGCGCGCCAGCTGCGCGAGGCCGGCATCCAGCGCGTCCACCACAACGTCGAATCGTCGCGCTCCTATTACCCGGAGGTCTCGACGACTGTCCGCTACGAGGGCCGGCTGCGCACCATCCAGGCGGTCAAGGAAGCGGGGCTGGAGACCTGTGTGGGCGGGATCCTCAACCTCGGCGAGAGCCCGGAGCAGCGGGTGGAGATGGCCTTCGAGCTGTCGGAGATCAACCCCACCTCGGTCCCGATCAACCTGCTCAATCCGCGACCCGGCACCAAGTTCGGCGACCGCGAGCTGATGGACGCCTGGGAGGTGGTCAAGTGGGTGGCGATCTTCCGGCTGATCATCCCCGGAGCGCTGTTCCGCCTCTGCGGAGGGAGGGTCGAGAACCTCGGCGACCTGCAGCCGCTGGCGGTCAAGGCGGGCCTAAACGGGGTGATGATGGGCAACTTCCTCACCACCCTGGGCGCCGAGCCCGAGGACGACCGCCGCATGTTCAGCGAGCTCGGCCTCAACGTCGCCCGCCAGCCCGACAACGGCGCCCACCCGCGCCCGGACAACCGCAGTGGCTGGCTCGACGGCGAGGCCCCGGCGACGCCGATGGAGGAGCTGATCGACAGCCAGGACGAGGCCAACTTCTGGGATCCCTCGACGCAGCTCCGGGTGATCAAGAAGAAGGGCAAGCCTCCCCCCTATCCGAGCGAAGCACAGCCGGCCGGCTGGGGGGATTAGTGACGGACCTCGCCGATCGGCTGGAGGAGCTGCGCGAGCGGGGCCTCTACCGGCGGCTGAGGCTGATCAGCGGCCCCCAGGGGCCGAGGGTCCTGCTCGACGGTCGCCCGGTGCTGCTGCTCTGCTCCAACAACTACCTCGGCCTCGCCGATCACCCGCGGGTCCGCCAGGCGGCGGCCGAGGCGGCGATGCGCTGGGGTGTGGGCACGGGCGGCTCGCGGCTGATCTCCGGAAACATGAAGCTGCACCGGCGCCTGGAGGAGCGGCTCGCCGAGTTCAAGGGCTACGAGGCGGCGCTGCTGTTCGGCTCCGGTTACCTCGCCAACACCGGCGCGATCGCCGCTCTGGCCCGCAACGGAGAGGTGATCTTCTCCGACGAGCTCAACCACGCCAGCATCATCGACGGCTGTCGGCTCTCGCGCGCCGAGACCTTCGTCTACCGGCACGCCGACCTCGAGCACCTCGACTGGGGCCTGCGGCAGGCCCAGGGTCGTGGCTCGCTGATCGTCACCGACGGCGTCTTCTCGATGGACGGTGACCTGGCGCCGCTCGAGGGCCTGGTGCGGCTCGCGCGCCGGCACGACTGCCGCCTGATGGTGGACGAGGCCCACGCAACCGGCGCGGTCGGCCCCGGCGGGCGCGGGTCGGTCGCGGCCGCCGGATTGACGCGCGAGGTCGATGTCGTGATGGGGACGCTGGGCAAGGCGCTCGGTGGCTACGGCGCCTACGTGTGCGGGAGCGGCGAGGTGGTCGAATACCTGATCAACACGGCGCGCTCCTTCATCTTCTCGACGGCACCCGCCCCGCCGGCGGTCGCGGCGGCGCTGGCCGCCCTGGACCTGCTCGAATCGAACCCGCACCGGATCGAGCGCCTGCAGGCCAACGCGGCGGCGATGCGCGCGGCGCTGGTCGAGGAGGGACTGGCCCCGGGGCCGACCGAGACCCAGATCGTTCCGGTGATGGTCGGCGACGCCAACGCGGCGATGCGACTCTGCGAGCGGGCCCTGGAGCGGGGCGTGTTCGCGCAGGGGATCCGGCCGCCTACGGTTCCCGATGGTGCGTCGCGCCTGCGGCTCACGGTGATGGCCACCCACCGCCCGGCCGAGCTGGCCCGGGGTGCCAAGCAGATTGCCGCAGCGGCACGCGAGCTGGGCATGCCCGTCGAGCCGGCCGTGTCGGCCGGCGAGGACTGGGCCGAGGACGACTGGGCCGAGAGCCCGGACGCGGAAGCCGCTCAGGCGCTCAGAAGAGCCGCCTGAGCGCCCCGGTGCTCGGCACCTTCGTCACCGGGACCGGCACCGACGTCGGCAAGACCGTGGTCGCGGCAACGATCGCCCACGGGCTCGCCGCCGAGGGACGCAGGGTTGCCGTCTTCAAGCCCGCGGTGACCGGGCTCGACGAGGGCGGCGAGCCCGACCACGCGCTGCTGCGCCGTGCAGCGGGCAGCACCCAGGGTGATGGGCAGATCGCCCCCTATCGATACGGGCCGCCCGCCTCCCCGCACCTTGCGGCAGAGCTGGCCGGCGAGCGGATCGAGCCGGCCCGCCTGCTGGCGGCCGCGCGCGATGCCGCGGCCGGCGCCGACGCGATCGTCTGCGAGGGCGTCGGGGGCCTATTGGTGCCGCTCACGCTCGGCTACCTGGTCCGAGATCTCGCCCGCGACCTTGCTCTGCCGCTGGTGGTCGCAGCCCCGCCGGGCCTGGGGACGATCAACCACACCCTGCTTACCCTGGAGGCGGCGCGAGCGGTGGGGATGGAGGTCGAGTCGGTCGTGCTCACCCCCTGGCCGCGGCACCCAGGTGAGGTGGAACGCTCCAACCTCGAGGCGGTCGAGCGGCTCGGCGGGGTACCGGTGGAGCGACTGCCGGAGATCGACCTCACCCAGCCGGATGGGTGGCCGCGCCTCGAGCGCGCGGAGGGCCTGCTCGGCTAGCCGCCGACGCCGGCCGTCGAACCGCGTGCGGCTACCTCGCCCCCGGCGGGCGGCGCCCCGGCGGCCATCGCGGGGCCGGCAGGCTCCACGGTCTCGCGGCGGCGCAGCCGGCCCTCGATCAAAAGGAAGCCGATCACGGCCCCCGCGGCGGCTACGGCCATCGAGAGGCGCATCGCATGGCTGAGCGCGTAGACGAAGGCGTCGTTGCCGGCTGCTGCAACCTGCTTGGCTTCGGCCGGCGGGATAATCCCGGGGGCGGAGCTACCGCTGCCGAGGGTGTTGGCGATCTCGGAGCGCTGGCCGGCGCTGACCGACGTGTTCGCGAGCAGCTCGTCGAGCCGCGACCTCACCTCCCCCTGGAAAATCGCACCGATCGCCGCCACCCCGAAGGTTCCGCCGATCATGCGGAACATCGACAGCACACCCGAGGCGATCCCGGCCTTTGCCGCGGCGACGGCGTTCATCGCGGCGGTCGACATCGGCGACATCGTCAGCGCGATGCCGATTCCCATCAGCATGAATCCGGGCAGCAGGTCGGAGTAGGTGGTCCCGGCGTCGATCAGGGTGAACAGATAGAGCGAGACGGTCACCATCGAGAGGCCGACCGTGATCGGCCAGCGGGGGCCGATCCGGTCCGAAAGGCGTCCCGCGATCGGCGCAACGATCATGACCATCAGGGTCGTGGGCAGGAACCGCACGCCGGCCTCCAGCGGCGTATAGCCGAGCACGTTCTGCATGTACATGGCGAGAAAGAAGAACATCCCCAGCATCGCGAAAGAGACGATGAAGGCGACCGTCACAGAGCCGATGAAGTTGCGATTGGCAAACAGTCCGAACTCGATCATCGGCGCCTTCACCCGCAGCTCGATCGCGACGAAGGCGATCAGCAGGATCACCGAGCCGACGATCAGCGACACGATCTCGGGCGAGCCCCAGCCCCAGCTGTTGCCCTCGACGAGGGCGAGGACGAGCGCGGTGAGGCCGCCGGTCAACACGGCGACGCCCGCGTAGTCGACCTCGTGGCCGACGGTGTGGTCGCGCGATTCGCGCACGGCGAACAGCGCCGCGAGCACGGCACCGGCGCCGACCGGGAGATTGATGAAGAAGATCGCCTGCCAGGAGACGTGCTCGGTGAGGAAGCCCCCCAGCACCGGGCCGATCGCCAACGCCAGCGCGGAGACGCCCGCCCAGGTGCCGATCGCCCTGCCGCGCTCGGCAGCGGGGAAGGCGTCGGTGATGATCGAGAGGGTCCCCGGCATCATGAATGCCGCCCCGACGCCCTGGGCGATGCGGCTGATCACCAGCCACTGGGTGTCGGGCGCGAGCCCGGCGGTCGCCGAGGAGGCTGTGAAGACGATCACTCCTGCGATGAACATGCGGCGGCGGCCGAAGATGTCGCCAAGCCGCCCACCGGTCGCCAGCAGCACGGCGAAGGAGAGCGTGTAGCCGTTGACCGTCCACTCCAGGGCCGAGATCGAGGCGCCGAGGTCGCGCTGGATCGAGGGCAGCGCCACGTTCACGACCGTGTTGTCGAGCATGATCATGAACAGCGCGAAGCACATCGCGCCGAGCGTCCACCACTTGCGGTTGTCGTCGGTGATCAGGCGCTCGCGGTAGCCGGTCATCGGCGGGCCTTCTTGATCTGCGCGTATGTCGCGGCGATCTCCTCGCGCGAGAGCAGCGCCTCGAAGGCGGCGTCGAGCTTGCGGCGCTCGGCCGCGCTGAGGCTCGCCGCAAAGCTCTCCAGGCCGGCCATTCGAGTCTGCATCAGCGTCCCGGCCAGCTCGCGACCCTTTTCGGACGCGGCGATGCGCCGCACCCGGCGATCGCTGCGATCCTCGACCCGCTTGACGAGACGCTTGCGCACGAGGCCGTCCAGCGCGCGGCTAAGCGCGGCGTGGGAAATCCCGAGCTGCTCGGCGATCTCGCTGCCGGTCAGCTGCGCCTCCTCGCCGCCCGGGCCGGTGAGCAGAAAGAGCGCTTTGCACTGCGTGAGCGTGAGGCCGCTCTGATCGATCGTGCGCAGGTGCTCGCCGCGATCGAAGGCGAACAGGTAGCGCAGGAACGCGCCGAGGCGGGCAGCCGTCTCGCGAGCCTCGGCGGAGACGTCGCGGTCCTTCCCGGCTTGAAGCTCGGCCGTGCCAGTCGCTTGCATGCAAGCAATAGTTGCACATGCGCAAGCTTCTTTGGATAGCGGGATCGTGCCGCGTGACGCACCTCACACAACCCGGCAAGTTGCAGGAACGCGCGCCATAAATTCCAACCGGGGCGGCCTCTACTGTCGGTCGCGGCGATGCCGGCCCCCCCCAGCAAGCTCGACCACCGCTATCTCTGGCACCCGTTCACGCAACAGCGCGACTGGTGCGCGGAGGAACCACTGGTCATCGAGCGGGCCGAGGGGACGGACCTGATCGACAGCGACGGCCGCCGATACATCGACGGCACCTCTTCGCTGTGGTGCAACGTCCACGGCCATCGCCACCCCCTCATCGACCGGGCGCTGCGCGACCAGCTGGCCAGGGTCGCCCACACGACCATGCTCGGGCTCTCACACCCGGGTGCGGCTGAGCTGGCCGCGCGCCTGGTTGATCTCGCCCCGCCGGGGCTGAGCCGGGTCTTCTACTCGGACTCGGGGTCGACGGCCACCGAAGTCGCGCTGAAGATGGCCTTCCAGTACTGGCAGCAGCGCGGCGGCCAGCACGTACGCCGCACCAGCTTCGTGCGGCTGCGCGACGCCTACCATGGGGACACGATCGGGGCCGTCTCGGTGGGAGGGATCGACCTCTTCCACGCGGCCTACCGGCCGCTGCTGTTCGGCTCGCACGCCGCCGAACCCGGCGACGCCGCCGACATGGAGCGGATTCTGCGCACGCACGAGGAGGAGATCGCGGCGGTGATCGTGGAGCCGCTCGTGCAGGGCGCCGCCGGGATGCTGGTCCATCCCCCCGGCTACCTCGCCCGGGTGCGCGACCTCTGCGACCGACACGGCGTACTGCTGATCTGCGACGAGGTCGCGACGGGATTCGGCCGCACCGGCACGATGTTCGCCTGCGAGCAGGAACGGGTGACTCCGGACTTCCTCTGCCTCGCCAAGGGCCTCACCGGCGGCTATATGCCGCTCGCAGCAACGCTCACCACAGAGCGTGTCTACGAGGGTTTCCTCGGCGCCCACGAGCAGTTCCGCACCTTCTTTCACGGCCACACCTACACCGGCAACCCGCTCGCCTGCGCGGCGGCGATCGCCAACCTCGACGTCTTCGAGAGGGAGCGAACGCTGCTGCGCCTGCAGCCGAAGGTCCGGCTGCTGCACGGCCTGCTCGAGGAGGTCGCCGAGATGGACGAGGTGGCCGAGGTGCGCGGGCGAGGCATGATGGCCGGCATCGACCTCGGCGAGCACGACCCGGCGCTGCGGCTAGGCAACCGAGTCGCGCTGGAGGCGCGCGGCCGCGGCGCGATCATCCGCCCGCTCGGCGACGTGGTGGTCCTGATGCCGCCGCTGGGGATCTCGAAGGGCGACCTGCGGCGCCTGCTCGAGATCACGGCCGCCTCGATCGAGAAGGCTGTGGCCGGCGCCTACGGCGACGCGGCGGAGTCGGAGACGGTCGAGATGGAGGCCGTTCCGGAGCCGCTGCGCCAGGCCGCCTAGCCTCCCCAAGCTGCCACCTCGGCCCGGCGTCGATACTCGCTGTGATGAAACGGCGGCGCGACCGTAGTAGGGGCATGGAGCAGACGCTCGCAGCGCCCGCCAGCGAGGCCCCCGGGGCGGCCGACATCGCCTTCGAGCAGCTCTATCGCTCCAGCCGCGACGACGTCTTCGCCTACGCGGCGGGGCTGCTGCGCAACCGCAGCGCCGCCGAGGAGGTGACCGCCACCGCCTTCGAGCGCGCCTTTCGCAAGCGCCACCGCTTCGACCCGCGGCGCGGCAACCCCCGTGCCTGGCTGTTCGGGATCGCCCGCAACGCCGCGCTGGACGAGTTGCGTCGCGGCAAGCGACAGGCCGAGCTCACCGAAGAGGCGCAGGACGTCGATTCGCCGTCGCCGGGTCACCTCGCCGAGGAGAGCAGCAGGCGGGCGACGGTGCGCGCCGCGCTGGCCGGCCTTGACTCCCGCGAGCGGGAGCTCGTCGCACTGAAGTTCTTCGCCGGGCTCTCCAACTCCGAGATCGCCGGCCTTCTGGGAGTGAGCGAGTCGAATGCCGGCACCCGACTTCACCGTGTGATCACCAAGCTCAGAGAGGCGTGCAGATGAACCCCCGAAACGAGGACATGACCATGGACCCGCAGGCCGAGCGCGAGCTCGAGGCCCTGGAAGCTGCACTGGCCGGCAAGCCGGTCGACCCCGAGCACGCCGACCTGGCCGCGCTGGCGAGCGAGCTGCACGAGATGCGCGTAGCGCCCCCCGAGGACTTCGCAGCAGCGCTCGACGAGCAAGCCTCCACCGGCTTCCCCCGACGCCGGCACAGCGGCGCCCTTCTCGGCGGTATCGCCGACCGCATGCGCGGTGCAATCCCGCGGCGCCGGCTGCTTCCGGCGCTGGCCGGGGCGACGGCGGTGGTGATCGTGGGCACCGCGGTCGTGGTCTCGAGCCGTGGCGGTAGGGGTGACGACCAGACGCCCACGCTCAAGAGCGCCTCGCCGCCACAAGCCGCCCAGGAGCAGGGAGCGCCCTCCGCGGGCCCGGCGGCCGCCGCACCGGCGACC
The DNA here is from genome assembly GCA_038040325.1 of Candidatus Mayfieldus profundus. Classification (GTDB taxonomy): domain Bacteria; phylum Actinomycetota; class Thermoleophilia; order Solirubrobacterales; family 70-9; genus Mayfieldus; species Mayfieldus profundus. Next base: position 24,483 of record JBBPIM010000019.1, read on the forward strand.
GGCGAGGCCGATCTCGGGCGTGCGGAGTCGGTCGCCCCGATCCCGCCGGACAGCGGTGGTGTCCCGCTCAGTGGCGGGACCGGTGCGGTGCCCAACGCCCGCAACCGCCAGATCGAGCGCGCGGCGGAGCTGACCCTCGGCACCGAGCCCGAGCAGGTCCAAGACGTCTCCGGCGAAGTGTTCCGCGTCGTCGGTCGCCACCGCGGCCTGGTGCTTTCCTCCTCGGTACGCGACGGCGCCGAGGGCGAGGCCGGAGCCGACTTCCTGCTGCTGATTCCGAGCTCCCGGCTCAGTTCGGCGCTGGCCGACCTCTCGGCGCTGGCCGAGGTTCGCTCGCGGCAGGAGAGCACCCAGGACATCACGGCGCCGTTCGTGACCGCGCGCGAGAACCTGCGCGACGCCCGGGCCGAAGCCGAGGGCCTCCTGAAGCAGCTTGCGCAGGCCGACACCGAGGCCGAGCGCGAGAGCGTCAAGGCGCAGCTGCGGATCGTGCGCGGCCGCATCGCTGCATTCCGGTCCCAGGTGCGAAACCTGGAGCGACGCGCCGACTTCTCACGCGTCTCTCTGAGCGTCGTCACCGGCGACGAGTCGGTGGTCGTGCCTTCCGACGAAAACCAGTGGACGATCCCCGACGCGCTGGGTGACGCGGGCCGCATCCTGGCCGTCGCGGCGGGAGTCGCCCTGGTCACCCTGGCGGTGATGCTGCCGCTGATGCTGTTCGGCGCCGCCGCCTGGCTCGGGCACCGAGCCTACCTGCGCCGCGCCCGACAGGCTGCGCTCGGCGGCTAACGCCGACTGCGGCGGCTTGGCCCGCTATTCCTCGTAGGGCTCGAAGTCGGACTTGCGCGCCCCGCACACGGGGCAGAACCAATCGTCAGGGATGTCGTCGAAGGCCGTGCCCGGCGGCACGCCGCCGTCCGGGTCCCCCTCGTCGGGGTCGTAGATGAACCCGCAGGAAGTGCACACCCACAGCCGCTTCGTGGCAGCCTCCATACGCCGGGGAGGTTATCCCAGCGCTTCCCGGCATTGCAGCGCCCACGCGGCTAGGGTGCGCCGCGATGCCAGCACCCGCCACCCCCCGCCCTGCCGCGGCGGTGATCCTGTCGCGGCGCGGCGGCCGCCACTCCGACCGCGCCCTCGAGGTCCTGCTGCTGAAGCGCAGCGAGGAGTCCGGCTTCATGCCGGGCGTCTGGGTCTTCCCGGGCGGCACCAGGGACGCCGAGGACGGCGAGGGCGAAGCCGGCTACCGCGCATGCGCGCTGCGCGAGCTCGGCGAGGAGGCGGGAATCGAGCTGGGCGGCAGCGACGAGCTGGTGCTCTACTCGCGCTGGATCACCCCGGAGGTCGTGCCCAGGCGCTTCGACACATGGTTCTTCCTCGCTCTCGCACCGGCCCACTCGCCGCCCCGTCCGGACGGGTTCGAGACCACCGACGCGGCCTGGTTCGAGCCGCAGGCCGCGCTGGACGCGCACGCCGCCGGCGAGCTCGACCTCGTCTTCCCCACCATCAAGCAGCTGGAGTCGCTGCTGCCCTACCGGACCAGCGCCGAGGCCCTCGAGGCTTCCCGCGACCGCGAGGTCGAGCCGATCATGCCCAAAGTGGTCGGCGACCGCGAGAATCACCGGATCATCCTTCCCGGCGAGCCCGGATACAACGAGGCCTGAGGCGCAGCGATAGCTTTCCGGGTGTGACAAGCACGCTCCCGAAGGACATCCAGCAGGTCTTCGAGCGGTTCATCACCACCGAGTACACGACGGTCGACTCGCGCGGCCAGCCGATCGCCTGGCCGGTCACGCCCTACTACCGGCCCGGGGAGGCGACAATCGACATCACGACCGGCGTCGGCTACCCGAAGAAGGCGCTGGACGCGCGACGCAACCCCCGCGTCAGCCTGCTCTTCTCCGACCCCACGGGCTGCGGAATCGAGGGTGCGCCGGCGGTGCTGGTCCAGGGCACCGCCGAGGTGGACGACCGCGATCTGAAGGCGAACCGGGAGCGCTACCGCGAGGAGTCGCTGCGCAAGCTGCCCGCGACCAAGGAGATGCTGCCTCCGAAGCCGCTGGAACGGATGTTCAGCTGGTACTTCGAGCGGATCTACGTGAAGGTGCGGCCGGAGCGGGTATTCGTGTGGCCCCAGGGAGACCTCACCGCCGAGCCGGTGCTGCACGACTCGCACATCGAGGAGGTCCGCTCGGGCCATATCGAGGAGGCCACCGAGCCGCCCGCCGCTGCGGAGGGCGGGGCGGCCGCCTGGGACGAGCGGGCCGAGGAGCTTGGGCGGCGCCATTCGCATGCAGTGCTCTCCTGGGTTGCGCCCGACGGCTTTCCGCTCGCAGTACGAGTCCCGGTCGAGACGGAGAGCGACGCCAGGATCATCCGGATCGGCGCCGAGCCCGGCGGGGTTCCCCTGCTGGAGGGGCGCGCCTGCCTCGCCGCACACGCGCACGCCCCGGACTTCTCCTGGCAGGAGAACTTCCAGGTGCGCGGCGACCTCGTCCGAAACGAAGACGGCTGGGCGCTGGTTCCCCACAAGCTGATCGGCGGGTTCGAGCTGCCCGACGAGAGCATGCTCGCCCGCTATCGCCGCAACCTGCGCAAGTCGATCCGCTTCTACCGCACCAGGCGTCGCTTGCTGAAGTCGCGCGACGGCTGACCCGCGGGTGGTGCGGCGGGCCCGGTTTCGGCCCCGCGCGGAGCTTGCGAGCACGGGCCGAAAGCGGGTCCGGCGTGACAGGACCCGCGGCCTATCGGCCGGGGGGGAACGGCTCCATGCCGGCGTGCCAGGGGCCGGCCGGGTAGGTGTGGATGCCGTGCTCCTCCATTTCGCCCCGCACGCGCCGAAACAACTGGCCGGCGCTGCGCAGAGCCTCGTCGAGCTCGTCGGCGCTGCGCTCCCGAAGCCTCCAGAGAAACCACAGCTGCCGCTCCGAAACGCCGAAGTCGATCTCGTTGGAGGTCGTCGTCACCCACTCCAGAAACCCGGGCCCGAACAGCTCGCGCAGCGCCACCGGGTCGTATTGGCTGGGGACGGTGGCCAGAAAGCGCCGGTTGAAGTCGATGCTCTCGAACTCGACCTTGCGGGCGACACGCTTCTCTACGAAGTCCTCCGGGCGGGCCTCGATCGACTCGACGTTGAAGGCGGGCAGCACCTGGGCGAGATCTGGCATGTGGGCCTTGACCAGCACGGCGGTCGGCAGCACCGCCTTGCTGAAGAGGCCGCCGGTCTCCTTCTCGTCGGCGTCGCATGACGACCCCCAGAAGTCCTCGCCGAGCTGACCGGTGAGGCGGTTGGTCCCGCCGACGCAGAGCGCCACCGGGGCGTCCTTGGGATTGATCCCGCCGACCGGCTCGTATGTAAGCCCGTGCTTTTCGCCGTAGGAGCGGACCGTGTCGGCCCAGGTCTCGGCGTCCTGCCCAGCGCTCACAACGCGGCCTCGTAGAGCGCCGTGAAGTCCTCCTCGGTCATCTCTCGAGGGTTGACCAGGGTGCAGCCGTCGCCCATCGCGCCCTCGACTAGATCCGGGATCCCGGCCTCCGGCACGCCGACCTCGGACAGCCGCTGCGGGAGGCCGAGGCGGGTGGTGAGATCGGCGATCCAGCCTGCCAGCGACTCCCCCACCTCGGCGCCCGAGCCACCTGCATCGGCGCCCAGCAGCGCCGCGATCTCGCGGTAGCGGTCGGCGGTTGCCTCATCGTCGGCGTTGAAGCGGATCACGTGCGGCAGGTTGATCGCGTTTGCGACGCCGTGCGGGACTCCGTGTCGGGCGCCGGCCGGATGTGACATCGAGTGGGTGGCGCCGAGGGCCACGTTCGCGGCCGCACCCGGGACGATCGCCATCGAGGCGGCAACGAGCATGTTGCCGCGCGCCTCCTCCTCGGAGGGGTCCTCGACGGCGACCGGGAGGTTGTCGCGGATCAATCGCAGGGCGCCGATCGCGAAGGCGTCGCCATGGGGAGTCCACTCGGTGGAGGTGTACCCCTCGATGGCGTGGGTAATCGCGTCCATTCCGGTCGCTGCGGCGATCGGCGGCGGAAGCGTCCGGGTCGCCTCGGGATCGAGGATCGCCAGTCGCGGAAACAGCGGGAAATCGCCGAGCGACAGCTTGGCGCCCTGCTCGGGATCCTTGATCACGGCGCCGAAGGAGACCTCCGAGCCGGTGCCGGCCGTGGTCGGAATGCAGGCCAGTGGCTTCAGTGGCAGCGGCGCGCCCTCCATGCCCTCCTCGCGAGGAAGCTGGTAGATGCCCTCGTAGTCGAGGACCGTGCCGCCGTGCACGAAGATCGCGTTGGCGACCTTGGCGGTGTCCATCACCGAACCGCCGCCGACCGCCAGCAGCGAGTCCGCCCCGGCATCGGCCGCCGCCGCCGCACAGGCCTCGACCACCTCGGTTCCGGAGTCCTGCGGAACCTGGTCGAACACGCCGGCGGCCTCGAGCCCCCCGTCGGCCAGCCCGGCATCGACCTTCTCGATCAGGCCGGTACCGCGGATCACCTCGTCAGTGACGATCAGCGGCCGCTTGGCGCCATCCTTGGCGAATTCGAAGCCGACCGAATCGATCATGCCCCGCCCGGCGACGATCCGGGTCGGGTGGGCGAACTGGAAGTAGTCCTTAAACGTCAATCAAGTCCGTGCGGCCGTCCGCCTCGAGCATCGCCTTGTAGCGTGGGAACACGGGCTTGGTCAGGGGCACGAGCTTGAGGATCTTCGAAACGGGCCCCTTCGGCTTGATCTCGCCCCTGGCGATCGCCATCGTCACGTTCACCTTGCCGAGCCAGAAGCGATGCGCCGTGTCGGCCTTCATCGTCATGGTCACCTCGGGATCCATCTCCGTCTCGCCGAAGTCGACGTCGCCGGGCTGGTCCTCCTGGAGGCGCACCGTGATCACCGAGTCGGGCTGGGTGTAGACGTACTGGACGATCGTGTTCGCCTTGCGGAACCTCGGCGCAAGCTCCTCGTCGTCGGCAAGCTCCTTGAACAGCTTGCCGACGGTGTCGTAGACCTCCTGCGCGTCATTGAAGTAAGCCAAGAAGGACCTCTCTCCTCACTCGAGTTGCCCGCCTGATCCTATTGGCTCGGAGGTTTACCCACGAACGGACGCGAAAAGCAAGCAGATCGGGGGATGGAGTACGAACGGCGGCGAAAGCAGGCCGATCGGGGGTCGAAGCACGAACGGCCTCGAAAACCAAGCAGGTCGATGTTGAGCTACGAACGGCCTCGAAAACCAAGCAGGTCGTGGGACGCAGGTTGATCGGCGCAGCAAGCGCACTGAAACGTGCGTGAGCAAGACGATCAGCCGAGGACCGCGAGATGCGCCGGTTTGCAGAGGCCGCCTACGGGTCTGCGAAGACCTGAGGGGCTTGTCCGCCTCCGAAGGTGGAGGAGAACTTCGGAGCGACGAAGCAGGGAGCCCGGGCAACGGTCGCGGCGGACTCGGGGATCGGTCCGCTGGGCTTGCAGTCGAAGTTGGGGAAGATGCCGCCGGCAGTCGCGGCTGGAGAGGTGAGCGCGAGCGGCTGCAGGTAGCCGTTGCCGCGGTTGGTGGACAGCCGGGTCGGGTTGAGCGTGAGGCTCTCCGTGCTGGTGTAGGAGAGCTGGCGCAGGGTGTGGCGCGGGGAGGGCTGGCCGGCGACCGGCGAGAGGGATCCGGCCAGCGCCGCCGGCGGCGAGGCCAGGAAGTCGCCGACGTTCGCGCTGTAGGCGTTGGTGTAGCGGACGATCGGGTTGAGGTTGGCCAGGAACGGGTCCAGCGCGGCCAGCACCGGGCGCAGCTCGCGCAGCAGCTTGCGCAGCGCCGGCAGGCCGGTCTTCGACGCGGTGACCAGCGGCCCGAGGTCGATGAACAGCCGCTTGAGGTGCGGCGAGAGCTTGCGGATCGAGTTGAGCGTCGGGCTGAGGTCGTCGGCGACCGGCTTTAGGTCGGTGACCAGAGGCTGGGTGTTGTCGGCGAAGTCGGCCAGGCGGTTGAGCGTGAGGCGGGTCTCCTCGTTAAAGGTGGGGAATATGCGGATCGCCTCGGCCAGCGCCGCGTCGCGCGAGGCAAGCGCCCCGAAGGTCGCGTTGGAGCCGGTGATCGCGCCCGCCAGCTCCGCGTCGCGGGCGCTCAGCGACTCAAAGACCTGGCCGGTATCGCGCACCAGGCCCTGCAGCGAGCGCTGCTGGCGGCGCAGGATCGTGAGGACCGCCGTGGCGTCGGTGGTGAACGGCCCGAGGTTGCCGAAGGCGTCGTTCAGGTCGAGGCCGCGGCCCTCGACGGCCACGCCGGAGTTCTGCATCCAGATCTGGAACGCCTTGCGGGTCTTCGGGTCCAGCGCCTGGAATATCTCGTCGATCTGGGTCGACTCCTGTACCTGCCCAGGCCCGAGCTGCCCGCCGTCGGGCAAGGGCTCGGCCTCGTCGGTGCCGCTGGTCAGCTCGATGAAGGTCTCGCCCAGCAGCGTCTTCTGGCGCAGGATCGCCCTCGCGTCGGAGGGGATCGGTCCGTACTTGGGGTCGAGCTCGATCGTCATCCGCGTGGCATTGCCCTGCGGGGGAAGCGACAGCTCCTTCACCTTGCCCACCGTGACCCCGCCGATCCGCACGTCGGCTTCCTTGGAGACCGTGGTCGCCTCCGTGAAGTCGGCGGTGAAGCGGTAGCTGTTCGCCTTGAAGGGGGTGGGCCCGCCGAAGGTGATCCAGAGGAACAGCAGCAGCGCGAAGCAGGACAGCGCAAAGCCGACCGCAACGAGGATTTTTGCTACCGATGGTGCCTGTTTCTGCATGAGCTAGGTCTCTTCTACGGGCAAGCTGGGGTCCCCAGGCCCGGGATGATTACTGGTCCGAACAGCTGCGTGAATGGGGTCGAGATCGGTTCAAGGGGGCTGGAGGCAAGGAGGCTGGACATCGACTGGCACGTGGCCGTGAGATAGATGCGCCTGTAGAGGCCGTTTGCGTCGGCGGACTGGAAGACGCTGTCGCTGTTGTGGCCGAGCCAGGCCAGCCAGTACAGGAAGCCCTCGTTGCGGTTGGCGGAGCCGGGCGGGTTGGCGCCGCCGGGGTTGTAGGCGACCATGTTGCCAAGCCGGTTTATCTCGACGCCGATGTCGGTGAGGCGCGGGGTGGCGCGCGCGAGCCGCCTCGCCGCCGGCTTGAGGTCCTGGACCGGCTCGCGTGCCGCGCGCACCAGCGGCCGGATCTGGTCGCGGATGATCGGCGCGGTCTGGGCGACGCTCTTGACCGAGGCGTTGACGCGGGGCAGGCCGCGTGCGAACGGACGCAGGTGGTTGAAGGTCGGACCGAGGACCTTGGCAAAGCCGTTGACCTTGGTGAGGCTGCGGCGCGCAGTGGTCAGCGTCCCGGGCAGCAGCGCCACCGCCCGCTGCACGTTGAGGTCCTGCTCGGCGATCGCCCCCAGCGCCGCGTTGGAGGAGTCGATCAGCTGGGCAACGTCATCGTCGTGCTTGCCGATCGTCCCGGTCAGCACCCTGAGGTTGTGGATCAGGTTGGCGAGGTTGGTGCGCCGCTTCCCGACCAGGGTGTTGAGCTTGGCGAGCTGGCGGTTGATCGGCCCCAGGCTTCCCAGCACCTCGCCGAGATCCTTGGCGCGGCCCTTCAGGCCCTGGCCGCCGCCCACGATCAGCATCCGCAGGTAGGCCTGGGTGTCGGCGTCGAGCGCCTCGAGGATCTGGTCGAGGTTGATCTGCGGCTCGGTGTTGGAGATCGGCAGCGTGTCGCCCTCGTCGAACTCGCCGGCCGCGCGGGTACCGGGGTCGAGCTCGATGAAGACGTCCTGCAGGCCGGTCCGCGGCCGCACCACCGCCGTCGCGTTTCGGTAGATCGGCAGGAACTGGCGCTCGATGTCCATCGTCACGACCGCCTTGCCGTCCTTAAGCTCGACCTTGGAGAGGTCGCCGATCTTCACCCCGGCCACGACCACCGTCTGACCCTGCCCTGGGGTGACCGCCTGCGCGCTGGTGAACTCGGCCTTCAGCTCGAACGGCTTCTCCTCCAGCACGGGGATTCGCAGCCGCTGCTCCTGCAGCAGGATGTAGGTGGCGACCAGGGCGACGGCGGTCAGCCCGGCCACGGCGATGAAGTCACGCAGGTGCTTGCGTATCGCGGTTGCCATCTACTTGCCTCCCCCGGTCAGCGCCTTGATCGCCTTCTGGTAGAGAGGCATGTCCTCGCGCACGTACTCGCGGAGGCGCTGGGACGCCTCGGACATCAGCGCGTTGCCACGGCTGTCGTTGCCGAGGGCCTGGTACTGCTGGGCGGCGAGGAGATCCGTGTAGATGTCCGCATACTTGCGGCTCAGGCCGGCGACGTCGCCGGCGGGCCCACCGCTCGCCGAGCCTCCGCCACCCCCGCTGCGGAACTGCAGCGGGGGCGCGCCGGGGCCGCCGCTGCGCAGGTCGGGCGGCTCCTGGTTCTCGCAGGGGACCGCCGGCTGGAAGTTCGGCTTGGCCGAAGACTGGAGGGACGGCTCGGCGCCGAGGATCGCGAAGTTGGTGGTGCCGACCAGGGTCTCGCCCACGCCCGGCACGGTGCCTGCGGGCTGGATGATCGTGTTGGGAGGAGCGAGCAGGCCGCTGAGGGTATTCACGCCGCCGCCGGCGCCGACGCGGATGTACTGGCCGTTGGCGTCACCGGAGCGGCTCTCGCCGGCGATGCCGGTGAGGCCGTATCCGGCCTCCTCGTGCACCTTGCCGATGGCGCTCTCCCCGTCGGAGGAGACGACCGTGTCGTTGCTCCAGGGGATGACGACCTGGTTGAAGCAGGAGGCCAGGGCCCGCGCCTGCTCCATGAACGGCCGCTGCCGGCGAGTGAGCTTGGCCAGCTGCGGCACGGTCGGCCGCAGGTCCTTGGTTAGGCCGCGCAGCTCCTTGCGGGAAACCAGCTGGCGCAGCTGGGCGATGAACGGGGTTGCGGCGTCGATCGCGGCGGGCGCGGTGCGGGTACCCGGCAGCGCCTCCCGCGCGAACGCGCGCACGAACGGGAACGAGGCGTTGAGGTTCGCGAAGGTGGGCTGTGCGACGCGCAGCACGGCCGGAAGCTCGTGGATCGCGTCCCCCAGCGCCTGGTCCTCGGCGGCGAACGACCCGGTCACGATGCGCAGGTTGGTGACCAGGTCCTTGAGCTGCTCCTTGTTCTTGTCGAGCGCGCGGGCGACGATGTCGAAGTTGCGAACCAGGCGCGAGAGGTCGTGGGCTTCGGTGCCGAGGAACGCCTCGTTGACCAGCGCGGTGTTCTTGTACGCGGGTCCACCGCTCAGATAGATCTCGCGGAAGCCCTCGGCGCCGCCGTACTTCTGGAAGGCGTCGCCCAGCTCGCGCAGCAGCAGCTGCAGGTTGCCGCGCACATCCGCCTGCAGCGTGGTCAGGACCTGGTCGAGCTGCACCGAGTTGGAGGTCTGCTGGATCGGGATCGTCGCGCCGTCCTTAAGCTCGGGCGCCGAGGGGCTGCCCGGACGGGTGTCCACGAACAGGTTGCCCTCCAGGAACAGACGCGGGCGAAGCTGCATGCGGGCGTCGGTGTGGATCGGGCGCCCAGCGTCGGTGATCAACATCGTCACCAGCGCCGCGGGCGAGCCCTCCGACAGCGCCTTCACCTCCTTGACCTCGCCGACGTTGACGCCGGCGATCCGCACCGGGCTCTTGACGCGGAGGTTCTGGGCGCTCTTGAACACGGCCTTGACCTCGTAGCCCTGCGAAACGAAGGGAAGCCGCTTGGTGAAGGCGAGGTAGAGGCCGAAGATCACCAGCCCGATCGCGATCACCCCGATCGCCCAGTTGGGCATGCTGCGTCCGCCTGTCGTTGCGCGGGTCATCCTCCGGTCAGCTCCTCGATCGGGACGGGCTGGAGGCTCTTGCTCGGCAGCTTGCTGCGGCCGTGGAAGGTCGGGCCGCGCAGTCCGGGCAGGTTCCGCACCGCGATCGCCGGCGTGTCGGCCTGCTGGCCGGGGGCGAGCAGCTGGCCCAGCGCATAGCCCGCCTGGGCCGACTGGCAGTCGGCCTTGCCGGTGCTGGCGTCGATGGCCGGCCCGTAGACCGTTCCGTGCAGGATCGGGAACTCATGCGGCTGGAACTCCCTGTTGTTCGGGTTGCTCGGCGCGGCGGCCGCCTTGCCGTTGGCGGAGAGCCCGCTGTAGCCACCGATCGGCGTCTCGGCAGCCTCGGGCGGGTTGCTCCCCGAGGGCACGCCGATGATCGACACCCGCTGGGTGAAGCCGGTCGAGCCGTCGGGCTGGGTGAGGTGCTCGGGCAGGTAGGTGAACCAGTAGTTCCAGTAGTTGCACACGGTCTGAACCGGGGCGATGGCCTTGGCTGCCGGCGCCGCCTGACGGAACGTCTCGCGCAGGCGCAGCAGCGTCGTCTTGGTCTGCGGCTGCTTGACCAGCTTCTCCAGCTCGGTGAAGACGCGGCCGAGCTCGGCGTTGATCGGCGGCGTGCGGGCCAGCAGCGGCGCCCCGACCGCGAGCGCGTCGTTGAACGTCGGCAGGGCGACCCGCAGGTCGGCGACGCCGGGACGCAGTCTCGCCGAGAGGTCGGTGAAGTCGCGCAGGAACGGTGTCTGGTGGCGCAGCGCCACCGTGCCCTGCTCCAGCGTCGGCACGCCGGTCGAGATGGTGTCCTTGAGCGCCTGGGTGTCCGCTGAGAGCGCGCCGAAGGTGATCGCCATGTTGGTGAACAGCTCGGCCTGTTGCTCGGCGACCGGGGCCACGACCTGGGCGGTGCGCGCCAGGGCCGGGAAGAAGCGCTTAAGCCGGGTGTTGGGCGAGATCAGGATCCGCGCCACCGGCTTGAGATTGGTGAAGAGCGGGTCGAGGTTCTGGATCGCCTCGTTCAGCGAGGCACCCCGGGCCGCGAACGCGTTGCCGAAGCCCTCCAGGACGACCCGGCTCGCCTCTCGGGTCGGTGTGTCGAAGGTGTTGGCGATGTCGTCGAACTCGGTCTGCGAGGACGCCTGCGTGACCGGGATCGTGCCGCCCTGTGAAAGCGGCTCGCCGGTGCCGCGGATCAGCTCCAGGTACTTGAGGCCGAACGACGACTTGTAGCGGACGCGTACCTGGGTGTCCTGGGGCAGCGGATCGACCGTTTTGTCGAGCTTTAGGTTGAGCTTGGCCGCCGCCTTGCCCGTCTCGTCGTTGGTGTCCGGCGTGATCGACTCGACCACCCCGACCCGGCTGCCGCCGATCCGCACCTCGTTGTTGGGCGCGAGGCGCGCGGCGTTCGGCAACACGACCGAAACGCGGTAGACCGGCACGAACGGAAGCCCGTTGGAGGCGTTGTAGGCGAGGAACACGGCGACGATCACGATCAGTGTCGTGATCGCGCCGACCATGGTCGGCGAGGCCGCCAGGCTCTGGACCCGACCGCCGCGCATCAGGCTCGCGCTCCCGTGTGTGTGGTGGTGGCGATCATCAGTTGCCGAACAGGAAATTGAGGAGGTCGTCGGTCGTGTGGTCGTCGCCCGAGCCGAGGCCGATGCCCTGGCCGAGCGCGCCCCCGCCCTGCTGGGAGTTGCCGCCGAGGTTGCCGAGCCCCAGCAGCCCGCCGAGACCCTGGCCGACATCGGGCAGGCCGGGGGCGCCGGGGACGACGTTGGGCAGGTCCTGCGGTTCGCCTGGGCCCTGACCGCCTTCGGGCGCCTGGCCCCGCGTCTCTCCGGGCGCACCGCCCTCCGGCTGAGCCCCGCCCTGCTCGTTGCGAGCCAGGCGCGGGCCGGCCGGGTTGCAGAGCGCGAGGTCGTCGGAACCCTGCGGGCAAACGCTCGGGTCGTAGGGCGGCAGGTTCAGGGGGTCGTTGATGTCGGGCTGAGTGGGGCCGAGCCAGGACACGCAGCGGTCGCGGTTCGAGGCGCTGGTGGTGGTACCGCCGCCGGCAGCGGGAACGTGCGGCTCGGCGTTGAACTCGCCGCAGGGCCCGACCTCGAACTCGAAGAGGATGAAGTGCAGCAGGTGGCCGATCTGGTCGAACTGGTTGACCGCCAGCGTCTGGTAGTAGACGTAGTTGAGGAGCCCTTCGAAGCCGGTGTAGCCGGTCGGCGCGGGACGGCCGGTCTCCTCCGCCGCGCGGGTGTTGGTCTCCACGTTGCGCTTCGGATCGTCGATGTCGACGAGGAGGTTGGCGATCTGGTCCGCCGCGGTGAACGACTTCTTCGAGGCCTGCCGCAGCGCGTCGATCTCGTCGGCACCGGCGGTCAGTGCGCGACGCCCCGGCACGGCGGCCTTGCCGAGCGACTCGATCGCCGGCTTTGAGGCGTCGTTGAAGGCGGGCAGGGTGACGGTGAGGCGGGCGAGCTGGCCGGATGCCGCATCGAGGTCGGTCAGCAACGGCGTCTGCTCGTCCGCCAGCTCGCCCAGCGCCTTCAGGCTCGGGCGCAGCTCGGCCAGGAAGCCCGGCAGCAGCTCGAAGTCGCGAGAAACGTCGGCACGGCGCTCGGCGGAGGCCTGGGCGGTGCGGTTGGCGTTCTGGATGAAGCGGACCACGTCCTGGCGGCGCTGGGTGAGACGGGCGATGATCCGATCGGAGTTGACGTTGAGGTCGCGGATCGTGCGGTTCTGGCGCCCCAGCACCTCCAACACCTGGCGCAGCGACCGCAGCGCCGGTGCCCCGCGGCGGATCGCGTCGTTGAGGTTCTCCGGGTTGCCCGCAAGGGCGGTGCCGAACTCGTTGAAGATCAGCGCGAAGCGCTCCTTGAACGGCTCCCGCAGGGTGTTCTGCACCAGGTCGTTCTGGACGGTGGTGAAGGTCTGGTCTCCGTACTTCTCGCTCTGCACGGGGATCAGGCCGTCGTCGGGCAGATCCGGCGTGTCGGGGTCGCCCGGCTGGCAGTCGACGAAGTACTCGGCGATCAGCGACTGGGGCTCGGCCGAGCAGCTCGCGTCCTCGTGGAAGGTGGAGAGCGGGCCGCTGATCTCGACCGTCACCACCGCGCGCTTGGCCTCGTTGACGTCGAGCTCCTTGACGGTGCCCGCCAAAACACCTGCCACCCGCACCTCGGAGCCGGTGACGATCCCGAACGCGTTGTCGAACTCGACGTTGTAGGTGTGCTTGTCGTCGGCGCCGGCGCTGGTCACCAGCACCGCGGCGGCGGTCACCAGCAGCATGCTCAGTGTGAAGCCGATCCGCCTCATGGCCCCTGCGGCACCTGGCTCGGGTCGCAGTTGAGCGTGCCGTTGTCGGTGAACG
>JBBPIM010000020.1:0-37367 GCA_038040325.1 Candidatus Mayfieldus profundus
AGGATCCCGAAGCGCTGGTTGATCGTCGGCTCCTGGGGGATCCCGAAGACGCGGGCGAACTTGTACTTCAGCGGGCAGGTCCGGTACAGCTCCAGGTCCGAGGCCGAGAGCGCAAGCCCGTCGCCGCGCCGCGGCAAAAACGCCTCCAGCGAGGGCTCCTCGCGGGCCGCGATCAGCTCGCGGCGGCGACCGCGGTCGCGCTCCTCGTCGAGCACGTAGTCGTCCAGCGCCGAGGTCTCCAGCTCGGCCTGCTGCTCGGGGGTGGCGACCTGGCGCAGCAGCCCGTTGATGGCGTCGATCACGTCGGCCGCCGACTCGTCGCCCTGGCGCTGGGCGAGCGCCGCCAGCTTCAGCAGCTCCAGGTAGCGGGCGATCGCGCGGTTGACGTCGAGCGCCGTGTCGAGGCGCAGCTCCGACAGCTCGCGGCCGGCCTTCCAGGACGCCTCCAGCACCTCGTCGCGCAGCATCCGGTAGGTCGCGTGCAGCCCCTCGGCCGGGCCGAACAGCTCCTCGTCGTGGATCTCCTCCTCGGCGCCCAGCACGGTGCGCGCCTCCTCGTAGAAGGGGGAGGGGCGGGCGACGCCTTCGCGGCCGCGCTCCACCCACGACAGCACGATGCAGGAGCGGCCGCGGGTCATCGCCACCGCAAGCGCACGGCGGCGCGCCGCCAGCCACCCCTCCTCGCCGCCGGGCGGGGCGGCCTCGCCGAGCAGCTCGGGCGGCACCGGAGGCGGCCCGGCCGGCCCGCCGCCGGGCATCGCCGAGCGGTCGAGGCCCAGCAGGTAGACGTGCTCGAACTCCAGGCCCTTGGCGTCGGCCAGCGCGATCACCGACACCGCGCCCGGTGCCGGGTCCTCGTCCTCGCTGCCGATCTGCACGCCGGCGTCGGCGACGGCGCTGAGGTAGCGGACGAAGTCGCGCGTGGAGCCCTGCGGCTCGCGGCGGGTCCAGGCCGAGGCCAGCTCGGCCAGCCGCGAGAGGCTGAGCAGCCGCTCCGCCGCCTCCGGCTGGGCCGCGAAGAGCCGCTGCCGGCGCAGCCCGATCCGCTCCACCAGTCGCCGCACGAAGACGTCGGCGCGGCGCTCCTCGAGTGCCGCCGACGCGGCGCGGTACAGCCTCAGAAAGCCGGCCAGCCGCTCGCGGGCGTCGGGCGGGATCTGGGGGCTCTCCAGCGCCGCCTCGGCGGCCGAGGCCATGTCGAGCTTGCGGCGGCGCGAGATCGTCGTCAGCCGCGCCAGGTCAACGGAGCGAAGCTCGACCGGCGGGCGGGTCAGCGCCCGCGTCGCGGCGGCGGAGTCGTCGGGATCGGCGAGCAGGCGCAGCCAGGCGATCGCGTCGCGCACCTCGGGGCGGCGGAAGAGCGCCGCCGGCCCGGCGAGGCGGAAGGGAACGCTGCGCTCCTCCATCGCCGCCGCCACCGCGCCGCCGTGGCGGCTCGGCTCGTCGACGATCACGCAGACCTCCTCGGGGCCGACGCCGCCGGCGACCAGGTGCTCGACCTCTCGCGCCACCGCCTGCGCCTGGGCACGCTCGTTGCCGCAGCGCCAGAAGCGCACCGGCACCTCGCTCTCCTCGGCGCGGCCGGGCTTCTCCAGCCGGTCGCCGATCGCCGCGACGACCGCCCGCGCGGCGTCGACGAGGTCCTGGCCGCCGCGGAAGACGCGGTCCAGCACGACGACGTCGGCCTCGGGGTGCAGGTCGCGGAACAGCGCCGCGCTGCGCGACCCGGTTCCGCGCACCGACGAGTCGTCGTCCAGCGCGCAGAGCAGGTTGGCGGTGTCGGCGGCCAGCTCCCCCAGCACCGCCCAGCGGGCCAGGGCCACGTCCTCCAGCTCGTCAACCATCAGGTGCCGGAAGCGGCTCGCCACCTCGCGGCGCACGTCGGCGCGCTCGGCCAGCAACCGGCGCAGCACCAGGGTCACGTCGCCGGCGTCGAGGCTCCCCGCCGCGCCGAGGATCTGGTCGTGTCGCGCGTACAGCTCGGCGAACTCGCGCTCACGCCGGGCGGCCTCCAACGCCGCCTCGTCGCGTGCGCCCTGCTGGCGCTCGCGCGCCCAGGCGTCCAGCGTCTCGGCGCTCACCGCGTCGGCCTTGAGCGCGTCGATGCGCCGCAGCAACCGGGCGAGGAGTCCCGCTGGGTTCCCTCGAATCTCGTGATGGCGCAGGGGCAGCTCGTCGGTGCGGTCGAGCAGCATCGCGAGGCGCTCCGCCAGGCCCACCGTCTCGAAGAAAGGATCGAGCCCCGCCTCGGCGGCGTGGTCGCGCAGCAGCCGCTCTCCGATCGACTCCCAGGTCCCGATCCACAGCTCCTCGTAGGGACGGTCGAGCAGCGCCTCCGCGCGTTCGCGCAGCCGCCGCGCCGCGGCCCGCGAGGTGGTCAGCACCAGCACCCGCTCGGGCCCGATCCCCTCGGCGGCCAGCGAGGCCAGCCGCCGCGCCAGCACCTCGCTCTTGCCGGTGGCGGCAGCGCCCAGCACCAGCAGCGGGCCCTCGCCGTGGGCGATGGCGCGTTGCTGGGCGTCGGTCATGGCAGGCTCCGCCGGCCTCTTCTCGGGCATGGACCTCTAACGCTAGCGTCCGGCGCCGCCGCTGATCTAGCATGAGGCCATGTCCTCTTCGCAGGGCCCGGAGGCAGCACCCGCCTCCGCGGCCGACCCGACCGCAGCCGACTGGCCGGCGATCTGCCGGCGCATCGTTGCCGTGCACAAGGAGCTGTTCGCCGATGTCACCGGCGTCGCCGCGCGTACCCAGTACGAGGGGATCGGCGAGGGCGGCGACTTCTCGCTGGTGATCGACCGCCGCTGCGAGGACGTGATCTTCGCCGAGCTGCAGCAGCTCGCCTCCGCCGGCGCCTCATTCACCGCGGTCTCCGAGGAGCGCGGCGAGGTCGAGATGGGCGAGCCCGGCTCGCCGACGCGGGTGGTGATCGACCCGATTGACGGCTCGCTCAACGCGCGCCGCACGATTCCCTCCCACAGCCTCTCGATCGCGGTCGCATCGGGCGGCTCGATGGCCGACGTCGAGTTCGGCTACGTCTACGACTTCGGCGCCGGCGAGGAGTTCATCGCCCGCCGCGGCGAAGGTGCGCAGCGCGACGGCGAGCCGATCCAGGCCCGCCTGCAGGAGTCCGACCGGGCGCTGGAGATCCTCGGCGTCGAGGCCGCCAAGCCGGAGCTGCTGCTGCCGCTGGTGCAGGCGCTGCAGGGCGATGTCTACCGGCTGAGGGTGATCGGGTCGCTGGCGATCAGCCTCTGCTACCTGGCCTGCGGGCGCTTCGATGCGATGCTCGGGCTGCGCCACGCGCGCTCGGTCGACGTCGCCGCCGGGCAGCTGATCGCCCGCGAGGCCGGGGCGAAGGTCGCGTTCGGCGACCTCGATCCCGAGGCGGCCGGGCTCGGCCTCGACGAGCGCTATCCGATGGCCGGCGCCGTCACCGAAGAGGGACTGGAGATCGTGCTGGCCGCCCTCTCGGCGGTGGAGGGCGGATGAGCCAGGCCGAGGTGATCGACTGGGGGTTGGCGGAGCGGATCGCACGCACCCTGGCCGGCAACGGGTCGGGCAAGCGCCAGGTGCGACGGGCCGACCTGCGCCGCGCGGCGCGCGGCAGCGTCGGGCTGGTCCGCGACTACACCGGCCTGGAGCCGAAGGGGCGCCTGCCCTCCGCCGAGGTCGTCGACCGTCGCGAGTGGATCGACGCGAACATGCAGGCCCTGCGCTCGATGGCCTCCCCGGCCGAGCGCAACCTCGCCTCCTCTCTGGACCTTCCCGGGCCGTTCGGGCCCGGGCTGCGCGCCGCCGCGGGGGCGGCGGCGGGGGTCGAGCTGGGGCTGGTCACCGCCTACCTCGCCCAGCGGGTGCTGGGCCAGTACGACGTCGCCCTGATCGGCCCGCGCCGGCCGGCGCGCCTGCTCTTCGTCGCCCCCAACCTCGCCGACGCCCAGAGCCGTCTCGGGGCCGAGCGCGAGCCGTTCCTGCGCTGGATCGCGCTTCACGAGGCGACCCACGTGGTGCAGTTCGGCGCCGTCCCCTGGCTGCGCGACCACATCGGCGGTCTCGCCGAGGAGCTTCTGGCCGACGCCTTCTCCGGGGTGCGGATGGGCGACCTGGCCCGCTCCGCGCGCCGCCTGCTCACTCCCGACCCGCGCCGCATCGTCGCCGCCCTGCGCCGCGGCGAATGGACCTCCCCGTTCGTGGGCGAGCGGCGCCGGCGCCTGGTGCGCCGCCTCCAAGCCACGATGGCGGTCGTCGAGGGCTACTCCGAACACGTGATGGACGCGGTGGGGGCCGAGCTCGACCCCGCCTTCGGCGAGCTGCGCGAGGGCGTCGAGCGCCGGCGCGACCAGCGTGGCCCGATCGAGGCGCTGCTCGGCCGCCTGCTCGGCCTCGACCTGAAGATGCGCCAGTACCGGCTCGGCAAGGCCTTCTGCGACGAGGTGGCGGAGAAGCGGGGGATCGAGACCCTGAACCGCGTCTGGTCCGAGCCGGCGGCGCTGCCGCGTCCCTCCGAGCTGGAGCGGCCCGGCCGCTGGCTCGCCCGGGTCGCCTAGACCCGCTCGTCGAGCCAGGCGACCACGTCGGCCAGCACCCGGTCGCCCTCGGGCTCGAAGAGGATCTCGTGGTAGAGGCCGTTGTAGATGCGCAGGTCCTTGTCCTGCGAGGAGGCCCACCCGTGCACCAGCCGGGATCCCTCGGGGGGCGCGATGCGGTCGGCGCCACCGTGCATCACGAGCAGCGGCAGGGTCAGGTTGGGGACCCGCTCGGGAAACGACTCCACGGCGCCGGTCAGCGAGGCGACGGTGCGGGCGGAAAGCTTGCCGTGGTGGACGAGCGGATCGGTCTCGTAGTCGAGGACGACCCGCGGGTCGCGACTGACCGCATCGGTCTCGACCCCGTAGATCCCGACCCCGGGGGCGACCGCGCTGAGCAGTTTCGAAAGCCCGCGCTCCAGGGGGGAAGCGTTGTCGAGCACCGCCGTGACCCCGGAGAGCAGCAGCCCGTCGATCTCCTGCTGGCTCTCGCAGGCGTATACGAGCGAGATCATTGCCCCCATGCTGTGGCCGAGCAGCAGCAGCGGGGTGCCGTCGGTCTCGCCGCGGGCCAGGGCGATCAGCGCGCGAAGGTCTGCGGCCGCCTCATCGACGTCGTCGATCCTCGCCCTCTTTCCCTCCGAGCGCCCATGGCCGCGGTGGTCCAGCGCGTGCACGGCGTAGCCGGCGCCGACCAGCCCGCGGGCGACGCCGTCGTAGCGGGTCGAATGCTCGCCGGCTCCGTGGGCGATCACCACCGTGGCCCGACGGTCCGAGTCTGGGAGCCATGCCTGCCGGTAGAGCTCCAGCCCGCCGCCGCCCTCGATATGGCCCTCCCGGTGCTCCATTCCGCCCATCCTAGGCGCGAGCGGCTGTAACCGGTCCGGCCGGGAGGTTTAAGAACATATGTTCGGGTTATATGTTAGATTCGACATGCTTAGAAATAAGTAGATAAGAGAAAAAGCAACCCAACCCCGAGGGGGTTAAGAGAACACCATGGCAACCAGCCAGAGCACCAGGAACACCACGCAGCGCAAGACCGCGACTGCGAAGAAGTCCACGACCAAGACCACCCCGCGGGTTCAGAAGAACCCGGTGCAGCGCGCCGTTGAGACCACCGTCGACGTTCCCGTCGGCGCCGCCCTCAACGTCGTCGAGCGCGTTCAGGAGCTGATCGACCCCTGGACCAACCGCCGCACCGCCGAGCGTGAGCTGCGCAGCTACCGCACGCAGCTGACCCGGGGCGTGAACCGTGCCGAGCGTCGTGGCGCCACCGCCCGCCGCAAGGCCACCACGCAGGCCAAGCGGACCCGCACCCGCGTCGAGCGCGACGTTCGCCGCGTCGAGCGCGAGGCGCGCAAGCGCCAGCGCACGACGGCGACCACGCTGCGGCAGAACCGCCGCAAGGCCCAGACGCAGTTGCGCAAGGTCAGCCGGCGCGCGGACAAGGTCCAGTCGGACGTCCAGAAGGCCGTCGAGGACCAGTCCTCGCGCGCCCAGGAGTTCGTGGACCAGGTCAGCGAGCAGGTCGCTTCGCTGCGCTAACCGCGCTTAACCCGGGCGGTCGTGCGGAGAGACCGCCGCCCGGAGAGATCTGCCGGCACCCGCCGGTAGAAACAGCACCTCCTCCCCCGCCAACCGCCCCCATCGTGGGGGCGGTTGGTCTGTGTTGGGGTTGGATGAGGCCTAGCATGTGTATGTGGTCGGAAAACGTAGAAGCCGGCGCGCACTCAAGCCTTACCCGCGAGCCACGCCGCGAGTAAGCCTCGAGGAATTCGCGGCGCGGATCCGTGTGCGAGGCGCTCGTTGTAGCCAAGCTCGACCGCCTCTCACGTTCCATGCTCGACTTCACGGCGCTGATGGAAAGGGCGCAAAAGCAGTCCTGGGCGCTGGTTGCTCTCGACTGCGCGGTGGACACGACCACGCCAGCCGGGGAAGCGATGGCGCACGTTCTAGCAACGTTCGCTCAGTTTGAGCGGCGGCTAATCGGGCAGCGCACAAAGGATGCGCTCTCCGCCAAGAGAGCCCAGGGCGTCCGGTTGGGCAGGCCGCCCGCAATACCAGAGCCAGTGGTGAGGCGAATTCAGCGCGAGCGTGATGCCGGGAAATCGATGGCCGCAATCGCCGATTCACTCAACGCAGCAGGGGTGCCGACAGCTCATGGCGGGAGCCAGTGGTGGCCAGCAACGGTGCGGGCTGTACTGGAGCGCAGCCGGAAACAGCTCTCCCGCAGCCGCCTACGCCAATAGGCGTTCTGAGACGTCCCGTTAGGCGCGGAACTCGTCACATCTGTCGAGAGCGCCGGACTTCTCATTCGGCTGTCGCAAGATCTCCCTCCCCTTCCGCAGCGAACAGAGGACCTTGCCTGCCAGGGATTGGTGCGGGTTGTCGCTCCTCATCAGCAGGTGCGGTGAGTTCGGAGGCAGGGACTGTTGGCCCGGCCAGCACCTTTTCCAGTAGCGCCTTCTGTTCAACTTCGCGCTTCAGCACTCCTTCAAGCGTCCACAGGAGGTCCAATAGCTCTTCGTCCATCTCACTGGTCCACTGGGTTGGACGAAGTTGATCCAGCGGGCTCTTCGAAGACTTCGCATTCCCGGTGGGATCCCGCAGTCGGCCTCGCACCCATGAGCGCACGACTTCCAAACCGCTTGCGGTGAAGTTCCAGATGCTTGGCGATACCGGTCGCACATTGCCCGTGCCTATGCGCAGCGTCTCTGTATCAGGGTCATAGTCGAAGTCCTCCGGCATGCTGGGGCCAATTGACGCCTCCACGCGCGCTGAGCCCGCCAGCTGGCCGCGATGACCTCGTTCGCCGTAGGTGTGCAGGCCGATTATTTCTTCGCCTTGGGCAGCGACTTCATCAAAGAGCTCGCGGTCAGTTGTAATCGGGACCCGTGGGCCCGGGGTTTCCAGGTGCTCCCAGAACGTCTCGGTGTAGGCAGGATGGGTGATGAGCCCCACGGCGTAGGCGAAAAGCTCCTCAGCACCAAGTTGGCCCAGATAGGGATGGAGTTCAGAGAGCAGCGCCTTGGGAAGATTTGGCGCCAGGTCTCGATCGCGGTAGAGCGGTATCACGTCCTTGCCGCCGCGCCCGGCGAAGTAGTGGTAGTCCGGGACTCGGCTTGCGACTGTGGCGGCAGGACCGGCGCCAATGACGTTGGTCAGCATCGAGACCAGATAGACCTGCTCGTCAGAATGGTGGGCCCACAAGGTCTGACTTGGCGTGCGCATCACCCGGCTATCTGCCACCACCCACCGCCGATCAAAGCTGCGGTACGCATACCGTTCGACTGCCGCATTGGCACTGCCCTTCCTGAGTTCGGAGATCCGCTTTAGGTCCGCGGGCGGCGGGAAGCTGTCCTCGCTGGGCCTAGTTTTTGAGTTGCGGCCGAACCGCTTGTCGTCGAAGTACAAAGCCTTCTCAGACTCCGCAGCCCGTTTGAGGGCGGCCCACCGGTCGTGCGCATTCTGTTCTGTGACCGTCACCGGCCACGTGCGCGCGATCACTGGCCCGGGCATTTGAAGGGGAAAGAGGGCGGTGAGCGCTGGATGGGCCTCCCAATCAGCTGTAGAGGCTGGAGTGAACGGCTTCTCCCACTCCTTACTCGCGGGCTCCCAGTGCAAGTCGTCGAGGCCATCGACTGAATTGAGGAATGACAGCTTGTCGGCACGACTGCCGCGGATTCGCGCGTAGTGCACGTTGGCTGGGGTGTCGGCCCGTGTGGGGCCCTCGCGAACTGCCATGGTGATGGCCACAGGAGTCTCAGTAGCGAAAATGTTTGGCTCCTTGCGCGCGCCCCGATTATCGCCGCCCAAGTCGATAACCCAGATCTCATCGCACAATCGACGCATGTGCTCCCGCATTCCCAGGAAGCCAGGTCCGGTGAGGAAGGAAGAGGCGGTAATGAAGCTGACTACGCCAGGCTGATCGGTGCCAGTCCCATCGACGTTCGGACTCTCGAACACTTTCCAGAGAGCCCACCGCCAGAAGAATGTGTAGAGGTTGTAAAGAGAACGCAGGTGTCCGACCGCGGTCTTCTTGCGAGCGGGCCCCGAAAAATGCCCGAAGATGGCTCCGGCCCCGCCACCTTCG
The DNA here is from genome assembly GCA_038040325.1 of Candidatus Mayfieldus profundus. Lineage (GTDB taxonomy): Bacteria > Actinomycetota > Thermoleophilia > Solirubrobacterales > 70-9 > Mayfieldus > Mayfieldus profundus. The sequence continues at coordinate 8,620 of JBBPIM010000020.1, forward strand.
CCATGGACTACCCAACCTCCCTTTTCTACACCTTCTTCATCGACAGCTGAGAGTCGCTCGTACGGGGGATTACCAAGGCACACGAGGATGTCCTGCTGACCTTTGACCTCCGTTGCACGCTTCTGTTCCTCAACCAGCGGCTCTAGTTGCCGCGTTAGAGAAAGGGGCTCGGCGTAAGGGTTGGAGAGAGTGTCCGTGAGGAACACTCGTGGACCATCCTCGGGGGTGTCAGCGCCGAAGTCCTGCAGGATCTCGCTAACCCGCAGATGCGCAACGGCGTAGGGACCGACGAGAATCTCGAACGCGTAGAGGTTTCTGGCCAGGTTGTTGAGGACCCCAGGCACCGCACCTAAGCCGCGACTGTCCTCGGTAGCGTTCGCGACGCGTTCGATTATTTCTAGTGCGTAGCTGCCGGTGCCGACAGCGGGGTCGATTACCGTTACGCCGGAAGACCCGAAGCCCTCCTTCTGTCCCAGCCGCTCGGACAGAACTTGATTCAACAGCCCGACCTGCGCTTGAATCACCGCGGCTGGGGTGTAGTAGACGCCGTATTGATCGCGCAGCTTGGGATCGTATTTCGCCAAAAACTCCTCGTAGAAATAGAGCCAAGTCCGCTGATAGTGCTGCATGCCTGGGAGCGGCGACTTGCGCAACTTGCCGAAGTCCACCGCTTCGATGAGCGACCTCACAGTGTCGAGCGCCCATCCCAGTTCTCGCTCGGTGGCCTTGTCTAGCAAGACCGTGACGACCCGACCAAGGACTGGGTGTCCGGCTGCCAGGGCCGCCTCTACACTCGGTGCATCAAGCTTCGTGGCGCCGTTTGCTCGGGCCAGCAGCATCGAGTAAGAGCACACTTGGGCGATGGCGTCCGCCACCTCGGCGTCCGTGCGGTCGGGGAAGAGCGCGTTGCGCGCATCCTTGGCTGCCTTAGCGACTTCACTCTGCGGATCCTCCAGCTTTTCGAGTACCGCATCACGCAGCACCGCACATAAGGGCGCAAGCCGCTCAGCAAGCTGCGTGAGCGTAGTAGGCGCCACTGCCTTGTAAGAAAGGAAGTTGCGGAGCAACGCCACCAGGCGCTCAGCGGATTCCGGGGTAGCTTCCTGTTTGGGGTTCTTCGGATCGAAGTCCAAATCGACAATGGGTCCCACGCGCTCCCCGGAGCGGTAAAGAGCGAACTGCTCCCCGTCGGTATAGACGAGGTTGGGCAGCCGCTTGAATCGCTGCCACTGGTCACGGTTGTGCCCCTTCGGAAATCTCCGGGTATCAGCGCCGTCGCCCGGGGCCTTGGTCTCTACATGACCGATCAGCAGCAGGTTGTCTTTAACGGAGAAGTCTGGGCGCCCTAGGTTGCCCTCGTATACCTGACCCCGTAGGTCGATACCCGCGCGGTTGGCCTCACTGGCAAGTGCCTTAAAGAGGTTGGGGACCAAGTCGTTGAGAAGTGCTTCAAGCGACTCGGTCGTGCGCCCCGCGATGCGGGCCTGGAGGTCACGCAAATAGCCGGTCAGGACATCGACGGCTTCCACATCCATGGACCCTAGTGACGAGTCCGGAAGCCATGCCCTCCTATGCCTGGGACCGGAGCCGAATCCCCACTATTCGTCGCTCGGGTCTTGCGCCTCCCCGAGACCCGTTATTTCTCCTCGATCCGCCACGAGCAGATTGGCCTTCGTGGAGGTCTCCCCGTTCTCGGTGACTTTCCAATCGTCCGGCAAATGGGCGGCGAGATCCACATCGAAGACATCATCCGCGTCCGGGTACCAGGGCCTCTTGTCTTCTTCGTATGGAGGCAATTTGCCTTGAATCCAGTCTACGGCGAAATGGGGGTCCCCCCCAGCGCGGGGCGTTCGACGCGCGGTTTACTCCCAGAACGGGGGAGCAAAACAATCATGCGCCGCCGTGAGGTCCAGGCCCCCACCTGTAATTGTCGTCTGGAGGGACCTTGGCATCGACGGTCTGCTCGGCCGATGACTCCCATCTCAGTCGCCGCCGTTTTTTGCCCGCCAGAACAAGGCTTCGCTGGCAGGCTTGCCGGAGGTCAGTTCAGCCAGGATTTGAGCGTGGCGCTTGCGGCGGTCAAGGAAGTAGTCAACGAGGTCAGCCCCCTCAAGCTGTCCTTCCACAGCCGGGTATATGGCCTCGACGGCCAAGGACTCGGCGAACGGCAGGATGCCCTCGGCGGTGCCATCGCCGACTGGCCCGCCATGAATCAAGGCGTTGCGGATACGCCTAGCTCGACGCTCCAAGACATCGAATTCCCCAGCTAGCTCTCGGATCCAAGTTGCGGTGGCCTGGCCAGTGACAGTGCGCTCCTTGAGCCGAATCAGGCGGGCGCGAACGTGGCTGCCCTCGGGCATGTGCTCGCTCATCCATTCTGCTTTATTCAACGCCCCTTGAAGGTTGACCGTCCATCTGCGCTCCCCAAGATCGAAATCGAGCTCCGGGTCGTAGCGGATCTCCTCAAAGGTGGCCTGATCGGCCGTGCCGAAGCCGCCGTGAGTGTTCAGTGCTTGCCACGCAGCGCCAGCGATTTCGGTTCGGACTCGTTCAACGGCCCAAGGTAGACGCAGATACTCCTCGATAAAGCGGCGGCGATTCGCCACACCGGCCCACTCGCAGACGCGTTCGAGAATGCGGTCACACAAAACCAGCCGGCCCGGTCCCCAGGTCTCTCGGGTTCGTCTAAGCCAGATTAGGAGCTGCGCTGCTTGGCGCATCTGAGGATCGTTGAGCGGCAGATGCGGTCCCAGCTTCGAAGCCATTCCCCTGATGTCATCCGCCGTGTGGTCTTCGGACATGGCGATTCGTTCTGCGGCGGTCGGTACGAACGCCGCTGGCGCGGCAAACGAGCCCGCTCCCTCATGACCATTTACAAAGGTCACAAAGCTCTCTTCGAGACGCCAAATCGATACGGGCGCGCCGTGCAAAGCGGCCATAGCGACAACCGTTTCGGCTGTTTCAATCGCTTTGGCGTGAGCCTCGGCGACTAGGAGGGTCTAGCGAAACGACTAGCGAAAGTCCGCCCAAGCGCGACTCCAAGGGCGGTCGTCACCAATCCGAATACGGTGAGCATGACAGCGGCGATTTGCCACGCATCGCCGGTGCCACAGCAACCCCACCAGCCCCGATTCAGACCGATGTAGTAGATGGGCCACGCGATCAGCGGGAGTAGAACGGCACTCCATCGGCGAGTCAGCAGGCCAAGCGCCGGGAGTCCAATGAGAAGCGCGACAAAGAGAGCGGGCACCTGCCTCGGGAGTATGCCGCTGCGCGGTCTACGCGGCGAGCGGCACGGCACGCGCTCGGGCGAGCGCAGATGACAGCTTCGCCAGCATCGTCAGGTCGGCATGGAGTCGAACTCGCTCAATACCGCGAACCCGGAGCGGTAGCAACGCCCATTCATTTTTGAGCCGACCGAACTCGCGCTCGACGGCGGCGCGGCTCCGGTAGAGCTTGCGCCAGCGCGGCGTCTCGCGGGGCAGGAGCGGGTGCAGCCGGTCAGCCTTGATCCACCGCGAAGCGGGCTTGCACTCCCCGGTCGGGCAACGCCACTTCGACGCCTTGCGCTTGTAGTCCGATCCGGCGAACCGCCACTCGCCGTGCTGGCAGGTCGGCGGCTTGTGGTCGCCACGCGCCACGCCGGTCGTCTGACGGAGCGGGATGATCGGCCGACAGTCGCGGTCCTCGCAGGTGTCGTAGATCGGCCCGTTGTCGTAGGCCTTGTCCATTGCGACGGTTTCGACCGAAAGGCCCCGGTCGCGGAGGCTGTCGATCAGCGGGACGGCGAACTGCGACTCATTCGACCGCGCCGTCTCGACCCGCCACGCGAGCGGAAGGTCGGTGCGCGAGCAGACCGCAGCGTGGAGCCGGTAACCGTAGAACCCGCCGCCCTTGCGGGTGCTGACAGCCGAGCGATGGCCCCAGGAGGCGTCGGGGTCGCTAAATCGCTCCCGTTCTCGCCCGCCCTTGCTGACAAACCTCTGGCCGTTGGCGTAGGCCGGGAGGTCGGAGGCATCCACCGCAACGTCAGCCCCCATCTCGGGAATCTCGGCGTGCAGAGAGGCCGACACGCGATCCAGGCAGGCGTCCAACAGGGGCTTGAACCGGCGCAGCTTTTCACCGAAGCGGTAGCACGCATAGACGGAGGGAACGTCGCCGTCCCCGGCGATGGCCCGCCGAAGCGCGGCATGCTCTCGGACCAGCGCCACGGTGCGGGTCCAGGTCGGCACCGCGTACAGCGATTTGGCGAGTGCAAGGCCGACCATCGCTCGGATCGGGTAGCCGGGGCGACCCGTCCACCGGGTTTCCTCAAGGTCGCCTATGAGTCGTGCTATTTCGGCTGAGTCGAGAAGCTCAGCAAGCTGGCTGGCGGCTGACCGCCGTGGTACGTTCGTACCGTCCATGGAGCTAGTACCTCCGTGGTCCAGACCCCCGGCTGTTTACGCAGCGCGGGGGTCATTTTGCAAGTTTCGCATTCCGCTGGGCGGGGTCAATCGCTGGGACGAGATCGAACACCGCGACCGCGGCGCGGGCGGGGTCACTTCTCGGCCGCGTCATCGTCCCCCTCCGGCAGCGCTTCGGTGATCTTCTCGGCGAGGCCAGGCTGATCCGGTGCGGCGCGTCTCTGGGCCTGGGTGATAAGCGCGCCGCCGTGCTGTTGGGAAAGGCGACCCTCGGTAACGGCGTCCAAGGTGCGATCCGTCGACTTCTTGAGCTTGCCAGCGCCCGCAGCCAGGTTCTGCCGAACCATCGCCTCCCAAATCAGATCGTCGTCACCCTGTTGCAACCTGATGCCCGCGGTGCTTTTGCCATGCCCCATAGGGATACAGCGACGTGCGTCGGCATCTGTCTGAGGGGGGTTATCACGGAATCGCGTGTAATAAGTGGCACTGAGGAGACAGACGGGCAATTCGTAGTCCTCCTCCAAGATGTTGCGGATCTTGGCCAGGCGCTTCCGGACGCTCTCGATGATCTCTCCTGCGAGCGCCTTGTTAGGAAAATGGGCTTCGGCGATGTCCTCGGCAGATGGAGCAATGTCGCCGCTGGTGAACATCTCGTTGACCGTCTGGGCCAGCTCGACGACGTAGCCTTCTCTCGTTCGCAACTTGTTACCTCCTCTTTGACCCGGCCGGCAAGGCTCGCGGCTTTCCCCGGCGGCCCTGGCCGCGCAGCTTTCCCGCGAAGTCGAGGAGCCGATTCGCCGTGCCTTCAATGGTCCGGGCTAGATCTTCTCGTGTGTGGTCTTCCAGGTGGTCGCGGTATTCGACGAGCGCGGACAGGCGCTCCGCTCGCGGGTCCCGGTCGGGGTCGAGGACTTTGTTGAGGTCGCCGGCGAGCCGACGCGCAAAGTCTTCGATATGGGGAGGAGGGCCAGCCTCGCGAGGGTCAACGCGGGCAGCAATATCTGCCGCCTGCTTGTAGCCAACCTTGCCCTTTTTCAGCTCTGCGCTGACGGTGCGGCCCACCGTCTTCGCGGACTTGCGGCCCGCCTCCTGCTGCTTTTGCTCCCGACGAAGCTCGGCCTCGCGTCTCTTTTCGGCGGCCTTCTGGGCCTCGGCCGCCCGGCGACGTTCCTCCGCCAAGCGCTGAGCTTCACGCTCGGCCTTACGTCGAGCCGCTGTATTCCGTGCCCGCTTTGCCTCCTGTTCGCGACGCTGCTGCTCGCGTTCAGCCCGCTCGCTATCGCGAGCGGCTGCCTCGGCCGCACGCCGCGCTTCTTCTGCTTGCTGCCGATGAAGACGTGCTGTTACCTCGCGTCGCGCCCTTGCCTTCCGAGCCTCCTCAATGACGGCCGCCGCCTGCTTTGTGCCCAAGCCGACGAAATCATCTTCGGTGAGTAGGCCTTCCTCGATGTACTGGAGCGCCGTGAGCGCAGCTGCCACCTTGTCCTGCGCCTTGCCGGTTGGCTTAACCCATCCGAGGAATTCGGCCACTGTCTGCGCGGTGTAGGGATGCGCGCCGTCCGCGCGGTCTGGGTCCCCCGGAATGAACGACGGCGCGTAGCGTGTTTGAGTCTTGGTTCCGGTCGGAGGAGGAAGCCCGATTTGGTCCTCGGCATACGCCTCAACGACCGCGCGGACTGTCTCCTGCTCCACCGAGGCGCTCGTACCCCACTCCTCCATGTTCTCCCGAGCCATGATCTGGAGCATCACCTCATCGGGAAGCTCGCGGACGATCAGCTCGATCTTGTGATTCGGGCCGTACTCTTCCTTCAAGGCCGCGAGTCGATGGTGCCCGTACGCGATTTCGACCTTGCCGTTGTGGGGGCGGGCTACGACGTTGCCCCAAAAACCGGTCGTTTGGAGAGACTCCCGCAGCGCCGTGACCTTCGCGGGTTGAATCGGATAACGCTCGATGTGGCGAAACGGATTGGGCTCGATGTTTTTAACGGCGTACTTGGGCATCAGCTACTCCTTCGGGTTATAGGGTACACCACCGGGTACCGAGGAGTCAAGGGGGGCCCCCTGGGGCACCCACATCCCCGGCATGGAGGTAAGATCGCAGGCATGAACACGCAGAAGCATACGGTCCAGCTGACTAACGAGCAGATCGCCTTTCTGCGGGAGTCGCTTGATTACTCCGCGAAGGCGTTCCGAGACGCGGACTACACCCCGCAGGGTCAGGAATGGGCTGCGGAACACCGCCGCGAACGGGAAGAGATGATCGCCGACATCCGCACGGCTCTGGCGGAAAGCTCCCCCCCGAGGACGGGGTAGGACCCGACTCGATGTTGGGGAAGCACCGAGGCACGGATCGCTAGCATCAGGAATGCGGTCGGCACGGACGTTTAGCCTAGAGCGCCATTGACTGCCTGTAGTTCGCCACAGCTAGCGCCGACACAAGAACCGGCCCACCCTGCCAGGCGGCGGCCTGCCGACAGGGGGAAGGGTGTAGCCTTCGCCGGTCGAATCCCAGGAGGGAAGCGAAATGCCAATCAAGATAAAGCTGGTCGACGGAGAAACACTGCTGGTCGATGTCGATATCGGCGAGTGGAACAAGGCATTTCAGCGCGCCTTTGAGCGGGATGCGATGCTTGAGATCGAGGATTCCGAGGGCGGAATTCTCGGGATCAACCCCCACCAGGTTCTTTACCTGGAGGAAGCTTCCGAGGAGGACTCTGAAGAGCTTCGGGAACCCGCCGCGCTTTAGCTTGTACGCGCGACGGTGCCGCGCGAAACGGGCTGGCAAACTTGCCGCCGATTCTCACTGACCCGGCGCTGAATCCGAAGTAGCCCTCCATCCGGGGCGAAAGCCCCGCGAAGATCGCTCCGGCGACGGCAAGGATTGCCACGACCGGCCATCTGTGGCTGTAGGCCAGATAGCCCGCGATCACGATGCACGCGACCGCGACACCGTCTGACCGGAGTATTGGTCCCCAGAGGCGGTTTGGGTCGTCATTCATCGAGCAGCACGCTAGCGCGCTCAAGCGCGCTCAAGCGCGCTCTAGCTCACTTTGTCAGCTTTTCCCTGCTATTTCGCCCAAGCCCGACTGGATTTAGGGCAGGGTTTCAGCCTGCATCGAGCGTGGGGTAAACCTGTCCCGAATCCGGGGTACCGCGCCGCTAACCTAGAAAGGAATCTGCATGAGAACTGACAATCCGAGTTTCGCTAGTCCCTCCTAGGCAATGTCCGAGATCAACGCGGACAGCGACCCGAGGAACCTTGTCGCTGTCAGCCTGGCCACTTTCGTCCTCGAGCTCGGTACGAAGCAATCCCGGAAACCAAAGGGGCTCGCTGCCAAGTTCAGGCGGCAGATCGTGAGCCAGCGGACTCTGGGCCAGTACTTGACCCAACCACTTGGCCTCAAATAGCGTCACTTTTTCGCCAACATCGATGCGCGGCGGCCAACTTCGGGCATGCATCGGGGCCAAGCCGTATGCCAGCCAGACAATGAGTTCGCCTTCTCTAGGTAGCTCGGCAACGGCCTGCTCCGTCAGTTCCAAGCGCTCGTTGGGAGTTGCACCAGCCTCATCGAGCACAGCCGTGTCCTGAGGCTCTTCGCCACGAGCGTGCCGGACGGCATCTCCGTCGTCACTCAAAATCGCCGTTAGGTAGCTCTTCAGAGATTTTTCGGCGTGGCCTTGGAAACGAGCTAGAGCGAAAAAACGTCTACTGAGAGTTCGTTGCTCGACGGCATCTGAACTCTCGACCATGTCCTGCCAGCTAGCTCGGAGTGCAGCGGGCTGGAGCAAGGCAGCGCGAATCTCCTGACCTAGGCGCTCGATGCGTCGGCGCAGAGAAATGTCTGGCGGCGAGTCGCCTAGTTCTTTGACCAATCGCCGGCATGCCTTGATCTCGTCGGCAGCAGCTGGGCAGGCGACCCCAAAGTGCGCTTGCAGTGCGGGGCTCGATTCATCTATCGCAGCTGCCAGGTCTGCGAGCAATGAATGCCAGTGGCCAGCTTGGCCGCGCTGCCACTGGCGATCGTCGACCAGCCAATCCTCGAGCTTCTCGAGCAGCGTTGGAATGGGTACCGCAGCCCTGAACGGCGCGTTCTCTGGACGTTGCAACGCTTCTCGAATCTGGGCTAGGTCTGTCTCCGATACCTGGGCGATTGGCTCAGGATCGCAGCCGGGCAACTCGGCAGGAAAGACCTTGTGTGGATGCAGCGTGCGAGAGCCGGGCCCGCAGGCGTTAGGTGTCGCTAACCGAATACCCCTTTTTGAGCTCAACACGGTGGTGTTGTTCGACCAACTCTCGTTCCGACATATGCGACTTGATGAGTACACGCTCGATGAGGTCCAAGTTGCTACGAAGCACCGTGAGCGCGTCGAGCATCTTCCGCTGGTAGCGGGGGGCGATTTTGGTCAGCCATTCCTCAACTTCGTCTCTGCGACCGCTCACCGGACTCCAGATGTTCGCAAGGGCTGAGGCGGTTTCATTGAGGCGTTCGCCCAGCAACAGCAACTCCAACTGCTCGCCGGTGGGCCTTCTGCGCACCCCCGGCGGTGGAGGCGCGATCTCAGTGACCATCATCTCGAGCTGCTGGGCCGTCACGGTCTTCCAGGTATCTGTTTCAAGCGCAGCCTGAGCGACACGGAGCATTGCCACCTTGCTCCTACGCATGACTGACCACAGGACCCGGGCCTGCGACTCCTTGAGGTCTTCGGTATCCAGTTGGATATCGCGGAGGGCGCGCTGAACTTTCGCTGCGTGTAAAACGCGGTATGCGTGAGCGTGCTCCCAGCCGAACTCCGCGGCGCAGTAATCGTCCCAGGCCGTATAGCCGAGGGCTTCGTGGGCATTGCCTTCATATAGCCGCAGCAGCCTTGGCCAAAGGGCGGCGGCATCACGGCGGGTCTCGGCGGTCAGCCTCTCTGCTTCTTCGCGCGAAAGCCGCATCATCTACGGCTCCGCGACCGGCGGAGAAGGGCGGCAACTTGCTGCTCGGCTGCATTCCGCTTCTTCTGATTCTTTCTCTTCATTCGCTTTCTCTTTCGGGTTCGGTAGGACATGGCTCCTTGATGGCTTCTGTTCCCCGCCCGAGCGGGAGGGTGGTTTGAGAGGGCTATTGCCTGCTGCTGGCCTCGGCTTCTCCGATCCCCGCGAGGGCTCCCCGGCCTGGCGCCTTCGCCCACGGCTTCACCCGTTCCGCTGGCCGTCCCATCCGGCTCCACCCCCGGCGGTCCTCACACCGAGAAGATCTTGCTGTTCCCCTTAGAGCCCGCGCCGCTTTCGCGACCCACCGTCAGTCGGCGTCGGCCGGGCAGCAGGTTGTGGGGCCGGGCTACCGACCGTCCGCACGCTAGGCTCGCCGTACCTCCTTCGAGGAGACACAGGTGTCACCCGAGGCCCGCCCGAGATCGGCGGGCTTCGGTTCATCCGGGGTAACGGAAAACGCGGGAAGGGCGATTTGCCCTGAACGGAAAGAACGCGACTCCTGGGAGCCTTGGCACTCTGATTTGGGGCCCAGCGCTTGCAATCAATCTGACCCCGTAACCAATGCCCTCCACTCCCATCACCGCCGCATGACCTCTGGGGGGAGCGATCGCGATGAGCACCTGCGTCGTCACCGGGGGGAGCCGGCTTCCGTCGGAGAGATCTGGCCGGCACCGATCCGCGATCTAGGATCCTTGGCCATGGCTGAGGTCCGGCAACCGGAAACGCTGTCCCGGGACCGCGGGAAGCCGCCGCCCCCTTGGGCCAAGCCGAGCCTTCCGCACGACGGCGCTGGCGCCGAAGCTCACGCAGGGGGGCTGGTCTCCGCGCTCGCGCTGGTGGTCACGGTCTCCGCCGGCGCGTTCGCGATCGCATCGGCGTTGCTCCAGATCGCCGTAGGCCGCACCGAGGGCGCCGAGACCGCACTGTTCCTGCTCGCTTTTGGCGTTCTCTTGCCGGTCAGCCTGGCCGGGTTGCGTCTGCTCGCACGCGGCGGAGCCGGACGGCTCGGCCCCGACGTTCTCCCTGCCGTCGCGCTGGCTTCCGCGTTTGGCCTGGTGGTTGCGCTCGGAGCGGCACGCGGGTGGGAGGCGCTCGCGAACCGGTCAGGGGGACCGGGACTTCTCCTGGCGCTCATGGCTGGCTGGATCCTCGCCACGGTGCTCGCGAGCCGCGAGCCGCTTCTCGGCGCGCTCCGTGCCCGCGCGTCTTGGCTCTGGAGCCCCGCGGGAGCCTGGGCGCCGGTCGCCGCCGCGCCCCTGGTGATCGTGATCTTCTTCACTGCGTCGCTGCCCGGCGCAGGGTCGGTGCTGCTGTCGCTTCTGATCGGCGCCTGCCTGTTCGGCCTGCACATGCTGCTGCGTTCAACGGGCCTGGGTCGCCGGGCCGTCCTGGTGGTTGACGCGCTCGCCTTGGCGCTGATCCTGCTGACGGTCAGCGACGTCTGGGTGTACACGACCTACTCCGCCACCCAACCCAACCCCGAGCTGGGAGGCGGTGCGCTCCCGGGCTGGCTCGCGCAACATCACAACGCCTTCCTCGGACCGGTGAACGACGTGCTGCACGGCCGGGCCATGCTCGTGGACACCTCCTCCCTGTACGGCGTCGGGAACATGTACGCGCTTGCGGCCGTGTTCTCGGTCGTCCCGATCGGCTACGGCACCTTTGGCCTGCTCGTGGCGGGGACCTTCGCCATCCTCTACGGGCTCGCCTACGTGATCCTGCGCCTTGCCGGCACCTCTCCGCTGCTCGCCGCCGCGGCGCTGGCGGGGGCGGTGATCAGCTCGATCTTCTATCGGATCGGGGCCTCCTCCACCTGGCCGAGCATCGGGCCGCAGCGCTGGTGGTTCTCCTTCGTGCTGATCCTGCTCGCCGTCCTCGCTGCCCGGCATTCGGCTCGAGCGCGGCCGTTGGGCATCGCGATGGTCGCGCTCGTTGCCCTGTCGTCGATCTGGAGCTTTGAAGCTTTCGTGTACTGCACGGCGACGTTCGCCGCGATTGTCGGCTACGACGCCCTGGTCCAGCCTTCGAAGGACGGCTTCATCACCAGCATGGCTCGCCCGCTCGGCTTGGCGGCCGCAGCGGTAGTTGCGGCCCAGTCAGCGTTCGCGCTGGCGACCGTCGCGGTCGCCGGCGAGCTTCCGCACTGGGGGACCTACATCGCCTTCCTGCGCGAGTTCTCCACGGGCCCGCAAGACAGTTTCCGTGCCCCCGACTGGTGGCCGGGGCTTCTCTTCGCGGGGTTCTTCTACGTCTCCGCGGTGTCGCTCGCGGCCCTGCTGCGATACCGGCATACGTTCGAGGTCCGCAACCGCGCGGCCATGGTCGCGATGGTCAGCCTCACGGCCTTCGGGATCGTCACGTTCACCTACGCCTCGCGGTTCTCGGTAAACGACGCCGTCCATCACCTGGACCTGTCCGCGTTCATGCTTGGGGCGCTCTGGATCCACCTGGCGCACCAGAGCGGTGCCGCGGTGCCGCGGGTCGTTCGGGCGGGCGCGGCAGCGATGGGTTTCTGGCTGGTGGGCTGGTTCGTCGTTCTGGGCTGGGACCACCTGACCAAGAAGGTGGACCACACACCTCTGGTCCAACTGCTGCCGGGACATGAGCCATACATCGTTCAGGACCTGCGGCACACCTGGAGCAGCCCTCCGATCGACCCCCGCTCGGTGCAAGCCGATCGCCTCCTCGACCGTTTCTGGCCGGGTCAGTCGAGGGCGCTCGTGCTGATCAACCCCGAGCTCAGCGTGGAGGCCCTCGTCCGCAGCGACCGGATCAACCTCCTTCCCGTCTCCGACGTCTTCGTCGAGGACTTCATCCGCGAGGAGACGGCCGATCGGGTCGTGCCGGCGATCGAGCGCATCAGGCCGGGAACGCTGATGCTCACGGAGCGCTTCTACCTCACACCCGGCGCCCGCCGCGACTACCTGGCCGCGAATCAGCCGATGCTGCCCCTGGAACGGGTGATGATCAGGCACATCAGGCAGCGATTTCGCCTCAAGCCCATCCTCACCACGCCAAGCGAGCTGATGGTGGTGCGGCTGGTGCCGCGCGAGGCCGGTCAGCGCGCCTAACCCGGTTGCGATCGAAATTGCGCTGCGGCACATCCCGACCGCCGCCGGTTCGCCCCTCGACTACCATCACCGCGCCATGACCTCGCGTGGGGACAGCGCCCGATGAGCACCTGTGTCGTCACCGGGGGCGCCGGCTTCCTCGGCTCGCACCTGTGCGAGTTCCTGCTCGGCCAGGGGCATCGGGTGATCTGCCTCGACAACCTCGAGACCGGGTCGCTGGCCAACATCGACCAGATCCGCAACGAGGACTTCGTCTTCCTGCACCACGACATCATCGATTTCGTGAAGATCGACGAGCCGGTGGACTTCGTCTATCACCTCGCCTCGCCGGCCAGCCCGATCGACTACCTGCGGCTGCCGCTGCACACGCTCAAGGTCGGCTCCTACGGCACCCACCACATGCTCGGCGTGGCCAAGCTCAAGCGCGCGCGCTTCCTGCTCGCCTCCACGTCGGAGGTTTACGGCGACCCCGAGATCCATCCCCAGCCGGAGAGCTACTGGGGCAACGTCAACCCGATCGGCCCGCGCGGGGTCTACGACGAGGCCAAGCGCTACGCCGAGGCGCTGACCATGGCCTACCACCGCCAACAGGGCGTCGACACCTGCATCGCGAGGATTTTCAACACTTTTGGGCCTTCTATGAGACCCCATGACGGCCGCGCGATCCCCACCTTCCTGCGCCAGGCGCTTCAGGACAAGCCGCTGACCGTGTTCGGCGATGGCAGCCAGACCCGCTCCTTCTGCTACGTGGACGACCTGGTCCGCGGGCTCGTCGCGCTCGCCGAGTCCGACGTCCACTTGCCGGTCAACATCGGCAACCCCGACGAGTTCAGCCTCCTGGACCTGGCCAAGACGGTGATCGAGGTCAGCAGCGCCCGCTCGGAGATCGTCTTCGAGGCGCTGCCGGTGGACGACCCGCAGGTCCGCCAGCCCGACATCAGCCGCGCCCGCGACCTGCTCGGCTGGGAGCCCGAGGTGAACCTTGCGGACGGGTTGCGCCGCACCATCGACCTGGCCGGGGTCGAGCGGCTCGTCGGCGCGGCCGACTAGCCACTTGGCCGACGGGGCCGGCGACAGCGCGACGGCGGTGCCGGAGCTCTCGGCGATCGTCCTCTCCTATCGCGCCGGGGAGGCGATCCGGCGCGTGATCGATCCTCTGCATGAGGACCTGGAGCGCTCCGGCGTCACCTACGAGCTGGTGCTGGTGGCCAACTACGCCGAGGGCCGTGACGACGACACCCCGGACGTGGTGCGCCGCTTCGCCGCCGACCACCCCAACGTTGTCGTCGTCGCCGAGCCCAAGCAGGGGGCGATGGGGTGGGACATGCGCTCGGGCTTCGCCGCCGCGAGCGGCAACTACATGGTGGTGATCGACGGCGACGAGCAGAACCCGGTCGAGGACGTGGTGCGGATGTACCGGCAGATGAAGCAGACCGACGCCGACGTGATGAAGGGGCGCCGCATCGCCCGCTTCGACGGCGTCACTCGGCGCATGCAGAGCCAGGGCTACAACGTGCTTTTCCGGCTCGTCTATCGCACCCGCGGGCTGTGGGACATAAACGGCAAGCCGAAGGGCATCACCCGCGCAGCCTACGAGCGCATGGACCTCAGCTCCGACGACTGGTTCGCCGACTCGGAGATCGTGATCCAGGCCTGGCGCCAGAAGATGGCGATCGTGGAGATGCCGGTGGTCTTCCTCGCCAACCGCGAGCGCGACTCGCTGGTCGACTTCGGCGACGTATTCGAGTTCGTCGGCAACGTCTTCCGCCACCTGGGAAGGCGTGGCTGACGACCGCGGGACGGTCCTCGTCAGCGGCGCAGCCGGCGGGCTCGGGCGCCGGCTGATCCCGCTTCTGCGCGAGCGCGGCTGGAGGGTGCGGACGCTGGTCCACCACCGCGAGGTCCCCGAGGCCGACGAGTCGCGCCCCGGCGACCTTGGCGACGGCGCCTCGCTGGCGCAGGCGGCGCAGGGCGCGGCCGCGGTTGTGCACCTGGCCGCACTGACCCACGCCCGCCGCGTCCGCGACTACCAGCGCGTGAATGTGGAGGGCACCGCCAACCTGCTGGCGGCAGTCCGCGAGGCCAGTGCCGGGCGCTTCCTGTTCGTCTCCACCCGCGCGGTCTCGCCGGATGGCGGCGGCTACAGCCGCTCCAAGGCGCGCGCCGAGGAGCTGGTCAAAGAGACAGGTGGCGACTTCGTGATCGTGCGGCTGCCGGAGGTCTACGGCGCCGGCGGCGCCGAGGGAGTGGACGAGATCGTGGCGCGAGCCCGGCGCGGGGCGGCGATCCGGCTGGTCGGCAGCGGCTCCGACCAGCTCTGCCCGGTTCACGTCGACGACGCACTGGAGGCGCTGGCGGCGGCGCTCGACTCCCCAGCGGCCGCGGGGCGTACCTACACCCTGGCGGGCCAGTGCTTCAGCGCCCGCGAGGTTGCGGAGATCTGCGTGCGCAGCTTCGGATCGGACAGCCGCATCGTCGGGGTGCCGGTCCCGGCCGTCGCCGCGGCCTCGCTGCTGGCCCGCGTGCTGCCCGTAGGGCTGTACCCCGACCAGCTCGACCGCCTGCGGGCGGAAAAGCCGCCGCTCTCGCCCGAGGCGGGGCCGGACCTCGGCTTTGCGCCGCGGCCCCTGGCCGAGGGGCTGGCCGCACTCGGCGGCGGCTGAACCCCCGCCGGCCCCGCTTGGAGTCTCACAGGCTCTTTACACTGCGCCGCTCAGGTTGCGGGCATGTCGAATGGGTAGTTCCGTCCAGAGAGCGCGCCTGCGGCCGCGTTTTCGTGTTGTGAGATTCAGGCGCCCCGCCCCTTCTGACCTACAGTTAAGGGGCCCGCCGGTGGTCCATTTGCCCGATCGTCCCCTGAAAACAGCTTCAACGGCGACGAGCACCGCCCGGGAGGCCACGCGCCGGTCCCCCGAGCTCGTTCCGCTGCTCGAAGACGGCCGTGACATCCGCGCCCGGCGGCCGTGGTTCCTGCGCAGCCTCACCAGCTGGCAAAGCTGGCGCAAGGTCGGTCGCGTCGTCTCTTTGCTGATCTTCGACTGGCTCGGGGTCGGGGGGGCGATCTTCAGCGCCCTCGCGGTGAAGGCGTTGGTGCAGGGCGAATACGACTACACGACGGTCAACATCGCCGCCACCCAGTTCCTCGACTTCGCCTACCTGATCACGATCCTGCTCTTCGCGCGCGCCGGGCTCTACGGCCCGCGCGAGAAACGGCCGGGACTCGCGCGAGTGATCGCCACCCTGTTCCAGGTCGCGGTGATCTGCCTGATCTTCTCGCTGGTCGAGGGGACCGAGTTCAACAGCTACTGGATCTTCTACGGCAGCTTCGCCTTCGCCGCGATTTACGTCGGCACGCTGCGCCACCTCTACGAGTGGGCGACCGGAAAGCTGCTGGAGCGCACCGGCTACCGACGCCGCGCGGTGCTGGTCGGCACCGGCAAGCGGATCAACGAGGTGGCACACGCGCTGGAGTACTCCACCCACGAACAGCTGGAGCCGGTCGGGTTCTTCTCGCTTGACAACGGCTACTACCAGGGCCTGCCCGACCTCGGCGAGCTGTCGGAGCTGCGCGACCGCATCGACCATCACTCGATCGACGAGCTGATCATCGTCGACCCCGACTTCCCGCAGGATCGCGCCGTGGAGCTGGTCGACCGCTGCCGCACCCAGGGGGTGCGGGTGTGGGTGGCGCCGACCACGATGGAGGTGCTGACCCGCCGCACGGAGCTTGTGCCCGGCGAGGGCGTGCCGCTGCTGGAAGTCCGCCCGCCGGTTTTCGAGGGCTTCGACTTCGTCGTCAAGCGCAGCTTCGACTTCGTGATCTCCACCCTGCTGCTGCTTCTCGCCTCGCCGCTGCTGCTGCTGGTCTCGCTGCTGGTGAAGCTGACCAGCGGCGGCCCCGTACTGCACCGCAGCCCGCGGCCCGGTATCGGCGGGGTGCCGTTCAACTGCCTGAAGTTCCGCACCATGTACGAGGACGCGGAGGAGCGCCAGGACGAGCTCGAGGAGCTCAACGAGAAGTCGGGGGCGCTGTTCAAGATCCGCGACGACCCGCGCGTGACCCCGGTCGGCAGGGCGCTGCGCCGCTTCTCGCTCGACGAGCTGCCGCAGCTGATCAACGTGCTGCGGAGCGAGATGAGCCTGGTCGGGCCGCGGCCGCTGCCACTACGCGACGACGCCCGGCTCGAGGATTGGCACCGCCGCCGCTACCTGGTGCTGCCGGGGATTACCGGGCTCTGGCAGATCTCGGGCCGCTCCGACCTCGACTTCGACGACATGGTGCGCCTCGACTTCCTTTACCTGGAGCGCTGGTCGGTGCTGCTCGACATGGTGATCCTGCTGAAGACGGTGCCGGCGGTGCTGCGGCGCCAGGGCGCCTACTGACCGCTTCGCCCGCCCTGTGGCGCCCGTCCCGCTTCTCGCTGATCCTGCGCCGGCGGGGTTAGCCGCGCCGTGCCTCTCGTTCACGCCTCCACTGGCGGGCCACCGCGGCGACGAAGGCCGGGTTGTTTCGCAGGTAGCGGGGACCGAGCCGGCGCGGCTCGCGGCCGAGCCGGTAGGCCCACTCGAGCCCGCGTCGCTGCATCCAGGGCGGCGCCTGCGACGCCCGGCCGGCGAGGAAGTCGAAGGCGGCGCCGACCGTGACCAGCACCGGGGCCGCCAGGCGCGGGCGCATCCGCGCCGCCCACTTCTCCTGGCGCGGTGTGGAGATCCCGCACCAGACGATCTGTGCGCCACTGGCGTCGATTCGCTCGGCGAGGTCGGCCTCCTCGTCCCCGGCCAGCTCGCGGTGCGGGGGGCTCCAGGCACCGGCGATCTGCAGCGCCGGGGCGCGTCGCCGCAGGCCGGTCTTCAGCTCCCGCACGGCGTTCTCGTCGTGGCCTCCGTAGAGGTAGACGGGCCAGCCGTCGTCAGCGGCGCGCTCGCAGGCGCGCTGCATCAGGGTCGGGCCATAGACGCGGTCGCGCAGCGGTCTTCCCTCGCTGAGCAGGTTCAGCGCCCAGACCACCGGCATGCCGTCGGGGAGGTTGAGCGCCGCTCCGTTGAGGGCGGCCGCCAGCTCGGGGTCGCGGCGCGAGGTCATCAGCCCGTGCACCGAGGTGGCGCAGGCATAGCCGCGCTCCCCGGACCCGATCATCGCGGCGATCCGATCCAGGGCGCCGTCGTAGTCGGTCAGCGCGAAGTCCACCCCGAGCAGTTCGCGGGTGCGCATCTAGCTCAGCAAGCGCCGGTAGCAGGCGATAAGCCGCCCGTAGTAGCGGCCTTCGTCGAAGCGGGCGTGGGCCCGGGCAAGCGCCGCCTCGCCATAGTGGCGGCGCTGGTCCGGCGAGCGCCAGAGGTCGCGCATCGCCTCGGCCCAGGCGCCGACGTCGGTCGGGGGCAGGGTCGAGCCGGGCCCGACCAGCTCCGGCAGCCCGCCCATCCGCGAGGCGAGCACCGGCAAGCCCGCCGCCATCGACTCGGCGACGGCGTAGGGGTGGGGCTCGTGCCAGCGCGAGGGCGCCAGCGCGAATGCGGCGCCCGCGCGCGCCTTCGCCAGGTCGGCGCCGCCGAGGCGGCCGAGGAAGCGAATCTGCGTGCCGCGCCCGCCGGCCGCCAATCGCCGTAGGCGCAGCTCGTCAGGTCCCTCGCCGGCGATCGCCAGCGGCACCCCGGCCTGCTTGGCGGCCTCGATCACCGTGTCGGCGCCCTTCTCCTCGGTGAGGCGGCCGGTGAACAGCGCGTACTTCCCCTCCTGCGCAGAGGATCGGTCCGCGAATGCCGAGGCCGGCAGGAAGTGGGGGATGATCTCGGCGCGTCCGGCGGGCAGGCCGAACTCGCCGAGCACCCGCTCGGCCCCGCGGCTGGGGACGATGAAGCGGTCCACCGCGTCCAGCACGCGGCGCTGCTGAAGCGCCAGCCCGGCCGCGTAGGTGAAGCTCTCCGCGGTGCCGCCGCGGCAGCGCAGCCGCGCGCCGGGCCAGGTCCAGCGCCCATGGCAGCGCGTGCAGGGCTGGCTGTCGCGGTAGGCGATCCCGATCGCGCAGAAGAGGCGGTAGTTGTGCAGGTGCAGCACCACGGCGGCGCCCGCCTCGTGCGCCGCCTCCAGCGCGCGCGGGCCCAGCAGCGGCACGGTGTTGTGGGCGTGCACGATCTCCGCCCCCAGCTCGCGCACGGCGCTCTTTACCTCGCCGGGGGCGAGCCCGCCGCCGAGGATCCCGGTCCCGCCGCGCATCTTGCCCGAGACGCCGGCGAGCTGGTCAGAGCGGCGCTCGAGCAGGTCCACGGCATGGCCGCGCTCGCGAAGCAGCCTGACCAGGTCCTCGACCGAGCGCTCCTCACCCCCGCGCATGCGGTAGCGGTTGTGGACCACCAGCACCCGCGGTGTGTCGCGTCCGTCGGGGCTCATGCCAGCCTCGTGTGACGCGCCAGCTCGGTCTCGGCCTCGACCCAGGAGACGTGCTCGTGGCGGGCAAGCAGGCGCTCCGCCGCCGCTCGCGCCGTCCCGTGATCCACCGCCGACGCGGTCGGCCGCGACTCGTGCCGCACCGGGACCGCGTCCACCACGCCCAGCCGCCAGCCCTCGCGCTCGGCCACCGCCGCCCAGTGCAGGCACAGGCCCCACCCCATCCCCTCCTCGGGGAACGGGGACAGCACCCGGTAGGCGCTGCGGCTGATCAGCAGCGCCGGCCCGATCTCCACGAAGCGGGTCTCGCGCGCCAGGGCGGGCCGGCGGCGGTTGACGTTCCACCAGCCGTAGCTGGCGCGGCTCAGCGCCGGCTGGGCCAGGGTGAGCCGGTAGCGCTCGGCCAGTACCACCAGGCGGTCGAGGAACCCGCGCCCGACCGCGATGTCGTCGTCGACGATCAGCAGCCAGTCCGCGGCGAGCGGCCCGGCGGCCTCGGCGACGCGGTTGAGGTTGGCGAACTTGCCGCCGCTCATCTCCTCCAGCACCGTTTCCTCCCTGAGGCCTGGGGCCGCCGCCCCCATCGCACCCAGCGCGACTCGAACGCCGTGGCCGGACTCACGGATGTTGGCGAGCGCGGGTTGCAGCTGGGCGCCGTCGCCGCCGTAGACGCCGATCACCAGCACGTCGCGGCGCGGGCCCTCGGCCGCGAGGACGTCCAGCTCGCGGTCGACCCCCAGCGCGCGCTGGCGCGCCGCCAGCCCGCGGTCGGCGAGCCGCCCAGCGGCCCGTCCGGCGATGCTCCGGCGCAGGCGCCGGCGCAGGCGGCTGCGGGTGCGCCAGTCGAGCGGGTAGGGGCCGCTCGCTTCGCTCGCGGTCACGGCGACTCCAGGAACCCCTTCAGCCTCTCAACCAGCTCGGGAGTGAAGGAGTCCTCCCAGCTGGTGCTCCAGTTGACCGCGGCGCCGCGCAGACGGCGGTCGAAGTCGCCGGAGGCACCCACCGCTTCGCGGATCCCTTCCTTGATCCCCTCGATGGTCGGCTCGACGGCGATCAGGTTGGGCGAGATCCCGGCCAGCGCCTCGCGGGTCTTGTTCTCGAAGGTGTTGGTCACCACCGGCATCCCCGCCGCGGCCATCTCCAGCGGCACCAGGCTGGGGTGGGGGGTGAGCATCAGCGAGAGGCCGACCGCGTGCCCGCGCAGCAGGTCCGCGTAGTCGCTCTGGTCCTGGCGCTCGAGGATCTCGATCCGCAGATCCTTTCCGTAGCGCACCTCGCCCGGCTGCTGGGCGCCGATGCCGTGCAGCTCCCAGCCGTCCAGCAACCCGTCCGCCTGCGCCTCTGCCAGCGCCAGCAGGGCGAGGTCGAACGCGTTGCGCTCGGCGTGCAGCTCGGGCCGCGCGTAGAACAGCAGCTTGCGTTCGGAGTCGCGCATCTCCTCAGGGGAGGGAGGCCGCACCGGCGTGATCGCGTTCTGGAACGCCACCGACTCGCGGTCGCCGGCCCCGTCGGACCCGGCGAAGACCCCGAGCCCCTGCCGGCGGAAGTAATCGCGAAGCAGGTCGGTGGAGAACACCGCGTAGTGGGGAAAGTCGTAGGTCTGGCGGGCCAGCGCCGCCCAGCTGCCCATCGGGAAGGTGAGCGGCTCGCACTCCTGGATCAGGTACAGGAAGCGGTCGACGCCGAGCTGCTGGGTCGCGTGGCGGGCTACGTGGGCGGTCCACCAGGTGGTGGCGACGAAGCGATCGTCGGGGCTCACGGTCAGCGGCTTCGAGCGGTCGTGCGCCAGCTCCACCTCGATCAGGTCCATGATCCCCTCCAGCCCCTGGAAGCGCTCGATGTCGCGGCGCCAGTCGGCGGGAAGGTAGAAGGGCTCGTCCACGGCGGCGACGCGGACCTGCAGGCCCGCCTCGGCCAGCTTTCGCGCGAGGTTGAACTTGGCGATGTAGCCGCCGAAGAAGTGGCCGAGGTCGATGGTCGGGATCAGCAGGTTGACGCGGCGGGGCGCGTCGGGCGAGACCTCCAGCCGCAGCGGCTCGATCAGATTGTGAAGGCGGGCCGCGCCGGCCGGCTCTCCCCCCAGGGGCAGCTTCAGTGCCATGGCAAGAGTCTGACGCTGGGGCCCCAAAGGAGGCAGCCGCAGGCGCTTGATGGCAGACAGCATCCAGCGCCAGGCGGTGCCGCCGAGCAGCATCCGCTCCACCTTCAGGGTCGGCGACGACCCCCGCCAGGAGCGCAGCCCCAGCCACGCCAGCCAGGCCAGCGCCGCGGGCGAGCTCTCCAGCCGCGCAAGGCGGCGCAGCTTGCGCCGCTTCCGGCCCGGGATCGAATCCCCGCCGCGAAGCAGCAGCAGCGTGGCCGAGAAGCGGGCCCGGATCACCGCCGTGTAGTTGCGCCGCAGCCGCTTGACCAGGTCGATCAGCTCGAGGCGCAGCCGGCTGCGGTCCCGCAGCGCCCGCAGCCGGCCCTCGCGCGCCGCCGGCAGCGGCTCCGGCTCGCTGCCGGGCTCGACCCGCGGGCCCTCGGGGTGTCGCGGGTTGGTCGAGCGCGAGTGTCCCTGCACCGCGCCGCGGTGCTGGACGTAGTCGTACAGCGGCCGGTCCATGTAGGCGACCTTGCCGAGCGACATCGCGACCATGCCGATCCAGTGGTCGTGCAGCGAGTCCTGGGCCGGGGGCGGGAAGGGCAGCACCGCCTCGAGCAGCTCGCGGCGGAAGAGCGAGGCGGCGCCGGTGATCGAGTTGACCAGGACCAGCCGGCCGAGGTTGGTGTGGTTGTTGGAGCGGGTGGTCCAGAAGGTGGGCGAGACCACGCCGCCGTCCTCGTCGACGATGCGGGAATCGCTGTAGGCGAGCGTCGCGCCGGTCTCGAGCTGCTCGGCCAGCACCTCGAGCTTCTCGGGATACCAGCGGTCGTCCTGGTCCGCCAGCGCGACCAGCTCCGCGTCGGCGGGCACCGAGTACAGCGCCCGCTCGAAGTTGCGATAGACGCCGAGCCGGCGCGGCGCCGTCTCGACCTGAAAGCGCGGGTCGTCGCCGACCACCTCGGCGATCAGCTCGCGCGCGTCCGGCCGCGAGTCGTCGTCGCAGATCAGGCAGGTCCAGTCGGGCCAGGTCTGCTCGCGAATCGACTCGACCTGGCGGCGAAACAGCTCCGGCGGCGGGTTGAAGGTCGCCATGCAGATCGCGATCCGCGGCCCGTCGCCGGAGGGGGCAGGCGAGGCGGCCGGCGCGCGCCCAGGCTCCAGGCGCAGCTCGCGGATCGGGCGCGAGGCGACCCCGCCGCCCGCGAGGGTCGCCTCGACGCGCAGCTCGATGTCGCGGGGCTCGCTGACCGGGGGCAGCGGCACCAGCGCCCAGAAGCCGCTGCGGTATGCGTTGTCGCGACGCTCGAGCGAGGGGGCGAGGCGGTGCAGCACGTCCGCGCGCGGCATCCCCTCGGCGATCGGGCGGTGCCGCTCGCCGCCGGCGACGATGTGCAGCCTGCGAACGCGCCGCCGCGCGTGAAAGCACCAGCCGTGCACCAGCAGCAGCGCCCCGCGGCCGACCGCCACGCTCTCGGGAACCTCCGACTCCACTCTCAGATGAAGCTCGGCCCCTTCGCGGGCTCGGGCTTCCCCACGGGCGGGACTCATGCCGCTACCCTGCGCCGTTCCGCGCCCAGCGGCCGCGGGGAGTCATGCGTGAGCTCATCGGAACGTAATCTAAGCACCGTCTTGGGTGCCTCCACCACACGCCTGGGCGGCTCGCAGGAAACGGTTGCCCCCGCCGCCGAGCAGCGCCAGAGCGATCGCCCGGCCAACGCCGCGTCCGCGCCCGCGATCGCCGCGCAGCGCATTTCCAAGACGTTCAGGATCACCCACCACCCCGCCACCCTGAAGGAGCGGGTCCTGCACCCGTTTCGGCGGGACCCGGTCGAGATCCTCGAGGCGCTTCAGGACGTCACCTTCGAGGTCGGCAAAGGGGAGTTCTTCGGGATCGTCGGGCGCAACGGCAGCGGCAAGAGCACGCTGCTGAAGGTGATCGCGGGCATCTACCGGCCCAACGAAGGCCAGATCAGCGTCGAGGGGCGCCTCTCGCCGTTCATCGAGCTGGGCGTCGGCTTCAACCCCGAGCTTCCCGCCCGCGACAACGTGGTGATCAACTGCGCCCTGCTCGGCCTCACCCGCCGCGAGGCGCTGCGGCGTTTTGACAGCATCATCGAGTTCGCCGAGCTGGAGCGCTTCGTCGACATGAAGCTGAAGAACTACTCCTCCGGGATGCAGGTGCGGCTCGCCTTCTCGACTGCAATCCAGGTCGACGCCGACATCCTGCTGCTCGACGAGGTGCTCGCGGTCGGCGATGCGAACTTTCAGGAGAAATGCTTCGAAACCTTCCGCCGGATGAGGGAGGAGGGCCGCACGATCGTGCTGGTGACCCACAACCTGTCAATCGTCGAGCGCTTCTGTGACCGGGCGATGCTGATCGACAGCGGAAAGCTGGTCGCGATCGGCGAGCCGCCCGAGGTGCTCAAGGCCTACCGCAGCGAGGTGCGACCCAAGCTGCGCAGCAAGGAGGGAGCGGGGACGCCCGTCGGCGCCCGCCCGGGGGAGGGTTCGGCCGAAGTGCTCGAGGCGTGGATCGAGGATTCCTCCGGGCAGCGGGTCGAGACCTGCCTGCAGGGAGAGCAGATCCGGGTCTGCGCCCGGGTCCTCTTCCACAGCCCGATGCGCAACCCGGAGTTCGGGTTCGACATCCGCAACGAGCGCTTCGAGGTGGTGATCGCGGCCAACACGGGATGGGACGGGGTCGAGACCAGTAGCTTCAAGGCGGGAGAGCAGACCCGCGTGACGATGGAGCTGGCGAACGTCCTTGCGGTCGGCCGCTACAGCGTGGGCGTCTCGGTCGCGTATCAGTACGGGACAACGGTGGCCGACCTGCACGAAGGCATAACGGGCTTCCAGGTCGACGGGGAGCGCTGGACCCCGGGAGCGGTGGAGGTGCCCCGCAAGTTCGAGGTGGAGGTGGAGGAGTGAGCAACGGCGAGGCATCGGCGCTGCCCGGCGGACGGCCCGCGTCACCGGTCGAGGGCGGCCGCCGTTTCGTTGAGCTGACCGTGATCCTCGCGATCACCCAGTTCAAGCTGCGCTACTACGGCAACGTGCTGGGCTATTTCTGGACCCTGGCCAAGCCGCTGCTGCTGTTCGGCGTGCTGTACGTCGCCTTCACCGAGTTCGTCCGGTTCGGCGGCGGCATCGAGCACTACGCCGCCTACCTGATCACGGCGATCGTGCTGTACACCTACTTCTCGGAGACGACCGTCGATTGCGTGACCAGCCTCGTCGACAAGGAGCAGCTGATCCGCAAGATCCCGATGCCGCTGCTGGCGATCCCACTCTCGCTCTCGCTCGACGCGGCGATCACGCTGCTGCTCAACCTGGTCGCGGTGCTGGGCTTCGTTGCATTCACCGGAGTCGACATCACGTGGCGCTGGCTGGAGCTGCCGCTGATCGTCGGGGTGCTGATCCTGCTCAGCACCGCCACCGGCGCGCTGCTCTCCAACCTCTACGTGTTCTTCCGCGACACGCGGCCGATCTGGGAGGTGATGGCGCAGCTGCTGTTCTGGGCGACGCCGGTGGTCTACGTGATCGAGAATGTGACGAACCACACTCTGCTGCGCGTGCTGATGCTCAACCCACTCGCGGTGCTGATGACGCAGATGCGCCATGCGGTGATCGACCCCACCGCGCCCAGCGCCGCACAGGCGGCCGGAGGCTACGTCTGGCTGCTGCCACCGGCGGCGATCGTGCTCGGCGTGCTGGCGCTGAGCGTCGTCATGCACAGGCGCGCGGCGCCCCGGATAGCCGAGCAGGTCTGATCGAGGACGGAGCAGACCTCTCCGAGCAGATCGCGGCCGGCCGTACCGTGCTGTGCTGCGACACGCCGGCGCTGGGCGGGCATGTGAGCGGCTGGCTGCTGGTCAGCGGCTGGGCTCACGCCCCCGGCGGCGTCGCCGAGGTGCGGGTGTCGGTGGACGGGGCAGCGCAGCAGGGTGTCGAGGCCAACCTCCCTCGCCCCGACGTTCATCACGAGCACGGGGTGCCGCCCGACGCCGGGTTTCGCGCCCGCCTCGACACGCGGGGGTGGGGGGAGGGCGAGCACGAGCTCTCCCTCGAAGCCGTGTCCCGGGACGGCTCGTCGGCGCGGGTCCAGGGGCCGCTCACCGTCTCGGAACACGGCGCCTATCGCGATTGGTTGGAACGCCGCGGCGAGTCCCCGGGGCGAGTGACGCTGCCCTTCGGCCGGGGCCGGGTGGTGCGCGCGGACGGGAGCGATCTGGTCCCCGACCTTCGCCGCCTTGCGCGGCGCGGCCGCGGGCACCTGCTGGTCCTCGACGCTGCGGGCCGGCCTGCGCGGGGCGCGCGAGAGCGCGTGGCCCGAGCGTTTCGAGCCGACCCTCGTCCCGACCTGGTCTACGCGGACGAGGACGCGATCGTCGAGGACGGCGGCCGCGGGGCCGACTTCCTCAAGCCCGCCTGGTCCCCCGAGCTGCTGCTCTCGACCGACTACGTGGGCCCGTTGCTGGGCGTGGGACCGGCCGCCGCCGCCGCGGCGCTCGATGCCGCGCCGGGGCCGATCGGGGGCATCTACGAGCTGTGCCTGGCGCTCGCCGACGCCCCGCTACGGGTCGAGCGGGTCCCCGAGGTGCTGTTCACCTGCGAGCGCCCACGCATCGCCCGAGACGACGATGAGGCGCGAGCGGCGATCGAGGCGCTCGGGCAGAGGCGCGGCCTGCGGGCGCGGATCGAGCCCGCCGAGGTTCCGGGGGCGCGCCACGTCGGCTGGGAGATCCGCGGGCGCCCGCGGGTCAGCGTGGTGATACCGACGGGCGCCTCGGGGGGACTGATCGCGGGATGCCTGGAGTCGATCGTGCGGAAGACCACCTATCCGGAGGTGGAGGTCGTGCTGGTGGATTCCAGCGGGGGCGCGCTGGACCGTCATCTCAGCCCGCTCGAGGGGGTCGAGCACCGCGTGGTGCGCTACCAGCGCGGCCCCGAGCGGTTCAACTTCCCGCGCGCGCTGCGCCTCGGCGTCGAAGCGGCCGGCGGCGAATACCTGCTGTTCTGCGACGACGACACCGAGGTCCTCACCCCGGAGTGGGTCGAGCGCATGCTGGAGCACGCGCAGCTTGACGGCGTCGGCGCCGTGGGCGCGAAGCTGCTGTTCCCGGACGGCGACGTGCAGCACGGCGGGGTCAACGTGGCGCGCGGCGCGCGCGGCGCCTACAACCTCTTCGCGCATCTGCCCGGCGAAGAGCCCGGCTACCGCGGCCTGCTGGGACTGGCTCGCAACACCAGCGCCGTGACCAGCGCCTGCATGATGGCCCCGGCGGAGCTGTTCCGCTCGCTGGGCGGGCTCGACGAGGACTACACCAACGACTACTGCGACCCGGACTTCTGCCACCGTGCGATCGAGGCCGGCCTGCGGGTGGTCTGGACCCCACGCGCGGTGCTCGTGCACCGTGAGAAGCAGTCGCGCGAGGTGCAGCTGGACCCCGCCGACCTTCGCCTCTACGAGCAGCTCTGGGGCGAACGCTTTGCGGGGGGTGACGACCTCTACCACCCGGGGTTCGCCGACTACCCCAGCTATCGCTACGCGGAGCCGTTTCCACCACACAATGTCGCCGTCGCAGGCCCCGCCGCGCACGCCTAGGCGGTCGTGAAGGGTTCCGCCCAGGCCTCGTAACGGTGCAGGAGGGGCGGGGCGGCGGCAGAAGTCCGCGCCGATGGAGATCAAGGCAACACGAACCCTGGTCAAGTCGCAGCCGGAGCTGTGGGAGCTGCTCGACGACGAGCCCCAGCTGCGGTACTGGTGCGAGCAGCTGGGCGAGCTCGGAAGCGAGATCGAGGTGACCGTTCGCGAGCCGGGGCAGCGCATCGCCTGGCGCGGCTCCGGCGGCCCGGCCGCGGCGGTCGAGGTCACCCTGGCCGAGAAGGGATTCGGCACCCGGGTGGTGATCCGCGCCGAGGCCGAGTCGGGGCTCGCCGCCGACGGGTTGGAGCAGATCCTCGACGAGCTGTCCGAGCCCCGGCGGCGCCCCTTCAGCGCCTCGTAGGCGCCGTTGCGCAGGCGCCGCGGAGGGTAAGGTGGGCGGTACCACCGGCCACCCGCCACCGTGAACGAGCGACGAACCCTGCTGCTGATCGGCGCCGGCGGCTTCGCCGGCGCCCACCTCCGCCAAGCCGCGGAGGCGGCCGGGATGCGGGTGGTCGGCGGCTCGCGCAGCCCCGCGGGGACCGAGGTCGCCTGCGACCTGCTGCAGCCGGCCTCGATCGCGGCCGCGATCGACGACGTGCGGCCGCAGGTGGTGGTCAACCTGGCGGGCGCGGCGTCGGTGGCGGAGAGCTGGCGTGAGCCGGGGGCAGCCTTCGCAGTGAACGCGACGGGGGCGTTGAACCTGCTCGAGGCGCTGGCCGCTTCGGCCTTCGACGCACAATTGATCTGCGCCTCCTCGGCCGAGGTCTACGGCCAGGCAGGGCCCGAGCGGATGCCGCTCCGCGAGGACGAGCCGCTGCGGCCGGTCTCCCCCTACGGCTCGAGCAAGGCCGCGATGGAGGTCGTCTGCGGGCAGTACGTGCGCTCGCACGGCATGCGGATCGCGGTCGTGCGCTCCTTCAACCAGCTCGGCCCCGGCCAGCCGGCGGCGTTCGTCGCCTCGGCGCTTGCGCGCCAGGTCGCGGCGGCGGAGGTGCGGGGCTCCGACGCGGTCACCCTGGCGGTGGGTAACCTCTCCGCGGCCCGCGACTTCACCGACGTGCGCGACGGCGCACGTGCCTACCGGGAGATCGCCGCGGGGGGCGCGACCGGGACCTACAACCTCTGTTCAGGGAAGCCAGTGAGGATCTCCAGCCTGATCGAGATGATGCGCGAGGCGACGCCGCTCGAGGTGGACACCTCCCCCGATCCCGAGCTGACCCGGCCGGTGGACCCGCCGGTGGTCTACGGCT
This sequence comes from Candidatus Mayfieldus profundus, assembly GCA_038040325.1. Classification (GTDB taxonomy): domain Bacteria; phylum Actinomycetota; class Thermoleophilia; order Solirubrobacterales; family 70-9; genus Mayfieldus; species Mayfieldus profundus. The sequence goes on from JBBPIM010000020.1 coordinate 36,446, forward strand.
CGGCCCAGCGCCTGCGCGAGGCGACCGGCTGGGAGCCCGAGATCCCCCTGCAGCGGACGGTCGCCGAGCTGCTCGAATGGTGGAGGGCGGAGTTACGCGGCGAGCGCGAGGGGGCGGCGGCATGAGCTCGCGGCGAGCGCTGATAACCGGGATCACCGGGCAGGACGGCAGCTACCTGGCCGAGCTGTTGCTGGAGAAGGGCTACGAGGTGCACGGCATGGTGCGGCGCCTGTCGAGCGAGAACTACGAGCGCCTGCAGTCCGTGCGCGACCGCATCACGCTGCACATGGGGGACCTGCTGGACCAACGCTCGCTGGTCGAGGCGCTGCGCGACTCGGAGCCCGACGAGATCTACAACCTCGCCGCGATGTCGTTCGTCGCCGCCTCCTGGAGCCAGCCGACCCTTACCGCGGAGTTCACCGGGGTCGGGGTCACCCGGCTGCTCGAAGCGATGCGCGAGGTGTGCCCGGAGGCCCGCTTCTACCAGGCCTCCTCGAGCGAGATGTTCGGCAGGGTGCGCGAGACGCCGCAGAACGAGCGCACGCCGTTCTATCCGCGCAGCCCCTACGGCGTCGCCAAGGTCTACGGCCACTTCATCACCGTCAACTACCGCGAGTCGTACGGCCTCTTCGCGGTCTCCGGGATCCTCTTCAACCACGAGGGGCCTCGCCGTGGGCTCGAGTTCGTGACGCGGAAGATCTCGGACGGCGTCGCACGCATCAAGCTCGGCCTCGCGGACGAGTTGCGGCTGGGCAACCTCGACGCCAAGCGGGACTGGGGCTACGCGGGCGACTACGTCGAGGCGATGTGGATGATGCTGCAGGCCGACGAGCCGGAGGACTACGTGGTCGCGACCGGCGAGGAGCACTCGGTGCGCGAGTTCGCCGAGATCGCCTTCGAGCACGCGGGCGTCGACATGGAG
>JBBPIM010000021.1:0-36630 GCA_038040325.1 Candidatus Mayfieldus profundus
GCGCCCAGCAGACCGACGCCTTCCAGGAGAGCCGCAACCTGCTGCTCTCCACCGAGGCCCACGCCGACGCGATCCCGGGACTGGAGATCGAGGCCAACGACGTTCGCTGCACCCACGCCGCCGCTGTCGCCCAGATCGACCGCGAGCAGCTCCACTACCTGCGATCGCACGGCCTGCCCGAGGAAGCCGCCAAGCGAATGATCATCGAGGGATTTCTCGAGGCGCTGGTGGAGAGGCTGGCCGAGGGAGAGATCCGCGACACCGTCTCCGCCGCGCTCGAGCGCCGCCTCGGCGAGATCCTCGGCTAGGGCTCGTTACCCGACCGCGACGTCAGGCGGGGGGCGTCAGTTCTCGGACTCTTCGCGGGCGCCGGCCTGCTCCTCGCGCTCCGCGCGCCGCTCCGAGAGCGTCGTCTTGACGATCGAGCCGACGACGATCAGCACCGGCGGGATGTACATCACCCACAGATAGTGCCCCGCGTGTGCGAAGAGGGTCAGCGTGGCCATCGACATCAGTATCCAGTACGTCCCTGGGCAGCGGCCGGATCTGCATTCACAGGTTCGCCGAGGACAATAGGTATAGCCCGAAGCAGGTGAATCCGACCATCACCGCGAGCATCCAGTACTGCGAGCGGGTGGCCTGCTGGTAGTCGCCCCAGTAGGCGATCGCGCGATCGTGGGCCAGGGTGAGGCCGCAGACGTGGCCGACCACCAGCGCGGCCACCTGCACATACCAGACCGTCGTCGCGCCGACCAGCCCGTAGTCGATTCCTGCCGAGGCGGTTCCGAAGATGTCGGAGCCGTCGCCGAGCGGGTCGGAGAGCAGGTATGTGAACTGCGCCTGCTCCTGGAACACGAACAGGCTGAAGTAGTGGGCGACGAGGTAGGCGAACGCGATCGGGATCAGCGTGTGGGCGAAGCCGAGCCGGAGCTTGCGCAGAGAGGGCGCGTTTCGCACCGAGCGCATCCCCCATACCCCCAGCAGGTAGACGGCGGCGACCCCGAGCAGGCACCCCAGCAGGTAAAGCGAGTCGGTCAGCCGCAGTGCGCTGCTGAGGCCGAAGCCGGCGTCCACCAGTTTGTCGAAGGTGTCGTTGATCGCATTCTTCAGCGCCCCTTCCTGGGCGCCGTCGAAGCTGGTGGTCCCGATCGACGCCACGACCAGCGCGACCGACCCCGGCATGGTCGCCCAGCGCGCGGCGCCGCTGAACGGGCGTCGCCAGCCGAGCCGCCCCTCCCGGACCTCGAAGGGGGCGAGCTGCGAGAACATGTTGAAGTAGACCGAGAAGGTCTCGCCGCGCTCGATCCACTTCTCGACGCCGAACAGCGCCATCATCGCCAGGGTCAGGCCGGTGTAGGCGAGCGCGGCGATCGCCGCTGTGTGGGGCGTGAGTCCGGCCGACACGTCTCCGGCTCCGTAGACCACCTCCAGCCAGACGAAGGCGACTAGCCCCAGCGCCGCGGGCCATCTCCCCAGCCACTCCGGATAGCGGAGGCGCGCGGGCGGCTGGCGCGCCACCGCCCCGAACGCCGCCCCGATCGCCCTGCCGATCGCCCGCCAGGGGTTGAACGGCCGGAAGACGTCGCCGAGCAGCACGCTGACGAGCGGAAAGCCGAGCCAGCAGGTGACGAAGATGAAGGTGAGGATGAAATTTCGGTCAGGCGCCTCGGTCCCCCGCAGCCCGGCCCAGATGGAGACGCCGAGCAGGAAGACCCCGATCGCCGCGGCGGCGATCTCAGGTGCCCTGCTGACCAGGCCTCTTGAGACGGTGCCGCCGAACGGGCGCCAGCTGTCCTGCTCGAATCTCGGCGTGCGCCAGCCGGCCGAGAGTGCGAAGAACGAGACCACCAGCACCACCGACGCCGCCCAGGCGAACAGCCAGGCCGGAATCGGCAGGTCCTCGCGCGCGACCAGCGCGTGGCCGAACGCGAGCTGCGGGAAGGTGAGCGCGCCGAGTGCCGCCAGAGCGGCGCCGACCACCGCTCGCCGCCGGCGCCGGGCGGTCACGCTCAGCCTGGCTGCACCTGGAGCTCGGCGATCTGGGTCTCGCCCCCTCCGTGGTGCAGCTCGACCTCGAATCCGCCCTCGAGGCCGGCGGGGAAGTCGAACTCGACGCTCCCGCCGGCCGTGACCGGCTTCTCGATCTCGTAGCCGTGCACGTGAACCTCTCCCTCGATGTCGGAGGTGACGCGGAAGCGCACCTGGTCTCCGCTGGCGAAGCTGAGGTCTCGGACTCCGCCGACCGGCTCGCCGCCCTTGACGGCGATGGTGGGCACGGGGGCCGGGCCGTTGCCTTTCTCCAGCACCTGGTCGATCTCGATTCGGGGCTTGTCCTCTGTCGCGGTCGTAGCCTGCTTTCTGCCCTCAGAGTCCCCGTCGTCGTCCCCGCCGCTGAGCACGACGAACAGGACGACCGTGGCCGCGACCAGCAGGACCCCGACTACCGCTCTGGCGCGATTCGATTGCATGGGAGCGGGCGATTCTAGGGGCACTCTCAACGGCGGCTATGCGCGCCCTCAGCGGCTGATCCGCAGGTTCGCGATCCCGATGTTCGAGGCAGACACGATCACCGGGTACTGGCCGGCCCGAGACCCCTTGAAGGAAACGGTGCTGCGCCCGGCGTCGAGGCTCTCGTTGAGCCCGTAGCCCGGGATCTCGATTCCGACCGCGGCGTCGGAGTCGACGGTGAAGCGGACCCGCCCGCCCCGCTTGAAGTCAAGCGTCGCCGGGCCGCTTGGGGGCGGCGCGCCGTTGACCACCCTCACCACGGGGATGCGCGGGGCCGCAGCTCCACCGCCGGGCGAAGATCCGCCGCTGTCAACGCCGGAGATCCGCGGCGCATCGATCGTCTCCTCGCTGCCGAGGAACACGAAGGTGGTGACCACCCCCAGCCCGAGCAGGATCCCGAGCAGGACACCGAGGATCCTGTCCGGCCAGCGCGAGCGCCGCTGCGCCGCCGGCTCCTGCTCCCCGCGGTGCCAGTCGCCCGGTCCGGGCGGCCCGAGCTTTATCGGGCGGTACGGGGAACTCTCCCCCGCCTCGCCCGCCCCTTGATCCGGCGGGCGCAACGGAGAACCTAGGCGACGCCGTCCAGCAGCCGCCAGTTGGCGCGGAAGGCCGACTCGGCGGCGTCCACCAGCGCGTCCTCGTCGGCCCCGTCGAGATGGCGTTCGATCAGCGTCCGTCCCACATCGGCGTGTTCGAGGTCGCGACGCTCGTGGACCCGGAAATAGGCATTGCCGTCGCCGTCCCCGATCCCGTAGTGGTCGGCGAGCCCCTCTCTCTTGGTGCGTGAGATGGCCGGCTGGCCGCTCTCGATCGCATAGAGGCGGACGAGGGAGGGCAGGAAGCCGTCCTCGGCGGTCCAGAGGGTGACGCACTCCCGGGTCTCGGGGCCCGGCTCGGCTCCGATCTCCCCACCGACAGCCTCCACGAACCCGTCCCAGAGCGCGACGTGGCCGGTTTCCTCCTCCGCATGGCGCCGCAGGCCGGCTCCCTCGCCGTCGGGTGCCGCGCCGGCGACGTTCGACGAAAGCCTCGCGATCGCCTCGGTGGCATGCCGGTACTGCCCGGAGTAGCGGGCCAGCTCCTCGCGGCTCAGCTCGCCGGCGGACCAGCGCTCATAGAACGGATGCTCCAGCACGTTCCAGCGGGCTCGGGCCTGCTCGATGCGCTCCCAAATCGTCTTCACAATGGTGTCTCCCTCGTCGTCGGTGCGGGAACGGCAGGATACCGGCGTGCGTCCCGGTCGTTCCGACATCGCCGCGCCGGAGTTCCCGCCACGGATCCGCTGGCTCGGCGAGGAGCCTTCGCCGATGTCCGAGCTGGCAGCCACCGGTCCGGTGCTGGTCCATTTCCTCGACTTCGCCCAGCTCAACAGCGTCCGCACGCTCCCGTACGTAGCCGAGTGGCACCGGCGCTACGAGACTGCCGGCCTGAACGTGCTGGGGGTGCAGGCGCCCCGCTTTCCCTTCGGCTCCGACCCGGAGGTCGTGGCCCCCGGCCTGCAGCGGCTCGGCGTCGGCTTCCCGGTCGCGATCGATGCCGAGCGCGAGATGTGGCTCGACTACGGCTGTAAGGGCTGGCCGAGCCTGTTTCTGTGGGGCCGCGGCGGCGCCCTTCGCTGGTACCACTTCGGCGAGGGCGAGTACCTGGCGACCGAGGAGGCGATCCAGCAGGAGCTGCGCGAAGCAGACACCCTGCGCGAGCTGCCGCAGCCGATGCACCCGCTGCGGCCCTCCGACGCACCGGACGCGCGGGTGATGCCGCCGACTCCCGAGCGCTTCCCGGCCGGCGAGGGCCAGGCGTGGGAGCCACGCGATGGCGCCACGGAGCTGGCCCTGGATTACGAGGCGGCAGGCGCTCACGCGACTCTGGAAGGAACCGGCGAGCTGGCGCTCGAGCTTGACGGCGTCGCGCAGCCGCCGGTCGAGGTGGACGGCGCCGCCCTTTACGAGCTGACGGCCCATCCTCGCCACGAGAGGCACTCGCTGCGGCTGCGGCCGGCACCCGGTCTACGGGTGTGGTCGGTCAGCTTCGCGGCCGGCGTCCCCTAGGAGCGCGCCGCGAGCTCCTCGCGGATCTCCTTGGGGAGCATGAAGCGCACGTCCTCGTCGACGGTGCGCAGCTCGGAGACGTCCTCGGCGCCGCGCTCGCGGAACGACTCGACCAGTCTCTCGACCAGCTCCTCGGGGGCGCTGGCCCCGGAGGTGACCCCGACTGTCTCCACGCCCTCGAGCCACTGCTCCCGGACCTGCGTGTGATTGTCGATCAGGTAGGAGTCGGCGCCATGCTCGCGCGCCACCTCGACAAGACGGTTGGAGTTGGACGAGTTCGTGGAGCCGATCACCAGCACCAGGTCGCACTCGCGGGCCAGCTGCTTCACCGCGATCTGGCGATTGGTGGTCGCGTAACAGATGTCGTCTGACTTGGGGCTGACGATCTTGGGGAACTTGCGGCGAAGGCGGTCGATGATCTGGGCCGTCTCGTCCACCGAAAGCGTGGTCTGAGTGATGAATGCGACCTTCTCCGGGTCGGGCACGTCGAGCTGATCGACCTCGTCGGCGGTCTGCACCAGGACGATGCTGTCGGGTGCCTCGCCGGTCGTCCCCTCGACCTCCTCATGGCCCTCGTGTCCGATCAGCACGATCGTGTAGCCCTCGGCGGCGAACTTGCGCGCCTCGACGTGGACCTTGGTCACCAGCGGGCAGGTGGCATCGATGGTGCGCAGCTCCCGGCTGGCGGCGTTCTCGTGCACGGCCGGGGACACCCCGTGGGCGGAGAAGACCACCATCTCGCCCTCGGGCACCTCGGTCTCCTCCTCGACGAAGATCGCGCCGCGCTTGCTGAGCTCCTGCACCACGTGCTTGTTGTGGACGATCTCCTTGCGCACGTAGATCGGCGGGCCGTAGAGGTCGAGAGCGTGCTCCACGGCCTGCACGGCACGATCGACCCCCGCGCAGTATCCGCGCGGCGCCGCGAGCACGACCTTCTTCGGGGCCGCCCGGGAAGCGGCCTCAACACCGGAGGAGGACATCGCCCTACAGGGTACCGAGGCGGCTGATTCCCACTCCGCGGGTGCGTGGGGGCTGCGCAGGCCGAGCATGGCCAGGACGCAGGGCGAAGCCTTTGGTTGTGCCAAAGGCGAGCCCGAGGACACAGTCAGGCGAAGGCATGTGCAGTCATCCGCGGGTGCGCGGGGTGGAATCAGCCGCCTAGGGCCCGGATCACCGCCCGTCCGGCCTGGCCGAGGCTGGCGGGGCAGACCTTGTCGAGGGTGTCCTGCGGCGTGTGCCACCAGGCGCCCGGAGTGGGCCCCGGCCCGTAGGTGAAATCGATCACGTCGACCGCCGGGATTCCCGCCTTCAGGAAGGGAATGTGGTCGTCGAGGATTCCGGCGGTCGTGCCGCCGAACGGCGGGCCGTGCAGGCGCCGGTAGAGGCCCGGGTTGGAGTTGGCCTCGCGGGGGATCTGCAGGTCGCAGTCGCCAACCATGTCGAGCAGGTACATCGCTTCGATCCGGTCCAGCCTCGGCGAGCCCTGCCGCCCGGCGCCGCGCAGCGCATAGCGCACGAACTGCTTGCTGCCGCGTGCGCCGTCCTTCTCGAAGGCGCGGTCTCCCCGCGCCTCCTCCGCATCGAAGAAGGCGAAGACGAGCGACGGGCCCGGGAACGGCCGCGGCAGCACCCGCGCGATCTCCAGCAGCACCGCCACGCCGGAGGCGCCGTCGTTGGCGCCGACGAAGCCCGGGATCCCGTCCTTGGTGTCGTGGTGGGCGCCGACCACGACGATCCCCGGCTCGGCTCCCGAGACCCGCGCGACCACGTTGCGCCACGGCTTCTGCAGGCGGGCCCGGCCCATCCCCGCGGCACGCAGGCGCCGCTTGATCAGGCGAACCTCGCGGCGTCCCCCGAGCGAGCCCGAGTCCCGCGGCCCGATCGCGACCTGGCGGCGCAGGTCGCGCATCGCCTGCTTCGGGTCGAAGTCGCCGGCCGCCTTCCCGATCGGCCCCGAGCTTGCGCGCGACTCGCCGTTGGCGCTGTCCTCGTCCCCACAGCCGGCCACCGGCATGGCCCCGGCGCAGGCGAGCACAATCCCCGCGGCGGACGCAAATGGACTCCGAAACACGAATACACGGTATTCAGACGACGCGGCCGCAGGGGATCGGCGATCTTGTGTTTCCCACCACCGGTGCCCCGCTGCCGGACAACCCCAATCGGTGGAGCCGCCTCCCGGCACCGTCTCGTCGCGCCCAAGCGGGTGGTCCAAGACGGCCGCGATCTGGTCTTCGCTCGCTGGTCGCGCGGCGGGCAGCGAGCCCCAGGCCGCCCGCTGGCATCGCCGCGTCGTGATCGTCACCCCGACGACCTCTATGCGCTACGTGGCCGTCTACCGGTAGCGCAGTCGGCGCACCCCCGTTAGCCTAGGCTTGTGACACAGCGGCACATGGAACGGCTCACCGCGGTCGACGCGTCCTTTCTCACCAACGAGTCGTCGGCCAGCCACATGCACGTGGGCGCGGTGCTGATATTCGAGGGGCCGCCTCCCAAGTACGACGACTTCCTCGAGCACGTCCGCGCGCGACTGCACCTCGTCCCGCGATTCCGCCAGAAGCTCGCCTTCCCACCGATCGAGGCCGGCCGGCCGCTGTGGGTCGACGACCCCAACTTCAACCTCGAGTATCACGTGCGCCACACGGCGCTGCCCTCACCGGGCTCCGAGGACCAGCTGCGGCTGCTGACCGGGCGGCTCTTCTCCCAGCAGCTCGACCGCTCCAAGCCTCTCTGGGAGCTCTGGCTCGTACAGGGCCTGGAGCGAAAGCGTTTCGCGCTGCTCACCAAGACCCACCACTGCCTGGTCGACGGTGTCTCGGGCGTCGACATCTCGACGGTCCTGTTCGACGTCAAGCCGATCCCCGAGCCCGCCGAGCCCGAGGAGGAGTGGATTCCACACCCCGAGCCCTCCACCGCCGAGCTGATCGCGCGCGGCGCCGCCGACCTTGCGGTGACCCCGATCAAGCTGGCGCAGCGGATCACGACCGCGATCCAGCACCCCGAGCCGGCGGCACGGAGCGCCGCCGAGGCACTCGAGGGGTTGGGCGAGGTCGCCTGGGGGTTCGCCGACCCGGCCCCGGAGGTGCCAGTGAACGTCGAGGTCGGACCCCACCGCCGCTTCGTCTGGGCGCGCTCGGAGCTCGAGACCTTCAAACGCATCAAGGACGTGCTGGGCGGCACCGTGAACGACGTGGTGCTCACCGTCGTGACCGGCGCGCTGCGCAGCTGGCTGCGTGCCCGCGGCGTCAAGACCGAGGGCCTGGAGCTTCGCGCTCTGGTCCCGGTCTCGATCCGTGCCGAGGACGAGCGCGGCCAGCTCGGCAACCGCATCGCGGCGATGCGCGGGCCGCTGCCCGTCTACGTCGACGACCCGGTGCGCCGCCTGCAGATCGTTCGCAAGGGAATGGAGGGACTGAAACAGTCCAAGCAGGCGCTCGGCGCCGAGGTGATCTCGCGCTTCAACGACTTTGCTCCTCCCACCCTCCTCGCCCAGGCCTCGCGGATCAACTTCTCGACCCGGCTGTTCAACCTGATCGTCACCAACGTCCCCGGCCCGCAGATCCCCCTCTACCTGCTGGGCCGCGAGCTGGAGGAGCTCTTCCCCGTCGCCTTCCTGCCCCCCAACCATGCCCTGGCGATCGCCATCATGAGCTACAACGGCCGCATCAATTTCGGCCTGCTCGCCGACTACGACGCGATGGAGGACGTGGGGATGATCTCCACCGGCATCTCCGAGGCCCTCAACGAATTGCTCGAGATCGCGAAGGAGCGCGAGGGCGAAGCCGCTGAAGCTGCCACGGCGGAGACCCCTGCCGGCTAGCGCCGGTTTCGCAGCGTCGGCTCGCCGTACCATTCGGGGCGAACCGCAAGGAGGGTGCGATGAGCGATGAGCAGGCCGCCGGTGAGCCAATCCATTACCGCCTCGAGCTGACCCCGGCGCAGCTCAAGGTCACCCACACCGCGCTGCGATCGCTGCTCGACGACTTCGGGCACGAGGAGGCGGATGTGCACAGGGTCATCCACGAGGTGCTGGGGAAGCTGCCCGACGAGCACTCGATCCGGGCGATCGAGCTGAGCGAGGACGACGAAGGCCCGAGCGCCGCCTAGCCGCCTCGCTACCCTGCTGCGTCCATGTCGCTCTCCGTGCAGGTGGGGCTGGCGCTTGCCGTCGCGACCGCCCTCACCTCGATCATCGGCTTCCTCTACAAGCACCGTGGGGCCGTGGAGGCGCCCGCGGTCGACTTCCGGCGCCCGGTCTGGAGCTCGCTGGTGCTGTTTCGCTCGGGCTGGTACACGCTCGGGATCGTCGTCTCGATGGGGTCCTGGGGGCTGCACGTGGCGGCGCTGTCACTGGCGCCGATCTCGCTGGTGCAGTCGGTGATTGCCGGCGGGCTGGTGCTGCTGACCGTGCTGGCGGACAGGGCCTTCGGACTGACCGTGACGCGGCGCGAGTGGATCGGGGTGGCGCTGGCGGCAGTAGGCCTCGCCTTCCTGGCAGCGACCCTCGAGGGTGCCGCGAACGACGCCCACTCGGACTACGACGGGCTGACGATCGCGCTCTACGTCGGGATCGTCGCCGGCATCGGAACCGCCGTCGCTGCGGTCGCGGGGGGCAGAGCGCACCGAGGTGTGCTGTTCGGGATGTCGGCCGGCCTGCTCTGGGGCGCCTCCGATGTCGCGATCAAGGGCGCCAGTGACACCATCGGCGACGGTGCCGCGGTCCTCCTCCAACCCCTGGCCCTTGTGGTCCTGGTCCTCTCGCTTGCCGGGATGCTTGTCTCCGCGAAGAGCCTTCAGATCGGCCCGGTCGTCTCGGTGATCGCGGTGACCAGCGTCGCCGCCAACACCGCCACGATCGCAGCCGGGCCGATTGTGTTCGAAGACCCGCTGCCCTCCGACTCGCTGGGAGTCGCCGCGCGGCTACTCGCGTTTGCGCTGGTGATCTGCGCCGCTGCGCTCACACCCGCGCCGCTGCGGGCGGCGGGTATCGAGCCTGACGCGGAACCGGCGCCCGCACGCGCGGGCTAGGACTGGGAGACGGGCGCGGAGACGCGGCGAGCCGACTTGTTCACGTACAGCGCGTCGTCGGCTCGCCGCAGCAGCGAGCCCTCCTTCTCGGCCCCGTCCCAGGTGGCGGAGCCGACCGACCAGGGAGCCTCGATCACCGTGGATCGCAGGCGGGTGACAATCTCGCCGGCGGCATTCTCATCGCAGCCCCACAGGATCAGGCCGAACTCGTCGCCGCCGAGCCGGGCAAGGAAGTCGCCGGTGCGAAGCTCCTCCGCCCATTGCGCGCCCAGCGTCTTCAGCAATAGGTCGCCGGCCTGATGGCCGCCGTTGTCGTTGACCTCCTTGAGCCCGTCGACGTCGAGCAGGGCGACCGAGACGCGAGTCCCGGTTCGCTTGGCGCGATCGAGATCCTGCGCCAGGCGCTGGTCCCAGGCACGCCGGTTGGGCAGGCCCGTCAGCCAGTCCTCATGGGCGAGGGCCTCGAGCTGGTCGGCCAGCTTCTCCTTCTCGACCGCGAGACGCTGGATGTCGCGCCGGACGTCCTCGTTGAATCCCCAGGCGATCACTCCCGCAGCCCCGGCCGCCGCGACGAATATCGCGTGCACGGCGGCCCACTGCCACGGCGAGTCCTCCTGGCCCGGCTGGCCGTAGACGCCGCCCGGGTCGACCATGCCCATGATGCCGTGATGCAGAAGCACGAACCCGACCGCGATCAGGAACGGAAGCCAGTCCTCGTAGATGGTCAGCGCGACGATGAAGACGAAGAACGCGAAGTGCGCCTCGATCAGCCCGTGCGATGCGTGCACGAACACGGCCGAGGCGGTCATCAGGCCCAGCGCGACCGACAACGACCGCGCCCGCTGCGGCAGCCAACTCGCGTTGGCGAGCAGCGTGAAGGCGACGACGGGACCGAGGTGGAGGAGGGTGTGGTCGAGGCCGTAGCCCTGTGCGAAGCCGTAGACGAGCAGGCCCCCGGTCACCCCCCAAAGCACCGTGATCATCGCGCGGTGGCGGCGACTCCATTCATCGGCCGGGAGCGATCCTCCGTGCGGAAGATTGGCTCGGATCGAAACAGCGGCCCCCGTTAGCCGAGTCATAACGGGAGTTCATCGGCAATTCGCCGCTGAAACTTGACGCCTGATGGTGCCTGGGACCGGGAGCGGCTAGCGGCGCCGGCTCCGCAGATGTGCCCCGAGCGCGCCGAGGCCGGAGCCGATCGCCGCCGTCAGCAGCGCCAGCAGCACCGGCGGGTCGGGCAGCTCGGCCTCCGCGTCGGCCGCCGAGACCGCATCGACGAGCACGATCCCGAGCCCGAACAGGGCACCTCCGACGACGCCTCGCAGCGCACCCTCGCGGGCACTCGCATGCTCGAAGCCCGCACCTAGACCGCCGAGGATGCCAAGCAGCGATGCCGCGATGTACGCGGGTTCGGACAGCCCCAGAAGCACACCGCAGATCGCCCCGAACGCGACCGGTACGACGACGGCCAGGACGAGGCGCGCCGCCGGAGGCCGCTCGGACAGCAGCGGCGGTGGAAAGGGCGCGCGGTCCACCACCGGAATTTGAGGCCTAGTACCCCAGCGCGAACTTGGCGTCCTCGGACATCATCTCCGGGGACCAGGGCGGGTCGAAGATCATCTTCGGATGGACCTTGTCGACCCCGGGGAGGTCGCCGACGAACTCGCGCATCTGCTCGGAGACCTGGGGGCCGATCGGGCAGGCCGGTGTGGTGAGGGTGAAGGTCACAAACACCTCGGAGCCCTCCACCTCGACTTCGTAGACAAGCCCGAGAGAGACGAAGTCGAGCCCCAGCTCGGGGTCGATTACCTCCTCGAGCGCCTCGAGGACGTCGTCCTCGCTTATTGCGCCGTTTTCGGTCTCTGGCATGGCTTCATCGTAGATGACCGCCCCTGGTGGCCCACCACTAGGCTTCCGCACCCATGCCCATCCTGGTGCTGCTTTTCATAGTCGTCCCGATCGCGGAGCTGTACGTGATCATCCAGGTCGGCCAGTGGATCGGGGTCCTGCCGACCCTGGCGATCCTGGTCGGCGACGCACTGCTCGGCTCATGGCTGCTGCGCCAGCAGGGCCGCGCGGCTTGGCTCCGCTTCAACGCAGCGATCGAGGAGCAGCGCTTCCCCGGCAGGGAGACCGCGGACGGCGTGATGATCGTGGTCGGCGGCACGCTGCTGCTCACCCCGGGCTTCATCACCGACGTGGCCGGGCTGCTGCTGCTGATCCCGCCCACTCGGGCGCTGATCCGCCGCGGGCTCTTCCGGTTCCTGCGGAGGCGCTTTAGGGTCGTCGAGGGCCCGGCGACCTGGGGATACGAGCGCATGCGTGGCCGAGAACCCGCGGGCGGGCCCGGGGCCCGCGGCGCCGGTAGGCCATACGACGTCGAGGGCACCGGCCACGAAGTGCCTTCCAACGGCGCCGAGCGCCCGGCGCGCCGTGCGGACGATCGCGAGCCACCCGCGCTGCCGCCTTCATGACCGGCTTCGACTTCGCCGATCCCGAGCGCGGGCTCTCGGGCACCGTGCGACGATCCGGCGCAGCGCTGCTCTTCGACCATGAGGACGTGCTCGCGGCAAGCCCCGAGGCTTCGGTGGAGCTGGGCGACTCGGACGACACGACTTCGGCGCGGGTCTCGCTGGACGGCGTCACGCTGGAGCTGGAGCTGGCGCCGGTCGGGCAGTCGGTCAGCCTCGAGACCGAGGGCCTGGGGGCCGAAGAGATGACCGTCTGCAGGGTCCTGGGAGAGCTTCGCCGCGACGGAGCAGCCGAGGAGGTCGCCTGCCTCGGAGTCCGCTCCGCTGGCGGCTCGGAGCCCGACTTCTCCCAGCTGGAGCTGACTCGCTCGGTTGCGGTCGCGTTCAGCGACGGCGGGATGCTGGCGCTGCGCGCGGCTCGTCCCCGCGGGGCTCAGGGGCACGGCGACGAGCGGACCGCCGCGGTCGTCGCCAGCGCCGACGGTGAGGTGACGCGGATCGAGCAGGCCCTGCTATCGACCCAGTACGACGAGGCCGGGCGCCACGTCCGGGCCACGCTCGAGCTCTGGGCGGCCGGCCCCGAGCCTGGGCCGCCGCTGCGCGCTGCGGGGTCGATCGTCTGCGGAACCTCGCTCGCGCTGGGCGATCAGCGCCTCGACGTCGCCTTCTTCCGTTGGTCGATCAGCGGCAGGCCCGGGCTCGGCCGCTATGAGGTGCTCGCCGGGCAGGGCGATTGAGCCCCACCGCGATCATCTCGGACTTCGGCGGGGTGCTGACGACCCCATTGATCCAGTCCTTCCTCGCGTTTCAGGACCAGACCGGGATCTCGATGGAGACGCTCGGGGTGGCGATGCAGCGGATCGCCGAGCGCGACGGAGAGCATCCCCTGTTCGAGCTTGAGAAGGGCCGGATCAGCGAGGCGCACTTCCTGGAGCGGATGGCCGACGAGCTGGAGCCCGAGCTTGGCCACCGGCCGGAGATGCACCGCTTCAGCGAGGTCTACTTCGACGCTCTCGAGCCCAACCTGCCGATGATCGAGCTGATGCGGGAGTTGAAGGCCCGGGGCCTGCGCATGGCGCTGCTCACCAACAACGTCCGCGAGTGGGAACCGCTGTGGCGGTCGATGCTGCCGGTGGACGAGATCTTCGAGCTGGTCGTGGACTCTGCTTTCGTGGGCTGCCGCAAGCCGGAGCGCGAGATCTACGAGATCGCCCTGGGGCGCCTCGGGCTGGCTGCCGAAGATTGCCTGTTCGTCGACGACGTCGCCGACAACTGCACTGCCGCGGCCGAGCTGGGGATGACCGCGGTGCACTTCGGTGAGAACGGGCAGGCGATCGGCGAGATCCGGGCGGCACTAGAGCCGGAGCCGGGGGGCTAGCGGGATGTTCCGGGAGGCCCGGCGGCTCCCGAAGCTGCAGGGAATCCGCGCCGGGCTTGCGCGGCGAGGCATCGAGCCCTGGATGGTGGCCCTCGCGGCGATCCTGGTGGGGGCGGTGGCGCTGCGGCTGTGGGGGATCAAGTACGGGATGCCGTTCGCCTACCAGATCGACGAGGAGCGGATCTACGTCCGCAAGGCGGTGCGGATGCTCGATGCCGGCAGCCTCAACCCCCACTACCAGCACAACCCGCCGCTGCTCACCTATCTGCTGGAGGCGATCTTCGCGCTGCGCTATGGAGGGACCAAGGCGCACGAGCTGGTCGGCTCCGTGCCCGATCGCGCCCAGCTCTTTCTGATCGGCCGCGTCGTGGTTGCGCTGATCGGGGCGACCGGCGTCTGGCTGATGTTCGTCGCCGGGCGCCGCTTCTTCGACCGCCGCACCGGGCTGGTCGCGGCGGCGCTGATGGCGGTCGCGTTCCTACCGGTCTTCTACTCCCACGTCGCGCTGAACAACGTGCCGGCGATGGCCGGGCTGACCCTGTCGCTGATCGGCACCGCCGGGGTGCTCAGCCGCGGCGAGCGGCGCGACTACCTGCTGGCGGGGGCCGGGCTCGGCGTCGCGGTGGCCACAAAGTACATCGAGGGGATCGCGCTGCTGCCGCTGCTGGCGGCGGCGTTGCTGGCGCCGATTGGAGTCGGCGCCCTGGGTCGCCGGCGGGGCATGGCGATCGCGCTGGGAACTGCGGCTGCCTGCTTTGTGCTGCTCAACCCGTTCGCGCTGATCAAGCCGGCCCATTTCCTCGGCTCGCTCAGCACTCAGGAAGACGCGACCGCGATCCACAAGTTCGGCCAGGACGCGGGCGACGCGCTGACCACATACCTGCGCACATTCACCGGGGGCCTGGGCTGGGTGCCCGTGGCGGCCGCGCTGGCGGGTGCCGTCCTGCTGCTGCGCGAGGACCGCCGCCGCGCGGCGGTGCTGCTGCCGGTGCTGCCGCTGTTCATCCTCTACATGAGCCTGCAGACCCGGTACTTCGGGCGCTGGATGCTGCCCGTGTTCCCGATCGTCTGCCTGCTGGCGGCCTACGGCGCGACAAGGCTGGCCGACCTCGCCGCCGCACGCATCCGCCGTCCTTCGCTGGCACCCGCGCTGGGCGCGATCGCCGTCGCCGCACTGCTGGCGCAGGGGTTGATCTACTCGATACACAGCGACAGGGTGCTGTCCCGCCCCCACACCCAGAACGCTGCCCGTGCCTGGATGCTCGACCACGTCCCGTCAACGGCGAAGGTTGCAAGCGAGCCCCTGCGGGCAGATGCCTGGGACTCGCCGTGGCGCGGCGTCACCAGCCCGCGCCGCTTCCTCGGCGGCGAGAGCGCCTACGCTCGCTACCTCAGCCCGCGCCTGGTCGACGCATACATCCGGCACGGCTATTGCTGGGTGGTGGTCAGCTCCAACTACTGGGGCCTGGCGCTGTCGGACCCGGTGATCGCCGAGCGCGCGGCCGGCTACTACGACGCGCTCGAGCGCCACGGGACCGTGCGGTACAGCGCCAGCCCCTGGGGCGATATCCGCAGCCCGGGCGGCCCCGGCCAGGACCGCGTCCCCTTCGACTTCGACTTCAGCTACGACTTCTACCCGCTCGCCTACGACCGGCCGGGGCCGATGGTGCTGGTCTACCGGCTGCACGCGGGGCGCTGCTCGGGGCCCGACGGCGATCGCCTGCGCAGCTAGCGAGAAACGCCGAGGTAGTCGAGCAGGCCAAGGCAGCCGTGTAGGCCGACGTCCGTGCTGGGAGGAGTCCGACTGAGCGGACGGGCGACCCAGCAGCGGTCCTCGTCGATTTCGACGTCGAGGGCATCCGAGAAGCCGCCCCCCGCCTCGGACTCGATGAGGCAATTCCAGTGGTCGGGCCCAATCGGCCGGCACGAGGCCTCGCCCAGGTCCCTCTCTCGCTCGAGCCAGACCTTGATGGCATCGCTGTCGGCCTCGAAGGACAGCTCCGGCTTCTGCACCAGGAGGAACACCAGAACCGCGACTCCCAGCAGAACGGCGACGATTAACCGCACAGAGCCGCCCTAGTTGTCGGAGCCGGCCCGGTCCCAGACGTAGAGATCGACGGCCTCCGCAGCCAGCTCCATCAGCCGCGGCGGCGAGAGCCACTCCAGCACCGTCTCCAGCGCGCGTTCCTCGGTGACTCCGGCGTCCACCGCCTCCTCGCCGCGGAACCCGGCTGCCAGCTTCAGCGCCTCGCGCCGGTGCTCGCCCAGGGAGCCGAAGGCGCCCATCAGGAAGTCGCGGCTGGGAACCGGCTGCCCGACGTCGAGCGACCCATGCCAAGCGGCCAGCATTGACAGGTCGTGCTCGTCGAGCTCGGACAGCGCCTTGGCGTAATGCGTCTCCAGCTCGTCCTCGGGGATCTCGTCAACCCAGGCACGAACCGCTTCGCCGAGCAGCTGCCGGCGGGCCTCGCGGCCGATCGAGTCGGCAATCGCGCGGATCGCGTCAGCGGGATCTACGAAGCACAGAGACATCGGCGCTGAAGATAGAGCCGCCCCAAGACGCCAAACCTGCGCGCACATGGCGCCAATTTGCGGGGGAGCCGGGGCCCGCGGGGACCAGGGGCCGCGTCAGCCTGGGCGCGCCGCGGCCGACCATATGCTGGGACGAGACTTGCGGATGGCGCTTCACCTCCTACACGGACCACCCAACTCCGGACGCCGGGGCATCGTCCGTGAGCGCTTCGAGGCGGCGCTGGGGCGCGACCCGGTGCTGGCGGTTCCCACGGTCGACGACGTCTTCTCGTTCGAGCAGGAGATCTGCGCCAAACACGGCGCGCTGCTGGGCGGCTCCGTGGTCACCTTCGGGGGCCTGTTCGGGGAGGTCGCGAAGGCGGCCGGGGAGGCATCGCCCAAGCCGCTCAGCGACGCCCAGCGGATCAGGCTCTGCGCCCGCGCCGCCGCCGGCGCGCAGCTCGGGCCACTGCGCGACTCCGCGGCGCGGCCGGGCTTCGCGGCAGCGCTCGATGAGCTGATCCGCGAGCTTCAGGGCGCGAACCTCGACCCCGCGGCGGTCGCCGCCGGGGCATCGACGCTCGAGGGGTCGGCCTATCTCACCGACCTCACCGAGCTGTACCGCTCCTACACCGAGCTTCGCGACTCGGGCGGCCATGCCGACTCGCACACGCTGGCGCGAGCGGCGATCGGGGCCCTGAAGGGCCCGACCGACGTCTGGGGAGGCCGGCCGGTGCTGCTGTACGGCTTCGACGACCTCACCGTGCAGCAGTTCGAGCTGGTCACCGCCCTCGCCTCCTGCGCCGACGTAACCGTCGCCGTCACCTACGAGGACCGCGCCGCACTGGCCGCCCGCGCCCGCCTGTTCGAGCAGCTCAAGGACCTCGGTCCGCATGCGGAGACCCGCACCGAGCCCGACCCCGGCAACACGCGCAGCGACCTGCTCTTCCGGCTCGAGCGCGGATTCCTCGCCGGGCTGGAGCCAATGGAGCCGGATACGGGCCTGACCTTGCTGCGTGCCGCCGGCGTGCGGGGCGAGGCGGAGCTGATCGGCGGCGAGATCGCCCGGCTGCTGGCGGACGGCGCGCAGCCGGACCAGATCGCGGTGGCGCTGCGCGACCCGGTTCGGCGCGGGGCGCTGTATGCCGGCGTGCTGCGCCGCTTCGGGATCCCGGTCGCGCTCGAGGCCAACCTCCCCGTCGCGGGCACCGGCACGGGCGGCTGCCTGCTGGCATTGCTCAGAGCGGCGTTCACGTCCCGGTCGGCCGCCGACCTGCTCGCCTATCTGCGCGGCCCGCGCCGCGCCGGGCCGGGACAGGTCGACTGGCTGGAGCGCTCGGTCAGGCGGGGGCGGCTGCGCAGCGCCGAGGAGGCCGCCGCGGCCTGGGAGAAGCAGACGGGCGAGGCTCCGCGCGATCTGGGCCGGCTGCGCGTCGCCGCCGGCGACGCTGCGCACCTGCTGCGCGAAGTCGCCTCGCTGGCGCGCGACATCTCGCAGTGGCCGCTGGCCCGCGCGGAGACGAGGGGAACGATCCCGGAGCATCACGACGCCGCCGAGCTTCGGGCGGGCGAGGCGATCGCCGCCGCTGTCGACGAGCTCGCCGACCTCGGAGGCCCCGATCCCTCTCCCGAGGAGCTGATCTCGACCCTCGAAGCCCTCACGATGCAGTCCTGGAGCGGCCCGGTCGAGGGCCGGGTCCGGATCGCCAGCCCCTACCGGCTGCGCGCATCGCGTTTCGACAACGTGTTCGTCGCGTCGCTTCAGGACGGCGAGTTCCCCCGCCACGGCTCCGACGGGCCGTTTCTCTCCGACGAGCAGCGCGCGGCCCTCGGCCTGCCCGAGCGCCAGGAGACCGAGGCCGAGGAGCGCTACCTGTTCCACGCCTGCCTGGCATTGCCGACCGAGCGCCTTTACCTCTCGTGGCGGAGCAGCGACGAGGCGGGCGGAGCAGAGCCGCGCTCGCCGTTCCTCGGCGAGGTGCGGCGCCTGCTCGACCCTCCCCCGCCCGACGACCCCTCCGAGCAGGACCGGGTGGAGGAGCGCCTGACCCGTGCCCGGGGGCTCGGCAACGTGCTGTTCGCGCCGGCCGATGCACCCAGCGAGCTGGAGCTGGCACGCTCGCTGGCCGTCCGCGGCGACGGCGCGGCAGCCGAGGCAGCGCTTGGGGAGCTTGGCGTCGGCGAGCCGACCGCCGGCCGCGTTCGCGGGTGGCTCGCCGCCGCGACCGAGACCGAGGAGGCGACCCGCGAGCCCGGCCCGCTGCAGGTCCGGGCGGTGCGGCGCGCGCTCGCCGAGGTGAGCGTCTACGGCGGCACGACCCTGGAGTTGTTCGACGTCTGCTCCTACCGCTGGTTCGTCGATCACGAGCTGGCGCCGGAGCCGCTCGACCCGACGCCCGAGGCGCTCACCCAGGGCACGCTGATGCACGAGGCGCTCGAGCGGCTCTACGGCGAGCGCCCCGGCGGAGACCCGCTTCCACGGCCCGGATCGCTCGACGGTTGGATCGCCCGGGGGCGCGAGATCGTCGACGAGCTCGCCGCCGCGCTTTCGGACCATCCCTCCGACCGGGCGATGCGCCGCCGCGTCGAGCGCCTGCTGATCGCGTTCTTGCGCCGCGAGGCGGCGCGCGAGGCGCCGCGCCTGATCCCGGAGAAGCTCGAGGCCGTCTTCGGCGAGGGCGACGGGGCCGACCGTCCGCCGCTGAAAGTCGGCGACTGGTCGCTGCACGGGCGGATCGACCGCGTCGACGAGGGCGCCGGGGTAGGACTGGTGCTCGACTACAAGCTCTCGCGCGAGGTGACGCCGGTCGGCAAGTTCGTCGAGGCGGGAACACTTCAGCTTCCGCTCTACCTGATGGCGCTGCGCGAGCTCTGGCAGCTCGATCCGGTCGGCGGCCTCTACCAGCCGCTGCGCCCGACCAGCAAAGCGGCTCCCCGCGGACTGGTCCGCTCCGAGGACGGGGCCGAGCTGCTCTCCGACCTCGGGCTGGTCGGCACCGACCTGCTGTCCTCGGACGAGTTCGAGGACGCGCTGGAGGAAGCGGCAGCGCGCGCAACCGCAGCGGTGCAGCGGATGCGCGCCGGCGAGATCACCCGCGACCCCGGCCCGCCGCTCGGCTACAGCGGACACAACCAGTGCCCCGAGTGGTGCACCTTCGCGCCGATCTGCCGCCGCGAGCGCTCGCCGCTTTTGGAGCAGGCGACCGACGAAGAGGAGGAGCAGGGATGAGCGCCGGGCAACGGCCCACCCCTGAGCAGGAGGCGGCGATCCGCTCGCACGGCTCCGACGTTCTGCTCGAGGCGGGTGCGGGCACCGGCAAGACCGGCGTGCTCGTCGAGCGCTACTGCGACCTGGTCGCCTCAGACGAGGTTTCCACCGACTCGATCCTCGCCTTCACCTTCACCGACAAGGCGGCGGCGCAGCTACGCGAGCGGGTGCGCCTGGAGCTGGGCCGGCGCGCGCGAGAGAGCGAGGATCTCGAACTGGCGCAGCGCCTTAACGACCTGCTCTCTGCCTTCGGCGGGGCCTGGATCACGACGATCCACGGCTTCTGCCGGCGGCTGCTGGCCGGACACCCCGTGGCGGCCGGCATCGATCCGCGCTTTCGCGTGCTCGATGCATCCGAGGCGACCCGGGCGGCGCGCAGCGCCTTCGACGCAGCGCTGGAGGAGTTCCTCGCCGGGGACGACCCCGAGCGCGAGGCAACAGTCGCCGCCTACCGGGTGGACGGGCTGCGCGAGATGGTCGTCGCGGCTCACGAGCAACTGCGCAGCCGCGGCCATCCCCAACCGTCTCTGCCCGAGCCGGCCACCCCGGACCCGCTCGCGGCGCTGGCCGAGCTGGAGCAGTGCGCGCAGGACGCCCTCGGCGCCCGCGCCGAAAGGCCCCATCACGCCGAACGGCTGCAGCGGATCCTCGAGATCACCGCCGCGCGCGAGCAGCGCCTGCCCACGCTCGAGGAGCTTGCCCCTCTGACGCTGGGCGGCTCCAGCGGCCCCCGCGAGGCCTGTGACAAGTCGCTTCGGCGCGCAATGGGCCGGATCGCGGAGCTGGGCGAGGGCGGCATCGCCTACGGGCACGTCGGCGAGCTGCTGCGGCTCTTCCACCGTCGCTTCGGCGAGGAGAAGGCGGCCCGCTCGGGGCTCGACTTCGAGGACCTGCAGCTCCTCGCCGTTGCTCTGTTGCGTCACTCGGAAGTGGGCGAGCTGTACCGCCAGCGCTTCACCCACCTGCTCGTCGACGAGTTCCAGGACACCAACAGGTTGCAGCTGGAGCTGATCGAGGCCCTGCGGGACGAGGAGACCACCGTCTTCCAGGTGGGCGACGAGTTCCAGTCGATCTACGGGTTCCGCCACGCGGACCTAGAGGTGTTCCGTGAGCGCCGCGCCGCCTACCGACAGGAGCGCGGCGCAAAGGTCCTGCCGCTGAGCGGCAACTTCCGTTCCCGACCCGAGGTGATCGCGACCGCCAACGCGATCGGCAAGATGGTGAGCACCGACTTTCCGCCGCTCACCGTCGCCGCCCAGCCGGAGCAGGCGGAGCCGCTCGGCGGAGGTCCGGCGGTCGAGCTGCTGCTCACCGAGTGCGACGGCTGGGACGCGGCAATCGACCTCGGCCTGCGGGTGGACGACCGCACCCGGCCGCAGTACGTCGCCGAGGCGCGAGTGCTGGCAATGCGCCTGCGGGCGCTCGCCGAGGCCGGCGTGCCGCGAGGCGAGATGGTCGTCCTGCTGCGCGCCTTCACGCGGGTCGACGCCTTCGAGGAGGCGCTGCAGCGGGCGGGGCTGCGGCCCTATGTGGTGGGCGGGCGCGGCTACTGGTCCGAGCAGCAGGTCGCCGACGTGCGCTGCCTGCTCTCCGTCATCGCCAACCCGCTCGACGACGAGCCGCTGCTCGGAGCGCTCGCCTCGCCGGCCTGCGGGGTGCTGCCCGACACCCTCTGGCTCCTGCGCAGGGCCGCCGGCGAGGGGCGGCACCTGTGGCCCGCCGTCGAGCGCGCGGTGGGGGCCTGGGAGCCCGAGCTGGAGGCCGCCGAGTGGCTGGACGAGATCCCTGCCTCAGACCTCGAGCGGCTGCAGGTCTTCCACACCCGAATCGCGGCGCTGCGCGAGCAGGGGCCGCGGCTCGACCTCGAGGAGCTGATCGAGCGGGCCGTCGCCGGGACGGGCTACGACCTCGCTGTGCTCGCGCGCGGCCCCGGGGACCTGCGGCTCTCCAACGTGCGCAAGCTGATGCGCCTGGCGCGCGAGTTCGAGGCCAACGAGGGCCGCGACCTGCGCGCCTTCCTGGAGTTCGTCGAGTTCCGCACCGGCGAGGACGACGAGGCCGTCGCCGCCACCGAGGCCGAGGATCACGACGGGGTGCGGGTGATGACGATCCACAACGCAAAGGGGCTGGAGTTCCCGGTCGTGGCCGTCGCCGACCTCGGCCGCGGGCTGCTGCAGGGCGGACGCCCCACCGACCTAAACCTCGGCGGCGCCGATGACGCGAAACCCCGTGTCGGTATGCGCCTGGCCCGGCTCGGCTACCCCTCGCTGAACCTCTATCAGCGTGACGCACTGCACGAGGAGGCCCAGCAGCTGGCCGCGGCGGAGGAGCTGCGGCTCTTCTACGTGGCGGCGACGCGGGCGCGCGAGCGGCTGCTGCTCAGCGGTGTGCTTGCGAAGAGCCGACCGAAGGAGATCAAGCCGGGGACCGCGGTGGCCGAGCGCCTGGCCCACTCGTTCGAGATCCCGCTGGAGGCGGACTCGACCCTGAGCCTGCCGGCGCCGGAGCCGCGCCCGGGGCTCGACGCGAGCTTCGGCGACGCGGCGGTGGCGGTGCAGGTCAACCGGGCGACGCCGGAACGTGTGGCCGAGCTGATCCGGGTCACCACGGCCGCGCCGGTGCTCGAGCCGCTGGGCGCCGCCCCACCGCCGATCGTCGCCCCACGCGCACCCGTGACGCCGCGGCAGCCCCTGTCCTATTCCGCCCTGGAGGCCTACCGGCGCTGCGGCTACCGCTTCTACATGGAGCGCGTGCTCGACCTGTCCCCGGTCGCCGACGGCGCCGGGGCGGCGGCCGAGCGCCGCGAGCGCTTCGGGCTCGGCAACGCCGTTCACGCGCTTCTCGAATGGTCCGCCGCCCGCCGCTGGGTCGAGCCGTCGGAGGAGGTGGCGGGGCGCTTTCTGCGTGCGGAGGGACTCGACTCCGGGACCGGGCATCTGGAGCGTGCGCGGGAGCTGGTGGGCGGCTGGATCTCCTCGCCGCTTCGGGCCGAGCTGTCGCAGCGCGGCACCCGGCTGCGGCCGGAGGTACCGCTGCTGGTCGAGCTGGGCGGCTCGGTGGTGCGCGGCTCGCTCGACCTGCTCGCCGAGCCGCGCGAAGGGCCGCCGACGGTGGTCGACTACAAGACGGACCGGCTCGAGGGAGCGGACCCGGTCGAGCACGCGGCGCGCTACGAGGTGCAGCGGGACCTCTATGCGCTCGCTGCCGCCGCGGCCACCGCAGCGGACCGGGTGCGGGTTGCCTATGTGTTTCTGGAGCGCGCTGCCGAGCCGGTCGCCGTCGAGCTGGATGCGGCGGCGATCGAGGCGGCGCGGGCGAGGCTGGAGGCGACGGTGGGCGAGATCGCGGCCGGACGCTTCGAGGTCACCGATTCGCCCGACTGGCCGCTCTGCCACGACTGCCCGGCCCGGCGGCGGCTCTGCAGCGGGCCCGCATCGCCGCCGAGCTAGTGGTCGCGTCCGCAAGTACGGTCGTGCTCTGCCGTGCGAAAACCGAGCATGACGAGGACGCAGGGAGGCCCAATAGTTGTGGCTATTGGGCCGACCGAGGACGCGGCCAGGCGACGGTTTGCAGCCGGCAGAGTGCGTGCCGTATTTGTGGACGGGGCCACTAGGGCAACCGCCCTGGCCGGGTCCCGGTTGCACTGCGGGACCGTGCACGCGATGATCTGCCCTGTCCGGCAATCACACACCCGAAGAGGTGATGCATGGCCGTCGAGGTAGCGGAGCAGAGCGGGGCGTCCACCGAGAAACTCCCCCGCAAGCTGTACGAGAAGGAGCTGCTGCGCCTGCAGACCGAGCTCGTCGTGATGACCGAGTGGGTGCGTCGCGAGGGCGCCCGCATCGTCGTCGTCTTCGAGGGGCGCGACGCCGCCGGCAAGGGGGGCGTGATCAAGCGCATCACCCAGCACCTCAGCCCGCGGGTCGCACGGGTGGTGGCGCTTCCGGCGCCGACCGAGCGCGAGCAGAGCCAGTGGTACTTCCAGCGTTACGCGGCCCATCTGCCTGCCGGCGGGGAGATCGTCCTGTTCGACCGCAGCTGGTACAACCGGACCGGCGTCGAGCACGTGATGGGATTCGTCACGCCGGACGAGTACCGGCGCTTTCTTCACCAGTGCCCGATCTTTGAGCGGATGCTGGTCGACGAGGGGATCATCCTGCTCAAGTACTGGTTCTCGGTCTCCGACCCCGAGCAGGAGCGCCGCTTCCAGGCGCGGATCGACGACCCGCTGAAGAATTGGAAGCTGAGCCCGATGGACCTGGAGTCGCGCAACCGCTGGGTCGAGTACTCACGGGCCAAGGACGAGATGTTCGTCCACACCGACATCCCCGAGGCCCCCTGGAACGTGGTCGAGTCGGACATCAAGCGCAACGCGCGGATCAACTGCATCAGCCACCTGCTCTCCCAGGTTCCCTATCAGCACGGCGAGCGGGAGCGGATCAAGCTGCCCAGGCGCCAGGACGACTCGGGCTACGTGCGCCCGCCTCGCGACACCAACACCTACGTCCCCGACGCCTCCGCGGAGCTGCTGGCGGGCAAGGCCAAGAAGAGCTAGTCCTTGCCGTCGGCCCGCTCGGCGGCGGCGGGCGCCTGCTCGAGCTTCGCCGCCAGCTCGTCGAGGCGCAGCTCGCGAAGCCCCTCCCCCACCGCGTCCAGCTCCGCCGCGCAGTACTCGACCAGGTCGCGGCCCTCGCTGCACAGCTCCAGGGTCTCGCGCAGTCCGGCCTGGCCGGAGTCGAGCCGGTCGATGATCTCCTCCAGCCGCTCGACCGCCTTCTCGTAGCTCTCCGGCTTCGCCTTCTCGCTCACTCGCCTTCCTCCAATCCCTCGCTTCGCGCGTCAAGACGACCGTCGGCGAAGCGCAGCGAAAACCGGCCCGCGCCGGCGGCCGAGGCCGCGCTCGTCAATGGCTCTCCCTCGTGCGTCTCGGCGAGCGCGTAGCCGCGCTCCAGCGTGCGATCCGGGTCGTGAGCCCGCACCGCGACGCGAATCTTGTCGAGCGCCTCGGTGCGCCGGGCCAGCGCTCGCTGCGCCGAGCGTTCCAGCCCGGGCGCGTTGCGGGCGTTCTGCTCGCCGGCGCGGGCAACGGCATCGAGCGCCCGGCTCGTGGCGCGGTTCAGCACCACCATCGCGATCCGTCGCTGGAAGTCGGAGCGCTCGCCGGCGCGGCGCTGCGCCGCGGCGCGCATCTCGCGAGTCATCTGGTTCAACGCCTGGCGCTGGCGCCCCAGCGCCCGCTGCGGCCCGCGCGCAAGCGCGGCGAGGTGGCGGGCTCGGTCGCCGACGGCTCCGGCCGCCGCACGGTCCAGCGCCTTCGCGCAACGTTCGAGGCTCGCGCGGGCCGCGTTGCAGTTGAGCGGAACGACGGCCTCCGCCGCATGGGTCGGCGTCGAGCAGGCGATCGCTGCGACGTCGTCGATCAGGGTGCTGTCGCGCTCGTGGCCGACCGCGCTGACCACCGGCACCCGCAGCATCGCCACGGTTCGGCAGAGGGTCTCGTCGCAGAACGCCCAGAGGTCGGCAAGGCTGCCGCCGCCGCGACAGACGGCGATCACGTCGACGTCGGGCAGCGCTGCGAGGTCCTGCACGGCCCGCGTGATCGCCGGAGCGGCGTGGCGGTCCTGCACCGGCGCGAAGCCCCAGACGATCGTTCCGCGCCAGCCGCGCCGCTCGAGGCCCGCCAGCAGGTCGCGCCGGGCGGCGCCGCGCTCGCCGGTGACGACGCCGATCGTGCGCGGCAGCGCCGGTCGTTCGAGGCGCTTCTGCAGCTCAAAAAGGCCTTCGGCCTGAAGCGCTTTGCGCAGCGCCGCCAGGCGGGCCAGCAGGTCGCCCTCCCCGGCCAGCCGCACGTGGGTGACGCGGAAGCTGAAGCTGGGCGAGGCCTGGGCGCTGCCGGGGTAGTAGTCGGGCCCGCCGGCCACGACCACCTCGGCGCCGTCGCGCAGCGCCCCGTCGGGAAGCTTCAGCTTCTCGAGGTCACCGAGCCAGATCGCACAGGGCACGGCTCCATCGGCGTCGCGCAGCTCGAAATAGGCCTGCGCCCTGCTGCGGCTCAGCCCGGCAACCTCACCGATCAGCTGCACGCGGGCGCGCTTGCGCAGCTCCTCGCGCAGCTTGGCCGCGTAGCGGCCGACCGCGAACGGCCCGGGCAGGCCCGGCTGCGGCGACCCGGCGACCGGCACGGCCGGCTGGCCGGGCGCCGATTCGGACGGCTGGAACAGCTGATCCTCCATCGAAGAGAGAATGCCAGCGAGAACGGATGAGCCGCATCGCCGTGTTCGGATACGGATCGCTGGTCAGCCCCCGCAGCGTCGCAGAGACGCTGGGGCGCGAGCCCGAGGCGCCCATTCCGGCCCGGCTGCAGGAATGGAAGCGCCGCTGGTCGCTGCTGCGCGACAACCTGCGCTCCGAGAAGACCTTCGCGCGCCAGTCCGACGGCGAGCCGCCGCCCTTCGTGCTCGGCCTGAACCTCGAGCGGGCGGGCACCGGCGAGGATCACCTGGCGCCGAACGGCGCCCTGATCGAGCTGAGCGCCGGCGAGCTGGAGCGGCTCGACGTGCGCGAACTGCGCTACAACCGGATCGCCGTCACCGAGCACGTTTCCGCCCGACACTCCTTCGACAGCGTCTTCACCTACACGGCGCGGCCCGAGCATTTCGCGCCGCGGCCGCCGGACGGAACCGTGGCGATGGCTCCCTACCTGCGCGCGATCGAGGCGGCGCATCGAGAGCTGGGCGACGACCAGTGGCAGCTATTCCTCGAGACCACCGGCCTGCCGCCGGTCGAGGTGATCGAGCCGGTGCTGGTGCGCGACGAGATCCCACCCGGCAACCCCAGAGATTGGTGAGCAACCAGACAGCAGGGGCGACACCGGACGTTTGTTCTAGCCCCAATCCTCCAATCCTAAATATTTGGTAGGTGAAGCCGATGCAATTGGGGACGCAACGAAGGGGGCAAGCGATGGAAGGACGATCCTTGGCGCAGACCGACACCGAGGTTTTGCCGATGCACCGGAATGGCTCCAGGGCCAGTGCGGAGGCTTGGCTGGCGTGGGCGAGGACAGGCGACGACCCGCAAGACTGGCACGCAAGGATCCGTAATGCCCTGTTGGGCAACGGCTTCGTCCTTCACGCCCAGCCGGTGATCGAGGTCAGCACCGGGGCCGTCGTTCGCCACGAATTGCTGCTGCGGATGGTTGAGGACGGCCGCTTGATACCCCCGGCGCGGTTCCTGCCCCATGCCGAAAGCTGCGGGCTGATCACCGATATCGACTACTGGGTTCTCGACAGAGGCATCCGCATCGCCGGTGAGACGCCGGTGGCGATCAATCTCTCGGCGAAGACCCTGAGCGACCCGAGGCTGGGCAGCTACATCCGGGGCTGCCTTATTGACCATGGCACCGAGCCGACAAACGTCGTCTTCGAAATCACCGAGACAGCCGCTGTCGGGCGCCTCGGACATGCGAGTCGACTTGCGCAGGAGCTCACGGACGTCGGCTGCAGCTTCCTCCTAGACGACTTCGGCACCGGCTTTGGCTCATTCACCTACCTTCAGCGCCTGCCCCTGAGCGGCGTCAAGATCGATGTGAGCTTTGTCCGCGGTATGGCCGAGGACCCCGCTGACCGGCGCATAGTCGAGGCCATCGTTTCCGTGGCCAGACGCCTCGATTTGCAGACCATCGCCGAGGGCGTCGAAGACCAGGAGACGTTCGACCTGCTGGCCTCCATGGGAGTCGATTTTGCCCAGGGCTTCCATCTTGGGCGCCCGGCGCGGCTGGCAGACATCCGGCGCCTGCGCCCGGCGCGGCAAGCGACCGTGGTCGGCCGGCGGTCACCCGTACGCAGGCCCAAGTTGCAGCCCGCAACGTAGGTGGGGCCATGGCCTGTGGCTGCTAGTCCGTCGGCGGATAGTCCCAGCGCTTCGCCCAGTCGTGAAGCTCGCGCAGGGCCGGCTGCAGCTCGGCGCCCTTCTCGGTCAGCGAGTAGCTGACCCGCACCGGCGCACCCCCCTCGACGGTTCGCTCGACCACGCCCGCAGCCTCCAGCTCGCGCAGCCGCTGTGAGAGAAGCCGGTCCGAGACGCCCGGCACCGACTCGCACAGCTCGCCGAAGCGGCGCGGGCCGCCGGCCATCGCGGAGATGATCGCGCCCGACCAGCGCTTGCCGATCAGCTCGATCGCCGCGTGGAAGTGTGGGCAGACCTTCTGCGCAGGCTGATCCTGCGACTCGGTTGTCGCACGGGACTCTCCAGCCACTGCGAGTCAGCTTACCGAAGGTAAGTGATGGGCTAGCCGACGGCGCAGGGTCCCGTGCCCACCGGCGCCGAGGACTGGCCCAGCGCCGCGCGGACGATCTCGTTGGGGACGCCGTAGCCGCCGGGCGTGCCGCTGGTGGTTGCAGCGAACACCGTGGTCAGCACCCTGCCCCGGGCATCCACCGCCGGGCCTCCCGAGTTGCCGCTGCGAACGTGGCCGCGCAGCGAGCTCATCTCTCGCCGGATCGGCGCGCGGCCATAGGAGTCCTGGCTGATCACCTGCTGGGTGTCGCCGAAGCGCGCGGGGGAGATCGTGAACGGGCCGTTCTCCGGATAGCCGAGCACCGCCGCGTCGGCCCCGCGCTTCGGCTCGGCCGCAAGCGGGAGCACCGGCAGGTCGAGCGAGACCCGCAGCAGCGCGAGGTCGTTGGCGGGCTCGTAGTGAACCGGGGTCGCATCGGCCTGGGTCCCCTGCTGGGTCTCCACGGTTGTGTCCCTCTCCCCGGCCACCACATGGGCGTTGGTCACCACCAGCCCCGGGGCCGCCATCCAGCCCGAGCCCTCGACCGCGAGCCCGCAGGCGGTGCCCAGCACCTTCACCACCCCGGCGCCCGCCGCGCGCACTTCGGGATCGCGCACGATCTCCTCATCGGTCGCGCCGACCGGCGCCGCGGGCCCGGTGATGGCCTGGCGCGGATCGACGCGGTTGAGGGCGTTGAGGATCGGGCCCGAAGGGGGCAGGACGTCGTTGAGGCGCTGCAGGATCTCCGAGCGCTGCACGTCGCGGCGCAGCTCGGTGGCGCCAGGGGTGTGCAGGGCGACCGCCCCGAACATCCAGGCCAGGCCCAGTGCGACCGCGGCGATAAGGATCGCCCCTCCGGCTCCGTCGAGGAGGTCGGTCGCCGGACCGCGGATCAGGCGGCGCCGCACCCCGATCGCGAAGCCCTCCAATGTGACCGCCACCACGGCGCCGAGCACCAGCGCGCTGAACGCGGCAAACAGGGGCGCGTAGGGAGACTCGGAGCCCTGCGAGAGCAGCGCCGGGGCGAGCCGGCTGCCGAGCAAGGCTCCGGCCGCGAAGCCGGCGAGGGTCAGCGCGCCGACGATCAGGCCCTGCCGATAGCCCCAGATCGCCAGCGCCACGGCGAAGGCAACGATCCCCCAGTCCAGCGGCGTCATCGGAACGGAATACAACCACGTGCCGGCGCCGCGCTCGCGGGATGTCCGGATGCGGATTACGGGTACCCGAGGCACTACCTTTCTCAGACCAGTGAGAGCCCTTCCTACTGAGGTGGAGCGCCGTCGCCGCCTCGTCACCCGCGCACTCCCCCTCATCGTCCTGGCTACCGCCGCATTCGTCGCCGGGGCGGTGGTTGGCGCCGAAACGCCTCCGGAGCGCGAGGCCGCCGAGCGCTTCGTCGACGCCTGGGCGCGGCAGGACTTCGCGGCCATGCACGCCGAGCTGAACCCGGCATCGCAGCGCCAGTACTCGGCGGACGAGTTTCGCCGCAGCTACTTGGCGGCCCGGGAGACCTCGACCCTGAAGACGATCGACCCCGGCGAGCCCGAAGGACCGGGTTCCAGCGATGGCCAGGATGTGGTCACGGTCCCGATCCGGGTCGGAACCGTGGCCTTCGGCGGCCTCGATTCGGAGCTGAGGCTGCCGTTCGAGGACGGAGGGATCGCCTGGGGGCCCCGCCTCTCCTTCCCCGGGGTCGAACAGGGCGAGGAGCTGACCAACAGCATCAACCTGGCGCGCCGCGGACCGATCCTCGCCCGCGACGGCTCCCCGCTTGCAAACGGGCCTGCCGAAGCGCGCAGCTCGCCGCTGGGCAGCGCCGCGATCGACGTCACCGGCGAGGTTGGCCAGGCCGAGGCGGACCAGCTGGACGAGCTGGCGAGGAAGGGCTTTCCGGCGGGGACGCCGGTCGGGATCAGCGGGCTCGAGCGCGCCTTCAATTCGCATCTGGCGGGCAAGCCCGGTGGCCAGCTGATCGCGGCCCCGCAGAGCGGCAACACCGGCCGCGTGCTCGCAGAAAGCAAGGCGACGCCCGGCAAGCCCCTGCGCACCACGATCGACCCCGATCTGCAGAGCGTCGCGGTGGCCTCGCTTGCCGGGCGGTCGGGCGGCGTCGCGGTGCTCGACGCCAGGGACGGCTCGGTGCGGGCGCTGGCCGGCTCCGCCTTCTCGCTCCCCCAGCCACCCGGGTCGACCTTCAAGGTGCTGACCACCACCGCGGCGCTGCAGGCCGGGGTGGTGAAGCTCGACGACAGCTTTCCCGTGCTGAACGGGATCAACGTCGGCGGGCGCTTCATCGCCAACGCCCACGACGAGTTCTGCGGCGGCACCTTCGTCGAGGCTTTCGCGGAGTCGTGCAATTCGGTGTTCGCGCCGCTCGGCCCGCAGATCGGCGAGAGCCGCATGGTCGCCAACGCCGAGCGATTCGGGTTCAACTCCCCGCCCACCCTCTACAACGCCGAGGCGACAGCCATCACCGACCCGCCGGAGTCGAGCATCCCCGAGGACATCGGCGACGACCTCGATCTCGGGGTGAGCGCGATCGGCCAGGGTGAGGTGCTGGCGACGCCGTTGGAGATGGCCTCGGTGTCGCAGACGGTGGCGGCGAGCGGCGTGCGCAGCCCGACGCCGATCGTCAAGGACCCGGCTCTGCAGGCAACCGCCAAGCCCGAACGGGTGATGTCGCGCAAGATCGCGGGACAGCTGCGCGACCTGATGATCGGGGTGGTGACCGGCGGCACCGGCACCGCCGCGGCGTTGAGCGGCATCCAGGTCGCGGGCAAGACGGGGACCGCCGAGCTGGGACCCGATCCCGATGCCCCGGCGCCCCCTCCCGGGGAGGACGCACCGCAGGCTGTCGACGCCTGGTTCACCGCCTTCGCACCGACCGAGAACCCGCAGCTGGCGGTGGGCGTGATGCTGATCGACGCCGACGCCGACGGCGGCACCGTGGCGGCGCCAATCGCCGCCGAGGTGCTGGCAACCGGGCTAGGTTAAGCCGCAATCAGGGACGCGCGCGGAGCGGGAACCCGAGCGCCACCGCGACCGCAACCAGCACTCCCCCCGCCACCGCCAGCAGCCCGCCGGCCGTTTCGGCGACCAGCGCCAGGGGCGCCGCGATGATGGAGATCACCGCCCCGGCGGCCAGCATCGACCACCAGCCGCGGCCCGGCGCGGCACGCTCCGGTGCGTAGGGAGCCGACAGCACCGTGCCGGCGAGTATCGCCACCAGGCCGATCACGTCGGCCACCGTCCCGAACAGGCGCAGCAGGATCAGCAACGCGCCGGCAGCGGCGAGCAGCAGCGTCAGCTGCAGCGGTCGGTGGGAGCGAGCGTCCGGACTCAGATGTCCAGCTCCACCTCGGCCGGCCCGTCCTGACCCGGGATGATCAGCTTCAGCGGGCGGTCCTCGGTGCTCTGGTCGGAGATCGAGAACAGCACCATCGAGCCGCCGATCGGGCCTACCTGGGCGCTGCTGTCGAGGGCCGGCGCCTCGTCCTTGCCGCCGATCCGGTCGCCCAGGTGCAAGGCGTAGGGGCTCTCGCTCTCGATCGGGAAGTAGGTCTGGTGCCCGGTGTCGGTGACGGTCAGCGTCTCCGGCAGCCGCGCCGCCTCGTCGCCCGTGTTCTCGACCTGCATGAACACCCCGAGGTAGAGCTCGTCGGGCTCGGGAGCGGGCTGGCCGACCAGGTACTCGCGGTCCTCGACGTCGTTGGGGTTGAGGAAGCGAGAGAACAGCACGTTGTACTCGAGGTCGCCCAGCTCGACCGGCTCGCCTTCGATCAGGTCGGTCTTGTCCTCCTCGGTGCCGCAGGCGACCGCCGTGAGCGAGAGGAGGATCAGTGCGGCCAGGACCGGAAGCAGGCGGAGGAGGCGGCGACGCGCTGTCATCGGCGGCGAGAGTCTATTAGGGGTCAGGGGATGCCGGTCGGATGGCGGTTTCCCCCCGCCACCTCGATTCGCCGGCGCTCGCCGGGGTCGGACTCGAGCTGGTCGCGGAGGCGGCGCAGGGCGGCGGTCCAGTCGCGCGAGTACCAGATCGAAGCCGCGCCCAGCACCTCCTTGGCGCGATCGATCGGATGGCCAGGCTCGGTCCAGTAGACGACCCGCACGGTGGTCAGAGAGCCGGGCCCCTCGGTGAACTCCCACTCGGTCGCCGCGGGGATGCGGTTGAAACGCCCCCCGCTGCCGCGCTCGGAGATCCGGTGCGGTGGCTCCAATGCCTCGATCACCGTGTCCATCCAGATCGCCCGCGGCGGGGCGAAAAGGCGGAACCGCGCGCCTGCACCGACACCGGAGGACTCGACGCGCGAAAGCCGGAAATCGCTGATGAAATGGTCGGTGAAGGCGGGACGGTTGCCGAGGTCCCCGACGAAGTCGAAGACGCGCCGCCGCGGCGCGTCGATCGCAAGCTCAGCGCTGACCGGGCCCATCGCCGCCGCGATTCTATGCGCTCCGTGCCGCTGGCCGGAAGGAAGGTCAGTCCAGGCGCCGAAGCTGGGGCCATGGAGGAATTCACTCGCTGCTCGGTCTGCTCGCGTACGCCGCTTGTCGGTGAGGGTGTATCGGTGATGCGCAAGGGCCGGCGCGAATCCGCCGTATGCGATCTCTGTCTCGAGCGGCCGCGGACGGCGGAGCTGGGAGACGCGGTACGGCGCGACCGGGTCCGGACCGCAGCGGGGGCGGAGACCGTGAAACGGGTCTGGCCGGAGCCGGCAAAGCAACCGGTGAGCCCGGCAGTGGTCGGGTAAAGGCGCACGGTTTTCCCTCGACATTGCGTCTAATTCAGCACCCCCCGGGCATCCGAATGGTCCAGTGACCGTTAGCATCGATCTTGGATCGGAAGGAGAAGGCGTGATCGGTGCTGCCACCGAAGTTCATGAGGCCGGCGTTGCGCCCGGAGCCGGCACTTTCTCCTGCTCGAGTTGTGGATCGCAGGTCGCGCTCGAGACGCTCGATGAGCTTCCCGAGTGCCCCCGCTGCGGGGGCGAGAGCTTCCGCCGCGCGTCGATGTTCGAAGTGGCGGATCAACCCACCACAACCGA
Organism: Candidatus Mayfieldus profundus; assembly: GCA_038040325.1. Lineage (GTDB taxonomy): Bacteria > Actinomycetota > Thermoleophilia > Solirubrobacterales > 70-9 > Mayfieldus > Mayfieldus profundus. The sequence goes on from JBBPIM010000021.1 coordinate 32,527, forward strand.
GTTCCCGGTGGCCGATCACACCATGCTGCCCGACTGGCTGGCCGAGGCCCGCGAGGAAATCGGCCGGCCCGGCCGCTACCTGGCGTTCCAGGAGGACCGCACCCAGCTGTACCCGCTGGAGAAGGGATGGACGCGGATCGGGCGCAGCGTCACCGCCGACATCCGCCTCGACGACCCGACCGTCTCGCGGCGCCACGCCCTGATCGTGTGGGAGCCAGGCGAGCCGCTGCGAGTGCTCGATGACCGCAGCCTCAACGGCGTCTTCCTCAACGGCGAGCTGGTCGACTGGGGAACCGCCTCCGACGGCGACGAACTGCAGGTCGGACGCTACCGGCTGTTCGTGCTGGAGGCCTGAGCGCGAGAAGTCCTTCCTGGCCGCCCCATAGCATTGGGGCCACGCGTGCCGTCTGAGCGGTACGGGAGACCAAGTGGCCGAAGAACGCGACCAAGGCACCGAGGGAACGCCGCCCGAATCGGGGGGGCCGAGGATCCTTCCCGGCGAGTGGCTGCGCCGCCTTGCTGAGCGCCGCACCCGCGACGAAGGGCAGGTAAAGGGCGGCGGGGGCGAGCTCCAGCGGCCGGCGGGGGCAGAGGACCTGCCGCCACCGGTCGAGACCGCGGCCCCGGGCCCGCCCGTGCCCGATGCGGGCACCCCTTCCGCCACGGCAGACGAAGCGCGGCGCCTGCTCCGCCAGGAGGCCGAGCGGGCGCGCACCGGGATCGAATCGCTGCTCAGCGCCGAGAACCAGCGGGTTCTCACCGAGCTGACGGCGTCCGTGTCCGCCGCCGAGGAACGTCTTCGGACCGCCACCGAGCAGCAGATCGCCGAGCAGATCGACCGGATCAGGGCCGAGGTCGACAAGCGGCTTGCCGCCATCGATGCCTCGCACGGCGACGCGATAACGACCGAAGCCGCACGCGCCCAGGAGCGGATCGGCGAGGAGCTTCGGGAACGGGCGGCCGAGCTTGCGGCGGAGGCGGCCCGCGAGGCACGTGCCGCCACCGAGAAGGCCGGCGCCGAGGCGCGGGCCGAGCTGGAACAGCGGCTTTCCGCAATCGAGGGCTCGCAGGCGGAGGCGATCGCGGCCGAGGAGGCCCGCCTCGAGGAGCGGATCGGCAAAGTGCTGCAGGAGCGCGTCGCCGAACAGACCCGCGCCGAGCTCGAGAAGCGGGTCGCCGAGGCGGTCAAGACGGAATCCGAGCGGCTCGCCGAGAGGATCGGCGAGCGTGTTTCCGCGGCCACCGAGCAGCGCCTCGAGCAGGTCCAGAAGGAAATCTCTGCCTCGACCCAGGCGCAGCTCGCAACCGAGACGGCGAAGCTGAAGGCGCAGTTGGAGGCCGAGCTGACCCAGCTGAGCGAGAGGACAGCGAAGGAAAGCGGCAAGCATGCGGAACAGGAGGTGCGCGCAGCCGAGAAGCGCCTACGCGATCGTCACGAGGAACGCCTGCGGGCGGTCGCCGAGGAACAGCTCACGGCAATACTGGACCGGTTCCGGGCCGCAACCGAGGATGCCTCCAAGAGCACTCAGGAGAGCCTCAACAAGGCTGTGAAGGACCGTGTCGGCCAGGCCGAGCAGCGTGTCGTCCAGGACGCGCAAGCCCGCACCGCGGCCCAGGCGAAGGAGCTGAAGGCCGGGCTCGTCAAGGAGACCGCAGTACTCGAGGCAGCCCTGTCCCAGCAGTCCGAGCAGGCCTCCGCCAAGCTGAAGGCAGCCGCGCAGGAGGCTTCGACGAAGCTCGCCGCAGACGCCGAGAAGACGTCGGGGAAGCTCGCCCGCCAGCAGGAGGAGGTGGCGGCGAAGCTGACCGCAACCGCACAGGAGTTCTCCGCGAAGCTGCTCGAACAGGAGCGCAAGGCCTCCGAAAAGCTCTCCCACAAGGTGGCGCGGCGAGATCGCCGCGACCGGCGCGAGGAGCAGAGCCGTTCGGCCGCTGCCGCCTCCGGGAAGATCAAAAAGCAGGTGGGCGAGGCGCTGGCGGCACTGCGGGCCGAGGGCGAGCGCCAAAGTGCCGAGGCCGCCCAGCAGAGCGAGCGCATCAGCGCCGAAGTCGCGAAGCAATTGGAGGCGCATAACGCGGAGGCCGCCCAGCGGGCCCAGCGTCAGGCGGCGGAGGCAGGCAAGCTGGTCTCGGGTTCGCAGGAGCAGCTCCGCGCCGCGCAGGCCGAAGTAGAGAAGCTAGCGCAGCAGCAGCGGGAGCAGGCCGGCCAGCAGGCCCAGCGCCAGGAGGCTGAGGTCGCCAAGCTGGTTTCGGTCGCGCAGGAGCAGATCCGCGCGGCCCAGGCCGAGGCCGAGCACGCTACGCAGCAGCAGCGGGCCGAGGCCGCCAAGCTGGCCTCCGCCGCTGATGCGCGGATCCGCGCGGCCCAGGCCGAGGCCGAGGAGGCTACGCAGCAGCGGTGGGCCGAGGCCGCCAAGCTGGTCGAAGACGCAGAGGAGCGGATTCGGGCCGCGCAAGCCGATGAGGGACGGATGCAGCAAACGCTGGCCGAAGCCCTGTCCCAGCTTCGCGAGGAGGGCGAGCGCCAGCGGGCCGAGGCGGTCAAGGAGTCCGCCCAGGCGCACGAACGCCTCAACGATGCGGGCGAGCAGTCGCGCCGCCTGGCCGAGGCGCAGATCCGTGCCGACACAGGGCGCATCCTCGACGACCTGCTGAACCAGATCCGCGGGATCGGCCAGACCGCCGGCTGAGCTCCCTCGGGCGCTACTCGGTCGAGATGCTCGGGTCCGCCTGGACCTTGTGCGGGACGACCTGCAGGAAGCTGTCCTTCGCGTTTGCCGCGAGCTCGAGGACCCGCTCGGCCTCGGAGTCCTGGTCGGTGGCCCGCAGCTCCTCGGCGTAATGCCCGAGCAGGTCCTCGATGTCGAGCTGGCCCTCGGCGTCGAGTTCCTCGAGCTCGACGATCGCGCCCTCGCCGAGGCGGCGCTCGATCGCCTCGCGGTCCAGCCCGAAGGCGTTGATGCGGGTGTAGACGCGGCCGCCGGTCATCCCGGCGCAGGCCCATGGCCCCATGTCGCCGAGCACCACCGCGCGACCCGACGTCATGTACTCGAACGCGAAGCCCTTGGCGTTGGCGCGGTCGACGAGGCAGCCGCGCGAGTCGTCGATCGGTTCCGCGGGCTCGCCGCCGAGCACCACGTCGGGGCCGGAGAGGCGGATGCAGAAGCGAGAGTCGGCCGACCCCTGTACGAACAGTCGCCCGCGCTGGGCCCCGTAGGCGAACGACTTGCCCACCGAGCCGTTAATCCGCTCGCCCTTCGCGCCCTTGCCCTTGAGGATCGAGACGGTCCCCCCCAGCATCGCCTTGCCGACCCCGTCCTGGGCGCCACCCTCGACGCGCACCACGACGCCGTAGGCGTTGAATGCGCCGAAGCCCTGGCCGGCGACCGAGCCGCCGTTGAAGCTCAGCTCGGCGAGCACGTCCTCTGAGGACTCCGGGCCGCCGTCGTAGATCCGGGCGCGCGAGATCGCTCCGGACAGCTCGGTGCCGAGCACGCGGTCATTGGCGTCGGTCGGTCGCGGGAACTGCTGGTGAACCGCCCTGCCGGAGCAGACCTCGCCGGCGAGCGAGGCGATTTGAGCCGACGCCTGCTTGGGCTCCATGCGGATCGGCCGTGCGACGACCAGGCCAGCCTCGGCGCGGGCCTCGGCCATCACCTCCTCGGCGACCGGCAGATCGACCGGCTCGAGGTCCAGGTACTCCTCCAGCGGCGTGATCAGCTCGGCGAGGTCGATGCGGTCGGTGTGGCCGACCTGCTCGAGCAGGTCGTAGCGGCCGACCAGGTCCTGGGCCCTTTCGTAGCCGAGCGAGGCGACGACCTCCTTTACCTCCTCGCCCATCGCCTGGAAGAAGCGGGCGCAGCTCTCGGCCGCGCTGCCGACCTCCTGCGGGGTGAACTTCTTGAGCCCGTGCTCCTGGGCCTGTGCGGTGGTCTCGATCTGGGTCGCGATCCCGACGTGGCAGGTGTCGAGCTGGCAGCCGCGGCAGATCGTGCAGCCGAGCGAGACCATCGCCAGGGTGCCGAAGGCGACGCGGTTGGCGCCCATGCAGTGCAGCTTCACGACGTCGTGGCCGTGGCGGTAGCCGCCGTCGGCCCAGATCTC
>JBBPIM010000022.1:0-35520 GCA_038040325.1 Candidatus Mayfieldus profundus
GTTGGCGCCTCAGCGCCAACGATTACTTGCCGCCGCCTCCACCGCCAGCAGCGCCGCTTCCGCCGCCGGAGCCGCCGCCGCCGATGTTGATGTCCCCGATGTTGACGTTTACGTCGAGCAGTACCAGCGGCCAGAGAAGGACTGCGAGGACCATCTCGGCGATCTCCTCGAGGTTGCTCAGACCCGAGAAGTAGTTGCCCTCGCTACCGATGATGCCTGCCGCAACCAGGACACCGACCACGAGGTAGAGGAAGAAGAGACCGGATCGCATGTCCGGTGAAATATATGCGTCCGACCGCCGACAAGCTTCTCGGCGGCCATTTCTCGGCGGCCATTGAGCCGTGGATTTCCTCGACATCTCCGAACAGTTGGATAGTTGAGCCGATTCGCCCGTACCTTGCCCGGCCTCTGCATCCGGATCGCCCAGCGGCTGCTTGCATTCGGCGCCGCGATCTGGCACAACGTCAAGCTCGGCCGCCCACCGCGTTTGCTCGTGGCTTACGGGGTCTGATTTGGAATCAACCATCTAGGCTGCAACAAACGGGTCGCCAACCGCCTTCAGAGTTCGAGTGGGGGGGGCCGATAAGAGGGTCTGACCGCTCGCCTCCTATGAGGCACCGGAGATCTAAGCTCTTTCAACTCACACGGCTACTGCATGCCCCTTACTCCTCCAGGCGTTTCACTGGACCTTCCCCAGGCCTTCCAACGGCCTGCCGCCAACGAGGCGCGGTGGTGAAACGAGAGATTGGTGATCTGCTCGCCGTGGAGCACGGGCCGGTGCCGAGGACCGAGCGCCGAGCCTCGGGCCGACCGCCCAGAGGGACTCCGTGGTGGCACCCCGGTTTGCTCCAGCAGCAGTCGATCGCCCGCCTCGTGACTTGCGCTGCGCCCGCATCGGTGGCCAGCGTTATCGCCGGGCTTCGCTCGAGTCAGATCGGCGTCGGGATGTTCGTGGGCGCCTGCACCTTCGCGGCCGCCTGGGCGCTGGAGCGACGACGCTATCCCCTCCACCTGATGCCGCTCGGGGGCCTGATTGCACGAGCCCTTGCTCTGCTCGGCGGCGTCGTCGCAGCATTGGTGATCTCGATCGCGCTGAAGCCGATCCCCCTCTCGGTGCTCGCTCCATCGGTCCTCGGAGCGTGGCTCGCGCTCGCGATCGTCGTCGCGACCACCACTCAACTCACGCGGCGGCTCTCTGCGCGTGTCGCTGTGATCGGCTCGGCTGGCCTGGCCCGGTCGCTGATCGAAGAGTTGCGCCTGGCGGCGACCGGCGCCTACGAGGTGGTCGGCTGGGTCGATCCGTGGGGGAGCCAGGCGGCGAGCTCAACGAACCCCCGCCTGTTGGGCCCCCTGGACCGGCTGGAGGAAATCGTGGTCGCCGAGGAGGTCGACCTTCTGGTCGGTGGAGCCTTGGGCTCCCCGACTGAGGGCGCACGGACGACGGTGGGACGCGTGTTCGAGCAGGTTTCGGCCTGCTGCCTGCGGGTGCCCGTCAAGTTCATCGGTACCAACCAGTTCTTCGAAGAGCTGTTAGCGCACGTGCCGCTGGGCACCATCGACGCAACCTGGTTTCAATATGTCTTGCATCCTCGCTATCGGCCAGCGTCGCCGAGGCTCAAGCGCGTGATGGGGTTGATTCTGGCCACGATGCTGCTCACCATTGCGGCGCCGTTTCTGGCGCTCGTGGCGATCGCGATCAAGCTCGAGGACGGGGGGCCGGTGTTCTATCGCCAGCGGCGCGTGGGTGAGCGAGGTCGAGAGTTCGAGCTGTTGAAGCTGCGCACGATGCATGTCGAAGCGGAGAGAGACCGCCCGGTTCAATGGACGTCCGCGTCAGACGATCCCCGCTTAACGCGTGTTGGTCGCCCGCTTCGCGTCAGTCATCTCGATGAGCTTCCGCAGCTGTGGAATGTCGTCACCGGACAGATGGCCCTGGTGGGACCGCGGCCCGAGCGCCCGGAGCTGGTCGAACAGCTAGAGGGACAGCTTCAGTTCTATGGTCGCCGCCACCTGATGCGGCCTGGGATCACCGGCTGGGCGCAGATCCGATGCGGATACGCCGGCTCGGTCAGCGGTTCGGTCTGGAAGCTGGCCCACGACCTCTTCTACCTCAAGCATCGCTCCTTGCTCTTCGACGCGATGATCCTGCTGGAGACGCTGGCCATTCCCTTCCGGGAACGCAAGAAGGTTGCCAGGCAGCCGGGTCAGCGGTTCGTTCTGGAGGCGATACGTGAACAGACCTGAGCGATCAGCCGGCCTTGAGGGCGCTGACACGGAAACGCTCCGTAGGACGCGGGTATATGAACGCGAGTTCCAGGAGCGCCCCGCCGTGCTGGAGGAAGTTGCCACCGCACTCCGGGAACTCCGCCCAGCTTCCACCCACCGCGAGTGATCACCCGGTCGCCTGGGCTCCACCTGGCGGCGGCAGGCGAGGAACAAACGCGAGCGCCGCGGTCAGCATCAGCGGCGGCTTCGTTGACGGCCGTAGCGGGTATGACGGCCGAGCGGGTATGTGGGGCGTGAGGAACCGCAAACCGTCAGAATGACCCGCCGTGATCGTCGGACTGGCCCTCGCCCTGACCTGCGCACTCGCGACGAACGTTGCCTTCCTCTTCAAGCACCGCGGCGCGGTTTTGGCGCCGCCGGTCCGCATCCGGCACCCGTTGCGAAGCGCCGCCGGTCTCTTCCGCTCCAGGTGGTTCACCGTGGGCTGGATCGTGGCTGTCGGCGCCTGGGGGCTTCACGTCGCCGCGCTCAAACTCGCGCCGCTGTCGATCGTGCAGGCCGTTCTGTCGGGTGGGCTGGTCTTCCTCGCCGTGCTCGCCGAGCGCTTCTTCGGCTTTCATCTCGGACGCCGGCAATGGGTTGGCCTGCTGATCACGGCGGTCGGTCTGGCTGTCATCGGGGTCACCTCAGGGCGCGGGGCCGGCGAGGCTCCGGGCTACGCGCTGGCCGCATTGATCGTCGTGGAATGCGCCATCCTTGGCCTCGCCACCGGTCTCGCCATGGTCTCCAACCGCCTCGGCCTCTCGCCCGCTGGGCAGGGCATGCTTCTCGGCGCAGCCTCCGGCGCACTGTTCGGCGTCTCCGACATCGCGATCAAGTACCTGACCGATGCCGTTGACGGCGGATTGCTCGAGCTCATCAGCCCGTGGACGTTTGCGGCGCTGGCCGCTTCGGTGGTCGCCTTCTATGCCTCGGCCCGGGGTTTGCAGCTCGGCCCGGGCGTCGAGGTCATCGCCCTCACCTCGGTCGCGGCCAACCTCACCGCAATCCTCGGCGGCATCCTGATCTTCCGTGACCCGATCGGGACGGGGCCGGTGGAGATCACCGGGCGCATGGTCGCCTTTTGCCTGGTCATCGGCGGCGCAGCGCTGATGCCCGCGCCGATGCGAGCCACTAGTGCAGCCACTCGTGCAGCGTCGGCCTAGCTGACCGCTGCTCCTACTGCCGTGCCGCCCCTCGTCCGTCGGCCATTCCTCGCTGGGCGCTCCGGTCTTAGCAGCACGTCGAGCAGGTCGCCGACTTCTCGATCTTGGACGAGCGGATGCCGTAGGGGAAGCTCAGGCTTGACCTTGTAGCGGTTTCGCCGGCCATGTCGCTCGCGCAGCACATAGCCCTCGTCGACCAGCTCGGAGAGGACCTTGTGTACACCGCGCTCGGTGATGCCCACAGCAGCGGCGATGTCACGCAGGCGGATGCCCGGGTCATCGGCGACGCAGAGCAGGACGTGGGCGTGGTTGGTCAGGAAGTCCCAGCTGCTTCCCACGGCGTCGGGTGATGTGTTGCTTTGGTTTCCAGAATTAGTATTCATGAAATTATGTACACCGTTTCCACTAGCGGGCCGGGGCCCGGCGCCCTCGCATGGATTGAGCCTTTCGACTACACACTGCGGCTCGAATCCTCGCTCGAGCGTGGCGGCCGCAGCAGCATGAAGGCCAGCAGGCCGAGGTTGAGCAGGGCGAACGTGGTCGTCATCGCGTCACCGCCATCCGAGAGCTGGGGGATGTACGGCGCCTCGTAGCTGAGGTTGTAGATCCAATAGAGGTTGGCGAAGCAACTCACCGAAAGCAGCACAGCCACCGCGCGGTAGCGCCGGTCGCAGGCGGCGACCGCGGCCGCGAAGACGATAGCCGGCAGGAAGTAGCGCTCGTGGACGCGGGTGGGAAGCGCGAACAGCGCAGTCGTCACCAGCAGGCAGGCCCAGAGCAGCCGCGACGGCCCCGGGTCGCCCGCGTAGCGCACCACCGCAACGGCCAGCGCTGCGAGCAGCAGCACCGCCCCCCAGGTCCGATAGCTGATCCCGAGGGCAAACGTCGCCGAGTCGTACGCGTCGCCCGAGGTGAGCACGTCGGACCAAAGGGCCCAAAAGTTGAAGGCGCTCACGCTCGGAGCCTGGTAGCGGTCGAAGGCGGTGCTGGCCTGCTCGAACAGGCTCGAGTCGCCCGGCCAGGGGGGCACGTCGAAGGGGAGTGTGAGCGCCAGCAGCACCGCCAGCGAGACCGCACCCCCGAGCGCGAATTGGCGAGGGCTCGCTCGCAGCTTTCGTGGACCGAGCACGGCCGCGGCGACGAATACCACCCCAATCAGCGCGAGCTGGGGCTTTACCAGCGCCGCGTAGGTCAGTGCCGGCAGGGCGCCCACGACCTGGCCCCGCAGAAAGAGAAGCACCGCGAGCAGCGCGAACGCCGCCGACAGCGAGTCCCACTGGCCCCAGACCGAGGCGAGGAAGATGGGGGCGGGGTTGAATGCATAGAGCCCGGCCGCAACGAGACCGGCGCGAGGCCCGGCCAGCCGGCGGCCGATCGCAAACAACAAGGCGACGATCGCCAGGTCGGCGAGGATCGGGACCAGCTTGACGACCAGGACCGGGGCCTCGGTCCCAAGCGCCTGTTCCCGGGAGTCGAGCGCGACCACCTCCCCGAGCCCCCAGATGACCCACAGATCCCCGGGCAGGTGATCGGCCCGGGACGTTGCGTAGAAGTTACCCGGGCCGTCGTCCGCGAGCGAGTCGCCCCAGCCACGGTACAAAGTGATGTCGCCCTCGTACTGGCCGAACGGCGCGATCGCGAGCCGCAGCACCAGCGCGGCGAGCAGCATGACAACGAGCCAGCGCGTCGGCGAGGCCCCTGCCGTGTCGGTGACAGACTTCGATCTCGTGCGGATCACTCGGTCGCTGGGCATCCTCGCCTGTCTCGCCGCAACCTGCGCTGCCGGCTGCGGAGGCGGCGATGACACCACCACCGCCACGGCCGCCAACAGGCCCGAGACCACCAACCCGCTGCCCGACCTGCCGCCCGCATGGACGGTCGAGGTGAACCGCGGCGCGGGATTCGCGCTCGGCGTTCCGCCGGGCTGGATCGCACGCACCAGCGCCGGCCAGGCGACCCTGGTCCACTCGCCGGACCGCCGGGTCGCAGTGTCGATCACCGCCGACCGCACCGACGAGTCGCTCGGCCAGCCTCTCGAGGGGCTGGTGAGGGCGGTCGCCACGAGCCTTCAGGGGCAGGGATTCAAGCGGGTCCGCAGCGGCAGGACGCAACGCTGCGGCACCGCTACATGGCGGTAACCCAGACCGCGAGTGCGCGCAGCGGCTCCGGAGTGCCCGAGCGCCTGCAGGTGGTCGGGATCCGCCGTGACAACCTCGCCGACTACACGCTGCTGATCGCCCGACGCGAATCGGTTCCGGCGCGCCTCTACCGGCTTGACGTCGAGCGGATGATCAAGAGCCTGCGGGGGCGGCCGGTCGAGTCGGGCGGCTAGCCGCGGTCGGGCCGGTCCGGGTACAGCTCGTCGATCGTGACGAGGCTGCGGTACGGAGCGTCGGCGGCCGCCGCGATCGCCTCGCCGCCCCCGGCGAGACGGTCCACGACGCTGAGCACCGCCGCGACCTGCAGGCCGTCCTCGCGGATCCGCTCGATCGCCTTCACGGTGGACCCACCGGTGGTGACCACGTCCTCCACCGCCAGGCAGCGCGCGCCCTCCTGCAGCAGCGGCCCTTCGATCCAGCGCTGCAGGCCGTGCTCCTTGCGCTCCTTGCGGACGAAGAAGGCGGCAAGGCCATCGCCAGCGGGGACCGCCAGCGCCGCGCAGGCAATCGGGTCGGCACCCATCGTCATCCCCCCCACCGTGCTCGCGCCGCACTCGGCCGCCTCGGCGGCGACCAGCTCGCCCACCGCGCGGAACGCGCGAGGGAGCAGCAGCGCCCGCTTGGCGTCCACGTAGTAGCTCGCAGTCTGCCCGCTGGCGAGCGTCACCTCGCCGATCACCAGCGCGTGCTCGCGCAGCTGGTCGAGCAGCTCGCTGCGAGCGGCCTCGAGATCGGTCACTGCGCCAGCTCTTGAAAGCCCTGCCGCCAGCTCGGATGGGCCGGCTGCCAGCCCAGCTCGCGCTTGGCCTTCTCGTTGGAGGCGCCGCGCAGCTCTGTCGCAAGGCCAACCGTGAAGCGCCCGGCGATGACGCGCGCCAGCAGCTTCGGGACCCGCATCGGCCGCTTCGCGCCCAGCGCTTCGGCGTATTCGGGAAGCCAGTCGCGCATCGGTGCCGGGTCGTCGTCGACGATGTTGTAGACGCCCGGCGCCCCGCGCTCGACCGCGGCGACCGTGGCATCCGCCGCATCGTCGATGTGAATGAACGAGAACACGCCGCTGCCGCTGCCGACGACGGGAAAGCGGCGCTTGCGCACCTGCTCCGCGATGTTCCCGTCGCTGCCGTAGTAGGTGCCCGGGCCGTAGAACTGGCCGTAACGAAGTACGAGTCCCTCCAGCTCGTCCGCCTCCACGGCCTCGCGCTCGCTGGTCAGTGTGGCCTGCGTCGCGGTCCCGAACGGCTCCGGCGCGTCGGTGAAGGGCCGCGCCTGCTCGTCCTTCACCCAGTCACCCTCCGGCGCGTAGATGAAGGCGATGCTCTGGGTGATGTAGCGGCGCGCGCCCGATGCCCGGGCCGCCGAGATCAGGTTGCGGCCGCCCTCGACACGAAGGCGGTTGGTCGGGCCGTAGTCGATCGTGCGCGGGTCGTACTCCTGCGGCAGAGCCGTGAGTTGGGCGATCACGACCTCCGGAGACGCCTCGGCGACCGCGGAGGCGACCGCCGTCGGGTCGAGCGCGTCGCAGACTGCCGCCTTCGCCCCCGCCTCGCCGATCGCCTCGGCCTTCTCCGCGGTGCGGGTCATCCCGGTCACCTCGTGCCCGGCGGCGACCAGCTTGGGCACGAGCGACCGCCCGATATTGCCGCTGGCGCCGGCGACGAGGACCCTCAAGGCCCGGCGCCACCCGGGTCGGCCCGTCGCAGCCGCTCTGAGACCTGGGCGAGATAGATCGAGCCGGCCGCGCCCAGCGCCAGCGCCAGCGTGTCGAAGGCGCCCCGGGCGTCGCTGCGTGCCTCACCGATATCGAACAGGTGGTTGAGGGCGTGCAGCGCGAACCAGGCCGCGCCCACACAGAGCAGCGGCGCTCGCCAGGCCGGGCGGTTCACCGCCAGCAGCAGTCCGAACCCGGCGGCGGCTAGAAACGCGCCGACGTCGCCGACGTAGTGGCTGTTCTCGACCCCGTAACGCCCAATCTCGTCGAAGAAGGTGCCGGGCGCCAGCAGCGCGAGCAAGCCGGTCAGCAGCAAGTAGGCCCCGGCCAGGATCAGGGTCAGCCTCAGGGCGCGCTCACTCATCCGACCCGGAGCCTACGCCAAGACCGAGCCCCGAGGCCTAGTAGACGTAGATGGTCTCGCCGAGGAAGATCTTGCTGTAGATGTGCAGCGCGTCGGGGATCGGCACCCGCACGCAGCCGTGGCTGGCCGGGTAGGTGGCGGGCACCGACGGATAGCCGTGCACCGCGTAGCCGCCATGGAAGTAGGTCGAGTGGACCATCCCGTGCGAGTTGGTGCCTGGCTGGCGCAGGTAGAACGTGAAGCGGCCGGTGACGGTCGGGGTCGAGGACTTGCCGGTGGAGACGTGATACGTCTCGACGGCCCGGCCCTGCTTGTTGATGAACACGATCACCTGGCGGCCGATCGACACCTCGACGTGCTCCCCGGCGTCCGGATGCTTGGGGTGGAAGCGGCCCTTGCCCGCGAAGACGCGCTTGACGATCGCCGCGCCAGCGTGCTGGTTGTGGCCGTAGCCGTTCACCTTGCGGTAGGCGAGCACGGCGCGGCCGCTGCGGTCGCTCATGCAGGAGCCGCCGCCCGGCACGTAGCCGAGCCTGCTGAGGTTGCGCTTGAAGCCGCGCGCCACGCGCCCGCACTCGCTGCTGCCGAGGCCGGGGAAGCGAACCCCGAACTTCTTGCGGACGCTGGCGGCGCCCTTCTGGTCGTCGGTCGCATCGTGGACCGCCTGCACCGCGAAGCGGCCCGCGCGGCGCACCCGGAACTTCGTCTCGAAGACCCCGAAGTTGCCCTTGCCGGAGTGGACCTTCACGGTCTCGGACCCCACCTGCCTGCCGTTGCGGAAGAACAGCAGGTCGACCTCCTGGCCCGCCACGAACGGCGACAGCGTGCCGCTGATCGGGATGCGGCTGAGGATCTTCGCCTTGCCGCCCCGCAGGTGGCCGAGCCGCAGGTCGACGTCGGCTTCCTCGGGGGCCTTGGCCGAGCTGGTGGCCGAGCCCACGGCGTCTCCGACGGGATCGCCGCCCTGCGCATGGGCGGCTGCCGGGGGCGCGAGGGCGGCAGCAAGAAGCATCGCGAGGACGGGCGTGCGGCGACTCACGCGCGGCATCTTAGCTTGCGCCCTGGCGCGTCCCGGCGCCAATTCGTCGAGCCGGATCTAGGCCACCAGCCGCCGGCGCACCGCCCGCACCGGGATCGCGAACAGCGCCGCGCTCATCGCCAGCAGCACCGCCGCGTTCAGCAGGACGTCCGCACCGGGGGGGCCGGCCGCGAGCGCCCTGGTGATCTCGACCATGTGGTAGAGCGGCGTGAACCAGGCGACCACCTCGGCGACCGCCGGTAGGCGGTCGAACGGGAAGAAGATCCCCGAGAACAGGAACATCGGTGTGATCCCGAGGGTGAAGAAATAGCTGTAGAGGTCGATGCGCGGGATCAGCGCCGTGAACGTGTAGGCCATGGTCGAGAACGCCAGCCCCCCGATTACGACCAGCGGCGGAATCGCCAGCGCCCACCAGGAGTCGATCAGCCCGAAGGCGGCGACCACGATCAGGAAGACGGTGCCGTAGATGGTGGCGCGGAGCGAGCTCCAGGCGAGGTCGCCGGCGACCAGGTCGGGGACCTCGATGGGCGTGGCCAGGATCGCGTCGTAGAGCTTGGTCTCGTTCATCCGCAGGTAGACGTTGTAGGTGCACTCGAACGACGCCGACCACATCGCCGCCGAAGCAATCAGCCCCGGCGCGATGAAGTCCTTGTAGGGGACGCCGTTGATCGATGCGATGTAGGTCCCGAGCCCGAACCCGAGCGCGACCAGGTAGAAGAGCGGGTCGAGGAACTGCGGCAGCAGCGAGCCCTTCCAGAGCTTGGAGAAGACGCGGGCGTTGCGGCCGGCCACCCGGGCGGTCTCGCGGGCGGAGGGGGCGAGGTCGCTCACGAGATCCCCCTCGCGCCGCCCTCGACCAGCTCCTCGCGAAGATGGCGGCCGGTGAGCGTCAGAAAGACCTCCTCGAGCGTTTCGGCATCGTGCTCGCGCATCAGCTCGCGCGGCTCGCCCTCGGCGACGATGCGGCCGAGATCGATGATCACGAGGCGGTCGCAGAGGCGGGCCGCCTCCTCCATGTAGTGGGTGGTCAGCAGCAGCGTCACACCGCGGTCTTTCAGGCTCTCCATCTCACGCCACAGGGCCAGGCGCGCCTGCGGGTCGAGCCCGGTGGTGGGCTCGTCGAGCACGACGATCTCGGGCCGGTTGACCAGCGCCCTGGCGACCAGCAGGCGGCGCTTCATCCCGCCCGAGAGGCTCCAGATCTTCTCCTCCGCGCGGTCTGCCAGCTGGCAGAAGTCGAGCAGCTCGCGTGCGCGCGGCTCGGCCTCGCGCTCGGGGACCCCGTAGTAGGAGGCCTGGACGATCAGGTTCTCGAGCACGCTGAACTCGCCGTCCAGGTTGGTCTCCTGGGGGACGACGCCGAGCCGCGCCTTGACCTCGCGGCGCTGGGTCGCCACGTCCATCCCCAGCACCTGCAGCTCGCCGCCGTCCACGGTGGCGAGGCCGTAGATCATCTTCATCATCGTCGTCTTGCCGGCGCCGTTCGGGCCCAGGAATCCGAAGCAGGTGCCCGGCTCCACCGCGAAGTCGACCGCGTCCACCGCGACGCGCTCGCCGTAGCTCTTGCGCAGGGCGCGGGCGACCACCGCAGGCCGGGGGGTAGCGCCGTCGCCGCTCACGACGCAACGGCGAGCGCCAGGGAGTTGTTGATCATGTGCACGATGATTGGGGGTCCCAGCGACCCGGTGCGCTCGTAGAGCAGCGCCAGCACGAACCCGAAGGCGATCAGCGGCGGCACCGCGTTGACCCCGGTGGTGGCGTGCAACCCGCCGAACACCGTGGCGCTGATCGCTGCGGCCGCGTACATGTTCATCCGCTTCCGCAGGCCGCCGAACAGCATCCCGCGGAAGAACACCTCCTCGACGACCGGCGCCACCCCCGCGATCAGCACGACGGCGCCGATCGCGGCGAGCGGGCTGGCATCGAGCCCGAGATCGCGGGCGATGTCCTCCTGCTCGGGGCGCACGAACACCGAGTAGAGAGCCGTGAACGAGTAGTAGGCGAGCATCGCCTGGGCGGCAACCCCCAGCGCAGATCGCCGGAAGCGGCGCAGTCCGAGCAGGGGCCAGGGGCCCGACGGGCCCGCTGCGGCGCCTGAGGCGACCCCGACCGCCGCGCCGATCAGGGCTGCCTCGAAGACAGCCTGCACGCCGAGCATGCTGCCCGCAGAGTCGAGGTCGGGGTCGAAGGGGAGAACGAGGACGGGAAGCAACAGGGCGGCGAGCAGGCCGCCGACCAGGCCGGTCACGCTGCGGCGCAAATCCCAGGTCGCGTAGGGAAAGCCCGGCGCGGACCATTGCACCCGCGTCGCCGACAGCGGCTGGACGCCGGCGGGGGGCGGGTCCGGCCGCGGATCCGGCTCCTCGGGCACGCTCTCGGGCGGCGCAGGGGGAGCCGACCCGGCACCCGGCTGGCGAGACAGCGCCTCGGCCGCGTCTCCGAACAGCTCCGCCGCGGTCGGGGCGGCCGGGGCCGGGGCCGCGGCCGCGGCGGCGCCACCTTCGCCGGCTGCCGTCCCCGACTCCCCCACGGACCGCTCGCGCACCACGATCGTCTTCGCCGCGCGGTCTCCGAGGCGCTGGCTGCGCGGCGACTTGGTCACCACCATGTAGGTGACGCCGAAGAAGGTCAGGGGCAGCTCGACCAGGCGCAGCAGGTTGCGCAGCGCCGCGGCCTGCCAGCTGAGCTTGCCTCCCTCCAACGGCAGCACCCTGATCCCCGTGGCGTTCTTGCCGATCGTCTGGCCCCAGCGCCATTCGCAGAAGGCGAAGTAGTTGAACCAGGCGGTGAAGACCAGCAGCACGCCGAGGACCGCAGCCCAATGAATGCTCTCGAACAGCGATTCGGGCACGAGGAAGCCGATGCCGATGATCCAGACCAGGCTGTCGAGCAGCGCCGCGCCGAGACGGCGCCCGTAGCTCGCGTACTCAACGGTCTCCGCGCCGGGAGCGGCCGGAGCGGTGAACTCCGCGGTGCTCACAGTCTCTCCGCCACCTCCTCCAGCGAGGCCACGTCACCCCCGCCGTCACGGTCGATCAGCAGGGCGCGGATCCCGGCCGCCCGGGCGGCGTCGACGTCTTCCTCCGGCGTGTCGCCGACGTGCAGCGCATCCTCGCGACTGCAGCCGGCCAGCTCCAGCGCCGGAGCGAAGATCGCCGGGTCCGGCTTGCGGACCCCCGCCTCGGCAGACGAGACCGCACCGTCGAGCCCCGCGGCGAGCCCGCAGCGCTCCAGCACCGCTCCCAGCGAGCAGTCCCAGTTCGAGACGCAGATCAGCTTCAGGCCCCGTGAGCGAAGCCCTGAGAGCGCGGGAGCGGCGTCCGGGTAGGGCGCAAAGCGAATCGAATCCACCAGCGTCTCCACCTCCACCTCCTCGCCGAGCTCGCGCGAGAGCAGCTCGGCGCAGCGCCGCCGCAGGTCTGCCAGCGACTCCGGGTCGCGCCCCTCGTGGCTGTGGGCCTTGTAGTAGGCCATCTCGGACTTCACGGCGGCGACCAGACGCTCGTCGGGGATACCGTCGCCCAGCGCCCGCCGCAGGCCGATCCACGGGGGCTCCAGCTCGACCAGCGTGCCGAGCGCGTCGAGAAAGACTGCCTTGGTCGCCATGAGTCGGCGATTCTCGCATCGCGGCTGTGGATATCGTCCCCACCGTGTTCCTGACCGGCGCAGAGCAGAGTTTCTGGCAAGACCACGGCGACGAGGTCTCCGCGGCCATCACGATCGCGGTGACGATCCTGATCGCCATCCTCGTGGACCGCCTGGTGATCGGCCGCGGCGTTCGCGCTGCCGAGCGGTTTGGAGAGAGCGGCGTCTCCCGTGCCGCTCACACCCGCCTGCGGGTCGTGCGCCGGCTGGTCTTCGTGACGATCCTGGTGATCGGGATCGCGGTTGCGCTCAGCCAGTTCGACCAGATCAAGCGCCTCGCCACCGCCATCCTCGCCTCCAGCGCGGTGCTGGGGCTGGTGATCGGCCTCGCCGCCCGCCAGACGCTCGGCAACATGATCGCCGGAATCATGCTCGCCATCTCGCAGCCGATCCGGATCGGCGACCGCGTCACGTTCGAGGAGACGACCGGGCGGGTGGCCGACATCACTCTCAGCTACACCTACATCGACCCCAGCGACGGGCGGCTGGTGGTGGTCCCCAACGAGAGCATCGTCAGCGGCACCGTCTTCAACCACTCGACCGGCGACCGCGCGGCGCCGATAACCGTCAACGCCTGGGTGCCGGCCGGCGCAGACATCGACCGCGCTCAGGAGGCGTTGAAGGGAGCCGGCGCGGATTGGGTGAGCGTCGCAGAGTGGACCACCGAGGGGGTGCGCCTCGAGGTCAAGGTGGACGCCGACCGCGACCGCACCCGGGTCGGCGACGAGGAAGCGGCGCTGCGCGGGCGGGCGCTGTCCGCGCTGCAGCACGCAGGCGTGCTTGCAGAGCCGTCCGGCTGAGAGCGATACCTCAGTACCCTTTTCGTTGCGATGAGCCCGCGCCAGCGCAGGCGGCAGCGGCGCAACCACAAACACAACAAACTGCTGGTCGCGCTCCTCGTCGTCCTTTCGGTCATCACGGCGGCCCTTGTGGCGGCAGGATCCTGGGTGGTCAGCGTCGCCAACAAGGCGCCGGACCCAGACACCCTGCAGTTCAAGAAGAAGGGCCAGAACTCGATCGTCTACGCAGGCGACGGCACCCGGCTTGGCTACATCCGCTCCGACCAGGCGCGCAAGCCGGTCTCGATCAAGCGGGTCCCCACCGACCTCCAGTACGCGACGGTGGCAATCGAGGACGAGCGCTTCTTCGACCACAACGGCGTCGACGCCGAGGGTGTCGTGCGCGCCGGGATCGAGAACATCGACGCCGGCAAGATCGTGCAGGGCGGCTCGACGATCACGATGCAGCTGATGCGCAACCTCTACATCACCGACCCCAAGCGCGACATCGAGCGCAAGATCGAAGAGGCGAAGATGGCGCTCGAGTACGAGCAGAACCACTCCAAGCGCGAGATTCTCGCCCGCTATCTAAACAACGCTTCCTACGGGACGATCGAGGGGCGCACCGCCGTCGGCGTTCAGGCCGCCGCCAAGACCTACTTCTCGAAGCCGGTCTGGAAGCTCAACCTCGAGCAGTCGGCGCTGATCGCCGGCCTGCCCCAGGCGCCGTCGGAGTACAACCCGTTCCTCAACCCGACAGGCGCGCGCGAGCGCCGCAACGAAGTGCTGAAGAAGATGGCCGACCTCGGCTACATCAGCAAGCGGCGGGCCGTGCTGGGCTACCAGCGCGACCTGATGCTCAACCGCTCCAACGAGTACACCCGGATCCGCGAGCCCTACTTCTTCGACTACGTCGAGAACAAGCTGATCGACAAGTACGGCGTCAACACCGTGCGCAACGGCGGGCTGAAGATCTATACGACGATCGACCCGAAGATGCAGGAGGCGGGGCGCCAGGCGATCGACGAGGTCCTCTACTACCCGGACGACCCCGCCTCGGCTGTGGTCGCGATCGATCCCCGCAACGGCTACATCAAGGCGATGGCCTCCAGCGGGGACTACAACCACAACCAGTACAACCTCGCCGCGCAGGGCCATCGCCAGCCCGGCTCCGCCTTCAAGACCTTCGTGCTGACCACCGCGATCAAGCGCGGCGTCGATCCCTACTCGACCTTCTACACCTCCAAGCCGCTCGAGCTGGACACGACCGAGTGGGGGCACTGGAGCGTCGTCACCTACGGCGAGAGCTACAGCGGCACGATGGACGTGGCGGCAGCGACGCTCGCCTCGGACAACACCGTCTACGCCCAGCTTGACCTCGACCTCGGGCCCGAGGAAGTGGCCGCGACAGCGAAGTCGATGGGCATCACCACGGAGCTGGACGGGATCCCGGCCGAGGGCCTCGGCGGCCTGCGCCTCGGTGTCTCGCCGCTGGAGATGTCGGACGCCTACGCGACGCTTGCGTCGGGCGGAATCCACCACCCGCCGATCGCGATTCGCAAGGTCGAGTTCCCGAGTAGCCGCGTGGACCATCCGGAGAAGCCCGAGGGCGACAGGGTGCTGACCGAAGCCCAGGCCTACGAGGTAACCAAGATCCTCAACAACAACATCACCGGGGGTACGGGCACCGGCGCCTATACGGGCTGCAGCGGCCAGGCCGGCAAGACGGGGACAACCGACAACTTCAACGACGCCTGGTTCGCCGGCTACCAGCCGAATCTCTCAGCAGCGGTCTGGGTCGGCTACCCGAACGCGCTGATCGAGATGAGCAGCGTGCACGGCGTGTCTGTCGCGGGCGGGACCTTCCCGGCCGACATCTGGAACAACTTCTTCGTCAACGCCGCGGTCCCGTGCGAGCCGATCGTGGTGCCCGACGAATCGATCGAGTGGGCGCCGTTTTACGGCAGTTATACCTCCTCGGTGTCCACCGACACCAGCGATTACCCGACCAACGACTACGGCAACACCACCGACACCAGCAGCGACAACTCGGCCGGGGGCAACGACTACAAGGGCTACAACCCCGATCTCTACGCGCCCGGCGCCGGCCAGGGACCGGCCTCCTCGCCCCCCAAGCCGGCGCCGGCACCGAATCCGCCCAACCCGGCGCCGGCGCCGACGGGCGGAACCAACGGCGGGTGAGCGGGGCGGTCCCGGGCCGGCGAACCGCCGGTGCGGCTGACACCCGGCGGCGGGCGCTTGCCGTCGCCGGGCTGATAGGGCTGGCGATCGCCGCGGTGCCGCTCGCCGCACCGGGCACCGGGCTCGTGCCGGGCGCGGTCGACGGCGGCCCCGGCTGGCTGCGCGGCATCTATGGGGGCGGCCTGGGGGTCGGCGGCGGCGCCTATTACGGGCTGCTGTGGCTCGCCTTTGCCTCCTACCTCTGCCTGCTGGCGGGTGCCCGGCTGCTCGGCCGGCGGCTGCTGTGGGGCGCGATCGTGCTGCTGGTGCTGGCGTTTGCGCTGGCCCCGCCATTGCTGTCACAGGACGTGTTCAGCTACATCTCCTACGCACGCCTCGACGTCGAGCACGGCCTCAACCCCTACGTCAGCGTGCCCGCCGACGTGCCCGCCGACCCCGCCTTCGCCTACGTCGGATGGCGCGACGCGGTGAGCGCCTACGGGCCGCTGTTCACGCTCGGCAGCCTTCCGCTGGGACTGGTCGGCGTCCCGATTGCGCTCTGGGTACTGAAGGGGCTCGCCGCGGCATCGGTGCTCGGCCTGGCGGTGCTTTGCGCGCGGCTCGCCCCCGCGAGAGGGGTCGATCCGCGCACGGCCGCGGCCTTCGTCGCCCTCAACCCGCTGGTCCTGGTGCACGTCGTTGGCGGCGCCCACAACGACGCCCTGATGATGCTGCTGGTGATGCTCGGCGCGGCGGGAGTGCTGGCCCTGGCCGAGCGCTCGGCCGGTGTGGCGCTCGTCGGCGGGGCCGCGGTCAAGGTCTCGGCCGCGTTCGCGGCGCCGTTCGCCCTGCTGGGCGCGCAGCGGCGGGGGAGGCTGCTCGCGGGCGCCGTCGTCGGCGCTGCCCTCTGCGTGGCCGTCAGCCTCGCCGCCTTCGGGTCGCATGCGCTCGACGCGGTCGGGCTGGTCGGCGAGAACCAGGCGGCGACCAGCCACTACAGCATCCCCGCCACCGCGGGCCGGATCCTCGGCGTGGACGTCGATGCGGTGCGCCTGGTCGCGCTGCTGCTCTACGCCGGGATCGTGGTCCTGCTGCTGCGGCGCGCCTGGCGCGGCGGCGACTGGCTGCAGGCGGCCGGCTGGGCGGCCTTCGGGCTGCTGATGGCCAGCGGCTGGCTGCTGCCCTGGTACCTGATCTGGGCGCTGCCGCTGGCGGCGCTGGCGCGCGACCGCGCGCTGGGCGGGGCGCTGCTGGCGCTCACCGCCTTTCAGCTGGTCAACCGGGTTCCTCTGTAGGGAACGTCGCGGTCGTGGTTTCAGGCGCCGCGCTTGACTCCCCACGCGCCTTCTCTCCCGGTTCCTCTTTTCTCGTTGCTCGTTGCTCGGCCGCTTCACGGCGGCCGGCGAGGGTGACCAGGCCGACGTAGATCACCTCGACCACGGTCAGCACCGCGCGCACGGCGATAGCGATCGCCGCCCCCAACGCGAAGCTTCCGCTGGGAAGCGCCGCCTTGACCGCCCAGGCGAAGGCGGCGTCGCGGATTCCCAGCCCGGCCGGAGCCACCAGCGTCACCAGCGCCGCCACGTACCCGACCGACTGGGCCGTGCCGACCGTGGGCAGGTCGCTCCAGGGGAAGTAGTGGACCGAGCGAGCGATGAAGAACACCCCGAGGCCGGCGACCGCCCAGGTGGCCGCGTAGTACGGCAGCATCACCAGGATCCCCCGCAGCGGCATCGTCGCCGGCAGCGGCTCCCGGCCGAAGGCGCGCAGGGCGCGATTCGCGAGCGGGCCGAAGACCCGGGGGGACAGCACGACGACCGCGATCGGGACCACCAGCAGGATCGCCCAGCGCAGCGGCTGCCCGTCGAGGTCGGGGTGGCTGATCAGAAAGAAGGTGGCGACTGCCAGGGCCGCGGAGGCGGAGATCGCCTGCTCGTAGACGATGCTGGCCAGGGTCAGGCGGCGCGGCACCCCTGCCCGTTCGGAGAGCAGCATGCGGCCGAGCAGGTAGAGGACGCTGCCCGGGACATAGCGCGCGAGCAGCGGCTGCCCGTAGGCCACCTGGGCGCGGACGGGGCTGAGCCGGTAGCCGAGAAAGCGCAGGATCAGGTCCCAGCCGACGCCGCCGAGCGCGTAGAAGGCGACGCAGGTGACCAGCGCCGGCAGTAGCCAGATCAGCTCGAAGTCGATCCCCTCCTCGCGCAGCTCGCTCCACTGGCTGGCGACGGTGACGACGAGAAAGCCGAAGATGACCAGGGCCAGGGCGGCCTGCAGGGCAACGCGGGCCGAGCGGCGGCGAGGCGGGCGGCTGCCAATGGTGGCGCCGACCTCGCCCACCCTGTGCAGGAATGGCGCTTGGCGCTCCTCCGTCAAGGGTGGCGAGGATAGAGGCGCGGGGCCGGTTACGGCTTCAGAATGGGCGCATGGGCGAGTTCGAGCTTCTCGCAATGCTGCGCGAGCGCCTGGCCGATCCCGGTCCCCGGGTTCGGATCGGGATGGGAGACGACGCCGCCGTGACTGTGCCGGGCGGCGCCACCGCGACCTCGGTGGATGCGATCGTGGACGGCGTCCATTTCCGGCGCCAGACCGCGCCGCTGCCAAGCATCGGCCGCAAGGCGCTCGCCGCCGGGCTCTCCGACCTGGCGGCGATGGGCGCCGAGGCCGGCGAGGCCTATGTGGTGCTCGGCGTGCCGCCCGACCTCGACGAGGACGGATGCCTGGAGGTCTTCGAAGGGATCGAGGAGCTCGCCGCCGAAACGGGCACCTCGCTCGCCGGCGGCGACGTGACCCGCGCGCCGGCGCTGGCGATCGCGATCACCGTGGTCGGCCACGCCGACGAAGCCGAGTGCTTCGTCACAAGGGGCGGCGCGGCCGAGGGCGACACGGTCGTTCTCACCGGCGAGCTGGGCGGCGCCGCGGCCGGATTGCGGCTGCTCTCAGAGCCCGAGCTGGCGGACGGCCTGGATGCCGCGGCCGCCGCCGGTCTGCGCGCCCGGCAGCTGGATCCGCGGCCGCGGCTGGCCGAGGGGAGAGCGCTGGCGCTGGCGGGCGCCGGCGCGATGATCGACCTCAGCGATGGGCTCGGCGCCGACGCGGGGCACGTCGCCGCGCGGAGCGGGCTCGGGCTCGAAGTCGACATGACCGCGGTCCCGCTGCAGGACGGCGTCGCCGAGGTGGCCGAGGCGGCGGGCTTGGACCCGCTCGAGGTCGCCGCGGGGGGCGGCGAGGACTACGAGCTTCTCGCCTGCATTTCCGGCGAAGGGCTCAAGCCGGCGCGCGAATCGATGGCAGCGCTCGGTTGTCCGCTCACCGTGATCGGTCGCTGTGTCGCCGGCGAGGGGGCGCTGCTCAGCGGTCCCGAGAGCCGCGAGATTCAGGCTCGCGGCTTCGACCAGCTGACGTAGTTCTTTGGCTGCCGCCCAGCAGAAAAGCGCGGAAGCCGGGGCGTTCCAGCATTGCCTCGGCGACGAGTACCGGCTCCATCCGGTAGTGGCCCGTCTGTATCAGTGCTTTCACCTGGCGCGGGGACATCCTTCTTTGCTTTCCCATCTTCCTTGACGTGGTTAGCCGATTTCCGTTCCCCATATCGGCAAACGGCACTCCCTTAGTTAGTACTTGGTACTAGAACTTGTGTCCAGGCGTGGCGCGGGAGGGTGGGCCGCCGAGCGACCCCGGTCCCGGATGCCGGCCGATCCCGGACAGAACGGGTTGCCGGGGACTGGGCTCGCGGCGGCTCAGGGCAAGCTCGATCACCGCCACCAGGCAGCCCGCCAGGACGCACAGCGGGACCGCGGCCAGCAGGCCGAAGTGGTGGCCGGTGAACATCAGCAGCAGCTGCCATGGCACCTCGAGCCCGACGCCGAGACTCGAGGCGAGGGAAGCGAGGGCGAGCAGCGGCAGCAGCAGCCCCAACCCCGCTGCAACGAGCGGGGTGGCGATGCGTCCGCGGGTCTCCGGCAGCGCGGCCCCGGTCCAGAGGTGGACCGCCGGGACGAGCAGCAGGGCGAAGTAGGGGTTGACCACCCAGATGAATGCGGCGCCGAGAAAGGCCGCAAGACCCACCGACGGGGCGATCGCCTCCTGGGCCCCGGCGGGGGCGGCGAGGCGGCGGGTGAAGACCAGGGCCGCGACGAAGGAGCCGATCAGGACCAGCAGCGCCAGCGCGGCGCCGATGTCGAACGACTCGCTCTGAGGGTCGAACGGGAAATCGGGACTGGGCACCAACCCCAGCAGCGCCATCACGTAGGCGGCAACGAGCCCGCCGAGGAAAGGGGTGGCGCGGCCGAGGACCCAGGCCAGGGTGCGCAGCACCGGCTCGTTGCGCCGCGACGCGCGCGCCAATCCGTCGACCGAGACGATCCCGATCGGCAGCAGCAGGGTCGCGGCGAGCAATGCCAGGGCCCATCCCGGAATCAGCTTTCCGGCCAGAGGGACATATGCGTGCGGCCCGTGCTCGAGCGGCTCGCCCGCGACGTCGAGCGCCATCGTGAGCGACAGGGTCGCCCTGCCGAAGTTGCCGAGGGTGTTCGCGGAAAGCGAGTCGAGCCCGTCGTCGGCCACCGGCAGCGGCCGGTCTCCGGCCGAGGAGATCCCGATCGCGTCGGCCCCATGCTGAATCAGCACCGCCTGCTCGCCGAGGCCGCTCGGAATCGCGAGCCGGAACAGGCCGGCGAGAGTCCCCGGGGTGATCGCGCCCTCGGCCGCCTCCGATTCCACGGCCGCGCTGGCGCTCTCGAGCAGCTGGGTCGACGTGCTCTGCGGCCCCGCCGACCAGGGCACGACGAATGGTTGCGACTCGTCCACCGAGCCGGGCTGGGAGATCACCACCACCGCCTCTGCCGGCTCTGTCTCGAGGGCATCGGCGAGCAGACGCGCACCCGCGGCTCCGGCCACAGAGCCGTCGGTGGAGACCAGCACCAGCGTCTTGCGGTGGCGGGTGCCGTTGAAGTTGTCGGCGAGCTCCATCAGCGCCGCGGTGGAGGCGGCGCTCGAAGCCGCGCAGGGGCCCTCGCCGCAATCTCGCGGCGCGACCAGCACGATGCGCTCGTCCGACTTGCTGCCCGGCAGCACCAGGGTGACATTGCGCATCTGCACGTCGTCGCCGTCGAAGCTGCCGCCGAAGGTCTGCTCGGACACCTGGCCGCCCTGGACGCCGCGGAACCGCTGGGCGACGAGGTCGGCGGCCGTGGAGTCGTCCCTGCTGCCGGGCGTCCGGTCGGGGGCCAGCTCGACCAGATTGCCCGCCAGCGACGCCGCCCGCGCGCCGTCGAACGCATCGGCGGCGGTGCCGCTGCGCACCGGCGCGGGTCGGGATACGACCGAGAACATCAGCACGACCATCGCCGCGAGTGCGGCGAGTAGAGGGGCCCTGTACATGCCTGCCTGCAGCAAGACCGTGAATCTAGTGGCCGCGCTCGCAAATCACGGCCCGCCCTCCGCCGGCTGCAAGCCTTCGCCTGGCTGTGTCCTCGGTCGGTCCAATAGGCCGGCCTATTGGACCTCCCTGCGTCCTTGCCAGGCTCGGCTTTCGCTCGGCGGAGCACTACCGTGCTTGCAACCGCGGCCACCAGGCGAAGCGATCCCTGGGCGTAACCTTTGGCCATGGCCGAGGGATCGGAGCGCATCCTGCTGGTCGACGACGAGCACGCGGTGCAGACCCTGCTCACCTACCCGTTGCGCAAAGACGGCTACGAGGTGATCTCCGCCCACGACGGGCAGGAGGCCCTGCAGCGCTTCGCCGAGCAGCGCTTCGACCTGGTCGTGCTGGACCTGATGCTCCCGAAGCTGGACGGCGTCGAGGTCTGCCGCCGGCTGCGCTCGCGAAGCCAGGTCCCGATCATCATGCTGACCGCAAAGGGCGACGAGATAGACAAGGTGGTCGGCCTCGAGATGGGCGCAGACGACTACATCACCAAACCCTTCTCGATGCGGGAGTTCCGCAGTCGCGTGAAGGCGGCGCTGCGCCGCTCGCGGATGCCCGGCACCCGCCAGTCCCATGCCGAGCCGATCCAGAGCGGTGAGCTGGCGATCGACTTCGACCGGCGCGAGGTCACCGTGCGCGGGGACGACGTCCGCCTCACCTACGTCGAGTTCGAGATCCTCGCCGCGCTGGCTCGCGCGCCGGGGCGGGTGCTCAATCGCGAGACCCTGCTCGAACACGTCTGGGGCGACTCCGAGTACCGCGACCCGCGCACGATCGATGTCCACATACGGCACCTGCGGGAAAAGATCGAGCGTGAGCCCAAGAGCCCCGAGTACCTGCTGACGGTGCGCGGGGTCGGCTACCGGTTCCGCGAGGAGCGGACCTAGCAGCCGCGAGGCGCACGATGGCCTGGCAGCGGCTCAACACCCTGCGCAACCGCCTGGTGCTGCTGTTCTTCGTGATCACCGGCGCCGCGGTCGGGTTCGTCTACCTGTACGTGGTGCCGCAGCTCGAGTCGAGCCTCACGACCGAGAAGCTGACCCGGCTCGAAGAGCGCGGCTCCGTGCAGCGCACCAGGCTCGAGCGGGCGATGCGCAGCGGGCTCTCCGAGCAGCGGCTGGGGGCATTGCTGCGGCGCGTTTCCCAGGCCACCGACTCGCGTGTAACGATCCTTGGGGTGCGGGAGCTGGAAGGTGGCCGCGCGGCCGCATTCGTGGTCAGCGACTCGCAGCCGGAAACCACCCCGGTCACGGCGCGTTACGACATCGCCGCTCCCGCGGTCAGAGGGCGGACCGGCGCCGGGGTCGAGTCGGTGGGAGGGGCGCGCACCGCCGAGGTCGCGATCCCGATCCCCGAGTCGGATCCGCAGTGGATCGCAATCTTCTCCGAGCCGCTGGGCGAGGTGAGCGACAACGTGGCGCTGATCAGGCGCCAGATCCTGATCGCGGGAGGGATCGCGATGGCGCTCGCCCTGCTGGCCGGGTTCTGGGCCGCGGGGGCGATCTCGCGCCGGATCGGGCGGCTCGAGCAAGCAGCCGAGAAGGTGGCCGGCGGCGACTTCGCCACGCCGATCCCGGTCGACTCCTCCGACGAGCTTGGCCAGCTGGCGCGCACGTTCAACGAGATGCAGCAGCGCCTCGCCGAGCTGGACAGCGCCCGAAAGCAGTTCATCGCCAACGCATCCCACGAGCTGCGCACGCCGATCTTCTCCATCGGCGGCTTCGTGGAGCTGCTCGACGAAGAGGATCCGGATCCCGCCGCGCGGGCAGAGTTCGTGCGCACGATGCGCGAGCAGGTCGAGCGCCTGACCAAGCTGACCACCGACCTCCTCGACCTCTCAAAGCTCGACGCGGGTGCGATGGAGCTGGCTCCGCGCAGGGTCGACCTCGGGCAGCTCGCGCGCGATGCGGCACGCGAGTTCGGACCGCTCGCCGACCGCCACAAGGCGAGATTGGAGGTGCGGGGTCCGAAGGTGGCCGCAGTGGCCGAGGCCGACACCGGCCGGGTGCGACAGATCATCCGTATCCTGCTCGACAATGCCCTCACCCACACTCCCGAGGGCACCAAGGTGACTGTGACGACCCTGCAAGAAGGCGGACGTGCGGAGCTGATCGTCTCCGACGAGGGCGGGCCGGGAGTCGGGCCCCGCTCCCAGGCGCGCATGTTCGACCGCTTCTACACCGGCGACTCGGCGAGCGGGTCGGGCCTGGGGCTGGCGATCGCGCGCGAGCTGGCGGTGCGGATGGACGGGAGACTCGACGTCGTCTCCAGCAAGGGCTTTACCGCCTTCATCCTTTCCCTGCCCCCGGGCGCGCAGCGCAAGGCGGCTCGGGAGGATCCGGACGCAGCGGCAAGCGGAGCGACCGCGTGAGCGGAGTCGTCGGCGGCAGGGCGGCTCCCGCACGGGGCCGGGTGCTCCTCGTCGCTATCGCGCTGGCGCTCCCGGCAGCGCTGGCCGGCTGCGGCGGTGACGACGAGGGCACCCAGAGCGCCGCCGTCCAGACCACCACCGAAACCAGGCCGCCGCAGAAGCTGGTGGTCCAAACCGGGCGCAACGGGTTCAACGCCGTGGACGTCTACCGGCGCGCCGCGCCCGGGGTGGTAACGGTCCTGTCGATCTTCGGAGGCGGCAGCAGCCTGCTCGGAACCGGCCCGGACGCCGGCCAGGGATCCGGTTTCGTGCTCAACGAGGAGGGCGACATCGTCACCAACGCCCACGTGGTCAGCGAGGGGCGCGGCGGGAAGCTGGTCAAGGCGGAGCAGGTCTACGTCGAGTTCGCCGACCGCAACCGGGTCGCCGCCAAGGTCCTCGGCGTCGACCCCTTCGCCGACGTGGCGCTGCTGAACGTCAACCCCGAGGGCCTCGACCTGGTGCCGATCGAGCTGGGCGACGACTCCAGCATCCAGGTCGGCCAGACGATCGCCGCGATCGGCAGCCCGTTCGGAGAGCAGCAGTCGCTGTCGGTCGGGATCGTCTCGGCCAAGGAGCGCTCGGTCCGCTCGCTGACGCAGTTCCAGATCGAGAACTCGATCCAGGTCGACGCCGCTATCAACCCCGGCAACTCGGGGGGGCCGCTGCTCGACGGCGAGGCGCAGGTGCTGGGCATCAACCAGCAGATCGAGACGCGCTCACAGGCCAACGCCGGGGTCGGGTTCGCGGTCCCCGTATCGGCGATCAAGCGGTCGATCGAGCAGCTGCGAGAGGACGGCAAGGTGGAGTACGCCTACATCGGGGTCCAGACCCAGGCCCTGTACCCGCAGCTCGCCGACCGGCTCGGGCTCGACACCGACTACGGGGGCCTGCTGGCACGCGTCGTCGACGGGGGGCCCGCCGATCAAGCCGGGCTCGACGGCGGCAGCCGCAGCATCCGCTTCCAGGCCTCGCGGGCGAGGGTCAGTGGAGACGTGGTGCTCGCGGTCGACGGCCGCAAGGTGATCGACCCCAGCGACCTGGCCAAGTTCATCGCCCTGTACCGGCCCGGGGAGACGGTGACCCTGGACGTGCTTCGCGACGGCCAGCGGGACCAGGTCGACGTCACCCTGGGCACGCGGCCCACCGCGGTCAGCGGCTAGCGGCGCGCCTTGGCGGCGACGACGCTCCGCGGGTTGTGCTCTGACCTGGCGCTCGCCCTGCGCGAGGAGCTGGCCGGCGAGCTCGGCGCCCATGCCGGCCGCGCCCACGTCGGCACGGGGGAAGGCCGCGGCGCCGGCGGCGACGTCACCTTCGCGATCGACGAGCGCGCGGAGTCGCTGATGGAGGCCTTCCTGGCGGAACGGGCGCCCGACGTCGCCTTCTACTCGGAGGATCGCGGGATGGTGCTGCCGGCCGGGCGCGACCCCGCCTGGGTGCTGATCATCGACCCGATCGACGGCACCCGGCCGGCCCTTGCCGGCTTCGAGTCCGCCTGCGTATCGGTTGCAGCGGCGCCGCTGGACGGCGCGCCGACGATGGCCGACGTGCAGGTCGGGTGCATCGTCGAGATCAAGAGCGGGCGGCGCTTTCTGGCCGAGCGCGGCCGCGGGCTCGAGCCGGCGGCGCGCCTTTCGGCCAACATCGAGCTGGAGCGCATGTTCTGGACCTACGGGCTGCGCGGCCGCCCGGCGCGGATGACAGTGGAGGTGCTGGCCGAGCTGATCGACGCCTCGTCGGTGGGCGGCGCCACCTTCGACCTCGGCTCGGCGACCTACGACATGACCCGAATCGCAACCGGCCAACTCGACGCATACGTCGAGCCCGGCCCGCGGATCGTCACCGACATCCCCGGCGCACAGTCGGAGTTCGAGCGGGTCGGGGGCGGCGCCGTGCTCAACAACTCGCCGTACGACCTTGCCGCGGCGGCTCTCTGCCTGCAGGAGGGGGGTGCGGTCGTCAGCGACGCCTATGGCGCCCCGATCGGCGACCGGCAGCTGCTGGGCTCGGGAGCCGAATTCCAGATCTCATGCGTCTGTGCCGCGAATCAGGAGCTACATGCGAAGATCTGCGCCGCGCTCGAGGCGGGCATCGGCCGGCTCGCGCAACTTCGGACCGACCACTGACAGACGGGGACACGATTGCTCCAGGAAATCGCTCTTGGCCATAAGTCGCTTGCCGACTACACGCACCTGGTCGGCCGCGACCTGATCGAGCGGATCCGCGAGCTGGCGGGGCCGCTGGAGGGGCGCCGTGTGCTTCACCTCAGTGCCACCGCGTTCGGCGGCGGCGTCTCGGAGATCCTCTACACGCTCGTGCCGCTGATGCGGGACGCCGGGCTCGACGCGCACTGGCAGGTGATCATGGGCCGCGAGGAGTTCTTCAACGCGACCAAGCTGCTGCACAACTCGCTGCAGGGCGACGAGGCGACTCTGACCGAGGAGCAGTGGGAGCTGTTCGACCGCGTCAACGAGCTCAACGCACGAAACATCAACGAGGAGTGGGACGTGATCATCGTCCACGACCCGCAGCCGATCGGGGTGCGGGCGGTGGCAGAGGGGCACGCCAAGAAGTGGATCTGGCGCTGCCATATCGACCTCTCGGAGCCGAACCCGGCGCCGATCCAGCGCCTGCTGCCGGCGATGCGCGGCTACGACGCGACCGTCTGGCACATGATGGAGTACGTGCCCGCGGGCCTCGACGGCGAGGTCGGGTCCGACGTGCGCATCGTTCCGCCCGCGATCGACCCGCTCTCACCGAAGAACATGGCGCTCTCGCCCGAGGACGCCTCCTTCGTCTGCGAGCAGTTCGGCATCGACATCGACCGGCCGCTGATGTGCCAGGTCTCGCGCTTCGATCCGTGGAAGGACCCGATCGGGGTGATCGACGCCTACAGGGTGGTCACCCGCGAGATGCCCGAGGTGCAGCTTGCGCTGGTCGGATCGATGG
This sequence comes from Candidatus Mayfieldus profundus, assembly GCA_038040325.1. Taxonomy (GTDB): domain Bacteria; phylum Actinomycetota; class Thermoleophilia; order Solirubrobacterales; family 70-9; genus Mayfieldus; species Mayfieldus profundus. The sequence goes on from JBBPIM010000022.1 coordinate 26,088, forward strand.
CGACCGACGATCCCGAGGGATGGGAGTTCTTCCAGCGGACCTTCGAGTACGCCGACTCGGACCCCGACATCAAGATCCTCAACAACCTCAACAACGTCGGCGCGATCGAGGTCAATGCCTTTCAGTCGCAGTCCGACGTGATGCTGCAGAAGTCGGTTCGGGAGGGATTCGGGCTGACCGTGACCGAGGCGCTGTGGAAGGTGCGGCCGGTGGTCGCCGGCAACGTCGGCGGCATCCCGCTGCAAATCGCCGACGGGGAGAGCGGCTTTTTGGTCAACTCCTCCGAGGAGGCGGCGAAACGGTGCCTGGAGATCCTCTCCGACCCGGCCCTGGGCAAGTTCCTCGGACGCACGGGCAAGGAGTACGTGCGGCGCCATTTCCTCACGCCTCGCCTGCTGCGCGACTGGCTGGACATGTTCACAGACCTAAAGGTCTGATCGTTACTCGTTCTTCGTTCTTCGTTCCTCGTTCCTCGGCCGAGAGCCGATACGCATGGTGTTGCTCACCGAGTAACGAGTAACGAGTAACGAGTTCAGCCGGGTAGGCTGAACTTCATGCCTGACGACCGACAACTGATCATCGTTTCCAACCGGGGGCCCGCGCAATTCGAGCGCGACGAATTCGGGCAGCGCACGGTGCAACGAGGAGGGGGGGGCCTTGTCACCGCGCTCTCCGGCCTGGTCTCGCATCGCGACGCGCTGTGGGTCGCCTCGGCGATGACCGAGGAGGACGTAGCGGTTTCCGACGAGCATGGCGGCGGGCCGGTCAGCGTCGAGATCGACGGAGTGGACTACCGCGTGCTGCTGGTCGAGAGTGCCGACGACGCCTTCGACGGCTTCTACAACGTGATCGCCAACCCGATCCTCTGGTTCGTCCAGCACTACCTGTGGGACATCTCCAACGCGCCGGACATCCGCCGGGAGGAGCTGGATGCCTGGCAGTTCGGCTACAAGGCGGTCAACGCGGACATCGCCACCGCGGTGCTGCGCCAGATCCAGGGGCACGACTCGCCGCTGGTGATGCTGCACGACTACCACCTCTACACCGCGCCGCGCCTGATCCGGGCCGAGCGCCCGGACGCCCTGCTGCACCACTTCGTCCACATCCCCTGGTCGCAGCCCGACAGCTGGCGGATCCTGCCCGGCCACATGCGCGAGGAGATCTACTGGGGGATGCTCGCCAACGACATCATCGGCTTCCACACCAACGCCTACTGCACGAACTTCCTCTGGTGCTGCGAGGAGCTGCTGGAGCTCGAGGTGGACCGCGAGCGTTGCGTCGTGTTCCATCCCGAAGGGGAGACCTGGGTGCGCGCCTACCCGCTCGCCGTGGACGCTGCTCGCCTCGAGCGCGCGGCCGAGTCGCCGGAGGTGGCCGAGGCCGAGCGCGAGCTGCTCGAGCGCCGCCGCGAGCACCTGATCATCCGCGTGGACCGCGCCGACCTCTCCAAGAACGTGCTGCGCGGCTTCACCGCCTTCGACACCTTCCTCGCCCAGCATCCGGAGTTCCGCGAAAAGGTCACCTTCATCGCCCATCTGGTGCCCTCCCGCCAGGACGTGCCCGAGTACGCCGAGTACCTGGAGCGGATCGAGGCGCTGGTCGCGGTGGTCAACCACCGTCACGGGACCACCGACTGGATGCCGATTGACCTGCGCATCTACGAGAACTTCCACGACGCCATCGCCCGCTACAAGCACTTCGACCTGCTGATGGTCAACGCGATCTTCGACGGCATGAACCTGGTCGCCAAGGAGGCGCCGGCGGTCAACACCCGCGACGGGGTGCTGATGCTTTCGGAGAACACCGGCTCGCACGAGGAGCTGGCCGACTGCGCGCTGTCGGTCAACCCATTCGACATCCAGGAGCAGGCCGACACGATCTACCGGGCGCTGACCATGGATCCCGAGGAGCGGCGGCTGCGGGCGCAGCGGCTGAAGGAAATCATCTTCTCCCGTGACCCCGGCGACTGGGTGGACGCGCAGCTCGCCGACATCCGCCTGAAGCGCGGCGAGCGCGAACCGGTCAGCTAGGCGCGGCTCAGAGCCCGAACTCCGGGCCGTTCGACGGGGGCAAGGCAACGGGAGCCGGCGCAGCCGGGGCGGGTGCGACCGGGGCAGGAGAGGTCGATGGTTCGGGGTCGGGGGCCCTTCCCCCGCGATTCCTCTTGCGCGAACGTCCGTGGTGTCTGCTGCGAGGCTCGTGCAGTCGTCTGCCGCTCAGCTGCCTGGCTCGGGATTGCCGGCGGCGCGGCTCCGCTCGCGAGTTCCGCTTGGGGTTCTTCGGCCCGGCGCGCCCCTGCCTACGGCTTCTCCGCTCAGAACGCTTTGGCGGAGAGGGGATCGCCCTCTCGCTCACCACTCGCGGCAATCCCACGTCGGGCTCCAAGGGCGGCGGCTCAGGCGGCTTCAGCAGGCCAGGGCCAACGGCGACCAGCACTACGCAGGCGGCGACGGCGCCCGCGAGCCGCGCCACAGCCTGCCAGCGGATCCGTTGCCTGAGCACCCACTCCTAAGCGCACCGCCACAGCCGCTCTCCCCCGGGCGCGCAGCGCAACCCCGCTAGACTCAGCCGCCGTTTTGTCCGAAGCAGCACGCGAATACGAACTCATCCTGATGCTCGATCCGGGGCTCGAGGACTCGACCCGCGACAAGCTCGCGGACGACGTCCGCAAGCGGATCGACTCCGACGGCACCCTCAGACACGAGGACAACTGGGGCACCCGCAAGATGGCCTACGAGATCCGCCAGCGGACCGAGGCCGACTACCGCTGGTATCGCTTCGAGGCCCCGCGCGAGCTGCTCGGCCAGCTCGACCACAACCTCAAGATCGCCGACGGGGTGCTGCGCTTCCGGATCTTCCGCGTCGACCCGAACTCGCCGGTGATCGCGCCGCCGTCCTCGGGCCCGCCCGCGCCGAAGCAGGAAGCGCCAGAGGAGCCATCGCCGGAGCCGCCGCAGGAGCCGCCGCCGGAGCCATCGCCGGACGCGCCCGAGGAACCGCCGCAGGACCCGCCCGAGGAACCGCCGCAGGACGCGCCTGAGGAAGCAGCCGAGGAAACGCCCGAGGAAACGCCCGCGGCCTAGTCCGCGGCGGCCTCCGGTCTCGCAAGTTGCGGCTTTTCGCGGCGCCCGGGGGCGAGAACCCGCCGGGGGCCGACTTAGACTGCTCTACGTCGAAACCGAACAGAGGAGCACGAAACCAGTGGCAGCCTCGAACATAAACGTAGTCGCGATCACCGGGAACCTCACCCGCGACCCGGAGCTGCGCAGCACCCCCAGCGGGACCTCGGTCTGCAAGCTGCGCGTCGCCGTCAACAGCCGCCGCAAGGACGGCCAGACCGGCGAGTGGATCGACAAGCCCAACTACTTCGACGTCACCGTCTGGGGCGCGCAGGGCGAGAACTGCGCCAACTACCTCTCCAAGGGCCGTCCCGTCGCCGTCGAGGGTCGCCTCGACTGGCGCGAGTGGGAGGCCCAGGACGGGTCCGGCAAGCGGCAGGCGGTGGAGATCATCGCCAACTCGGTCCAGTTCCTAGGCTCGCGCGACCAGGGCAGCGGCAGCGGCAGCGGAAACGGCTTCCAGGGCCAGTCCGACGTGCCGGCCGACACCTCCGACTTCGAAGAGACTGGAGTGGGTGCCGGCAAGGAAGACGACATCCCCTTCTAGCCGTAGCGGACGCATGCCGCCCGCTACGGCGTTGGCTTACGAGGGCCCCGGACGGGGCCCTCGTAGGTTTCGGGCGAATCGCTAGCATTGGCGCGCTCGGTTCGCCCGGCGAAGAGGCCGGGCGAAATCGCGTAAGGAAGCCAAATGGCAAGACAGCGAGGCACAGACTCACCACCCCGCAGGCGGCGCGGTCCGTCCGACCGCTTCCGGCCGCGGAAGTACACGCGCATCAACGTCGAGGAGATCGACTACAAGGACCTTCCTCTGCTTCGCCGCTTCATCTCCGACAAGGGCAAGTTGCGCTCCCGCCGCGTCACCGGCCTCTCGCGCCAGCACCAGAAGCAGCTCGCGCTGGCTGTCAGGCGAGCCCGCGAGATCGCGCTGCTGCCCTACGTCGGCGAGCGCTGATGGCCCAGGCGATCCTCCTGCAGGACGTCGAGAATCTCGGCACCCGCGGCAAGGCGGTTGACGTCTCGCCAGGCTACCTGCGCAACTACCTCGTCCCCCGCAAGCTGGCCCAGCCGGCGACGAAGGGGGCGCTGGAGGAGGCCCAGCGCCGGCTCGAGCAGCAGGAGAAGGCCGAGCGCGAGGCCGCCGAGCGCGCCCAGGAGACGGTGGCGCTGCTGTCCAAGACGGTGCTGACGATCACCCACCGCGCCGGAGAGGACGGCAAGCTGTTCGGCTCGGTGACCGCGAAGGAGATCGCCGACGCGATCCGCGATGCGCGCGACCTCAAGGTCGACCGCCGCAAGATCCGCCTCGAGCAGCCGATCCACGAGACCGGCACCTACATGGTCGAGGTCGAGGTGCCGGGCGGCGCCACGGCCACCGTCAAGACGATCGTCGCCGACGAGAAGTAACGGCGCAGAAGTAGGCGCAAAACCCGCGTTTGCGCTTTGCGGGCGCCCGCTGCCTGTGGTTCGCTTCGCGTCCGGGGATCCCGCGGGGCGAAATCCGCCGCCGCTGGGCCTTTACTGAGTCCGATGGCGCAAACGCAAACCGCCCACGTCCCGCCCCAGAACATCGAGGCCGAGCGCTCGGTGCTCGGAGCGATGATGGTCTCCGAGTCGGCCGTCTCGCCGGTGATCGACGAGGTGAAACTGCAGGCCGAGGACTTCTACCTCGAGAAGCACCGCGTCATCTTCCGCTCCCTGCACGACCTCTACGCGAAGTCGGAGCCGACCGACGAGCTCTCCGCGGTCGAGGCGCTGACCCAGCGCGCCGAGCTGGCCGAGGCGGGCGACAAGCACTACGTCTCCGAGCTGGCGGCGAGCGTTCCCGCGGTCGGGAACGCCGCCCACCACGCCCGGATCGTGCAGGAGAACTCCCTGCTGCGGCGTCTGCTCGGCGCAGGACAGCGGATCCAGGAGTGGGTGCGCGAGCGCGAAGGCGAACCGCGCCAGCTCGCCGAGGACGCCGAGCGGCTGCTGTTCGAAGTTGCGCACGAGGAGCAGGCCGGCGACTTCCGCCGACTCGACGAGATCCTCGGTGACGAGCTGGATCGGCTGGAGAAGCTCTCCAGCGGCGACGCCGAGCTGACCGGGACGCCTTCCGGGTTTCGTGACATCGACGCGATCACAGGTGGCTTCCAGCCCGGCAACTTGATCGTCCTCGCGGCAAGGCCGGCGATGGGAAAATCCGCGGCTGTCGCCAACATCGCCGAGCACGTGGCGGTGAAGAAGAAGATGCCGGTGGCCTTCTTCTCGCTGGAGATGTCAGAGGTGGAGCTGGCGCAGCGCTTCATTGCCAGCGGCGCGCGCATCCCCGGCGACAAGCTGCGCAAGGGCAAGGTCGCGCAGAAGGACTGGGGCAAGGTGGTGCGTGCCTGCAACGAGCTCGAGGAGGCGCCGCTGTGGTTCGACGACTCCTCCGACCTCGGCATGCTCGACCTCCGTGCCAAGGCGCGCCGCCTGCACGCACAGGAGAAGTCGCGCAACGGCGAGGGCCTCGGACTGGTGATCGTCGACTACCTGCAGCTGATGCGGGCCGACGACCCGCGCGCCAATCGCGTCGAGCAGGTCGGCCAGATGAGCCGCGGATTGAAGATCCTGGCCCGCGAACTGGACATCCCGGTGATCGCGATTTCACAGCTATCGCGCGCTCCCGAGCAGCGGCCCGACAAGCGGCCGATTCTCTCCGACCTGCGCGAGTCCGGCCAGATCGAGCAGGACGCCGACCTGGTGATGTTCCTTTACCGCGCCGACCGCTACGAGCCCGACGAGGAGAAGCACGACGGCCTCGCCGACGTGATCATCTCCAAGCACCGCAACGGGCCGATCGGGATCAAGACGCTGGTCTTCATGGACCGCTTTCCCAAGTTCGTCGACCACACTGCAAAGGAGCGACCGGTCGAACAGCCGGCCGGAGAGGGGCCACCGATCGACGACGCGGCCGCCGAAGGGCCCGCCTTCTAGGTGGCCTCCCAGGCGGCGGCAAGACCGGAGGCCGAGCGAGCCTGCCCGCTGGGGGTATGCGACGGCTCCGGCTGGATCCTCGGGCCCGAGGACATCGCCCGGCCCTGCGAGTGCCGGGAGCAGCGTCTTCAGCGCGCCCGCACACAGGGCGTCGCCTCGGTGGTCCCCGCCAAGTACCGCGGCGTCTCCTTCGAGCGCCCGCCGGTGACCGAGATCGAGCCGATGGTGGTGCGCGTGGTGCGCAGCTACGTCGAGGATCTAGACGCGAACCTCGATGCGGGGCGCGGGATGTGGCTGATGGGCGACACCGGGACCGGCAAGACGACGCTCGCGATGCTGGTCTCCAGGTGGGCCCTCGAGGCGGGGCGCACGGTGGCGATCTACTCGCTGCCGAAGCTGCTGGCGCGGATCCGCCGCACCTACGACGCCGAGGCGGGCGAGGACAGCTACCTGCAGTTCTTCGAGCGGCTGACCTCGGTGGACCTGCTGCACATCGACGACCTCGGGGCCGAGAAGCGCTCCGACTGGGTGCTGGAGCAGCTGTACGCGCTGATCAACGAGCGCTACGAGGCGCAGCGCTCGATCGTCGTGACCACCAACCTCGACCAGGCCGCGCTCGAGGAGCAGATCGGCCCCCGCACGGTCTCGCGCCTGGTCGAGATCTGCGGCGATCCGCTGCCACTGTTCGGCGAGGACCGCCGGATCCGCGTCGGCGCAGGCTGACCCTCATAATTCCGCCGTCATGCCCGGTCTAGTCATAGTCGGGGCCCAGTGGGGCGACGAGGGCAAGGGGAAGGTCACAGACCTCCTTGCCGAGCGTGCGGACGTGATCGTCCGCTTCCAGGGCGGCAACAACGCCGGCCATACGATCGTGCGCGGCGACGAGGTGTTCAAGTTCCACCTGATCCCCTCTGGAATCCTCTATCCGGGCAAGACCTGCGTAATTGGCAACGGGGTCGTGCTCGACCCCCGGGTGCTGTGGGACGAGCTGGACGGGCTGCGGCGGCGAAACGTCGACGTCAGCTCGCTGCGGATCTCCGCGAACGCGCACCTGATCATGCCCTACCACGTCCTGCTCGACACGGTCGGAGAGACCAAGCTCGGCAGCCTCTCGATCGGCACCACCCGCCGCGGGATCGGCCCCTGTTACGCCGACAAGGCGGCACGCCTCGGGATCCGGGTGCAGGACCTGCTCGACGAGAAGATCCTGCGCAAGAAGATCATGGCCGCGCTGGAGCCCAAGCGCCAGCTGCTGCGCCCCCACGAGAAGGACCCGGCGCTCGACCTGCACGCGACCACCGAGGAATACATCACCTACGGCCACCGGCTCGAGCCCTACATCGCCGACACCGCGCACCTCTGCTGGGACGCGCTGGACGCCGGGCAGACCGTGATCCTGGAGGGCGCCCAGGGGACGCTGCTCGACCTCGACCACGGCACCTATCCGTTCGTGACGTCGTCGAACCCGGTCGCCGGCGCCGCCTGCGTGGGGGCCGGCATCGGCCCGCGCGACATCGACGAGGTCTGGGGCATCGCCAAGGCCTACTCGACCAGGGTCGGCGCGGGCCCCTTCCCGACCGAGCTGGAAGACGAGACCGGGCGGCTGATGCTGGAGCGCGGCCACGAGTTCGGTACGACGACCGGGCGCGAGCGCCGCTGCGGCTGGATCGACCTTCTGGCGCTGCGCTATGCGGCGCGGCTGAACGGGATGACCGCGCTTGCGATCACCAAGCTCGACGTGCTGTCCGGCCTCGACCCGCTGCGAGTCGCGGTCCGCTATCGCTCCAGCGAGGGAGCGGCGCTCGATGAGTTCCCCTACCACCAGTCGATCCTGCACTCGGCCAGCGCCGAGTACGACGAGCTGCCCGGCTTCAACGTCGAGATCGGCGAGTGCCGCAGCGAGGCCGACCTGCCGCCGCAGGCGCGCGACTACCTGCGCTTCGTCAGCGAGTTCGTCGGCGTGCCGATCCGCCTGGTCGGGGTCGGCCCCGACCGCGAGCAGGTCGTCTGGATGGGCGAGCGGCCGGCGCTCAAGGCCGCCTAGCGGAAGCTCCGCAGCCGCTCAGGCCTCGGGCGCCAAATGCGGCTGGGCGGGCGGGATCGCGCCGGCCGCCTCCTGGTGCTGCTCGCCGCGGCGCAGCATCCGCATCCCGAGGATGGCCGAGCCGAGGATCGCGGACAGCGCCAGGCTGACCTGGACGCTGAGCAGCCCCTCGCGGGTCCAGTAGACGTCGCGCAGGTCGAGCAGCAGCGCCGCCTCGTCGAAGGTCAGCCCCATCCCGATCCCCATCGGGACCGCGAGCTTGTCCTCGAGGTCGGCATCGTCGGTCAGCAGCGCGATCGTGCCGGAGGCGAAGCCGATCAGGATGCCGGGCACGAAGTGGTGGATGTGGGTTCCGCCGACGCTGGTGTTGCCGAACGGCCACCAGCCGCCGCGGATCCCGTAGGTGGAAAGGCGCATTAACCCGAACGAGCCGAGAAAACCGGCCAGCAGGTTGAACAGCACCGTTTCCGAGCGGGGTGCCGCCGAATATCCCTCGACGGCGACCCCGACCGTGTCCAGTGCAGCGGCGGGGGCAGCCTCGACCACGCCATCCCCGTCCCCCTTCCCTGCCGAGCGACGCCGCAGCATGCGACCGAACTGGCCGAGCAGCACCGTTCCGGCGCTCGCGAACGCGGCCACCGCAAGGCCCGCCGTCACCCGCTCGGAACGGCGCCAGCGCCAGCGCGCCCTGGCGCGTGCACGGCGGCTCAGTTGGGTTCGCAGTCGGCTGCCACCCATCGTCGCGCAGCCTAGAGGGCGGCGACGTCGAGAGCCGCACCAGGTTCTCGGCCTCGAGGTTCCGTGTGACGCCGCGGAAGTCGAGCACCGGCTGCGAGTCGGCGACCACTCCCTCGTAGTCGATCTCCGGGTGCGCGGTGACGATCGCGACCAGGTCGGCCGCGCGAGTCTCCTCACCCAGATCGCCGGAGCGGAGATCGAGCTCGGCCAGCTCGGGCACGTGGGGATCGTGGTAGGCGACATCGGCGCCCAGCGGCAGGCCCACGTAGCCCAGCCCGATGATTCCTACCTTCATTGCGGAAAGTGTCTAGGGATGGGATCCGTTCCGAAAAGCGGAATTTGGGTATTTGGCCGGCGCATTGCGACCGGACCGCTGCATAGGATTTTGGCGATGAGAACGATCGTCAACCCGGCTGCTGCAGGCCTCAACGCCGCCCGTCACATCGCCTGGTACCTGAACTACCGCATCTCGGGCGCGCGCCACCAGGTCCGCTAGGCAGAGAAACACCGGGGAAGTGGGCCGTGAAGGACTCGAACCTTCAACCTTGAGATTAAGAGTCTCCTGCTCTGC
>JBBPIM010000023.1:0-33108 GCA_038040325.1 Candidatus Mayfieldus profundus
CGCCGCGCTGCTCGGCTCCGGGCGCCTGCGCGCGCTGCCGCGGCCGGCGCTGCTGGGCGCGGCCGCTGCGCTGATCGCGCTCGCGCTGGGGGCGGGCTGGCTCGAGCAGCGCCGCTATCTCGACCATCGCTACCGGGACCCGAGCTTCGCGACGCCCGGCCTCAACGCGGCCTTCGCCTGGGCTCGCGACCTCAGCGGAGAGCGAATCGGCACCAACGCAACTCGCGAGTACCCGCTGTTCGGCACCGAGCTTGCCAATCAGGTCGAGTTCGTCGGCGTGCACCGCTCCCACGGCGGCTTCGTGCGGGCGGCGAGCTGCGCCCAATGGCGTGGCGCGGTCAACGACGGCGGCTACGACTACGTGGTCGCATCGCTCGACAGAATCCAGCCTGCCGGGCCTGCGTTCCCGCGAGAGGCGGCCTGGACGCGTGACCGCAACGCGGAGGTCGTTCTGCGCCAGGCGCCAACCGTCGTCTTCCGCCTGCGCGGGCGGCTGCCGCCGTCGCGTTGCTGACCGCACTCGCCTACCTGCTCGGAGCCGCCGAACTCGCCGCGGCGGTGGCCGCAGCGTGGCTGGGCGCGGTGACGGTGCGCCGCCGGCTGCTCCCCGGTTGGTCTGGCCCGCCCGCCTGGACGGCGGACGCGGTCCTGGCGGCCGCGCTGCTGCTCTGGGTGGGCGAGTTGCTGGGGGCGGTTGGCTGGTTCCGGCCGGCGGCGTACTTCCCGGTTTCGATCGCCGCGGGCTCGGCGCTGTGGTTGTTCGCTGGGCGACAACAAGAAGGTGAGCCGGACGGCAGCCCTCCACCGGCCCCGTCCGCGGGCGCCGTACCGATGCTGCTCGCCGCCGCGGTGGCGGGCCTGCTGATCGCCCACTGGAGCGTGCGCATGCAGCTGGCTCTCGACCGTGGCATGAGCGGCTACGACACCCTCTGGTACCACCAACCCTTCGCGGCGCACTTCATGCAGACAGGGTCGACCTGGTCGCTCGATTTCGTCGATCCGCGCTACCTGTCCTGGTTCTATCCGGCCAACTCGGAGCTCGGCCACGCGATCGGCATGCTCGCCTTCCACCGGGACATCCTTTCGCCGCTGCTCAACTCGGTTTGGCTGGCCGGAGCGCTGCTGGCGGCCTGGTCCGTGGGCCGGCCCCACGGCGCGGGGCCGCTTGCGGTCATCGCGGTCGCCCTGTTGCTCGACTCCGGAGTGATGTCCGACCAGGCCGGCTCCGGCCGCAACGACGTGATCGGGATCTGCTTCCTGCTGGCCATGGTCGCAGTGGTCGAGAACGCGCGGATGGCGGCACCGGGAAGGCGGCTTCCGCATGGGGCGCTGGCGGTCGCCGGACTCGCCGCGGGGCTGGCGGCCGGCGTGAAGCTGACCTTCGCGCTACCGGTTGCCGTGATGGCTGCCGGCATCCCTCTCATCGCTCCGGCGGGGCGGCGAAGGGGGGCGACGTTTGCCTTCGGGCTGCCGCTGCTTGCGGGGTGCGGGTACTGGTACCTGCGCAACCTCGTGCACGCGGGGAACCCGTTCCCATGGGTGACGGACCTGGGGCCGGTTCCGCTACCCGGCCCCGACCAACCGCTCGGCGGCCGGCCCCAGTTCTCGGTGCTGAGCTATCTGGACGACTGGCACGTCGTCACGGACTGGTTCTTCGCGGGCCTGCACGACAGCCTGGGTGTGGCGTGGCCGCTGGTGCTGGCGATCCCGATCGCCAGCCTCGTGCTCGCCCTGAGGCCGCGTTTCGATCCTGCGGTGCGGCTGATCGCATTTGCGGGCGTGATCGCCGCGGCTGCCTGGCTCGTCCACGGCACCTCCGCCGAGGGCCCGCCCGGCGCGCCGGGCGGCTTTGGCTCAGGGCTCCGACACCTCGCGCCTGCACTCGCGCTCGGCTCTGTCCTGCTTCCCGTCGTGCTCGCCGATTCAGGGGGACGCCAGGCCCGGCTCGCGCTGCTCACCGCCATGCTCGGCCTGCTTTCCCTGGTGGACGCGTCGGGGGGGCCGTGGATCTCCGAATACCTGCCGGCCGCCCTGGCGATCGGACTGGTTGCCTTCGCGGGCGTCCTCGCGCTGTCTCGACGCGAGGTGCGAACGTTGTCCAGGCCGGCGGTGGCGGCGGCGGTGGCCGCCCTGGCCATCGTCGCCGTGGCCGCCGCACGTCCCGCCACCCAGTCCTATCTCGAGCAGCGCTACGAGCGGCACGGCTTCTCGCCTCCGGGTCTCGGCAAGGCTTCCGCGTGGGCGCAGCCCCTGCACGAGGCCAGGATCGCCACGGTGGCCAGCCGGCTGTATCCGCTCTATGGAGCCGACCTCTCAAACCGGGTCGCGTACGTCGGCGTGCACCTTCCGCAGGCCGGATTCGTCGATGTGCGCAGCTGCCGGCGCTGGAGGCGGGAGCTTCGGGAAGGTGGCTTCGAGTATGTGGTGATCGGCGACGACAGGGTGGACCCGGCGCGGCCTGCCCACTCACCCCACCTGGGCTGGTCGCTGGCCGGGGACGACGCCAGGCTGCTGCTGGCCGAGGGGACCACCGCGGTCATCCGCCTGCGGCAGCCTCTGGATCCCGAGAGCTGCGATACGGCAGCCGGGCAGTAGATGCCCAAGCGCCATACTGGCGCCTCCCGGCACAGCTCATCTCATGGACCGCATCCGCAACTTCTCGATCATCGCCCACATCGACCACGGCAAGTCGACCCTGGCCGACCGCATCCTCGAGATCACCGGCGCCATCGACCCGGCCAAGATGCGCGCACAGGTGCTCGACTCGATGGACCTCGAGCGCGAGCGCGGGATCACGATCAAGGCGCAGGCGGTCCGGGTCGAGTACCGCGCCGGCGACGGCGAGACCTATCACCTGCACCTGATCGACACCCCCGGCCACGTCGACTTCTCCTACGAGGTGTCGCGCAGCCTCGCTGCCTGCGAAGGCGCCCTGCTGGTCGTCGATGCGGCGCAGGGGGTGGAGGCCCAGACCGTGGCCAACACCTACGCGGCGATCGAGAACGGCCTGGAGCTGATCCCGGTGATCAACAAGGTCGACCTGCCCGGCGCCGAGCCCGACCGGGTCGCCGGGGAGATCGCCGATCTGCTCGGTGGTGAGAGCGGCGAGATCCTCCGCATCTCGGCCAAGACCGGAGAAGGGGTGACCGACGTCCTGGAGGCGATCGTCGACCGCATCCCGCCGCCGGAGGGCGAGCCCGGCTCACCGCCGCGGGCGCTGATCTTCGACTCCGAGTTCGACCAGTACCGCGGCGTGGTCGCCTACGTGCGCCTGGTGGACGGCGAGTTCGCCAAGCGCGAGCCGATCGTCGCGATGCAAAACGGCACGGTCGCGGAGATCGACGACATCGGCTTCTTCACCCCGGAGATGAGGCCTGCGGCGGGAATGTCCGCGGGCGAGGTCGGCTACGTGATCACCGGCATCAAGGACGTGGCGCGGCTGCGGGTCGGCGACACGCTCACTGCACGCGAGCGGCCCGCCACCGACCCGCTTCCCGGCTACCGCGAGGTCAAGCCGATGGTCTTCTGCGGGCTGTACCCGATCGACACCGACTGCTACGAGGACCTGCGCGATGCGCTCGATCGCCTCTCGCTCAACGATGCCGCGCTGTCCTATGACCCCGAGACATCGCAGGCGCTCGGGTTCGGCTTTCGCTGCGGGTTCCTCGGCCTGCTGCACATGGACATCGTGCGCGAGCGGCTCGAGCGCGAGTACGACCTCGAGCTGCTGGCCACCACGCCCAACGTCCTCTACGAGGTCCGGCTCACCAGCGGCGAGACAGTCGAGGTGCACAGCCCGACCGAGATGCCCGATCCCGCCACGATCGCCGAGATCTTCGAGCCCTACATCCGCGCCACGATCATCGCCCCCTCGGAGTACGTCGGGGCGGTGATGGAGCTCTGCCAGGGTCGCCGCGGCTCCCACGTCGACATGCACTACCTGTCGCCGCAGCGCGTGCAGATCCGCTACGACCTGCCGCTGGCCGAGATCGTGCTCGACTTCTTCGACCTGCTCAAGTCTTCGACCAGGGGTTACGCGTCGCTCGATTACGAGCCGATCGGCAACCGGCCCTCCGACCTGGTCAAGCTCGACGTGCTGTTGGCGGGCGAGACGGTCGACGCGCTGAGCCAGGTCGTGCACCGCGACAAGGCCTACGAGGCCGGCAAGGCGCTGGTCGAGCGGCTGCAGAAGACAATCCCCCGCCAGCTGTTCGACATCCCCGTGCAGGCGGCGATCGGCTCACGGGTGCTCGCACGCGAGACGGTCAAGGCGCTGCGCAAGGACGTCACCGCGAAGCTCTACGGAGGCGACGTGACCCGCAAGCGCAAGCTGCTCGAGAAGCAGAAGAAGGGCAAGAAGCGGATGAAGCAGGTCGGCTCGGTCGAGGTCCCGCAGGAGGCGTTCCTGGCGGTGCTGGAGATCGATGAGTAGCGCCGAGGAGAACGTCGCCGTGGTGCGGGCTGGCCTTGACGCCTGGACGCGGGGCGACCTCGACGCGGTGATGGCCGTGCTCGACCCCGAGGTCGAGGTGCACACCCCGCCTGAGATGGTCAACGCGGGCACCTACCGCGGCCATGACGGCTACGAACACTGGATGGGGCAGTGGATGGAAGCGTGGGCCGAGTTCGAGCTCGAGGTCCGCGGCGCCGAGCCGGTCGGTGAGCGCCACGTGGTCGTCGACCTCCACCAGCGCGCCACGGGGAGGGGCAGCGGCGTCGAGGTGGAGATGCAGATCGCCCAGCTCTACGAGGTCCGTGACGGCAGAGCCGTGCGCTTCCACATCTACCCGACCCGCGAGCGGGCGCTCGAGGTGGCGCTGGAAGGCGAGGCCGAGAGAGCCTAGGCGGCCTTGCTGATCTTGACCGCGGTCCCGTAGGCGCAGATCTCGGTCCAGGTGGTGCCCAGCTCGGAGGTGTCGAAGCGAAACGCGATGATCGCGTTTGCGCCCTTTTCCTCGGCCTCGGCGACGACCCGCTCGGTGGCGTGCTCGCGCCCCTCGGCCAGCATCTTGGTCATCCCCTTCAGCTCGCCGCCGCGCAGCGACTTCAGGGTGGCGCCGAGCTGCGAGCCGACGTTACGTGAGCGCACCGTCAGCCCGAACACCTCACCCAGCACCTCCTGGATCGCATAGCCGGGGATGTCGTTCATCGTCGAGATGATCATCGGCTGCAACCCATCCGAATAGAATCCGCCGCCGCGATGCCGGTGAACAAGGACGCTATGGGGAAGAAGTGGCCCGCGGCCACATACGAGGTCGGCCGGGAGAAGATCCGCGAGTACGCGAACGCGGTTGGGGCCGGGAGCCCGGTCCACCAGGACCGCGATGCTGCACAGGCCGCCGGCTATCGCGACGTGGTCGCGCCGCCGATGTTCTGCGTCGTCTACAGCGCCCCGGCGATGGCGCCGGCGGTGCTCGACCCCGATGTCGGCATGAACCTCGCGGCGATGGTGCACGGGGGCCAGGAGTTCGTCTGGGGCGAGCCGGTCTGCTCGGGGGACGAGATCACCACCGAGGCGACCTGCACCGACATCTACGAGAAGGACGGCAAGGGCTTCTACGTGTTCGAGTCGGTCTCGAAGAACCAGGGCGGCGCGGCGACGGTGCGCGGGACCTGGACCAACATCGTCAGGGGAGTGTGACCGGATGGGGGACGTCAACGAGGGCGACGCGATCCCGGAGCTGAGGGTGACGCCGGACAAGTACCTGCCGCACCGCTACGCGGGCGCCTCGGGCGACTTCAACCCGATCCACATCGACCCGGAGTTCGCCAAGCAGGTCGGGCTGCCGGGCAACATCCTCCACGGTCTCTACATGATGGCCGTGGTGGCCAACGCGAGCACGGCGCTTGCCGACGGAGATCCCCGGGCGCTGAAGCGCCTCTCCGTCCAGTTCCGCGGCATGGGTGCCCCCGAACAGGAGCTGGTCGTGACCGGCACCGTGAAGGAGAAGGACGGAGGTCGCTTGGTCGTCGACACGGTTGCGGCGCAGGGCGAGAACCAGGTAATCCGCAACGCCGAGGCCGAAATAGGGCTGTAATCGGGCGCCCTCGGCA
Organism: Candidatus Mayfieldus profundus; assembly: GCA_038040325.1. GTDB lineage: Bacteria > Actinomycetota > Thermoleophilia > Solirubrobacterales > 70-9 > Mayfieldus > Mayfieldus profundus. Next base: position 6,055 of record JBBPIM010000023.1, read on the forward strand.
CGGGTTCCTAGACTCTAGGCATGCTGAATGAGCGGCAGGTGTTGATCCTGCGCTACGTCGTCGATGCCCACCTCGAGTCCGGGCGGCCGGTGGGCTCGAAGGCGGTGGCCGAGCAGGAAGACGTCGATTGGAGCTCTTCGACCGTGCGGGGCGAGCTAGCCGCACTGGAGCAAGAGGGCTTTCTGACCCATCCCCACACCTCGGCCGGCCGCGTGCCGACCGACGCGGGGTACCGCCGCTATGTCGAGATGCTGCTCGCCTCCGAGCCGCGCTCGGACGACCCCGGCGTGGCGCTGGAGCTGTCGCGGATGCGGCGCGAGGTGGACGAGGCGATGCGGGAGACGACCGCCACGCTGTCGCGGATGACCGACCTCGTCGCGCTGGTCACCGCTCCGCCGCTGGACACCGCGACGATCCGCCGCGTCGAGGCGCTGCTGCTGCAGCCGCACGTGGTGATGGTCGTCGTGATCACTTCCTCGGGCGGGGTCACGAAGCGCACCTTTACCTTCGATGAGCCGGTCGACCCGGGCCTGGTCGAGTGGGCTTCGGAGTACCTCAACGAGCGCCTCTCCGGGCTCGGCGTGGGCGCCCGCATGATCGTCGGGCGCCTCGCCGACCCCGAGCTGGGGGAGACCGAGAAGCGTTTCCTGAGCAGCATCGGCTCCGCGTTCGGGGGGCTGGAGGGCCCCGGCGAGCAGCAGCTCTATGTCGACGGAGCCGCCCGCCTTCTCTCCGAGCAGCACTCAGCCGACCTGCCCCACATCGATCGCCTGATGCGGGCGCTGGAAGGGCGGGCGAGCATGCTGCGGATGCTGCGCTCGGCGCTGGACGAGAGGTCCGTCTTCCTCTGGATCGGCGGTGAGAACCCGCAGCCGGAGCTGCGCTCGGTGAGCGTGGTGGGGGCCAACTACGGGCTCGGATACCGCAACCTCGGCTCGGTCGGAGTGATGGGGCCGCTGCGCATGGACTACGCCACGGCGATCTCCTCGGTTCGCGAGGCGGCGCGGGAGCTGTCCCGCTACTTCGAGAACGTCTACGACTGAGATGACCGGGGTCATCTAGGCCGCGATGCCGCGCGACTACTACGAGGTGCTCGGCGTCGATCGAGCCGCCTCCGAGGCGGACATAAAGAAGGCGTTCCGGCGCCTCGCCCGCGAGCTGCATCCCGACGTCAACGACCACGACCCCGCGGCCGAGGAGAAGTTCAAGGAGGCGGCCGAGGCCTACGAGGTCCTCACCGATGCGGAACGCCGCCGGACCTACGACACCTTCGGTCACGACGGCCTGCGCTCGGGGGGCTGGTCGCCCCGCACGGCCGGTTTCGGGTCGATCGAGGACATCTTCGAGGCCTTCTTCGGCAGCTCCGGCCCGTTCGGCGGAGCCGAAGGGGCCAGCGCCTTCGGCTTCGGCCGCCGCGGGCCGGCCGCCGGTGGAGACGTGGCGGCGTCGATCGAGATCGAGCTTGAGGACGTGCTGCGGGGCGTCACCCGCGAGGTCAGCTTCGACGCGGTGACCGCCTGCGAACGCTGTCGCGGCAACGGCGCCGAGCCAGGAACGCCGATCCGCAGCTGCGGGCGCTGCGGCGGTACCGGCCAGCTCCAACAGGTCACCCGCACCGCCTTCGGCCAGCTCGTTCGCTCAACTGTCTGCGACACCTGCCACGGCGACGGGCGAATCGCCGAGTCGCCGTGCCAGGAGTGCAACGGCAGCGGGCGCAGGGCCGGGGTGCGGCGCTTGGACGTCAAGGTCCCGCCCGGCATCGAGCACGGTCAGCGGATCCGCGTCGGCGGTGCCGGTCACGCCGGCGAGCCGGGCGGCAGGCCCGGCGACCTCTACGTGGAGGTGCGGGTGGCCGACGACGAGCGCTTCCGGCGCGAGGGGGAGGACCTGGTCTCGCTCGTCGAGATTCCCGCCACGTCGGCGATGCTCGGGACCACCGTCAGCGTCGAGACTCTCGATGGAGCTCGTGACGTGGAGGTTGCGCCGGGCACGCAGGGCGGTGCCGAGGAGGTGCTGCACGGTCTCGGCCTGCCCCGCCTCGGCGGCAGCGCCCGCGGTGACCAGCGGATCGTCTTCAACGTGGTCGTGCCCGGTGCGCTCACCGAGCAGCAGCAGGAGCTCACGCGCCGGCTCGATGACACGATCACGCCGGAGAACCTGCGGCCCGCCCGTGGCGAGGGCTTCTTCTCGCGCATGAAGCGGGCGTTCGGATAGCGGTGCCGCTGCCGGGGCCAGGGCTTCTGACGGACGTGGGCCGACTTAGGCACCTATGCGGTGCTCGATTCGGCCCACGTCGCGAGATCGCATGATCCGCCTCGCGGTGCGCTGCCGCCCCGCCGAGGCGGAGCTGGTGCTCGCAGAGCTGGCCGTGCTTGCCCCCAACGGCGTCGAGGAGGAGCGCGGGCGCGATTACGTCGAGTACGCGATCTACGGGGCCGAGGGCGAGCTGCCCGACCTCGGCGCTGTCGAGGCGGCGGCCGGGGACGGCCTGGTCGAGGTGGTCGCGGCCGAGATCCCCGACGACTGGGCCGACCGCTGGCAGGACTTCCACGAGCCGGTCCTGATCGCGGGGCGCATCTGGGTGCGTCCCTCCTGGGCCGAGCCTCGCAGCGGCGCGATCGACGTCGTGGTCGATCCGGGGCGGGCCTTCGGCACCGGCGCGCATGCCACGACGCGCCTCTGCCTCGAGCTGCTTGTGGAGCTCGCCGACCGGGGGGCCGCAGGCGGCCCGCTGACCGACCTCGGCAGCGGCTCCGGGCTGCTGGCGATCGCCGCCGCAAAGCTCGGCTGGGCGCCGGTGGAGGGCTTCGACCACGAGCAGGCGTCGCTGCAGGCGGCGGCGGCCAACGCCGCCGCCAACGGCGTCGAGCTGGAGCTGCAGCGGGTGAACCTGCGCGAGCGGCTTCCGCCACCGCCGGCGACGGTCGTGGCCAACCTGACCGCGCCGCTCCTGGTCGAGATCGCAGCCCGGCTTCCGCGTCGCGGGAATCCCGAGCGGCTGGTCTGCTCGGGGCTGCTGGCGGCGGAGATCGACGCGGTGAGCGGGGCATTCGAGGCGGCCGGGCTGGCCGAGCGCGAACGTCGCCGCAACGGCGACTGGGCCGCTCTTCGCCTTGAGCGCCTCGACTAGACTGGCGCCGTCTTGCTCGCGGAGATCGCCGCTTACAACGTCGGCCAGTTCATCCACGTCCTCGCCGTCGTGCTTGCCTTCGGGCCGCCTTCGGGTACGCGTTCTTCATGGGCTACGCGGACGCCAAGGCTCCGGCCAGCGTCCCCTCGGTCTACCGTACGGCGCAGCTCTGCGACCGCTTCCTGGTTACCCCGATGATGATTGTGCTGCTGCTGGCGGGGATCTACATGCTGGCGGAGGGCGACATCAGCGTCGGCGAGTCGTGGGTCAGCGTCGGGTTTGTGGCGATCATCGTCCTGTTCGGGATGGTCCACGGCTTCTTCGGGCCGCGCTACCGCAAGGGCATCGATCTGGCCGAGCGCGACCTCGCGGCGGGGGGCGAGCTCAGCGAGGAATACCGCGCCGTCTCCCGCCAGATGCAGATCGGCGGAAACATCGCGGGGCTGATCGTCGCCGTGACGATCTTCTTCATGGTCGTCAAACCCTGAGCGGCAACGACGCCCAGCCCGGCCGCGAGCTGCCGATCGCCGTCTTCGACTCCGGCGTCGGCGGGCTCACCGTGCTGCACGAGCTGCTGGTCTCGCTGCCGGCCGAGGATTTCGTCTACCTCGGCGACAGCTCCCACTTCCCATACGGCATCAAGTCCGACGAGGAGCTGCGGGCACGCATCGAGCGGGTCGTCCGCTTCCTGATCGAGCGCGGTGCCAAGCTGCTGGTCGTCGCCTGCAACTCGGCGACAGCGGCGGGGCGCGAGACCGCTCGCGAGCTGGCCGCCGCGAGCGGGGTGGAGCTCGTCTCGGTGATCGACCCGGAAGCGGAGATCGCGGCGGCGATCACCGAGAGCGGCCGGGTCGGGGTGCTGGCGACGCCGGCGACGGTGGAGGGAGGCGCCTACAAGCAGGCGCTGGAGCGGCAGGGCAGGGCGCTGGAGGTGATCGAGGTAGAGGCGCCGGACCTGGCGCCGATGATCCAGCACGACTCGCAGTTCCACGAGGGCATGGTCGAGAAGGTGCGTTCCTACTGCGCGCCGCTGCAGGAGGCGGGGATCGACACGCTGATCCTCGGCTGCACCCACTATCCGCTGGTCGCCCCGATGCTGCAGCGGATCCTCGGGCGCGACGTCCGGCTGGTCACGGGCGGGCATGCGGTCGCGGCGGCGGCCCAGCGGGCGCTGGATGCGCGCGGTCTGGCCAGCGCCAATGACGGCGAGGGCGACTACCGCTTCCTTTGCACCGGGGACGTCGAGTCGTTCCGCGGGCTGGGCACCCGATTCCTGCAGATGCCGCTGGGGGAGATCGAGCATGTCACGGTGCCCTGAGCCGCTTCCCTACCCTTAGCCCTGTGAGCATTCTCGAGCAGGTTCAGGAAGACGTGCGCACGGCGATGAAGGCCGGCGAGCGCGATCGCGCCGCGGCGCTGCGGATGGTCGTCGACGCGCTGCAGCAGGACGCGAAGCTGGGCGAGGGCGACGAGGTCGCCGTGCTGCAGCGCGAGCGCAAGAAGCGCCTCGAGGCGGCCGACGCCTTTCGCGAGGGCGGGCGCGCCGAGCAGGCTGCAGTCGAGCAGTCCGAGGCGGAGATGATCGAGCCCTACCTGCCAGAGCAGCTATCCGACGACGAGCTGGCGGAGCTTGTGGACGCTGCGATCTCCGAGAGCGGCGCGACCGAGCGCAAGCAGATGGGCCAGGTGATGTCTGCCCTGATGCCGAAGGTGGCGGGCAGGGCCGACGGCAAGCGGGTCAGCCAGGTGGTGCAGGAGCGGCTTGGCGCGTAGGCAGGTCACCCTCGACAACACCGTTGCCGCGGAGCTGGCGGGATCCGAGGACGCCGTGCTGCGCGCGCTGGAAGGGCACCTCGAGTGCGACCTGCACCTGCGCGGCAATGTGCTCACCCTCGACGGCGACGCCGGCGACGTGCAGACGGCGGCCACCGTGGTCGACGAGCTGGTCGACCTGATCGGACAGGGCCACGAGATCGCGCCGGGGACGATCGAGGCAGTCACCGGAGCCCTAGACGCGCACCGCAGCCCGGCCGAGATCCTCGAGGACGTGATCTGGCGCCACCGCAACACCAAGGTGGCGCCTAAGACCGTCAACCAGAAGCGCTACGTCGACTCGATCCGCCGCAGCACGATCACCTTCGGGATCGGGCCGGCGGGCACCGGCAAGACCTTTCTCGCGGTGGCGATGGCGGCCGCGGCGCTCTCCGAGCGCGAAGTGACCCGGATCATCCTCACCCGCCCCGCCGTGGAGGCCGGCGAGCGGCTCGGCTTCCTGCCCGGCGACATCCAGGCCAAGGTGGACCCCTACCTGCGGCCGCTGTTCGACGCGCTCTACGACATGCTCGACCCCGACCGGGTCAACTCCTACTTCGAGCGGGGCGTGATCGAGGTGGCGCCGCTCGCCTTCATGCGCGGCCGCACCCTCAACGACTCCTTCGTGATCCTCGACGAGGCCCAGAACACCAGCCCCGAGCAGATGAAGATGTTCCTCACCCGGCTCGGCTTCAACTCGAAGATGGTCGTCACCGGGGACATCACCCAGATCGACCTGCCAAGCGACCAGCGCTCGGGCCTGGTGGTGGTCAAGGAGATCCTCGACGAGGTCGAGGACGTCTCCTTCATCAACTTCGGTGGCGAGGACGTTGTCCGCCACAAGCTCGTGCAGCGGATCGTTGCCGCCTACGGCAGGTTCGCCGAGCGCCGGCAGAAGGACGATTGACGCCGGACCTCTCCGACGTGCCGGCGGAGCTGCGCGAGCCGGTCGCCGCCGCGCTGGCAGCGGCGGGCGTGGGGGACGGCCACATCGGGCTGGAGCTGGTGAACGAGGGGCGTATGCAGGCGCTGAACCGCGAGCATCGCGGGGTCGATGCGGCGACCGACGTGCTCGCCTTCCCGCTCGACGGGCCGAAGGCGCCGGTCGGGCCGCGTGAGCTGGGCGACGTGGTGATCTGCCCCGAGCACTGCAGCGACCTGCGCGAGGCCGCCGTTCACGGGACCCTGCATCTCTGCGGCTATGACCACGAGGCCGACGACGGCGAGATGCTTGCCATCCAGGACCGGGCGATGGCGGGGCTAAGGCGGAACCCCGCCGGCGCGGACGCGAAAGCGAGCGAGCAACAGGGCCAGTGACGTGAGTGCGAGCGAGCGTGAGCAGAGCAGCCGGCGGGCAGGTTTCGTAGGCCTCGCCGGCAGACCCAACGTCGGCAAGTCGATGCTGGTCAACGCGATCGTGGGGGCCCGCGTGGCGATCGTTTCCGCCCGCCCGCAGACCACCCGGCGGGCGATCCGCGGCGTGGCCACCGACGAGCAGGCGGGATGGCAGTTGGTGCTGGTCGACCTACCGGGGGTCCAGAAGCCCCGCGACGTGCTGACCGAGCGCATGCAGCGGCGCGTCGAGCGCGAGCTGGCCGACTCCGACGCGGTGCTGTTGGTCATCAACGCCGAGGAGGGGGTGGGGCCGGGCGACCGCTTCATCGACCGGGCGCTGATCGGCGCCGACCACAGCGTCCCGGTGATCTGCGCGGTCAACAAGTGCGACCGGCTCGGCAAGCCCGCGACGACGGAGGTGCTGGCCGCGGCCGCGGAGCTGCCCTCGGTTGACGAGATCTTCCCGGTCAGCGCCAGGACCGGCGCCGGCCTCGACGCCCTGATCTGCCGTCTCGCCGAACTGGCGCCGGAGGGCCCCTACCTGTACCCGCCCGAGCAGAGCAGCGACCAGCCCAGCGAGGTGCTGCTTGCCGAGCTGATCCGCGAACAGGTCCTGAACCGAACCCGCGACGAGATACCGCACTCGGTGGAGGTGTCGGTGACCGAGGTCGAGCGGCGCGACGATGGCCTGGTCACCGTGCGGGCCGAGGTCTGGGCCGAGTCCGAGTCGCAGAAGGGGATCCTGGTCGGAAGCGGAGGCTCGAAGGTGAAGGAGATCGGCACTGCCGCACGACGCGAGCTGGAGCGGGAGCTGGATGCCCGGGTCCATCTCGACCTGCAGGTGAAGGTGCGCAAGCGCTGGCGCCGCGACGAGTCGCTTCTCGACCGGCTCGGGATCGAGTAGCGCTGCCGGGCGGCCGGGTGGTGGGGGAGCACTATCACCCCTCGCTCACCGAGCGCTTCCGGGTCCTCTCCGGCCAGCTCCAGATGAGCCTCGACGGCCTCCGGCAGACGGTCGACGCGGGCGGGGACGTGACGATCCCTCCCGGTGTCGTCCACGACTTCTGGAACGACTCGGACGAGGAGGTCGAGATCCTCCTCGACATCGAGCCGGGGCGCCGATTCGAGCTGATGATCAGCACGCTCTGGGGACTCTCGAACGACGGTAAGACGAACGCGCGAGGGCTGCCCGGGCCGCTGCGTCTGGCAGTGCTCGCCCGCGAGTTCACCGACATCATCCGCTTCACGAAGCCGCCGGCGCTGGTGCAGGGAACCACGCTGCCGGGCGCTGGCGGTGCTGGGACGCGCGCGCGTATCGGCCCTACTACCCCGAGTACCTCGAGCCACAGGGACACGAGGACCCCGCCGCCGACCTGATTGCGCTGGTCGACTGAGCGGCAGCGAGTCGGTCGTCCAGGGCGCCGAGATGCGCGAGCGGGCGCAGAGCCGGCTTGCCCTGCAGGCGGCGCTCGGCGGCTGAGCGTCCCGCGGCGCTGCACCGGCCGTCGCGGCTCGCCCGGAGGCGGCTCGTAAACTGGCTGCATGCTTGAAGGAATCGCCTTCGACGAGCGCGGTCTGGTGCCGTGCGTGACCCAGGACTGGGCGACCGGTGAGGTGCTGACCCTCGCTTACATGAACGAGGAGGCCCTGCGCCTGACCGTGGAGACCGGCGAGGTCCATTTCTTCAGCCGCTCCCGTGAACGGATCTGGCACAAGGGCGAGGAGTCGGGAAACGTGCTGCGGCTGCGCGAGCTTCGCTACGACTGCGACGGCGACGCGCTGGTGGCGCTGGTCGAGCCTGCCGGGCCGGCCTGTCACACGGGTGAGCGATCCTGTTTTTACCGTGAGCTCGGCGGCTCCGCCACCACCGCCAAGGACGCCCCCCGAGCAGACGGCGAGCCGGCACCCGCCGCGCACGAGGCCCTGGGGGCCCTGGAGCGCACGCTGCGCAGCCGCCAGGCCGAGCGGCCGGAGGGCAGCTACACCGTCGAGCTGCTGTCCGATCCTGCGCGGATCGGCGACAAGGTCGCCGAGGAGGCCGAGGAGGTGAGCAGGGCCGCGCGCGAGGAGTCCGAGGAGCGGCTGGCCGAGGAGGCCGCGGACGTGCTCTACCACCTCAGCGTCCTGCTGCTCTCTCGCGGCGTCCCGCAGACACAGGTCTTGGAGGTCCTCAATGGCCGTCGTGGCTGAGGCGGAGGCGGGCCTGGAGCCAGGCCTCGAGGCGGCGCGTGAGCTCGCCCGCGAGGCCAACGTCGTCCCGGTCCGCCTCACCGTCGTCGACGACTGCGAAACGCCGGTCTCGGCATTCCTGAAGTTGCGCGGCGACGGGCCGTGCTTCCTGCTCGAGTCCGCCGAGCAGGGACGGGTCGGCCGCTGGTCGTTCCTCGGGTTTCGGCCGCGTTCGGTGCTGCGCTGGAGTGACGGCGTCCTCTCCGAATGGAGCGGGGAGTCGGTGCTCGGCACGGGCCCGCCCGACGAGCAGCGCCCGGCGCCCGACCCCTATGCGGCCCTGAGCGAGTATCTCGGGCGGTTCCGGCTCGCCCCGGTGGAGGACCTTCCGCCGTTCGCCGGAGGCGCGGTCGGCTTCTTCGGCTACGACCTGGTGCGCACGGTCGAGCCGCTCGGCGAGCCAAACCCGGATCCGCTCGGCCTGCCCGACATGGCGCTGATGGTCACCGACGTGATCCTCGCCTTCGACCACCTTCGTCACGAGCTGACGATCCTCGCCTGCGCCTTCGCCGACGACGAAGGCGGCATCGACGCAGCCTACGGCCGCGCGGCGGAGACGATCGCCTACGTCCGAGAGCGCCTGCGCGGCCCTGTTCCCGCGCCGGATGCGCCCCAGGTCTCCGTGTCTCCCGAGTTCGGCTCCAACATGAGCCGGGCCGAATTCGAGGGGGCCGTCGAGCGGATCATCGAGTACATCCACGCCGGCGACGCATTCCAGGTCGTCCCCTCACAGCGGTTCAGCGCGCCGGCGCCGGTCGAGGCGTTCTCGATCTATCGCGGCCTGCGCACTGTCAACCCCTCGCCCTACATGTACTTCCTCGAGTTCGGCGACTTCCAGCTCGCAGGTGCCTCGCCGGAGCCGCTGGTGAAGGTGAGCGGGCGCCGGGTCGAGACGCGCCCGATCGCCGGCACCTACCCCCGTGGCCGCAGCGAGGAGGAGGACCGCCGCCTGGCCGAGCGGCTCGTCGTCGACCCGAAGGAGCGCGCCGAGCACGTGATGCTGGTCGACCTCGGACGGAACGACCTGGGCCGGGTCTGCGAGTACGGCTCGGTCAGCGTCGACGAGCTGATGGTGGTCGAGACCTACTCGCACGTCCTGCATATCGTCAGCCAGGTGTCCGGCATCCTGCGCGACGGGGTCGAGGCGATGGACGTGCTGCGCGCGACCCTTCCAGCCGGGACACTGTCCGGGGCGCCGAAGGTGCGCGCGATGCAGATCATCGACGAGCTGGAGCCGCACAAGCGCTGCTCCTACGGCGGCGCGATCGGCTACCTGTCCTGGAACGGGGACCTCGACACCGCGATCCACATCCGCACCGTGGTCGTCAAGGATGGCCAGGTGCACGTGCAGGCCGGGGGAGGGACGGTCGCCGACGCCAAGCCCTCCTACGAGTACAACGAGTCGGTGAACAAGGCCAAGGCGGTATTCCGGGCCGTCGAGCTGGCCTGCGAGCAGCCCGATTGGAGCTGACCGATGCGCGCGCTCGTGATCGACAACTACGACTCCTTCACCTACAACCTGGTCCAGTACCTGGGCGAGCTCGGGGCCGAGGTCGAGGTAGTGCGCAACGACCGCGCCGAGGTCGGCGAGCTGCTCGAGCGCGGTGCCGACCGGCTCGTCGTCTCACCCGGCCCCTGCACCCCGCGCGAGGCGGGCATCTCGGTCGAGGCAATCGCGGCCTTCGCCCGCCATGAAACCCCTGTGCTGGGCGTCTGCCTCGGGCACCAGTCGCTGGTCGAGGCGTTCGGGGGGCGCACCGTGCGCGGCGACCCGATCCACGGCAAGGACGCCGAAGTCGAGCACGACGGCCGTACGATCTATCAAGGCCTGCCGAGCCCGCTGGTCGCGGGCCGCTATCACTCGCTGGTCGCCGACCCTGAGCTTCCCGCCGAGCTGGAGCAGACGGCCAGCTACGGCGACGTGGTGATGGGAGTGCGGCACCGCGAGCTGCCGGCCGAGGGCGTGCAGTTCCACCCCGAGTCGGTGCTCACCCCGCACGGGAAGCAGTTGCTGGCGAACTTCCTGAGCGAGTAGTCGAAACCCGAGCAACGAGGAACGAGCAACGACCATGCCCAACGAGATCGTCACCCGTGCAATCGATGCAGTCTGCGCCGGCGACCATCTCACTGCCGACCACGCCTCCGCGGTGCTTGCCGAGATCATGGAGGGACGATCCGAAGATGTCCAAACCGCCGCCTTCCTGGTCGCCCTGCGCGCGAAGGGGGAGACGGTCCCCGAGCTGATCGGGCTGGCGCGCACGATGCGCTCGCTGGCCGATTCGGTGGAAGTCGATCGGCCCGAGATGGTCGACACGGCCGGCACCGGTGGCGGCCCCTCGACGTTCAACATCTCAACCGCAGCGGCGCTGGTCGCGGCGGGAGCCGGCTGCGCTGTCGCCAAGCACGGCAACCGCTCCAACACCAGCAGGTGCGGCTCCGCCGACGTTCTCGAGGCCCTTGGCGTCGGGATCGAGCTGGGGCCAGACCAGGTCGCGCAGAGCATCGAGGAGGTCGGCTTCGGGTTCATGTTCGCCCCCAAGCACCACAAGGCAATGGCCCATGTGGTCCCGGTCCGAAAGGAGCTGGGTGTGCGGACAATCTTCAACTTCCTCGGACCTTTGACGAACCCCGCCGGTGCGACCCGCCAGCTACTCGGCGTTTCCGACCGCCGCTACCAGGAGACCATCGCCGAGGCCCTGGTCGGCCTCGGAGCCGAGGCTGCGCTGGTGGTCTCGGCCGAGGACGGCACCGACGAGCTGTCGATCTCGACTCGCACCCGCGTCATCGAGGTGAAGGACGGCGGCACCGAGGAGTGGTTCGTCGAGCCCGGCGAGTTCGGCCTCGCCGAGGCGCCGGTCACGGAGATCGCAGGAGGGGAACCCGCGGAGAACGCCGCTGCGATCCGTTCGGTACTCGACGGCGACGAGGGGCCGAGGCGCGACGTTGTGCTGCTCAACGGGGGGGCGGCGATCTACGCCGGGGGCTGTGCAGAGGACCTGCAGGCGGGCGTCGACGCCGCCCGAGCTGCGGTCGACTCCGGCGCCGCAAGCGGGGTGCTGGAGCGGCTGATCGAGACCAGCGCCAGGCTCGGCAGCTGAAGCGCAATCCAGATCCTCTATTTTCATGGCGATGATCGAGCAGCTCGTCTCGGCCGCGCGGGAGGCAGTCGACCGGCGCCGTGAGCAGGTGCCGCTGGCAGACCTGGAGGGCAAGCTCCAGGCGCGTGGTGAGGACCGCCCCTTCAGCGAGGCGCTGGTGCGGCCGGGCCTGTCGCTGATCGCCGAGTTCAAGCGGCGGTCGCCCAGCGTCGGTGACATCCAGGCCGACGCTGACGTTGCCGCGACCGTGAGCGCCTACGAGCGCGGCGGAGCTGCGGCGCTCTCGGTGCTGACCGACGAGACCCACTTCGGAGGCTCGCTGGACGACCTGCGTGCTGCGCGCGAGGCGTGCGACCTGCCGATCCTGCGCAAGGACTTCTTGGTCGACCCCTACCAGCTCTACGAGGCGGCGGTGAACGGTGCCGACGCGGTGCTGCTGATCGTGCGCGCCCTGGAGCCGGAAATGTTGGCGGTGCTCCATGCCTCTGCCCTGGCGCTTGACCTCGATCCGCTGGTCGAGGTTCACGATGCCGAGGAGCTGGAGCGCGCTCTGGAGCTGGACGCGGCGGTGATCGGAATCAACAACCGCGACCTCGGGACCGGCGAGGTCGACGTCGCAACCACTTACCAGCTGATGCCCGACGTGCCGACCGGCAAAACGGTGGTCGCCGAGAGCGGCATATCCGACCGTGCGCAGCTCGACGACCTCGACCGCGTCGGTGTCGACGCCGTGCTGATCGGCGAGGCGCTGATGCGGGCGCCCGACCCCGAGGCGAAGGTCCGCGAGCTGAGCCCCGACGAAGAGGGCACCCGAGAGCACCTGTTGCCCTGAGGTTTTAGCTCCGCTTAGGAAACGCTTTAAGGCGCGCTGACCGCCGCGGCCGATCATGGCCGCGATGCAGGACAGGGTGAAGACTCTCCTCCGCACCCCGTTCGGCTCGGCCCTGCTCGGCGGCCTGGTGGTCGCCGTGCTGGGCTGGGCCGTAATCGCGACGGGGTTGGTCAAGGCCTCATCGGACCAGGAGACGGCCCTGGCTCCGCCGCTGCCGCAGGTGTCCAACGCCAAGGCGTCCAGCCCCGGGACCAACACGGTCAGCGAGATCTACCGCGCGGACGCCGACGGAGTCGCCTTCATCGAGGCGGAGCGCCGGGTGCAACAAGCGTCCCCATTGGACTTCTTCAACGTCCCTCGTGGCGGCGGGACCGCCACCGGCTCCGGCGTCGTGATCGACGAGGACGGTCACGTGCTCACCAACAACCACGTGGTCGCGGGCGCCGAGACGATCCGAGTCAAGCTCGGCGACAGCGACACGACCCATGACGCGACCAAGGTCGGCGAGGATCCTGCGACCGATCTGGCCTTGCTCAAGGTCGATGCACCATCTTCAGCGCTGCACCCCCTCACTCTCGGGGACTCCTCGAGAGCGCAAGTGGGCGACCCGGTGGTCGCGATCGGAAACCCGTTCGGCCTGGACCGGACCGTGACCACCGGGATCGTCTCTGCCCTGCAACGCCAGATCGAGGCGCCCAACGGGTTTGCGATCTCCAATGTGATCCAGACCGACGCCTCGATCAACCCAGGCAATTCGGGCGGCCCGCTGATCGACGCCTCCGGTGCCGTGATCGGGGTGACCTCGCAGATCGAGACCGCCGGGAGCGGCGGCTCGGTGGGGATCGGGTTCGCGATCCCGATCAACACGGCGCGCGACGTCGTTTCCCAGCTCCAGGACGGCGGCGAGGTCCAGCATGCCTTCCTGGGGATCACCGGCACGACGATCAGCCTGGGCGTCGCCGACGCGCTCAACCTTCCGGTCGAGCAGGGAGTGTTTGTTCAGGACGCGGTGAAGGGCGGGCCGGCCGACAAGGCCGGGATCCAGGGTGGCGACAAACAGGCGACGATCGACGGCGCCCAGCTGCGGCTCGGCGGGGACATCATCACCGAGGTGGACGGTCGCCGGATCACCTCGATGGACCAGGTCGTGAGCATCGTCAACGGCGCCAAGCCCGGCGACACGCTCGACGTCACGGTGCTGCGCAGCGGGGGCTCCAAAAGCTTCACGGTCACCCTCGGCGACAGGCCGAGCCAGATTCGAGACTCCGAGCAGCTGGCTCCGAGCCCGTTCGGGCGGTAGCGCACGCCCGGGCCCGGGGCCCGGCACCCCTTACCCTTGGCTGACCGTGAGGGTGAAGATCTGCGGCACCACCAACCTCGATGATGCGCGCGAGGCCGTGCGCCTCGGCGCATGGGCGATCGGCCTCATCCACTACGACGAGAGCCCGCGTCGTTGCCACCCCGCGGTGGCAGCCGAGATCGCCGCCGAGCTGCGGCGGCGCTGCGAGGTCGTGGGCGTGTTCGTCAATCCCACGCTCGACGACGTGGCCGACGCTGTCAGCGACGAAGGACTGACGATGGTGCAGCTCAACGGGGAGGAGGGGACCTCGTTCTGCATCGAGGTCGCCCGCCGTACCGGGGCACGGGTGATGAAGGCGATCCACGTCGCCAGCGCCGCCGACGTCCACGCCGCCGAGGCCTACCGAACCGACTACCACCTGTTCGACCGCAAGCACCGCGAGCTGTGGGGCGACACCGGCGAGAGCTTCGACTGGGACCTGCTGGAGGGGCGCCATTCGGCGGTTCCAGCGGTCCTCGCCGGGGGCCTGCGACCGGACAACGTCGCCGAGGCGATCAAGGTGGCCCGCCCATTCGCAGTCGACGTGGCCAGCGGAGTCGAGGCCGAGCCCGGCCGCAAGGACCATGAGTTGCTTGGATCCTTTTTTGAGGCCGTGCAGGCCACCGAGCCGGCCGCCGCCCGTTGACCGTCCAGGTCGACGAGCGCTTCGGCCCCTACGGTGGCCGCTACGTTCCCGAGACGCTGATCGCGGCGCTCGATGAGCTCACGGCCGCCTGGGCCGAGGCCCGCGAGGACCCAGATTTCAAGGCGGAGCTGGCGCGCTTGCATCTCGACTTCATCGGGCGCCCGACGCCGCTGTACCGGGCGGCGCGGCTCTCCGAGCGCGCGGGCAGCACCGTCTACCTGAAGCGCGAGGACCTGGCCCATACCGGCGCCCACAAGATCAACAACGCGATCGGCCAGGGGCTGCTGACCCGGCGCATGGGGAAGCCGAGGGTGATCGCGGAGACCGGCGCCGGCCAGCACGGCGTCGCGGCCGCCACGGCCTGCGCCCTGCTCGACCTCGAGTGCGTCGTCTACATGGGCACCGAGGACATCCGGCGACAGCGGCCCAACGTGGAGCGGATGAACCTGCTCGGCGCCGAGGTCGTTCCGGTCGAGGCCGGTGCCCGCACCCTCAAGGAGGCGGTCAGCACCGCGATCCGCGACTGGGTCGCCAACGTCGAGACCACCCACTACGTGATCGGCTCGGCGGTCGGCCCGGCTCCTTTCCCCGCGCTCGTGCGCGACCTGCAGCGGGTGATCGGCGACGAGGCACGCCGCCAGGCGCTCGAGGCCGAGGGCTCGCTGCCCGCCCGGGTGATCGCCTGTGTCGGCGGCGGCTCCAACGCGATCGGGACCTTTGCGGCGTTCATCGACGACGAGGGAGTGGAGCTGGTGGGAGTCGAGGCGGCCGGCGAGGGCCTGCAGAGCGGCCGTCATGGCGCCTCGCTCGTGGCGGGCCGCACCGGCGTCCTGCACGGCTCGCTCTCCGCCGTGCTCAGCGACGAGGACGGCCAGATCCTCGAGGCGCACTCGATCTCCGCCGGCCTCGACTACCCGGGGGTCGGTCCCGAGCACGCGCAGCTGCGCGACAGCGGCCGGGCGCGCTACGAGTCGGTCACCGACGCCGACGCACTGCGCGCCTTCCGCGAGCTGTCGCTGCTGGAGGGGATCGTGCCTGCGCTCGAGCCCGCCCACGCGATCGCCTGGCTGCTGGCCAACCCGGGCCGGCCGGGCGGCTACGACCTGCTGTGCCTGAGCGGCCGCGGCGACAAGGACCTCGCCGAGGCGCTCGAGGCGCTGGAGCGGCTCGATGGCTGAGACTAAGCCCGCCAGCGATCCCGGCACGCCCGAACGCGGAGCCGAGGACGTGCCGGGCCTCGGTATTCGGCGGATCGAGGCGGCGTTCGAGGCGGCGCGCTCGGAGGGACGGGCCGCCCTGATGCCCTACATGATGGCCGGGTTTCCCGGCCGGGAGGCCGCGCTGGAGATCGCGCGCGCCTACGCCGACGCCGGCGCCGACCTGGTCGAGATCGGGGTGCCCTTCTCCGACCCGCTTGCCGACGGGCCGGTGATCCACGCAGCTGCCACCGCGGCGCTGGAACGGGGCGCGAGCCTCGACGACGCGCTGCGGGCCTGCGAGGTGCTCGGCGAGGGAGTCCCGGCCGTCGCGATGTGTTACGTAAACATGATCCTGGCGCTGGGGCCGCGACGCTTCGCCGGTCGCCTTGCGAAGTCAGGCGCCGCCGGGGCGATCGTGCCCGACCTGCCGCTGGAGGAGGCGGGCGAGATACGCGCTGCGCTGGACGAGGAAGGCCTGGCGCTGGTGCCGCTGATCGCCCCGACGACGCCGGCCGAGCGGCGCAGGCGGATCTGCGAGGCGGCGCGCGGCTTCGTGTACGTCGTCTCCGACGTCGGAGTGACCGGCGAGCGCGACGAGCTGCCGCCCAGGCTCAGCGACCTCGTTGCCGCCACCAAGGAGGACACGGGCCTGCCCGTCGCGGTCGGCTTCGGCATCGGGACTCCACAGCAAGCGGCCACGGTGGGCTCCGTCGCCGACGGAGTGATCATCGGCAGCCGCCTGGTCCGCGCCGCGGGCGAGGCGGGGAATGACGCTGCCGCCGCTGTCGGCTCCTTCCTGCGCGAGACTCGCGACGCCCTCGCCGCCTGACCTGGGAGCGACTAGGATTCGCGCCGATGACCCTCGTCGTCAGCCTCTTCCTGGCCCTCGCCGCGATGGTCGTGTCATACGCGTTCGGGCAGGGCGGACCGGTCGCTGGGCTGGTCTTCTTCACGATCCTCTTCGTCGGGGCGATGGTGAAGCTGACCGAGCCCCTGCGCGAGCGGCTGCGTCCCTAGGCCTCCTCGACCAGCGCCGCGAGCCACCCCTCGGCCTCCGGCAGGAGCCGCGGGTCGATCGCGTGCCCCATCGGGGTCTCGTGGTAGGTCAGGTCGGCCCCCAGCGAATCCAGTGTCTCGCGGGCGCTGCGCGCGAACTCGACGGAGATGATCGGGTCGCGGGCCCCGTGGGCGAGGAACACCGGCAGGCCGGCGGCGAGCTGGGGGTCCGAAGTCCATCCTTCGACGGTGGGAATGAACCCGCTGAGGCCGAGGATCCCGGCCGGCCGCGGCCGGCCGGTCCCGAGGCCGAGCGCGAACGCCATCGCCGTTCCCTGGCTGAACCCGCCGAGGACGGCACGATCCGGTGTGATGCCGCGCTCCTCGAGCAGCTCCCCCAGGAACCGGCCGAGCCGCTGGTAGGTGGCATGGAAGCTGGTCGGCTCCGGGTGGCCGACACGCTCGATCACGTACCAGTGGCGTCCGCCCGGGGGCAGGTCGGTGATCGGCCCGCCCGGGCAGATTCCGAGCAGGCGTCGCTGCGGGTCGAGGATGTCGAGCAGCGGCAGCAGATCGCGCTCGTCCACCCCCCGCCCGTGCATCATCACCAGCGCCCCCTGCGGTTCGCCCGCCGGCTCGCGCAGCTCGTGGACCAGGTCGGAGGGTCCCGCCACGCGGCAAGGCTATCTTCGCGCGCCGCCTCCGCATGAAATCCTCTCGGGCCATGCGCATAGGGGTCCTCACCGGCGGAGGCGACTGTCCGGGGCTGAACGCGGTGATCCGAGCGATCGTCCGCAAGGGCGTCGCCCAGTACGGCCACGAGTTCGTAGGTTTCCGCGACGGCTGGCGCGGGCCGCTGGAGGGCGATGCTCGACCGCTCGGAGTCCCCGAGGTACGCGGGATCCTCCCCCGCGGCGGCACGATCCTGGGCTCGTCGCGAACAAATCCGTTCAAGGAAGAGGGGGGTGTCGATCGCCTCGTTGGCAACCTCGCCGAGGCGGGCGTCGAAGGCCTGATCGCAATCGGCGGTGAGGACACGCTGGGAGTCGCGAACAGCCTCAGCGAACAGGGCGTCCAGGTGATCGGCGTCCCGAAGACGATCGACAACGACCTCAGCGCCACCGATTACACGTTCGGCTTCGACACCGCGGTCAACGTCGCGATGGAGGCGATCGACCGACTTCACACCACCGCCGAGAGCCACCACCGGGTGCTGATCATCGAGGTGATGGGGCGTAACGCGGGCTGGATCGCCTTCCACGCCGGGTTGGCAGGCGGTGCCAACGTGATCCTGATCCCGGAGCAGCCCTTCGACCTGGAGAAGGTGTGCGACTACATCGAGCGGCGCTTTCAGAGCCAGTACTCGCCGATCGTCGTCGTCGCGGAGGGCGCCGAGCCGACAGGCGGGATGCCCGAGACCCGCGAGGCCCCGCGCGACGCTTTCGGACACGTTCGCCTCGGCGGCATCTCGCACTGGCTCGAGTCGGAGATCGAGCGGCGTACCGGCAAGGAGGCGCGCGCGACGGTGCTCGGCCACGTGCAGCGCGGCGGCACCCCCAGCGCCTTCGATCGTGTCCTGGCCACACGCTTCGGCATACACGCGATCGACGCTGCGCACGAGGGGCGGTGGGGGACCATGACCGCCCTGCGCGCAACCGAGATCGAGTTGGTCGAGCTGGTCGAGGCCACCGCGGAGCTGAAGCTGGTCCCCGAGTCGCTCTACGCGGAGGCGGAAGTCTTTTTCGGATGAGCGCGAGGTTCGCAGCGGCTGCGCTCGCGGCGCTGGCACTGGTCCCAATCGGCTGCGGCGACGGCGGCGGCAACGGGCGGGGCAGCGGCCCGACCCTGACCGTGTACGTGAGCGCGCCGCTGCACGGCGAGCGCGCCGCCGAGGGCCGGGCGATCGTCAACGGGGCCAAGCTGGCCCTGGTGGACGCCGGAAGCGAGGTCTCCGGCATCGCTGTCGAGGGGGTCTACCTCGACGACACCGAGCAGGGGCGCTGGAGCTTGGCGGGCACCGCCGAGAACGCGCGCCGGGCGTCCGAGGACGTGACCGCAATCGGCTACGTCGGCGACCTCGACTCCGGCGCGACGCGGGTCTCGCTGCCGATCACCAACCAGGCCGAGATGGTGCAGATCTCACCGGGAAGCACGGCGGTCGATCTGACCCGCACGCCGTCCGCCGGCGACCTCGAGCCCGAGCGGCTGCAGCCGACCGACACGCAGACGTTTGCGCGGGTCGTCCCGGCCGACGACATGCAGGCGCGCGCGGCGGCGCTGTGGGCGAAGCGGATGGGTGTCGAACGAGTCGACTTCGTCAGCGACGGCTCGCAGTTCGGCGAGGTCCTGGCAGAGGCGTTCTCGAGCGAGGCGGCCCGGCTGGGCCTCGGCACCGGCGAGGGCGGAGGTGTCGACGCCCTGTATTACGCCGGCAGTCCCGAGGGGTTCGCGAGGGCTCTGCGCGGACGGCCGCCGCGAACCGTGATCGCCTCCGATGCTCTGCTGGTCCCCTCCTTCCTGCGCAGGGTCGGCCCGCTCGCCGACCGCCTCCACATCACGTCCGGCTTCCGCGATCCGTCGACGCTGCCGCTGGAGGGCCGGCGGTTCGCACGCAGCTACCGGCGCCGGTTTGGCCAGCCGCCGGGCCCCGCCGCGGCCTACGGCTACGAATCGATGGCGCTGCTGCTGGACGCGATCCGCCGCGCCGGAGACCAGCGCGACCAGCGCGACGCGGTGATCGACGAGGTGCTCTCGACCCGCGACCGCCGCTCAGTGGTCGGCACATACTCAATCGACGGCAACGGGGACACAACGCTCGAAATGATCAGCGGGTACCGAGTCCGCGATGGGAAGCCGGTCTTCGAGACGGAGTTGCGCCCATGAGAGCCACTAGCCGCTAGTCACTAGCCACTAGTGGCTAGTGGCGAGTGACCAGTGGCTATTTGCGAAGCAAATCTTTTAACGCCGGCTCCAGCTCGGGGTGCTGGAACGAGTAGCCGAGGTCGAGTGCGCGGCGCGGGATCACCCGCTGCCCGCCCTTCACGGTCTCGGCCAGCTCGCGTCCGCGCATCAGGCTCACTGCGAAGCCCGGCACCGGCATCAGGGCGGGGCGGTTCAACGCTCGCCCCAGCGCCTTCGAGAACTCACGGTTTGTGACCGGATTCGGGGAAGCGGCGTTGATCGTTCCGGTCACCCGCTCGTCGTCGAGGGCCCAGAGCAGCATCGCCACCTCGTCGTCGATGTGGATCCATGGCAGGTACTGACGGCCGCCGGCGATCGGGCCACCGACGCCGAGCTTGAACGGGATGAGCAGCTCCTTGATCAAGCCTTCGCGAGGGTCCAGCACTGGCGCGGTTCGAAGGATCACCAGCCGAATCGGCAGGTCGTCCGCCTCGTGTGCAGCCCTCTCCCACTCGACAGGGACGTCGGCGGCGAACCCTGAGCCGGGCGGCGCCGACTCGTCGACGATCGCCTCGCCTCGGTCGCCGTAATAGCCGACCGCCGACTGGCTGACCAGCACCCGCGGCTTTCGCTCCAGCGCGCCGATCGCCTGCACGAGGTTGTGGGTGCCGGCGGTCCGCGACTCCAGGATTCGCCGCTTCGCGTCGTCGGTCCAGCGCTGGTTGATCGACTCGCCGACCAGGTGGATCACTCCGTCCACCGCTTCGAACGCCTCGGCAGGGGGGCGCTCCATCGTCGGCTCCCAACTGTGCCAGTTAACGGTGGGGTTGGTGTTGCGCGCCCGCTCGGGGTCGCGGCTCAACCCGACGACCTCGTCGCCGCGCGCCAGCACGGCGTCGCAAACCGTGGATCCGATCAGCCCGCTGGCGCCTGTGACTAGAACTCTCATTCGACTCCCTTCAGGTAGCTCCCCCGCCGAACCGTTACCCGAAACCTCAGTCCTCGATCGTCGCGAAGCTCCCGGTCTCCTCGCTGAAGCGCGCGATCCCCTCTCGCTTGGCCTCCTCGACCACCGCCTCGGCGACCGCCGGGGCGACGTCGCGGTTGAAGACGCTGGGGATTATGTAATCCTCGGAGAGGTCCTCACCGGTGACCACGTTGGCGATCCCGTGCGCCGCCGCCAGCTTCATCTCCTCGCTGATCGAGGGGGCGCCGGCGTCCAGCGCGCCGCGGAAGATCCCCGGGAAGCAGAGCACGTTGTTGATCTGGTTAGGGTAGTCCGAGCGTCCGGTGGCCATGATCCGCACGTAGGGCTCGGCCTCCTCCGGCATCACCTCCGGGTTGGGGTTCGACATCGCGAACACGATCGCGTCCTCGTTCATCTTCTCCAGCGCCTCGGCGGGGACGATGCCCGGGCCCGAGAGCCCGATGAACAGGTCCATGCCCTCGAGGCAGTCGGCGGGCGAGCCGGTCAGGTTGTCCGGGTTGGAGGTCTCCGCGTACCAGCGCTTGATCTCCGACATCTCACCGTCCCGGTAGTCGTCGCGCTCGATCGAGATCGCGCCGCGGCGGTCGCAGCCAACCACGTGGCTGACCCCCGACTCGAGCATCATCTTGGTGACCGCCACGCCGGCGGCGCCGAGGCCGACCATCAGCACCCGCAGCGACTCGATCGGCTTGCCGACGATCTTCAGTGAGTTGAACAGGGCAGCCATCACGACCACCGCGGTGCCGTGCTGGTCGTCGTGGAAGACCGGGATGTCGAGCGACTGCTTCAGCCGCTCCTCGATCTCGAAGCAGCGCGGGGCGGATATGTCCTCGAGGTTGATGCCGCCGAAGGTCGGGGCCATCAGCTCGACCGCTTGGACGATCTGGTCCGGGTCCTGGGTGGCCAGGCAGATCGGGAATGCGTCCACTTCTGCGAACTCCTTGAACAGCATCGCCTTGCCCTCCATCACCGGCATCGCCGCCTCGGGGCCGATGTCACCGAGCCCCAGCACCGCCGAGCCGTCGGAGACGACAGCGACGGTGTTGCGCTTGATCGTGTACTCGAATGCCTTGGAGCGATCCGCGTGGATCTCCTGGCAGACCCGCGCCACGCCGGGGGTGTAGGCCATCGAGAGGTCGTCGCGGGTCTTGAGCGGGTACTTGTTGCGCTGCTCGATCTTGCCGCCTCGGTGCATCTGCATCGTGCGGTCGGTGTACTCGAGCACCCTTGCGCCCTTGGTCGAGCCGATCCCCCGCAGGATCTGCTCCCAGTGCTCCTGGTCGCGGGCGTCGATGGTGAACTCGCGCACGCGCTTTCCCTCGCCGCCAGCGCCGGGCACGAGGTCGACGCCCTGCAGCTGCCCACCCGCGTCGGCGATCGCGGCGGTCAGCTTGCCGAGGGGCTCCTGGCGCGCATCGAGCTCGACGCGGATCGTGACGCTGTACTGGGCCTGGGCAGGCATGGGACGCGGAATCATAGAGTTGAGTTGATGGCGGCCAAGGGCGCCAAGAAGGATTCGCAGCCGGAGTTGTTCCTGATCGACGGCAACTCGCTGGCCTACCGCGCCTTCTTCGCGCTCCCAGAGTCGATCGCGACCGCCGACGGACGCCCGACCAACGCGATCTTCGGCTTTGCGTCGATGCTGGTGAAGATCATCACCGAGCACGACCCAGGTGCAGTGGTGGTCGCCTGGGACGCGGGGATGTCGGGGCGGGAGAAGGAATACGAGGACTACAAGGCGCAGCGCAAGCCCCGCCCCGACCTGCTGCGTGAGCAGTGGCCCCACCTGATGCCCCTGGTGGAGGCGTTCGGCTACAGCAACGTCAAGGTCGAGGGCTACGAGGCGGACGACGTGATCGCCGCGCTCGTCCGCCAGGCCCGCGAGCAGGAGATCACTGTGATGGTCGTTTCCGGCGACCGCGACGTCTACCAGCTCGTAACCGATGGGGTGAAGGTCATGACCACCTCGCGCGGCATCACCGACACGCGTGTCTACGACAGCGACGGGGTCGTCGAGCGCTACGGCGTGCCGCCGGAGCTGGTCACCGACTTGATCGGGCTCAAGGGCGACACCTCCGACAACATCCCCGGCGTCCCCGGCATCGGCGACAAGACGGCCGCCCAGCTGCTGCAGGAGTTCGGCTCCCTGGAGAAGGTGCTGGCCAGCGTGGACGAGATCTCGGGGGCAAAACGCAAGCAGAACCTCACCGAGCATGCGGACGACGCCCGCGTTTCCAAGCAGCTGGCGACGATGAAGGACGACATCGAGACCGGGCTGGATCTGGGCGAAGTGATGGCGAGCGAGCTTGATCGCAGCGCCCTGCGCGACTTCATGCGCGAGTTCGAGCTGCGTGCGATCCTCGAGCGGCTCGACGAGGGTCTGCCGCAAGGCGAGCTCGTTCCGGGCCGCAAGGTCGAGCACGAGGTCGAGGTCGAGGCGGTGGAGGGGAGTGCCGCGGACCTTGGCAAGGGGCCGGTGGCGGTGGCGATTGCGGCGGGACAATGGGCGGGCGCCGACTCCAAGCAGGTGGTCACGGGAGAGGCCGCGGATCTCGGCGACCTGGCCGCGGAGCTGGCCGGTCGACCGCTGGTCGCCCACGATGCAAAGTCCCTGGGCGGCGGGCGCCATGGCCTGCTGGCCGCCGCGGCCGGGCGCGACGTCGAGCTGGACTTCGAGCACGACACGATGCTCGGTGCCTACCTTCTCGACCCCGCTCGGCGCACCTTCGACCTCGTCGAGCTCGCCGCCGACGCCGGAATAGCCGTCGCGAGCAACGAGCAACGAGCAACGAGCAACGAGGATGAGCAACTGGAGTTGGGAGAAGAGGCAGAGGCCGCGCTCGACCCCGCCCAAGAAGCGAGCCTTGTCGCCGAGCTCGCCGAGCGCCAGCGGCCGCGGCTGGACGAATGGGGGCTGGAGCCACTGCTGCGCGAGGTGGAGCTGCCGCTGGTCGACGTGCTGGCGGCGATGGAACGGGAGGGGATCAAGCTCGACGCCGGCCGGCTGGCCGAGATCGGGGATGGCTTTGCCGAGCGCATCGCGGAGCTCGAGTCCGAAATCCACGCCCTGGCCGGGCACGAGTTCACGATCGGCTCTCCGCAGCAGGTCGCCGAGGTGTTGTTCGACGAGCTCGGCCTGACCAAGAAGCGGCGCGGGAAGACCGGATTCTCGACCGATGCCCGGGTGCTGGCCCAGATCCGCGACGAGCACGAGATCGTCCCCAAGATCGAGAGCTGGCGCGAGTTGAGCAAGCTGAAGAGCACCTACCTCGACACCCTGCCCGACCTGATCGACCCCGACAGCGGCCGCATCCACACCACCTTCAACCAGGCCGCGACGACCACCGGGCGCCTCTCCAGCACCAACCCGAACCTTCAGAACATCCCAATCCGCACCGAGCTTGGTCGCCCGCTGCGCTCCTGCTTCGTCGCCGAACGCGGCGCGCGGCTGCTCTCCGCCGACTACAGCCAGGTCGAGCTGCGGGTGCTCGCGCAGGTGGCACACGAGGAGGTGCTGAAGGACATATTCCGCGCCGGCGACGACGTGCACGCTGCCACAGCGGCGGAGGTCTTCAACATCCCCCGCGAGGAGGTCGACGTCGGCCAGCGATCGAAGGCGAAGATGGTGAACTTCGGGATCGTCTACGGCCTCACCGGGTTCGGCCTGGCCGACCGCCTGGGGATCCCTCAGAAGGAGGGCGAGGAGTTCGTCGCCCGCTACCTGGAGCGGTTCCCGGCGGTGCGGGCGTTCCGTGACGAGACTGTGGAGCGCGCCCAGCAGGACGGCTACGTGACCACGCTGATGGGACGGCGGCGCCCGATCCCGGAGCTTCGCTCGGGCAACGTTCAGACGCGGCGGCTGGGGGAGCGCCTGGCCGTCAACACCGTGATCCAGGGCACTGCGGCCGACATCATCAAGGTGGCGATGGTGCGCTGCCACGCAGCGCTCGGCGATTCCCGGCTGAAGACTCGCCTGATCCTGCAGATCCACGACGAGCTGCTGTTCGAGGGCCCTCCGGGCGAGATGGAAGAGGCCGAGACGCTCGTGCGGCGCGAAATGTGTGCGGCCTACGAACTGGACCCGCCCCTCGAGGTCGACCTCGGAGTCGGCAAGAACTGGCTAACCGCCAAGTAGGGGCCGAAGATCACTCTTTAGCCGGGGCCGTCGCCACCCGAGCCGTCGGTGCCTTCGAACTCGCAGAAAGAGCCGGGAGGCGACGCTGCTTGCGGGTGGGGGGAGGCATGGGGCCGGTCGGTGTCGGTGCCGCTCCTGATATGACAGCACACGGCCAACGGGGGGCCGCATCGGTAACAACACATGTCCGCGTCGAGAATCACAGGCAATACGGGCCGTGGATAGGGGCCTCGCGGTGATCCTCACCGCCGGCGTCGGCGGGCTGATCGCGCTGCAGGCGCCTATCAACGCGGTGCTTGGCCGCGCCACCGGGAATCTGCCCGCTGCACTGGTCTCGTTCCTGGTCGGCACTGCGGTGCTGCTGGCGATTGTCGTGGTCAGCGGCCAGACCGGAGGGGTTTCGGAGGCCGGAGAGGTGCGCTGGTACTACCTGGTCGGCGGCCTGCTCGGAGCGGCTTACGTGGCCACCGCGCTGGTCACCGTCAGCTCGATCGGGGCGGGAGGGGTGGCCGCGGCCACCGTCACGGGCCAGCTCGCCGCGTCGGTGGTTGCGGACCGGCTCGGGATCCTCGGCCTGGAACAGGTCTCCCTTACGCCGGAACGCATCCTCGGCGTCGTGCTGCTGCTGGCCGGCACATTCTTGATCGTCCGTTAAGCGGAGATACAATTCATATGTCCGCGGCACGGGAGGTGCCCGAGGAGGTGTTCCGATGAAGGGAATGATCGATCGACTCGGCGGGATCTTTTGGGTGGCTTGCCTGGGAGTCGTGGTGCTGTTCTGCTTCTTCGCGGCGATCGGCGGCTTCAACCCCGGCGATGTGCTCTGGCTGACCGCCGCCGTGTGCATCCTCGCGGTCGCGTTCACGATCCACGCGATCCGGGTCGGCATCGTCCTGCGCGAAGCGCGCACCGGCGAGACGATCCGCGAGCTGAACGAACTGCGCGAGCGCCGCGGCTTCTAGCTCAGGCGGCGACGGGTTCAGCGGCGACCGGTGCCGCAGCCGGCCCGCGCGCGAACTCCGGTGGCGCTATGGCCAGGTAGTGCCCGAACGACCAGTCGACGAAGCGGTTGGTCGACATCCCCCGCAGCGCCATCGCCAGCAGCCGTGGCGGCATCCGCGGGATCAGCTGCTGGACGCGCAGCATCGCCTCGAACTTCCAGTGATGCGCGTCGGAGAAGGCTGCGTAGTCGGCCAGCGCGGCCTCGCGAGGCTTGCGGCCCTCGACCACCCCTCGCAGCTCGCGCCCGCAGGCGATCGCGAAGTAGAAGGCCGTGCGGATCCCCTCCGCGGTGAGCGGAAGGCAGTGCCCGGCCGAGTCCCCGGCGAAGAACACACCGGAGTCGATCGCGGGGCGGATCCGGTGGGGGATCCAATTGCCCTGGTAGCGGATGCTCGGCACCTCGAGACGCTCGGCGAGCTCCACGGTCGGCTGCTTGACGTGAAACCGCGGGTCGAAGGAGCCGACGCCGACCCGCAGCTCGTCATCGGCCGGAAAGCTCCATCCATAGCCGGCGGGGACGACTCCGCGCTCGATCCAGATTTCGAGGTCGTCGGCACTGCCCCAGGGGTGCACCTCGAGCCCGCGTGAGAGGCGCGCCTCGGGCGGTTGAACGTTGCTGCCTGAGCCAAGCAGTCGACGCCAGCCGAGGGCGTCCACCACCAGCGGCGCCGAGAGCTCACCGCGGTCGGTCGACACAGTGATGTTTGGGGCGGTGCCATTTGGCGCCGCCACAGGCTGGTCAGGCGGCGAAGCCGCCGCAAATGTTCTGCCATCGCCGTTCGAATCCGAGCGGCCCTCGACCTTGGCGGTCTCGAACCGTGCGTCGCAGCCCTCCCAGAGGATCTGGCACAGCGTGCGGTAGTCGAAGGTGGAGAATGTCCAGGGAAGGTTCATCCGCACGGTGATGTGCGAGGTGTGGACCACCAGGTCCTGGAAGGTCTGCTTGATCGACTCGTCCAGACCCAGCGCCCGCAGCCAGCCGGTCGGCGCCGCACAGGCCGAGGTCTGGCGCTCGCCGATCTCGTAACGGTCGACCACCAGCACGTCGGCGCCGCTGCCGGCCAGCTCCCGCGCGGCGGCGAGCCCGGCGAAGCTGGCGCCGCAGATCAGGACGTCGTGACCGCCGGACATAGGTGTCCGGTCGGCTCCACGCTTGGTCTCGCGCACGGGCACGGTCCCTAGTAAAACGGAATCGACGGGCGCTCAGTTCAGTGGCCGCGCACGTCTGCCATGATTCGCCGCCGTGTCTGCGGCCGATACAGCCGTCGAACAGGCAAGCCCGGGTGGCCCCAACGGGGCCTCCGACGACTTCATGATCGAGGTCGACGGCAAGCTCGTGCCCAACTACGACGCGACCATGATCTCCTTCAAGGAAGGGGACGTGGTCAGCGGCAAGGTCGTGCGCATCGACA
>JBBPIM010000024.1:0-30626 GCA_038040325.1 Candidatus Mayfieldus profundus
GAGATGCGGGGCGACCGCCTCCCGCAGCCCCTGCACCAACTCGGAGTCGCGATCGACGATCGCAGGCGGCCGCGTGAAGGTGGAGAGAACCTCGGAATCGGGCAGCGCACCGACCTGCGCCAGGACCGCGGCGGGTTCCTGGTCGGGCAGGTAGCGGATGTCGACGTCGATGACGCATCGGTCGGGCACCTTGTTGAGCGCGTCGCCGCCCCAGATCCGGCCGAGGTTGATGGAGGGCCGGTCGAAGAGCTCCGAACTTTCCCTGGCAAACGGTAGCGACTCGATACTGCGGAATACATCGAGTGCCTTGAGCACGGCGTTGTCGCCCTCCCAGGGAGTGGCGCCGTGCGCGGCGCGGCCCTGGACCTCGAGCCGGATCGCCAGCACTCCTTTTGCCTCGACCCCGATGTGGAGGTCGGTCGGCTCGCCGGTGATCGCAAAGTCCCCGATGAAGCCCGAGTCGACGAGATGGTCGCTGCCGCGGTCCTTGTCCTCCTCGGACTCCTCGTCGGCGACCACCCCCAGCCGCACCCGCACCGCCTCCTGCTCACGCAGCCCGGCGAAGACAACGAGCATCGCCGCCAGCGCGCCCTTCATGTCGTAGGCGCCGCGGCCGATCAGCCGGTCGCCCTCGATCCGAGCCTCGAACTGCTCCGGGTGGCCCGGCACGACGTCGATGTGTCCGTGCAGGACCACGCAGGGGCCGTCCGCGGGTCCGACCTCGGCGAAGGTGACCGGCAGGTCGCGAACCCAGTCCTGGCGCGCCTCGATCCCTCGCGCCTCCAGCCAGCCCTTGATGAACCCCGCCGCCTCGTGGATCGGCTCCGGCTGGGAGGTGTCGTAGCCGATCAGGCGTTCGGCGAGGGCGACAAGCTCATTCATCAACCGCCGTCGCCCTCGGCGACGGCGAGGAACTTCTCGGCTCGCTCGCGGTCCTTCTCGGCCCGGTCATGGGTCGCGGTGCCCTCCTCGGCCTCGGACAATCGTTGCTCGGCCTCTTCCATCTGTTCGCGCAGCCGGCCGCTGTCGAGCTGGTCTGGTGGGATCGCCTCCTCGACCAGCAGCAATGCGTGGTTGGCGAACACCTGCAGCCAGCCATGGGCCTGGGCATAGCGCTCGACCTCGGACTCGGAGAGGTGCAGGCGCAGCTCGGTCGGCTCGAGTGCGGCGAGGATCGGAACGTGGTTGGCGAGGATCCCGATCTCGCCTGTCGCGGTCCGGGTGGAGACCTGCACCACGTCGCCGCTGAAGACCTCGCCCTCGGGCGTGAGAACCTCGACCAAAAGCGTGTGCGCGTCGCCGGCCAACCGTTACTCCTCGCCCGTCTCCTGGTCGCCGTCCTCGGACTCCTGGTCGCCGTCCTCGGACTCCTGGTCGCCCTCCTCGGACTCCTGGTCGCCCTCCTCGGACTCCTCGTCGCCGCCCTCGGACTCCTCGTCGCCGCCCTCGGCCTCCTCGTCGCCGCCCTCGGCCTCGGGCCCCCCGCCCGTCGCCTTGGCACCCTTTGCGTCCTCGAGCACCTGGTCGATCGAGCCCTTCATGTAGAAGGCGCCCTCGGATATGTCGTCGTGCTCGCCGTCGAGGATCTCGCGGAAGCCGCGCACCGTCTCCTCCACCGGCACGTACTCCCCGGAGCGGCCCGTGAACGCCTCGGCGACGAAGAACGGCTGCGAGAGGAAACGCTCTATCTTGCGCGCCCTCGACACGGTCTGCTTGTCCTCGTCGGAGAGCTCGTCGATCCCGAGGATCGCGATGATGTCCTGCAGCTCCTTGTAGCGCTGCAGCACCTCCTGGACCTCGGTCGCGGTGTTGTAATGGTCCTCGCCGAGGAGCTCCGGCTTGAGGATCGTCGAGGTGGAGTCGAGCGGGTCCACTGCCGGGTAGATGCCCTTCTCGGAGATCGCCCGCGACAGCACCGAGGTCGCGTTGAGGTGCGCAAACACCGACGCCGGCGCGGGGTCGGTGAGATCGTCGGCCGGCACGTAGATGGCCTGCACCGAGGTCACCGACCCCTTCTCGGTCGACGTGATTCGTTCCTGCAGCTCACCCATCTCGGTCTCCAGGGTCGGCTGGTAGCCCACCGCGGAGGGCATCCGGCCGAGCAGCGCCGAGACCTCCGACCCGGCCTGCACGAAGCGGAAGATGTTGTCGATGAACAGCAGCACGTCCTGGCCGCCGGACTCGCGGAAGTACTCGGCCATGGTCAGCCCGGAGAGGGCGACGCGAAGGCGAGCGCCGGGCGGCTCGTTCATCTGCCCGAACACGAGCATCGTCTTGTCGATGACGCCTGACTCCTTCATCTCCAGCCAGAGGTCGTTGCCCTCGCGCGAGCGCTCCCCGACGCCGCAGAAGGCGGACAGACCCTCGTGCTCCTCGGCGATCGTCCGGATCAGCTCCTGGATCAGCACCGTCTTGCCGACGCCGGCGCCTCCGAACAGGCCGACCTTGCCCCCCTTCGGGTAGGGGGCCAGCAGGTCGACGACCTTGATCCCCGTCTCGAGGATTTCCTGGGTGGGGGTGAGGTCCTCGACGTCGGGGGCGGAACGGTGGATCGGCCAGCGGTCGTCGGCATCGACCGCCTCGTCCTTCTCGTCGATCGGCTCGCCCAGCAGGTTGAAGATGCGACCCAGAGTTGCCTTGCCGACCGGGACGGTGATCGGACCGCCCGTGTCGATCACCTTGTTCCCGCGCTGCAAGCCGTCGGTTGCGTCCATCGCGACGGTCCGCACCCGGTCGTCGCCGAGGTGCTGCTGCACCTCGCAGACCAGCTCGGACGTCTCGCCATCGCGCTCCATCTCGACCTTCACCGCCGAGTAGATCTCCGGCAGCTCGTCGGGGAATACAGCGTCCACAACGACACCCGTTACCTGTTCGACTCTGCCGACGTTTCCGTTTTCTTCAGCCATTCGTATGCGTTCCTCGTTCCTCGTTCCTCGTTCCTCGTGGCTGGTTGCTCGGTCGAGTAACGAGCAAGAGCAACGAGCTACCTATGCGAGCGCTTCCGCTCCCGACACGACCTCCAATATTTCCTGTGTGATCTCGGCCTGGCGAACCCGGTTCATCTCCAGGGTCAGGTCCTCGATCATCGACTCCGCGTTCTCGGCGGCGTTGCGCATCGCGATCATCCGCGCCCCGTGCTCGGAGGCGGTCGACTCCAGCAATGCCCGGTAGACGGAGATGTTCACGTAGTCGGGCACCAACCGCTGAAGCAGCTCCTCGGGCTCGGGTTCGTAGAGCCACAGCGCCCGCCGGTGTGCTTCGACCAGCTCCGAGTCCCACTCGGGCTCGTCGCGCGCAAGCTCTTCGGCCTTCTCGCCGAACACTTCGGCCTCCTGCAGCGGCAGCAGCGTCTGACGCCGCACGTATTGGGTCAGCGGCGAGACGTAGCGGTTATAGACCAGCTCGACGCGGTCCAGCTCTTCGTCGACGTAGGCGGAGGTGAGCTGCCCGGCGATTTCGCGCGCGTTGGCGAAGCCCGGGCGATCGGTGAAGCCCGTGTAGGAGTGGGTCAGTTCCTGCTGGCGGAAGCCCAGCGCCGACTCGCCGCGCCGGCCGACAACCGAGAAGACGATGTGGGAGTCGTCATCCTCGAACTCGCGCTTCAGCCGCATGCCCTCGCGGATGATGTTGGTATTGAAGGCGCCGGCAAGGCCGCGGTCGCCGGTGATCAGCAGGATGCCGACGTTGCGCACGTTCTCGCGCTGCTCGAGCACGGGGACCCGGGGGATATCGCCGACCTCCTCGGCGGCTCGGCGGGTGAGCTTGCGGATCGCCTGCGCGTAGGGTCGCAGGTGGTCGATCCGCTCCTCGGCACGGCGCAGGCGGGCCGCCGCCACCATCTCCATCGCCCGCGTGATCTTGTTGATGTTCTTGACGCTGGCGATGCGGTTTCTGACTTCCTTGCGGGTAGCCATGATTCGTTCCTCGTTCCTCGTTCCTCGTTCCTCGTTCCTCGTTCTTCGTTACCCGAGCGACGAGTAACGAGTAACGAGCAACGAATTACGCCGGAGCGGCCTCCTTCTCCTCCTCTTCGGCTTCGGCCTGCTCGCCCTCCGGCTGCTCGTCGGTGGCGCTCTCCTCATCCGCGGTGCGCCCGGGCTTGGCGCGCTTCTCCTTGGACTTGATGCGGTCCGACTCGCCCTCGTCCAGAGGCTGGCCCTCCTCGTCGAGGTCGGGGCCGAAATCGTCGATGAACTCCTTGATCGCGTCGCCGAGCGCCTCCTCGTCGGAGTCGGACAGCTCGCCCTCGTTGATCCGGCCCATCAGCTCGCTCTGCTCTGAGTGCAGGCGCTCCAGCAGGCCGGTGAGGAACTCTGTAACCCGGTCGACCTTGATCCGGTCCAGGTAGCCGCCGGTGCCCGAGTAGATCGAGGCCACCTGGTCGGCGACCGAGAGCGGCTGGCGCTCCTTCTGGTTGAGCATCTCGACCAAGCGCTCGCCGCGGGCCAGCGCCTTTTGCGTCTCGGGATCCAGCTCGGAGCCGAACTGGGCGAACGCCTCGAGGTCGCGGTACTGCGAGAGGTCGAGGCGCAGCTTGCCGGCCACCTTCTTCATCGCCTTGGTCTGCGCGTTGCCCCCGACCCGCGAGACCGAGATGCCGACGTTGATCGCCGGCCGCACGCCCGAGTAGAACAGGTCCGACTCGAGGAAAATCTGGCCGTCGGTGATCGAAATCACGTTGGTCGGGATGTAGGCCGAGACATCGTTGGCCTGGGTCTCGATCACCGGCAGCGCCGTCAGCGAGCCGCCGCCCTGCTCGTCGGACAGCTTGACCGCTCGCTCCAGCAGCCGGGAGTGCAGGTAGAAGACGTCGCCCGGATAGGCCTCCCGCCCGGGAGGGCGCCGCAGCAGCAGCGACATCTGGCGATAGGCGAACGCGTGCTTGGTGAGGTCGTCGTAGATGCACAGCGCCGCCTTGCCGTTGTAGAGGAAGTGCTCCCCGATCGCGCAACCGGCGTACGGCGCGATGAACTTGATCGGGGCCGCCTCGTCGGCGGGCGCGGCGACGATGATCGTGTTCTCCATCGCCCCGGCCTCGTCGAGGATCTCCTTCACCTGCACCACCGTCGACATTCGCTGCCCGATCGCGACGTAGATGCAGACCAGATCCTTGTCCTTGTTGTTGATGATCGTGTCGAGCCCGATCGCCGTCTTGCCGGTCTGGCGGTCGCCGATGATCAGCTCGCGCTGGCCGCGCCCGACCGGGATCATCCCGTCGATCGCCTTCAGTCCGGTCTGCACCGGCTCCTTCACCGGCTGACGCTGGACCACACCCGGTGCCTTGAACTCGGCAGGGCGAGTCTCACTGGTGTTGACGTCTCCCTTGTCGTCGAGCGGGCGGCCCAGCGGGTCCACGAGCCGGCCCAGCAGCTCCTCGCCGACCGGGATCCTGAGCAGCTTGCCGGTCCGCTTGACCGTGTCGCCCTCTACGACCTTGTCCCAGTGGCCGAACAGCACGACGCCGACATTGTCCTCCTCGAGGTTCAGCGCAAGGCCGGTGACGTCGTGAGGCAGCTCGAGCATCTCGAGCGCCATGCAGTTGTCCAGGCCGTGCACGCGAGCAATCCCGTCCGCGACCGAGAGAACCGTGCCCACCTCGGAGAGGTCGGCGCTACCCGCATCCATGCCCTCGATGCGCTGGCGCAGAATGCTGGCGATCTCGTCTGGCTTGATTTCCATGGGGGTGGTCCTTCCTCCTTATGCCGCGCTCGCGATGCTCTTGCGAAGTTTTTCCAAGCGGTTGCGGATGCTGGCGTCCAGCACCATGTTGCCGACCTGCAGCACGATTCCGCCGAGGATGTCCTCGTCGACGGCGCTGGTGAGCTCGACGCTGCGCCCGGTCTGTTTTTCGATCTCGCCCCCGATCCGCTCCACGACGTTCTTGTCCAGTTCGACGGCGCTGGTAACCGACACGTCGAGCTTGCGGTTCTCCTCCTTCCAGCGCTCCTCGAACTGGCGCTGGATTCGAAAGATCAGCGGCATGCGGTGCTTTTCGATGAGCAACTCGAGGAAGTTGACGAACTCCGGGTCGGCGCCGCTCACCGCCCGCTCGATCCCATCCCACTTCTCGGCCGAGGAGAAGTAGGGGGAGAAGAAGAACACCTGCAGCTCGCGGTTGCCGTCGAGCTCCTTGGCGAACTGGCTGAGCTCTTCGTGGATCCGATCCAGCTTGTCCTTCTCCTTGGCCACGTCGAAGAGGGCCTCTGCGTAGACACGGGCGATCTCCTCCATCAGCCGCGCCCTAGACCTGCTCGGTTTTCGCGCCCGTTCGTCACTCCCGATCTCCGTTGTCGCCGCCCAGCGCGGTGAAGTCGACTTCCGCCAGCGCCTCGTCGACCAGCCGCTTGTGGTCGTCGTCGGTGAGCGACTTGCGGGTCACCTTCTCGGTCGCGATCACGGTCAGGTCCGCGACCTCCTTGCGGATCCGGTCCAGCGAGCGCCGCGTCTCCGCCTCGATGTCTCGTCGTGCGGCGGCGACCAGTTCCTCGCGCTTGGCATTGCCCTCGTTCGCGGCCTCGGCCTTCGCCGTCTCGGACGCCTTGCGGGCGCGGGCGACGATGTCGTCGGCCTGCTCGCGCGCCTCCTTGAGGCGCTCGCGGTACTCCTCGAGCAGCTCGTCGGCCTCCTTGCGCTGGCGCTCGGCCGCCTCGATGTTCTCGCTGATCGCGTTGGCGCGCTTGTCTAGCGCCTCCTGGATCCGCGGGAAGGCGAGCTTGTTCAGAACCCACATCGTGAACAGGAACAGCGCCAGCGTCCAAATCATCAGCCCGAGGCCGGGCGTGACCAGGAAGCTGCCGCCCTCCTTGGCCTGCCCGCCGCTTTCCTGGGCGAGCACGAGGAATCCGACTATGTCGCCGAGCGGCTCCAATGGCCTAGAGGAAGAAGGCGATCAGGCCGAAGATGAAGGTGTAGAAGGCAACCGCTTCGGTCAGCGCGAAGCCGAGCCAGCGGATGCTCTGCAGCTCGTCCTTCATCTCCGGCTGGCGGGCGACCGACTCGATCTCCTTGCCGAAGATGATGCCGATGCCGATGCCGGCGCCGATCGAGCCGAGGCCGGCGCCGACGCCGAGCGCTATCGCCTTGCCGGCGTCGGTGATGCCTACGTCGGTGACGCCCTTGCTGGCCGCACCCTTGGCGGCCGCCTGGGCGATTGGGATCAAAAAGTCCATTGCGCAGCTCCTTTTCCTTAGTGACTTTCGGCGGTGGCGCCGCCGATGTAGATCGCGGTGAGGGTGGCAAAGATAAACGCCTGCAGCGTGGCGATAAGACCCAACTCGAGCACGAAGAAGAAGAACGCCATCGGGAAGGTGAGCGCGCCGAGCGCCGCGATTCCAAGCAAAACGGCCAGCCCACCGCCCATGAACAACAGCAGCAGGTGCCCGGCGAGGATGTTGGCGAAGAGCCGCACCGAAAGCGAGATCAGGCGCGCGAAGTGTGAGATCGCCTCGATGATGAAGATGAAGCCCTTACCGAGCGGATTCATGTCTTCGAGCCCGGGCGGCAGCCAGCCCCTGAAGTAGGGCAGGAATCCTTTGGCCCGGATCCCCTCCACGTTGTAGGTGATCCAGACGACCAGGGTGAGCACCAACGGCATCGAGATGTTGGCGGTTGCGGCGTAGATCGCGAAGGAGGGGACCGCGATGCCGAAGATGTCAACCGTCTCGTGCGAAGTGGGCAACGGCAGGTAGCCGATCACGTTCGAGAACCAGATGAAGAAGAAGAGCGCGGCGAGGAAGGGAAACCAGCGCACCGCCGTCTTGGCGTCGAGGTTGCCGCCGGTGATGTTGTTCTTGGTCAGGTCGTAGGCGACCTCGATCGCGGTCTGCACCCGGTTCGGCTTCTGCTGCATCCGCCGCGCGATCCAGACCATGGTCGTGATCGTCAGGGCGCTGGCCAGCGCCAGGTAGAAGACGGCGCGGTTGATGCTGAAGTCGATGCCGCCGATCTTGATGTCGATCCAAGGCTCCAGCTTGAACTCGTTCTGCGGCTGGAACTCCTCGTTCTTGCCGTCGTTGCCGAAGACCAGCACCAGGGCGATGAACAGCGCAAAGTAAAGGCCTATCCCGAGCCAAACCTTCGCCTTTCTGCTCACGGGCTTTCCTCCTCCGGCGCCATCAGGCGATCCAGTGCCATCCCGGCCAGATGAACGGTCACCAGCGCGGCGGTGAGCACGGCGGCGGCCAGGCCGGCCTCGCGCTCCGAGAGCCCGACCAGCAGGATCGCCAGCGCGACCAGCCATACGCGCCCCAGCGTCGCGGCGGCGAGCACGCCGAGCGCGGAACGGCGGTTGCCACCGGACAGCGAGCGCTCCACGTTGCGCTCGGCAGCCAGCTGGACGCCCCATGCCGCGAGCCAGGCAGCGGCGGCCACCGCGTAGCCGAGCATCGGGAAGCCGGCGAGGAGGAAGACCGGCAGCGCAAACGCGAGCACGGCCAGGTCCGCGAAGCGAACGAGCGAAGAGCTCCGGCTCTCGGTCTCGAGCCGGTCAGATCCGTCTATAGCGAGCGTAGACAAGCGCCATTCCCACGATCAGCCCCGCGAACACCCCGGCCAGGCCGAACGGGACGGCGAGGTCCACGAGTGAGCCGAGCCCGAATCCGGCCGCAGCGCAGGCGACGATCGCCCCGATCACCAGGCCTCCCGCGGTCGCCGCATCGGCTCCCACCGGCGGTCGGTCGCTCACGAGGGTCTTGGCTGAAACGGCCTGACAATTGCGGTCGCGGAGAGCACTGGAGGAGACGATTTTTGCCGCCCGGGTCCGGCGAAAGCCCGGAGCACCGGCGGCGAAGCGACTATATCCCACCCACGCCAGATGCCGCGCGGGTACGGCTCGTTACGATCCTCCTGCTCACATGCGGGTTTGGGTCGATCTAACGAACACCGCGCACGTCTTCGTCCTCCGCCCGCTCGTCGAATTGCTGGAGCGCCAGGGACATGAGGTGACGCTGACCGCGCGCCCCCTCTCGCACACGGTCGAGTTGCTCGATGAATGGGGCCACCCCTACACGGCGATCGGCCGCTACGGCGGCGCCGCCCGGCTGAGCAAGGCGCGGGCCGCCGCCGGCCGGATTCCCAAGCTCACCCGCTTCGGTCGCGGCCGGGGCTTCGACTGCGCGCTCGCCCATGGCTCAACCGACCTTCCCGTCGCTTGCCGGCTGCTGGGCGTGCCCAACACCACCATGCTCGACTACGAGTGGGCCCTGCTCCAGCACAGCGTGAACTGCCGGCTCGCCACCCGCGTCCTCGCTCCGGACGCGATCCCGGCTCGCCGCCTTGCGCGCTACGGGGCGCGGTCGCGAAAGCTCGTCCGCTATCCCGGCCTGAAGGAGGAGTACTACCTCTCGGGCTTCGAGCCCGACCCCTACGTCCTGGAGGAGCTCGACATCGATCGCGAGCGGATCCTCTGCGTCGTGCGCACCGCCCCTGCTTACGCGCTCTACCTCGGCGGCTCCGAGAACCCGATCCTGCCGCGGGTCCTGCGCCGCCTCAGCGAGAACGAGGAAACCCAAACCGTGGTGCTTCCCCGAACCCCGGAGCAGGGCTCGGCAATCGCCGAACTGGGCCTGCAGCGGCTGATCATCCCCGAGCGGGTCGTGGACGGGCGCAGCCTGGTCGCCTTCGCCGACCTGGTGGTCTCGGCCGGAGGGACCATGAACCGCGAAGCGGCCGTGCTGGGCACGCCCGTCTGGTCGATCTTCGAGGGGCGTATGGGCGGAGTGGACGAGCAACTCGCCCGCGAGGGCAGGCTGCACCTGGTCACCGACCCGGAGGAGATCGAGGTCGTAAAGAAGGAGGCAGACCGCTACCGGTCGCGCGTGCAGCGAGACCCGCAGGAGCTGCTTGACATGGCGCTGCCCTGGATCAGCTCCGGGGATCGGCGATGAGCACGCGCTCGACCGCCTCCTCGCGCTCGTCGTCCTCCTCTTCCTCCCTGGCGAAGCGCCCCAGTCCCAGCGCCTGGAGATGGCGCGCCTTGAGGATCTCCAGCCTGTAGACCATCCATACCGAGGTGGCCATCACCACCAGCCCCGCGGCGCTCACGATCAGCGAGTTGCCGAGGTCCCAGATCGCGTGCGGCCGCGGCGGCAGGAAGCGGACCAGGATCGCGAAGGCGGCGACGAGGGCCGCCCAGAGGTGCAGGTAGGCAACGGTGCGGCGCTGCGAGAAGCCGATCCGCAGGAAGCGGTGGTAGAAGTGGTTGTGGTCGGCGCCCCAGGGCGCCCGCCGGTACTTGAGCCTCTTCAGGACCACGAAGGTGGTGTCGAGGATCGGCACCGCCATCACCAGCAACGGCCCCGCCAGGGCTATCGTGGCTGCGGTCTTGGTCACGCCCTCGACAGCAACCGCGGCGAGCAGGAAGCCGAGGGCGAGGGCGCCGGTGTCGCCCATGAAGACCTTGGCCGGGTGGTAGTTGTGCCTGAGGAAGGCCAGCGTCGCGCCTGCCGTGATCGCCCCCAGCGCGGCGGCGTCCGTGCGCACGAATGAGGCGGCGAGCAGGGCGATGGTGATGGCGGCAATGGCGACGATCCCGGCAGCCAGAGCATCCATGCCGTCGATCAGGTTGACCAGGTTCGCGATCAAGACGATCCAGAGCACGGTCAGCGGATAGGCGACCCAACCGAAGTCAAAGGTCCCGATCAACGGAACCGTGATGTGGTCGATCGTCAGATCGAATCCGACCACGGGAATCAGGGCCACCGCCGCCACGCCGAGAAACTTGTGGCTCGGCCGCAGGCCACGGGTGTCGTCGATCAGCCCGATCACGGCGACGCAGAACGTCCCGATCAGGATCCCGAGATAGGGCCCGGAGGTGGGATGGACGAACAGCGCGGCGGGAACGAGGATGCCGGCGACGATCGCGAGGCCCCCGCTGCGCGGCACGGGCCGGCTGTGCACGCGGGGCCGATCGGTCGGCACGTCGAGCGCACCGATGCGAGGTGCGACCCTGATGGCCAGAGGCGTGAGCGCGA
The DNA here is from genome assembly GCA_038040325.1 of Candidatus Mayfieldus profundus. GTDB lineage: Bacteria > Actinomycetota > Thermoleophilia > Solirubrobacterales > 70-9 > Mayfieldus > Mayfieldus profundus. The sequence continues at coordinate 10,971 of JBBPIM010000024.1, forward strand.
GCACTATGGCCGCGGCGAGGAGAAAGCCCCACACCACCGCGGGCTCGGTGAACAGGGCCTCGACGGATTCCGGAAGCGACATTCGGCGCTGCCGGGTATACCAGACGTTCCAGGCGGCGAGATCACGCCTGGAGGCGATCCTCTAGCCTTGGCAGGCTTTGAGCGAGACCCTCTCCTCCTCGGCGACTTTCGAGGACCTCATAGCCACGCGGCAGGCCAGGATAGGCATCGTCGGGCTCGGCTACGCCGGGTTGCCGCTTGCGATTGCCTACGCCGAGGCGGGATTCGACGTCACCGGGATCGACCTGGACGAGGAGCGGGTGGCCGCGGTCCGCGAGCGGCGCTCCTACCTCGTCGACGTGCCCGCCGAGCGCTACGCGGACCTCGACGGGGAGCTCGAGGCAACGAGCGACTACGGAGTCGCCGGCAGCCTCGACGTGAACACGATTTGCGTCCCCACCCCCCTCTCCAAGAGCCGCGCACCCGACCTCTCCTACATCGTCTCCGCCGCCGAGTCGGTTGCGGCGGTGCTTCGCCCGGGCCAGCTGATCGTCCTCCAGTCCACCACCCATCCGGGCACAACAGAGGAGATCGTCCTGCCGATCCTCGCGCGGTCGGGTGGGAAGGTGGGCCAGGACTTCTTCCTCGGCTATGCCCCGGAGCGGGTCGACCCCGGCAACGAGCACTTCACGCTCCGCAACACTCCGAAGCTGCTCGCCGGCATCACCGCCGAGTGCCGGCAACGCATCGAGCTGCTCTACCGCCAGATCGTCGACGAGGTGGTCCCGGTCTCCAGCACGACGGTCGCCGAGACCGCCAAGCTGCACGAGAACACATTCCGGGCCGTCAACATCGGACTCGCCAACGAACTCGCCCTGATGTGCGACCGGCTGGGGATCTCGGCCTGGGAGGTGATCGAAGCCGCGGCCACCAAGCCCTTCGCCTTCCTCCCCCACTACCCGGGGCCGGGGCTGGGAGGGGACTGCATCCCGGTGGTCCCGCACTTCCTCGCCTGGCGCCTCCGCGAGTACGGGTACTCGGCGCAGATCATCGACGCAGCCCACGAGGTCAACTCCCACATGCCGACCCACGTGCTGCAGAAGGTCAGCGACTCCCTCAATGCCGCCGGCAAGCCGATCCTCAGGTCCCGCCTGCTGCTGCTGGGGCTTGCATACAAGCCCGACGTCCACGACACGCGGGAGTCGCCGAGCCTCGAGGTGATGCGCCAACTCCTGGACCGCGGCGGCGAGGTGCGCTACTGCGATCCCTGGGTTGGCGAGATCGAGCTCGACGGGGTCCTGCATCACAGCGTCGAGTGGTCACCCGAGCAGGTCCGCGAGGCCGATTGCGTCGTCGTGCTCACCCCCCACCGCCAGTTCCTCGAGCAGCCACTGTGGGAGAACGCGAGCTCGATCGTCGACACGCGCAACGTCGTCCCGGACGGGCCGAACGTCACGCGGATCTGAGCGGGCGAATTCCGGTGAGCTCAGTGCTGATCCTCGGGGCCGGCTACCTGGGCGCGGCGCTGGCCGAGCTGGCGCTGGTCGAGGGATCGAGCGTCACCCTGGCGGACAACTGGTACGCGGTCGAGCAAACCCAGCTGGCGCAGCTGGAAGCAGGTGGTGCCCAGGTCGAGACCGCCGACGTGCGAAGCGCAGAGGACATGTCACGCCTGCTCGGCGAGCGTCCCGACCGCACCTACCTGCTTGCCGCCCAGTCGAGCCGGCCGATCTCCGAACGCGATCCCGACTACACCGAGGAGACGAACCTGACGGGAGCGCGCCGTGTCGCGGAGGCCGCGGTCGCCGCCGGCGTGCCATCGCTTGTCTTCGCCAGCTCGCTGAACGTCTACGGCCCGGCGCCGCGCGGCGAGGTGCGAGCGGAGCACCCTTACGGGGCGCAGAGCGACCTTGCGCACCTCTCGAAGGTCTACGGAGAGCTTTGCCTGCGGATGTACGCGGAGCGAGCCCCCTTCGATCTGGCGATCCTGCGCCTGGGCATCGTCTACGGGCCGAGCCTGGTCGAGCACACCGATCCCGGCCGGCAGACGGTGGTTGACAAGTTCCGGCGCCTGGCGGCATCCGGCGAGCCGCTGCCCCTCGACGACGGCGGCCAGGCGACGATCGGCGTCGTCCATGTCGAGGACGCGGCCCGGGCGCTGCTCGGTTCGCCGAGCAGCCCCGGAGTGAGTACCGCGAACGTCGCGGCGGAAAGCGTCACCGTGGCGGATGTCGCCGCACTCGCCCGCGGAGAGAAGCCGGCCGGCGAGCCCGCCTGCACCTTCGAGACCCCCTTCGACTACCGCCACCGCCTGGCCGAGTACCTGGCGCGATGACGCGGCCGTTCACTTGACATGAGATTCCTGGTGACGGGAGCGACGGGCTTCCTCGGCTGGCGCGCCAGCACCCTGCTGGCCGAGCGGGGTCACGAGGTGGTGGCGACGACCCGCCCCGGCGGCTCGGCCCGCGCGGCCGCCGGCGACATGGAAGTCGTCGAGATCGACGCCGGCGATCCGGGCGCGCCCGAGCTGCTCGCCGGCTGCGACTGCGTCCTTCACTTCGCCGGGGTCCCGGACCCGGCTCGGGCCGGTGCGGACCCGGCAGCTGCGGTCCGCGAGAACGTCGGCACGACCCTCAACCTGCTCGAGGGCTGCCGTCTGCACGGCGTGGGGCTGGTCTACCCGTCAAGCGTCCGTGCCTCGCTTCAACCTCCCCCTGATGCCTACGCCATTTCGAAGAGGCTCGGGGAGGAGGCCTGCCGCCTGCACCGCGCGCCGGCGACAGTGGTACGGCTGACCTCGGTGTTTGGCCCGGGCCAGGTCGCCCGCGAGGGGGCGACCGGCGCAATCGCTGTCTTCGCCGCCCGGGCGCTTGAGGGTGCGCCAATCGTGATCCCCGGAGATCCCAACCGGGGGCGCGACTTCGTCTACGTGGACGACCTGGTGCCGGCCCTCGAGCAGATCGCCTCCGAGGGCCGCTGGGGGGAGACCGTGACGATCTCCAGCGGGGTCTCGACGCCTCTGTCCCGTGCGGCAGAGCTGGTGCGAGTGGCGGCGGGCTCGTCATCGCCGGTCGAGACGCCCGGGGGGGACCTGGCGCCGGGAGAGAATGCGACCTACGAGGCCACGCTCGCCCCGCCCTGGCTGCAGTTCCGCCCCCGCGGGCTCGAGCAAGGAATCGAAGACTATGTCGACTGGCTACGACGCCATCCCGCTACTAAAAGCAGCGCCTGAGCCCGACCAGCTCGCCGAGCGGCTGGCCGGCGGTTCGTGGCGCGGCCTGGAGATCTGCCTCGCCGCGAGTCACGTGAGCGATGATGACGCGCTGCAGCGAGCGATCGAAGTGAGCCGCGAGAGCCTTGCCGATCTGGGGCTCGCCGTGACCGCCGAGGCGCCGGTCAGCTGGCCCAGCGGCGCCTTCGTACGAGTCGACCGCCTCGACGAGGAGGCACGGAGGGGAATCGAGCGCAGCGCGGAGTTCGCGGCCGCCGTCGGCTCACCCGTCCTCACGATCCACCTCTTCGTCCCGGTTGACGCCGCCGAGTTCCGCGCCGCCGGGCCACTCGACGAGGCGGAGATCGAGCGCTTCCTGCGCTTCTACGCCGACGCCTGCCTCTCGCGAGGGGTCAAGCCGCTGATCGAGAACACGCCCCCGGTGTTGCGAATGCGCGTCGGCGGCTTCTTCTTGTCGCGGATCGGCGGCCACTGGCACGATCTGCGCCGCTGGCGAGAGCGGATCCCCGAGCTCGGCTTCACGATCGACACCTCCCACGCGGCCCTGTTCCGCTCCTTCGCCGCCGCCTATCCGACGCCGTTCGGGCTCACCTCCGACCAGGACCTCGAGCTCGAGCGCTACGTCGAGGAGCTGGGACCCGAAGCAGAGGTGGCCCACGTCTCCGACGCGTCCGGCCTGCTCGGCGAGGGGCTTGACTACGGCAGCGGCGAGCTGGAGTTGGACCCGATCGTGCGCCGCCTCGGAGAGCTGGTCCCCTTCATCGTCGCCGAGATCAACGAACCCGACCACTCCATGTCACCGGGGATGAAGGCGGGCTACCGGGCGATTGAAGAGGCTCTGGCGCAGGAGGCGGATCCCGGCGCCCCGCGGCCGCCCCGCGTCCCGGCCGACGATTTCGACTGGCAGCAGGTGGTCGGGCAGCGGGACCCGATTCCATCGGTGATCGAGCTTGACGAGCTGTTCGCAGGGCGCCGTGTCCTCGTCACCGGCGCCGGCGGATCGATCGGACACGCCCTGACCACGCTGCTGCTCGGGTTCCGGCCGGAGCGAATCACGCTGATGGACGCGCACGAGGGCTCGCTGACCGCCGACCGCCGCAGGCGGGACGCCGCGGCGCTGGAACGGTTGGATTACGTCCTCTGCGACATCCGCGAGCCCGCTCTGCTGCAGAGCCGCGTTGTTGCCTCCCCGCCGGACGTCATCTTCCACCTGGCCGCCTACAAGCACGTGGACCTGGCCGAACGCTTTCCGGAGGAGTTCGTGGACACGAACCTGCACGGGACCTGGAACCTGCTGCAGGCCGCGGACGCAGTCGATTCCGAGCGCGTCGTCGTCGCCTCCACGGACAAGGCGGCGCTGGGGGCGAGCTTCTACGGACGCACCAAGCGCTTTCTGGAGCAGCTCACCGCGCTCGCCGCACAGCGTGGCCGGGGCGGTCGGATTGCAGTGCGCCTCGTCAACGTCCTCGGCAGCGCGGGGAGCGCCTCCGAGCTGTTCCTGCGCCAAGCGCGAGCCGGGGTGCCGCTTACCGTGACCGACACGGGCATGGTGCGCTACTGGATCACGATGGCACACGCCACGACGCTCGTCGCGCACGCTGCCCTGCTGGCCGGGGAGGGCACCGTCTTGGCGGGGCCCACCGAGATGCCGACGATGACTGTGGGCGAGCTGGCGGAGCGGATCTGGCGCTTCGCGGGACGCGAGGGCAAGCCGGCTCTGGACGAGATCGGCATCCGGGAAGGAGAGACGATGCGGGAGGTGCTGACCGGACCCGGCGAGGAGGTCGGTGCCGAGGCTCACCAGGGAATCGCCCCCATCCAAGGCGATGAGGTGACCCAGAGCGCCGCATGGGTGGCGGAGCGCCTGCCGCAAGGCGCCGGCCGCGAGGAGGCGCGGGCGATCTGGCTGGAGGCGATGAAGCGCCCCGACCTGACCCGCGCCGGCGAGCTCGGCGACGGCTGAGGCCTCGGCGACGCGGTTTCAGCTAGGCCGCGGTGACGGGGGAGAGCTGGGGGTAAAGCGGATAGCGCTCCATCAGCGCCCGACTACGCTCGAGCAGGACGTCGCGCTCGGCGTCGAAGCGGTCCGATAGCGCCGCGCAGATCACCTGCGCGATCTCGCGCATGTCGTCCTCGACGAGGCCGCGGGTGGTCATGGCCGGCGTTCCGATCCGCAGCCCCGAGGGGTTCATCGGCGGCCGCTCGTCGAATGGAATCGCGTTGCGATTGACGGTGATCCCGACCTCCTCGAGGCGGGTCTCGGCGGCCTTGCCGTCGAGGCCGGTCGCGGTGAGGTCGACCAGCACCAGGTGCACGTCGGTGCCTCCGGTGAGGACATCGATCCCACCGGCGATCAGCTCCTCGGCGAACGCCTGCGCGTTGGCGATCGTCTGGCGCTGTCGGGCGCGGAACTGCTCCGATGAGGCGATGCCCAGCGCCACTGCCTTGGCGGCGATCACGTGCATCAGCGGCCCGCCCTGCTGGCCGGGGAACACCGAGCGGTCGATGTCCTTGGCGAGGTCCTCGCTGCAGAGGATCATCCCGCTGCGCGGGCCGCACAGCGTCTTGTGGATCGTCGTGGTCGTGACGTGGGCATGCGGGACCGGGTTGGGGTGCTCTCCCGCCGCCACCAGGCCTGCGAAGTGGGCCATGTCGACCATCAGCTTCGCTTCCACGGAGTCGGCGATCTCGCGGAACGCCGCGAAGTCGAGCTGGCGCGGATAGGCCGACCAGCCGGCCACGATCACCTTCGGCCGGTGCTCCTGCGCCAGCCGCTCGACCTCCTCCATGTCGCAGAGGTGGTCCTCGCGCCGCACGTGGTAGGCGACGACCTCGTAGAGCTTGCCCGAGACATTGAGCTTCATCCCGTGGGTGAGGTGGCCGCCGTGGTCGAGCGCCATGCCCATGATCGTGTCGCCGGGCTCGAGCAGCGCCATGTAGGCCGCGTTGTTGGCCTGGGCGCCGGCGTGAGGCTGGACGTTCACGTGCTCGGCCCCGAACAGCGCCTTGGCCCGGTCGATCGCAAGCTGCTCGGCGACGTCGACCTCCTCGCAGCCGCCGTAATAGCGTCGGCCAGGGTACCCCTCGGCGTACTTGTTGGTCAGCACCGAGCCGACCGCCTCGAGCACCGCCTGGGGGACGAAGTTCTCCGAAGCGATCATCTCCAGCGTGCTCTGCTGGCGCTCCAGCTCGCGCTGCAGGACCCGCGCGATGTCGGGGTCGACCTCGGCCAGCGGGGCAGTCTGGAAGTTGTCGGAGGGCTCGCTCACCGCCCGGCCGACGATAGCAACGTCCGGGATACGCTCCGGCCGTATCCGAGGAGAACATCGAGCTCGCCAGACAGGCGTTCGCAACGCTGTCGGAGAGCGGCTACGAGGCGCTGCTGCCGCTGATCGCCCCCGATTTCGAGATGCAGACGCCGGTCGGCATGGCCGCCGAGCCGGACACCTACCGCGGCCCGGAGGGGATCCGCCGCTGGTTCGAGTCGTTCTACGAGGTGATGGAGGAGATCCGCCTCGAGCAGAAGGCGGTGCAGGCGTGGCTGATCCGCGACGGCCTGGCCCGGCGCATCGAGTTCTTCACCGACCTCGACGAGGCGCTTGCCGCGCTCGGAGGCGAGGGCAGCTAGCCAGGAGCGCCGAGGGCTCGCGCAAGCGGCTCGCGACCCAGCGCTCCCTTGCGCAGCACCGTCCAATCGCCGCCCGACTCGATCGCGCTGATGTCGACGACCGTCGATGGGGCGCCGGTGAGCTCGCCGCCGTCGATCGCGAGGTCGGCGCCGGCGACGATCCCGGCCGTCACGTCGGCGAACCGGGACGGCGCTGCGCCCCCGCTGCGGTTGGCGCTGGTCTGGAAGACCGGGCACATCGCCCCGGCGAGCGGTCCTTCGATCAGGCGCACCCCGAGCCGCTCCGGGTCATCGCCGCAGGCCAGCGGAAAGCGACGCTGGGGATTGGCGACCACCAGTGTCACCGGGCCCGGCAGCAGTGCCGCCGCTGCCTCGCGGGTTCGGGGACCGAGGGCGGCGAGCAGCTCCCGCATCGCCAGCGGGGCGAAGTACATCACCGCCGAGGGCTTTCCCTGATGGCGTCCCTTCAGTGCGTGGACCCGGGCAATCGCTGCGGCGTTGAGCGGGTCGCAGGCGAGGCCGTAGAGGCCGTCGGCGGGAAACACCGCGACGCCACCGCCGGCGACGCATCGCTCCAGCTCCGCCCGAGCCGCGGCCGCCTCCTCGGCCTCGATCGAGATTTGCGCGCTCATCACCGCGCCCGGTCGAGCCTGCGGGCGCGCTTCACGTAGCTGTCCACCCTATTGCCGGTCAGCCCGAACACGCCGCTGCGGCTGCCGAAGGTCTCCTGGGGGTGGCCGGCGCTTCGCCGCATCAGCCGCCGCAGGCGGTGGCGAAGCAACTGGCGCCGGCCGGCATCGCGGGCCTGCAGGAGCTTCGTCGCCACCAGCGCGGAGCGTGCCTCCAGCCGAGCCGAGCGAAGGAACGGGCGCGCCTCGCGCAGGAACGGCCGCAACGCCTTCACCCGGCGCAGGCGTGCCCGCGCCCGCATCACCAGCGCCAGCTCGCGGCGCAGGCGCGCCGCCTGCCGGAGGCCGTTTCCGCGGCCGCGGCGCACGCGCAGGAAGCGATGGGCCAGCCCGGCGAAGGTCGGCGCCTCGACGCTGGTGCGCAGCGTCGAGGAGTAGCTGGTCTCGGCGAACGCGCGCAAGAACGCCGACTGGCGCCCGGCGAGACCGCGCACCTCGCGCAGGAACGCCCTGCGCGGCCGGTAGGCGCGAGGGTGGCGCAGCCAATCCGCGGCGGTGGCGAGCGGCAGGAAGTTCAGCTCGGCCTCGTTGGCGGGGTTGAAGAAGAACCCGCGGACATGCTCGGCGAGGCCGCGGCCCCGCGCATAGGGGCCGAGGAAGACCCGGGTCGGCGGCATGCCGGGGTCGCGGATCAAGTCGGTCGTGGTCCAGTTCTCCCAGACGATCGGGGCCCTCCCCACCCGCAAGCCGTAGTTGTCGGCGTCGGCGGGCGCGAAGCGGCGCGCCTCGACCCCGGGGCCGGTCCACATCACCTCGATCCCCGGGGCAAGCGCTCCGCGCAGGCCTCGCAGGTACTCGGTGTCGACCGTGCCGGAGTAGTCCGCTCCGACGGTCAGCAATCGGGCCGCCGGGTCGCGCTGGCGCAGGCCCGCGTAGAGGCGGCTCAGCAGGTCGCCGTTGGCGGCTCCATAGGCGCGATCGCCCTCCCCGTAGACGAGCGCATCGACCGGATGGGCGAACTCGCTGCGGACATCGTCGAAGCTGACCATGAAGGTGTCGGCTCCGGCTTGCCGGAACGGCTCGAACTTGGCGAGCAGCGCATCGACCTCGGCGGGGCAGGAAAAACAGAGCGGCGGGCTCGGCGTCGTCCCCGGCGGCGGCCCCTCGCCAGGGCTGGCGAACCCCGGAATCCCCGGGGAGACGTTCGGGATCCACTCGATCCCCAGCCGGCCGGCGAGGGCGACGTCGGCGTCGAGGCGGCGCTGGCGGTCGGTCGGATACGGGTCCCGCCAGAGGATCCGCTGGTAAGGATCGTCCTTGGGCGCGTGGACGTAGGCGTTGAAGCCGTTGCGGCCCATGAAGCGCAGCAGGCGGACCCGCTCGCGGGCACTGAACTGCGACCCGTACTGGGCCTGGATCACGCCGCGCCACGGATACGGCGATCCCCGCCGCGCGTCAGCGGCGGCGGAGCCGAGCGCCACGGCGGCAACGCAGGCCAAGCCGCAGATCAACGCCGCTGTACCGAATCGGAAAGGGCCGGCGAGACCCGCGGGCCGCCGCGATGATCGCATCAGGGCCGGCCGAGCACGACCCGCTCGATGCCGGCGAGGTCGGCCCGGGCCTCGGTCTGCGCGAAGCCGGCGTCGCGAAGCAGATCGCGCACCGCGCCGGCATGTCCGGCCCCGACCTCGAGGGCGATGGCGCCGGCGATCGTCCCCGCACCCGCCTTGCCGACCGCGCCGAGCAAACCCCGGATCGCAGCGAGGCCGTCCGGGCCGGCAAGCAGGGCCGCGGGCGGCTCCCAGTCCCGGATCTCGGCGGCCAGCCCCGCCCACTCCGACTCGGCGACGTAGGGGAGGTTTGCGAGCAGCAGGTCGAAGCGCTCACCGGCCGGGAGCGAGCCGCTCAGCAGCCGCACCCGCTCGGAGAGGCCGAGCCGCGCCGCATTGGAGCGCGCGAGCTCCAGGGCCTCGTCGGAGGTGTCGGTGCCGGTCACCTCGACGGAGGGCAGCTCGGCGGCGAGCGCGAGCGCCACCGCGCCCGAGCCGGTCCCGACCTCGAGCACCCGTGCCGGGCGCAACTCCAGCGCCACCTCGACCAGCAGCTCGGTCTCGGGCCGGGGGATGAGCGCGCGCCGGTCGACGTTCAACTCGATTTGCCGGAACCCCTTGCGGCCGAGGATGTATGCGACGGGCTCGCGGCGCAGCCGGCGCCTGACCATCGCACCGAAAGCCCGGCCTGCCTCGGGGACCACCGGTGCCTCGGGCTCGGCGGCGAGGCGGCCTCGGTCGCCGCCCATCGCTTCGGCGAGCAGCAGCTCGGCGTCGAGCCGGGGCGATTCGACCCCGGCCGCGGCGAGCGCGTCGGTGGCGGCACCGAGCGCGTCGCCCACCGAGCCGGCTGTGCGCACCGCGGCCACCGCTCAGCCGGAGGCGTCCCCGGCCTCCGCGGTACCTGCCGCCTGCGCCTCCAGCCGCAGGCGCCTCTCCTCGGCGCCGAGCTCGTCTGTGAACTCCTCGAGCTCCCCGGCGAGCACCCCGTCGAGGTTGTGAGAGGTGTGCTTGACACGGTGGTCGGTGACGCGGTCCTGTCCGAAGTTGTAGGTGCGGATCTTCTCCGAGCGCTCGCCGCTGCCCACCTGGGCCTTGCGCTCGGAGGCGATCTCGGCCTGCTGCTCGGCGATCTTCTGCTCGAGCAGGCGCGCGCGCAGCACCCGCATCGCCCGCTCGCGGTTCTGCAGCTGCGACTTCTCGTCCTGCATCGAGACCATGATGCCGGTCGGCTTGTGGGTGATGCGCACCGCCGAGTCGGTCGTGTTGACTGACTGACCTCCCGGGCCCGACGAGCGGTAGGTGTCGATCTGAAGCTCTGAGGGGTCGACGTCGACCTCGACCTCCTCGGCCTCGGGCAGCACCGCCACGGTCGCGGTGGAGGTATGGATGCGTCCCTGCGATTCGGTCTTGGGGACCCGCTGCACGCGGTGGGTGCCGCCCTCGTACTTAAACACCGAATACGCGCCCTCGCCCTTGATCGCGAACGTGACCTCCTTGAAGCCGCCGACCTCGGCGGGCGATTGCGAGAGGACCTCGGTCTGGAAGCCGAGGCGCTCGGCGTAGCGGGTGAGCATCTTGTAGAGGTCGCCGGCGAACAGCGCCGCCTCGTCGCCCCCGGTGCCGGCGCGGATCTCGACCAGCACGTTCTTGGCGTCGTTGGGGTCGCGCTCGACCATCGCGACCCGGATCTGCTCCTCCAGTTCGGCCAGTCGCCCGGGCGCCTCCTCGACCACCTTGCGCAGCTCCGGATCGTCGCCGTCCTCGGCGAGCAGCTCGCGCGCTCCCTCGAGGTCATCGAGCAGGGTCAGGTACTGCCGCGCCAGATCGTGGGCGGGCTCGAGCTCCTTATAGGCGCGCCCGACCTCCTGGTAGCGCCGGCGGTCCGCGATCACCTCCGGGTCCGACATCTCGCGCTCGAGCTCGGCGAAGCGCGCCTCGATCTGTTCGACCAGCCGGCCAATCATGCGGTCAATTGTGACGCGCCGGGCGGGGTCTTAGGCGACGATCTCGATCGGCGCCTCTTCGGCGGCCTTCTCGGGGCTCTCCACCGCCAGCACCGCCTCCAGCGCGTCGATCGCGACCTGGAGCTGAGCCTCGCTGGGCTCACGCGTGGTGAGGTTCTGCAGCATCAGGCCCGGCCACATCAGCGCCCGCACCCAGCGCTTGTTGCGGTTGCGCCCCGCCCACTTGATCACCTCGTACGAAAGGCCCGCGATCAGCGGGATGCCGAGGATGCGGGAGGCGAGCAGCCAGTACCAGGCCGGCAGCCCGATCGGGGCAAAGACGAAGATCGCCAACACCATCACGATCAGCAGGAAGCTCGTGCCGCAGCGCGGGTGCAGTCGCGAGTAGAGCTTCGCTCGCGCCGGGATCAGCCGGTCCTCGGCCTCGTAACAGGAGATTGTCTTGTGCTCGGCGCCGTGGTACTCAAAGACCCGGCGCAGGTCCGGCAGGCGGCTGATCGCGAGGATGTAGCCGATAAAGATGGCGGTGCGTAGGATCCCCTCCACCAGCCAGAACAGCAGCGCCGAGCCGAGCTGGTCCTTGATCAGGCTGGTCGCACCCACCGGGATCACGAAGAACAGCCCGACCGCCAGCAGCAGCGACAGCGCGATCGTCACGCCCCACATCCAGCCGCCGATCTCCTCCTGCTCCTCCTCGGCGAGCTGGGCGTTGGCCGAGATGGCCAGCGCCCGGAAGCCGATCTTCATCGACTCGGCGAGCGCGACGACCCCGCGGATCACCGGTAGGCGCAGGATCCGGTGGCGCTTGGCCCAGGAAACGAGAGGCTCGGAGGTGACCTCGACCTCGCCGTCTGGCTTTCGCACCGCCACGGCCCAGACCGAGACCCCGCGCATCATCACGCCCTCGAGCACCGCCTGGCCGCCGATCGGGGCGTCGCGCCGGGCGACCATCGCGCCGTCGGGCATGCGAGGCGGATCGGGCGTACCGCCGTCGTTCTGCGAGGCGCCCTCGTTCTGTGAAGCGAGCCCCCCTCCCGGGCCCGACTGATACACGGGGTCTAGCTCCCGGCCTTGGAGCGCTTGGCGACGCGGCGCTGGAAGCGCTCAACCCGCCCGCCGGTGTCAACCAGCTTCTGCTTGCCCGTATAGAACGGGTGGCACTCGGAGCAGAGCTCCACGTGGAGGTCCTCCTTGGTCGAGCGCGTGTAGAACTGGTTGCCGCACGAGCAGTGCACGTTGGAGAGCACGTACCCGGGGTGGATTTCGGCCTTCATGGGACTGCGCAGTTTAGCGACGGCCGACCGTCGGCCCCGCGGGGACCTCAGGGATGGAGCCCGTCGACGACGCGGTTCAGCGTTTCGGCAACCTGCTGTCGCATCTGCTTGGGATCGTCCGCCCGCGCGACCAGCATCGCTGCCTCGTCCAGGGCCCCCATCAGGATGTGGGCCAGCGGCTTGATGGGCTGGGGCTCGATCTGGCCGGCGTCGATCGCGGCCCGCAGGCTGGCCTCGATCAGGCCGAGCCCGTGCGCCGCGGCGATCTCCCGCCAGCGGTCCCAGCCGAGCACGGCCGGTGCGTCAAGCAGCACGATCCGCTGAACCTCCGGCTCAAGGCACGCGTCGAGGAACATCTCGGCGCCGGCGCGCATCGCCTCGGTCGGGTTGGAGCCCGCGAGCGCCCCCTCGGCGATGCGCTGGGTCAGCTCGCCCTCGACCTGTTCGTAAACCGCCTCGAGCAGGTCGCGCTTGCCGCCGAAGTGGTGATAGAGCGCCCCGCGGGTCACCCCGGCTGCCCGCACGATCTCCTCGGTGCCGACGGCGGCGTAGCCGCGCGCGCCGAACAGGCGACGCGCCGCGGCGATCAGGGCGGAGCGGGTGGCCTCCGACTGCTCGGCCTTGCGGCCGCGCGGCGGAATCTCGGCCGCCGTCGCGCCGCCTTCATATCGGCTCTCGCTGGCTTCGCTCATCTCTCCTCAACCCCGCGGCGCCCTCCCGGCGGCGACGCGACGGCTAGCAGTTTGACATGCATGCTGTATGTATGATAGATACAAGCTGTATGTATGCAACCGAGTCCCGCTGAGAGGAGAGCGATGATGCCCACCGCAGCCGACGTCACCGAGATCGAGGCGCTCGCCGCCCGCTACGGGGAGGCCTGGAACAGCCAGGACCTGGAGGCGATCGTCGACTTCCACGCCGAGGACGGCCTCTTCCACCTCCACGCCGGCAGCGATCCGGTGCAGGGTCGTGAGGCGATCCATGCCAGCTTCGCCGCGGTGATCGCGCAATGGCCGGACATCCACTTCGAAGAGCAGAGGCTGATCGCAGCCGAGGACGGGTGGGTCCTGCAGTCGACGATGAGCGGCTCCCTGGCGCAGCCCCTGGAGCTGGAGGGCTCGGTGATCGCCCAGCCCGGGGCGAGCATCGCCGTCGACGCCCTCGACCTGATCGAGGTCCAGGACGGCCTGATCACGGCCAAGCACACCTATCTCGACTCGGCCACATTGCTGCGCCAGCTGGGGGTGGTCTCGTGAAGGCTGCGACCGCAACCAACGGCGCCGGCGCGGCAACCCGTGAGCAGGCCGCGGCGGCCGAGGCCTGGGTGCGCGAGTTCAAGGAGGGCTGGCGTGCTCCGGTGGGCCCGGAGCCGTTCGCGGCCCACTTCGAGCGCGTGCTGGATCCCGGGATCCGCCTGATCCAGCCCCAGCTTCCCGAGCTGGTCGGCCATGCCGACTTTCGCTCCGGGTTCGTGGCACCGTTGTTCGCGATGATCCCCGACGTCCGCGGCGAGGTCGAGCGCTGGGCGGCCCACGGCGACACGATTTACATCGAGGTGACCATGCACGGCACTCTGGGTGGAAAGCCGCTGCGGTTCAGGGCCTGCGACCGCGTCACCCTGCGCGAGGGCAAGGCAATCGAGCGAGAGACCTACCTCGACCCGTTGCCATTGCTGGGTTCCGTGGCGACCCGCCCCAAGGCCTGGCCGCGCTTTCTGCGCTCCCAGGCGCTGCAACTTCGACACAAACTCCGGAAGCGAGGCAAGAGATGACCGAGTTCGAGAACCGCAGCGTGGCGCTCCCGCAGGGGACGGTCAACTACCGCGAGGCGGGTAGCGGCGAGCCGATCGTCTTCGTGCACGGCTTTCTCGTCGATGGGCGGCTGTGGAGCGAGACGGCCGAGCACCTGTCGAAGACCTACCGCTGCATCCTGCCCGACTGGCCGATGGGCGCCCACAAGACCGCGATGAGCGCCGATGCGGACCTATCTCCGCCGGGCATCGCGAACCTGATCGCCGACTTCCTCGAGGCGCTGGAGCTGAACGGCGTGACAATCGTCGGCAACGACAGCGGCGGTGCGATGTCACAGGTGCTGGCGACGAGGCGACCGGAGCGGATCGGGCGGCTCGTGCTCACCAATTGCGACACGCACGAGAATTTCCCGCCCTCCATCTTCAAGGCGATGCCGCCGCTGGCCAAGCTGCCGGGCGCGATGGCGGCGATGGCACTGCCCTTCCGAATCGGCGCGCTGCGGCGCGCCGCCTTCGCCCCGTTCGCCAAGCGCCCGATTCCGCCGGACCTGATCGACAGCTGGTTCGAACCGGGAGCGAGCGACGCGGGGATCAGGCGGGACACCGCCAAGCTGACGGCCGGCATGCACAAGCGCTACACGCTGGAGGCAGCCGACCGCCTGGCCGAGTTCGACCGGCCGACGCTCTTTGCCTGGGCACCCGACGACCGCTTCTTCAAACTCTCCTATGCCGAGCGGCTCGCCGAGACGATCCCCGACGCAACGATCGAGACCATCGACGACGCGAAGACCTTCGTTTCGCTCGATCAACCGCAGCGCTTGGCCGAAGTGATCGCGGCATTCGCACGGTCCCACCCCGCGGCGCCAGCCGCCTCCGGCTGAACGACCTGCCTCCGGCCCGCCGGCGGCAGGCTTCCTGAGCAGCCACTATTTCACCGCCGCGCTTGGGAATGCGGCAGCTCAGTCCGGGCAGCCCGTCGCCTCGAACGTGTCCTTGCCCGTGTAGGAGGCCCGCGGGAGGTAGGGCCCCATCACCTCCTGCTCGGTGCCCAGCTTGCGGACGTTCTGGATTGCCTCGGTGAAACCCGGCGCAGGCAGCATGTTGCGGACGATCAGGGTTGCGAAGTCGGGGCGGCCGGCGCCGTCGCCGCGCTGCGGCCAGCGCAGCCAGGCGACGCCGCAGCGTCGCAGCGCGTTGACCGGACGCTCCTCCGGCGTGCTGACCACGATCGTGAAATTGCGGGCGCCGTCGAGCGGGACCTCGCGGTCGGCGAGGCAGTCCTCGCTGCGCGAGGTGACCGCGGACTCGGCCGAGCAAAGCGACCAGTAGCGCAGCTGGCCCCTCCCCATGCGCCGCTTGCCCTTGCGCGTCCGCGGGACGGTCGGCATCTTCGCCTGTACCACCAAGACCTGCCCGAAATGCCGGCTGGCGAAGGCGTAGAGGTAGCGGATGTCGCGGTTGCTGTAGAAGCCGCCGCGATCCTCGGCGGCGATCTGCTGGTGGGCCAGGTTGGCGGCGTCGGAGCAGCCGAGCGCCACGCCGAGGCGGGCGTGGTCGAAGTTGAAGAACCGCTTCCATCGGACGGGGTTGACCGCGGGCGCCGCGGCCGGGTTGCAGCCGGGGGCGTTCCAGAACGCCTGCCACTGGTAGTCGGGCGTGGTCTGGACGGTGATCGAGCGGTCGGCGGTGTTGATCGCGTCGCAGGCGCCCTGCCCGCGCAGCCGCGCGCCGTCGGCCAGCGCCAGCCGCGGCGAGGGCAGCCCGGTGCCGCCGGTCAGGCCGCGGCCCTTGTCAGGCTCGTAGGTCCGGTACAGCAGCTCGATCGCCGCGTCTCCACTGGGTCGTGCGTAGAGCGTGTTCGGCTCGCGCGCGGAGGCCTCTCCGGGCGGCGCCTTGTCCACCACCTCGACCGCGTAGCGGCGCTTGTGGCGGTCGCGCCGGTGGCCGGCGATGAACGGATTCGTCGAGCCCGGGTTGGGGCGGGTCTGGACGTCGGGCAGAGAGTCGGTCGGCTCACCGTTGGAGTAGGCGTTCAGCGACTGGTAGCGGACGTGGGCGTAGCGCCCTCGCAGCCGCAGGCGCGAACCATCGGGCAGCCTGAACCGCGCCAGCCAGTAGGTCGCCGACTGCTCGGGGAAGTTGAAGTCGCGCCCGTCGAAGCCGCGGGTGCTCGGCCGCCTCATCGAGATCGGCCCCTCCCAGAAGCAGGTCGAGAGCGGGTAGCGGCGGGCCTCCCTGGTGCCCGCGTCTCCCTCGGGCACGCCGAGGGAAAGCAGCACCAGCACGACCAGCGCCACCAGTGCGCAAGCCGATCCAATCAGCGCTCTCCCGCTCGTTCGCGCCCGCATCTAAGCCTCCGTGGTGAAGCTAGCAGGGGCCTTGGGCTCGCGCGCCGGGTCGCACAGGCCGGCGATGCCGCGGCTTGCAGCGGCTGCCTAGGTGTCCTGGTAGAGCGGCCCGTCGCCGCCCTCTGGCAGCGTCAGCCGGCCGCCCTTGGCGGTGATCGCCCCGCACTGCACGCAGTTCGAGGCGGTGACGTTGACGTCCACCTCGGCGGCGCCGCTCTCCAGCTGCTCGTCGGGGATCTCGTAGACCTTGGCCGGGCACATCGAGACCCAGGTCTGGGCGATCTCGATCGGGACATGCGTCTGCACCCGCACGTGGTTAGGGGCGTCGTCGCGCGTCGCGTTGCCCGAGAGGAAGACCGAGGAGAGCTTGTCGAAGGTGTACTCGCCGTCGGGCGCCGGGTACATCTCGCCGGCCTTGCCGATCTGCATCTCGTGCTCGGCATCGTCCTCGTTGCGCCAGTGGCCGCCGGGGAACAGCCCGCGGGTGATGGTCATCGCCGAGGCGATCGCCCCGCCGACGAAGAACCCCTTCGAGAAAGGCTGACGCATGTTGCGCGAGCGGAACAGGTCCTTCTCGATCACCGAGTTGTGGACCTTCTCGTCGTAGGCCTCGAAATTCACCGATTCCTTCTTCAGCGCCTCGACGATGGTCTCGGCGGCGTACATGCCGGCGTGCATCGCGTAGTGGATGCCCTTCAGCTCCGGGACGTTGACCATCCCGGCGTTGTCGCCGGCGATCACCATGCCCGGCACGGCGAGGCGCTTCGGCATCGACCAGTAGCCGCCCGAGGGGATCGTCTTCGCGCCCCAGGCGACCCGCTTGCCGCCGTGGAGGATCTTGCGCACGAGCGGGTGGGTCTTGAGCAGCTGCAGCGCGTCGTGGCAGGAGAAGGTGGCATCGGTGTAGTCGAGCCCGACCACCAGCCCGATGCAGACCTTGTCCTTGCCCATCGGGTAGATGAAGCTGCCGCCGAACTCGTTGTACTTCGCCGCCTTGCGCAGGGGCCAGCCCATCGTGTGGATCACCTTGTCGAGGGGCTGCTCCACCTCCCAGACCTCCTTTACGCCGAGCTCCCAGCGCTCCGGGTCGGCGCCCTGAAGGCCGAAGTAGTCGACCGCGGCGTAGGTGAGATGGCCAAGGGTTCCCTCGGCCAGCACCGTGGCCTTGGCGATCACGTCGGAGCCCGGCTCGAAGTTCGACAGCTCCTCGCCCTCGCGACCGCGGCCGCGGTCGCCCGAGCGAACGCCCTTGACGATGCGGTCCTCGACCAGCAGCTTGTCGGCAGCGGTCTCGGAAAGGATGTAGACGCCCGCCTCTTCGGCCTTCTCGGCGAGGAATCGGCCGAGCTTGGCCACCGAGGTCACGTAGTTGCCGTGGTTGCGGAAGTTGGGCGGCATCGGCACCAGCGGCAAGGCGCGCCGCTTGGTCAGCAGGTAGACGGCGTCCTTGTCGACCTCCTGGTAGACCGGCCAGTCGGAGGGGTCGAGGTCGGGGAACAGCTCCCGCATCGCCGAGGGACGCATGTTGGCGCCCGAAAGCAGGTGGGCCCCGGGCGTCTTGCCCTTCTCGATCACCGCCACGGGCACCTCGCCCAGCTTCTCGGTCAGCTCGGGCTCGTGCTCGAGCAACTGCATCAGCTTGATCGCGCAGGCAAGCCCGGCAGGCCCGCCGCCGACGATCGCCACGCCGACCTCGATGCGGTCCTCGGGAGCGTCGGTGGGCGGACTGACAGCGTCGGCCGGGTCGAAGGGCGGCGGGTATTCGATCGGGGCGTGAGGCATTCGCTACTCGCTACTCGCTACTCGGCCCTTCGCCCGAGGAGCGAGGAGCCAGGAGCGAGGAGCGGGCTATGAACCTTTCTTCTCCTTGATCGCTTCCGTCAGCTTGGGGAGAATTTTGTGCAGGTCCCCGACCACGCCGAGGTCCGAGAACTCGAAGATCGGCGCGTTGGGGTCCTTGTTGATCGCCAGCACGTTCTCCGAGCTCTGCATCCCGACCTTGTGCTGGATCGCCCCGGAGATGCCGGCGGCCAGATAGAGCTTCGGAGCAACCGTCTTGCCGGTCTGGCCGATCTGCGCCGCGTAGGGGTACCAGCCGGCGTCGACCACCGCTCGGGTGGCTGCGACTGCGCCGCCCATCGCCTCGGCGAGGTCCTCGGCGAGCTTGAAGTTGTCCTTCTCGCCGAGCCCGCGGCCGCCGCCGACGAGGATGTCGGCGTCCTCGATGTTGACGTCCTCGCCGCGCTGCTCGCCGCGCTGGACCATTTTCGCCTTGCTCGACCACTCGGACAGCTCGATGTCGACATCGGAAACCTCGGCCGAGCCGCTGCCGCCTTCGGTCATGTCGAAGGCGTTGAGCCGGCTGATGATCACGCCGGGCTCGTCGACGTAGCCGACGTCGGCGATTTGGGAGTCCTGGAGGATCGGCCGCACCGCGACCAGCTTGCCGTCCTGGACCTTGACCTCGGTCACCTCCATCGTCACGCCGGCGTTGAGCCGTGCGGTGAGGCCGGCACCGATCTCGAAGCCGAGCAGCCCGCCGCCGAACAGCGCGTAGCTGAAGTCCTCGTCGGACATCACCTTCGCCATCACGTCGACCACCGGCTGCGCCAGCCCCTCCGGCACGTCCTTGGCCCGGAAGACCTTCTTGACGCCATAGGCGCCCAGGTCCGCGCAGGCGTCGTCGGCGACGTCGCCGACCACCGCCGCGGCCGCCTCGGAGCCGAGCTCTCCGGCCAGCTTCGACGCCTCGGAGAGTGCGCCGAGCGAGTTGTTGTTGAAGTTGCCCTCGTCGTCGTGGAGGGTGTAGACCAGGATCCCGCCCATCTAGATCAGCTTCCTTTCGTCGAGCCAGGCGACGATCTTCTCGACCGTCTCGTTGGTGTCCTCGTCTTCGATGATCTCCCCGGTCTCCTTCTCGGGCGGGGGGTTGAGCGCCAACACCGTGGTGCGGGAGCCTGACTCGCCGACCCGGTCGCCCTCGATCCCGACATCGCCGGTGGCCTTGGTGTCGAGCTGCTTCTTCTTCGCGCCCATGATCGCCTTCAGGCTGGGGTAGCGCGGTTCGTTGATCGCGTCGCCGACGCTGATCACGGCGGGCAGCTCGACCTCGACCGTGTCGTAGCCGTACTCGGCCTGGCGCTCACAGCGCAACTTGCCGTCCTGCACGTCGATCTTGATCACCTGCGTCAGCGAGGGCATCTTCAGGTGGTCGGCGACGACGGCGCCGATCGTGTAGCACTCGCCGTCGTCCGACTGCTGGCCGAGCAGCACCAGGT
>JBBPIM010000025.1:0-29300 GCA_038040325.1 Candidatus Mayfieldus profundus
GCGCCGATCGTGTAGCACTCGCCGTCGTCCGACTGCTGGCCGAGCAGCACCAGGTCGGGGCTCTCGGACTCCAGCACCTTGGCCAGCGCATAGCCGGTGGCGCAAACGTCGGAGCCCTCGAGCGCGGCGTCGGTCAGGTGCAGGGAGCGGTCGGCGCCGAGCGCGACCGCCTTGTGCAGGGCCCGCACCGCTGTCTCGGGGCCCATCGTCACCGCGACGACCTCCTCGACCGGGATCGCACCGCCCTCCTTGATCTGCATCGCGGCCTCGATCGCGTGCGTGTCGAAGGGGTTGAGATTGGCCTCTCCGGAGCGATCGAGCCGCATCGTGTTGGAGTCGATGCGCTTGGTTACCGCGGCATCGGGCACCTGTTTGACCAAGACGCAGATCTTCAAGTCAGAGCCTCCTTCGGGTGGTACGAGAGGCCCGCGAGACTGGCGCCGGGCGGGCCGGGTCCGTTGGCGGGCGGGGATATTAGCGCCTGCCAGCGCTGGCTGACTGACCAGTCAATCGATCAGTTGCGCTGGGCGACACCGCCGCGGATGAAGTCGACGATCTCGTCGGTGGCGGCGCCGGGCGTGAACACCTCGGCCACGCCCAGCTTCTTCAGCTCCGGAACGTCGTCGGCGGGGATCGTCCCCCCCACCGTGATCAGCACGTCCTCGATCCCCTGATCGTGGAGCAGCTCGACCACTCGGGGCACCAGGGTCATGTGGGCACCGGAGAGGATCGAGAGCCCCACCGCGTCGGCGTCTTCCTGGATCACCGTCTCGGCAATCTGCTCGGGGGTCTGGTGCAAGCCCGTGTAGATCACCTCCATGCCCGCATCGCGGAGGGCGCGGGCGATGATCTTGGCGCCGCGGTCGTGGCCGTCGAGGCCGGGCTTGGCAACGACGACGCGGATCTTGCGGCCGGTGGCCGGCTCGGTGGCGGCGGTCATGGCGGATGCCAGCTTAGAGGTGCGCGATCGGCCGAGGGCCGTCAGCGGCCGCGCTGCAGCGCTCGCTGCGCCCGGTGGATCTGTGCCCGCAGCCGGCGCACCAGCTCGGCCGGGTCGGCGAACAGCTCCTCTTCCTCGGCGTCTTCTTCACGCGCCTCGTCGATCCCGGAGGAGTTGGGGCCCGGCGGCGGCGGGGCCGCGTCGAAGCCGTGACGGTAGCGCCAGAGGATGCCGTCGAGGGTGCGCTGGGGGATCTGGTCCGGGGCGACCAGCGGCAAGCCCTCGGAGGCGCGGCGGTTGCGCGCAGTGTTCGGGTTGTTCGCCGCCATGTCGACGCCGGGGACGATCGCGTCGTAGGGCTCGGAGTTGTCGGGGCTGGGGCCCAGCGCGTCGTAGAGCGGGACCGCCAGGGCCTCGGCGAGATGGAGCGGCTTCAACCCGACGATGATCTCCAGCGTGCGCAGGAACGAGAGCTGGTCGTAGCGGTTGTGGATCACGGCGCCGCGCTTCGCGTAGGGGCTGATCACCAGGGCCGGGATGCGGTGCGCGTCGACGTGGTCGGCACCGTCCTGGGAGTCGTCCTCGATGACCAGGATCAGCGAGCTGTCCCAGATCGGCGAGTGCGAGATGGCGTCGACGACCTGCCCCATGCCCCAGTCGTTGGCCGCGACCTGGGCGTCGGGGGTGCGGGACCCCGGCTGCACCCCCTGGGTGTGGTTGTTGGCGAGGATGATGTAGCTGAAGTCCGGAACCGTGCCGGCGGCCACCTGAAGCTGAAAGCGGGCGTTGAAACAGTCGAAGCGCGACCGCGACCCCGGCTCCGCGCCCGGCGGCAGCGAGGAGTCGTAGACGTCGATCGAGGTGCCGACGACGGTGCTGGTGCCGAGGTCGCTGTCGTAGCAGCCGGCGTTGAGCGCGATGTCGGAGCTGGCCAGCACCTGCGCGGCCTTCTGGACGTCCTCCTGAGTCTGGTCCCTGTCGGGCAACGGCGAGAGCCCGGCCAGGGCCTCGCCGTAGTTGAAGAAGCTGACGCCCTCGTTGATCGCGCGCTCGAAGATGTAGCCCTTGGGCGGGGCGGTGACCTGGTAGGCGCCGAAGTCGTAGGGGCGCCCGCGCCCGCCGTAGTTCTGCGGCCAGTTCTTGGTGACGTAGTCCGAGACGGCGCCGGCCGCGGTCCAAAAGTGGCCGTCGATCGACGCTTCCGAGTTGGCATAGACGTGGTCGAGCAGCGGGAAGCGCTGCGCGAGCGCGCGCAGGTTCGGGGTCACCTGGGGGCCGAACAGGGTCAGCGCGGGATCTCCGTCGCCGCGCGATTCGTCGCCGAGCACCTGGTCGTAGGTGCGGTTCTCCTTGACGATGTAGAAGACGTGCTTGATCGGGCCGCCGGCGCGGATCGGGGTGTCGGCCGGCGGATCGGTGCTGTTGGTGGGGACGATCTGCCGTGCCGCTCGCGGCGTCAGTTTGCGGATCCGTTTGTCGCTCGGGAAGTTGAGGATGCCCGAGCTGCCTCGCACGATCGAGGGCAGGTACTGGAAGCTGTTGATGTGGTCGTCGGAGTCGTTGGGCGAGCGCGGGTTGGGGCCGTTGGGGTTGGGGCCGACGCCGAGGCCACGCGCCGAGACCCAGACCAGCTTGCCCCGGTTGGGCGTGGCGGCGACCGCGGTCGGATAGGAGCCGACCGGGATGCGGCCGACCAGCTCCAGCGCCTTTGCCTTGCGGCGCCGCTCCAGCACGCGGCCCTGGCGCCGCTTGCGCTTCAGCCCGCGGTCGCAGCGGCGCTTGCGCGAGAGCGAGAAGACGGCGATCGCATCCTCGCCGGAGTTCGCCGAGAGCAGGTCGCAACCGTCGCGGGTGACGCTGAGGTAGGTCGGGGTGGTGCCGGTGCCCTGCGGGCGAGCCACGGAGAGCGTGCGCTCGACCCGCAGCTGGACGGTGTCGATCACCGCGATCACGTCCTGGTTGGCGATCGCCACGTAGGCGCGGTCGCGCTTGGGGTCGATCGCGATCCCCTCGGGATGCGAGAGCCGCGGACCGACCTGGATGTCCTTGACCTTCCTGGCTTCGTCGAGGTTGATCGCCGCAACCGTGCCCTCGGTCTCGCTGCCGACCAGGCCGAAGCGCCCGTCGCGGCTGATCCCGGCGCCGTAGGGATAGCGGCCGACCTTGACGTAGCGCACACGCCGCGAGGCGGTGTCGATCACCGCCGCGTAGTCGGCGAGGTTGAGCGCGGCGAGCAAGGTCCTGCCGTCATGGCTGACCGCGAGGTCGCGGGGCCAGGAGAGCCTCGCGGTGCCGGGAGGGAAGGTCTGCACCGCCGGAGCGTCGGAGGGAGGCGGGACCCCGATCACCCCGGCCCGCTGCGCCTTGCCGGAGCGGCGGTTGAGGGTGAAGACATGGATCACGTCGCCCTTCTGCCCCGGCACGTCGTCCCCCACCTCCTGGTCCTCGTGGCTGGAGTCGGCGATTCCCGAGACGTAGGAGGTGCGGCCGCCGGGGGCCATCGCCACGCCGCCGGAGAGTCCGGGCATGGGGATCTTCTGCACGACCCGGCCGATCTGCCTGCGGCGTGCGCGCCGGCAGCGCCTGGCGCGGCGCCTCGGCAGGTTCTTGGCGCAGCGCTTGCGCGGCTTCACCCGCACGATGCGGATGTCGTTTTGCGCCCGGCCGGTGGAGAGGGTCCATAGGAAGCGCCCGTTGGTGGTCAGAGCCCCGCCGGTCGGAAAGTTGCCGAGCCGGGTGCGCTTGCCGACCGGGTCGAGCTTGCGGCCGGTCGGCTGGATCTTGGTCTTGGGGCCGATCACGCCCTCCGGCACAGTCGCCGCCCAGGCGATCCCGGCCACGGCCAGGGCCGCCGCGGTCAACACGAGTATCCGGGTCCGGTACCGCCTCACGGCCGGAACTGTCGCACGACAGAGCGGCGAGATGCGTCAGTTGTTGTTAACCGGCGCCGGTCAGAAGACCGGCGACTCGGTGTAGGTGCCGAATACCTCCTGCAGCGCAGAGATCATCTCGCCTTCGGTGGCGCGGGCGCGGGCGGCCTCGATGATGTGCGGCATCAGGTTCTCTCCGTCGGTTGCCGCGGCCCGCTTCAGCTCGGCCAGCGTTCGCTCGACCTCGGCGCCGTCGCGGCGGCCCCGTGTCGCCTGCAGGCGGTCGACCTGCTTGCGCTCCAGCGCCGGGTCGATGCGGAGGATCGCGATCTCGTCCTCGTCCTCCAGCTCGAAGTCGTTGACGCCGACCACGATCCGCTTGCGCTCGTTCAGCTCCTGCTGGTAGTGGAAGGAGGCATCGGCGATCTCGCGCTGCGGGAAGTTCTGCCTGATCGCCTCGACCATTCCCCCCAGCTCGTCGATCCGCGCGAAGTACTGATAGGCGGCGCGCTCCATTTCGGCGGTCAGCTTCTCGACGAAGTAGGAGCCCCCCAGCGGGTCAACCGTGTTGGTGACGCCGGACTCGTGGGCGATCACCTGCTGGGTGCGCAGCGCCAGCCGCACCGCGTCCTCGGACGGTAGGGCCAGCGCCTCGTCGTAGGAGTTGGTGTGCAGCGACTGGGTGCCGCCGAGCACCGCTGCCAGGGCCTCCAGCGCGGTGCGCACGATGTTTACCTGGGGCTGCTGCGCCGTCAGCGAGACGCCGGCGGTCTGGGCGTGGAAGCGCATGCGCAGCGACTCCTCGCGCTGCGCCCCGTAGGTCTCGCGCATCTCGCGCGCCCAGATACGCCGCGCCGCGCGGTACTTGGCGATCTCCTCGAAGAAGTCGACGTGGGCGTTGAAGAAGAACGACAGCCGCGGCGCGAAGTCGTCCACATCGAGCCCGCGCTCGATTGCACGCTCGACGTAGGTGAAACCGTCCTTGAGCGTGAACGCCAGCTCCTGCTGGGCCGTCGAGCCCGCCTCGCGGATGTGGTAGCCGGAGATCGAGATCGGATGCCAGCGCGGCATCTGCTGCGAGCACCATTCGACCATGTCCGTGACCAGGCGCATCGCCGGCTCGATCGGGAAGCACCACTCCTTCTGGGCGATGTACTCCTTGAGGATGTCGGTTTGGATCGTGCCGCCGAGTCTCTCGGCCGGCACGCCCTGCTCCTCGCCCGCCAGCACGTAGAAGGCGAGCAGGATCGCGGCCGGGGCATTGATCGTCATCGACGTCGTGACGCCGCCGAGCGGAATCCCCTCGAACAGCGTGAGCATGTCGTCGAGGGAGTCGACCGCCACCCCCTCGCGCCCGACCTCGCCCAGGCTTCGGGCATGGTCGGAGTCGAACCCCATCAGCGTCGGCATGTCGAAGGCGGTCGAGAGGCCGGCCTGGCCGTGCTCCAGCAGGTAGTGGAAGCGGGCGTTGGTCTCCTCGGCGGTGCCGAACCCGGCGAACTGGCGCATCGTCCACAGCCGCCCCCGGTACATCGAGGGGTAGACCCCGCGCGTGAACGGATACTCGCCGGGATAGCCGAGCTCACCGGCACCCGGGGCGTCCTCGTCGGTGTAGAGCGGCTTGACCGGGTGCCCGGAGACCGTCGAGAACTCCGCGTCGCGCTCCTGCTGGCGGGCGTAGACCTCCTCCAGCCATTGGTGGGCGCGACGGCGTGCGTCTGGCTCTACGGCCATACGGGGATTCTAGGCGGCGCGTTCGGCGCCGCCACGGGCTGGCCAGGCGCCGAAGGCCCCTAGTCGGTCACCTGCCACTTGAACCTGGCGACGCTTGGATCGACGTTGCTCGCCGCGTCGATGGCGCGGACCTTGAACTTGTGCCTGCCCGGCTTGAGGTTCCCGTACTTCTTCGGGGACTTGCAGGGTTTGAAGGGCTTGCGGTCGAGCTTGCACTGGAAGCTCGAGCCCGGCTCCGTGGAGGAGAACCTGAACCTGGCCTTGTCCTTGTCGGTGCTCTTCTTCGGGTGCTTCTTGATCCTCGTGTCGGGCGGGGCGGTGTCACCCGCGCCCCCGGCCCCGCCGCCGCCCCCGCCACCGGAGCTGACGATCGTGAACGTGCTCTGCGCCGGCGTCGGGTCCTCGTTGCCGAACGAATCGACCGCCTTGACCTCGAACAGGTGGGTGCCCGGCGCCAGGCCGCTGAACGACTTCGGCGAGGTGCAGCTGGAGAAGCCGGCGCCGTCGAGCTGGCACTGGAAGGTGCCGCAGGCGGGCTCCGTGGAGGAGAAAGTGAAGTCGGGGCTCGTACTCGTCGTTGTAGCCGGGGGACCCGAATCGATCGTCGTATCCGGCGACGTGGAGTCCGACCCGACGTTGAACACGCACGTGCCGGTCGCGATCTGCCCGTCGGGGTTGGTGACCGTGACCGACTTCGGGCCCACCGCGGCAGCGGTCGTGTCCAGATCCAGAGTCACGTGGGTGGGGTCGGTGAACGTGATGCTGTTCACCGTCACCCCGCCGTTGACGGACGCCTGTATGTGGTTCGCGTAACCGGGCCCACCCGTGTCGGGTCCCGGGTCGAAGAAACCCGAACCGGCGGCCGCCGTCCCGCTGACGGCAACGCTCGTGGACGCACTGCCCTGGGGCACGTTGAGGGGCGACCCCGACGAGGGAGTCGCCGGCGGCGGCGCCAGCAGCTTGAAGACCCGCACGCCCCAGGAGTTGGTGGCGTTGGCGTACTCCTGGAAGGTCCAGAACGTCTGGTTGTCGTTCGGATCGACGACGGTCTGGGTGTAGTCCCCCCAGCGCTGCGGGTCGGTGACGGTCACGTTGTAGGCGAACGTGTTGGAGAACGGGATCGTGAAGGGCTGGGTGGCGCCGAGCGGATCGGTCGCCAGCCTTCCCATCAGCGCCACCTCGGTGAAGCGCCCGACGCCCGCGGTGCTGGAGTTGAGCGAGGCGTGGCCCTGGCCATTGGCGGCGATCGTGGGGATCCAGAAGAAGCGCGGGTTCGTTGCCGCGGTGTCGAACTCGGTGCCCGACTGGACCAGGCTCGGGGTCGTGCTCAGGTTGCTGACCTCGTACCAGCGGGCGGCATCTCGATTACCGGCGGAGCCCCCGACGCCACTCGAGTTGACGCGAATGTTGTGCGCAGTCCAGAGCGAGAACGTGCCGTTCGGCTTGCGCGAGATCATCGCCTCGAAGAGGCGGTCGTCGAGCGCGTCGAGGCTGGTCGAGGTTCCCTGCGCCGGGACGTTGAGGGGGAAGTACGTGGTCGGAACGGAGATGGTCAGGTTTCCCGACATCGTCGGGGTGCCGCCGGGGTCCGAGACCCGGCGCACGTCGAGCTGGCTGAAGGCCTGGTTGTCAACGCCGATGAAATAGCCCTGGGTAGCGGTTGGGCCCTGAACGCTCGTCACGCCCTGCGGTGTGTAGGGGCCCCCGCTTCCCGCGGTCGGCACGACGGGAAAGGTCGTCACCACGATCGGCCCGCCGCTCAGGACGCTCGACTTTCGGATCACGAATGCGTCGCTCCCCACATAGGGGCTGCCGACGAAGTTGTTGACGCCGATGTAGATCGCGTTGTTGTCGACGCCCATCTGCGGATAGTCGGCGAACTTGCCGGCGCTGGCGTTGAAGAAGTAGAAGGTGAAGTCGGTCTGCGCGGTGATCGTCGAGCCGGAGCTGACGGCGACCATCACCCGGTTGGACCCCGAGTCGGGCACGTTGATCTCGGCGATGATCCAGCGGCCGGAGAGCCTGTCGTACTCGACCTCCGGATCCGAGACGCCGACGGTCGGGCCGCAGTTGCATACCGAGCTGAAGAACGTCTCGTCGCTGACGTTGAGTGCCCCCGCGCTGCCCTGCTTGTCGAAGACCTTGATCCGGCCGTTTGAGGCGAAGACCACCTGGGTCGGCCCCACCGAGCCCTGGGTGTCGGGCGGGATGAAGCCCGACTCGCTGCTCTGGGTGCCGAGGAATGAGGTCGAGACCGCAAAAGGGCTGCTCGGGCCAGACGCGCGGCGGATCGGCGCGCGCTGCGGCGCCTGCAGCGAGGGGGCGCCCGGAATTTTCGGGGGGGCTGCCTCCCGCTCCTCCTCCTCCGCTTTCTCGCCCGATCCGAGCTCCTCGCCCGCCCTCGGGCCGATGTCGGGGCGTGGCCCCTCCCCTGCCCCGGGCTCCTCAGCGGGGGACGGCTGCCCGCCCGGCTCGGTGGGCTCCGGCGCGGGCCGCAGGCCCTGCGGCGGCCCGGTGATGCGGTCTCTCTTGCGTCCTCGAGCGATGATGTCGGCGACGCTCACTTTGATTCCGGCGGAGCCGGTCCGAGGATGCCCCCGGATCGCGCCGACGTCGCCGGGCTGCGCAGAGGCGCCCGATCCGCCTTCGCCGACCACGACCAAGGCGGTCAGCACCGCAAGAAGCGAAGCCCAGCCGAGGACACGACGCCTCATCCCGCCCGAGTCTAGCCCTGCCGAGCGGACAGGTCGAACAGATGTCCCTCCCCGTCAGCGCCGCCTGGAAGAGCGGGCCCCGAAGCGGGAGCTGCGGCGCCGCCGGGAGGCGATCTGGGAACCTCCCCACCCGACCGCTGCGGCGAACGCCGTCGCGCCGGCGATCGCCAGCCGCCGCCCCAGCTTCTCGAACCGCATCACCTGCCAACCCTCCTGCTTTGCCACCTCGGCCAGCTCCGGGTCGGGGTTGACCGCCACCGGGTTGCCAACCGCGCGCAGCATCGGCAGGTCCGAGGCCGAGTCCGAGTACGCATATGAGGTCGCCATGTCGATGTCGTGCTCGGCGGCGAAGGACTCCATCGCCTTCACCTTGCCCTTGCCGTAGACGAACGGGCCGTCGAGCCGGCCCGTATAGCGCCCCTCGCCGTCGAGCTCGTACTTCGTGCCGATGCCCCCCTCCATCCCCAACACGCGGGCCAGCGACTGCACGCCGTCATTGCTCGCGGCGCTGACGATGAAGGTGGGCCGGCCGGCGTCCTGATGCTCGTGGATCTCCTGCAGCATCTGCGGATAGATTCGCGGCAGCACCTCGGCCAGCACCTCGGGCCACATGCGCTGGATCTCGCGGTCGGAGACGCCCGTGAGCAGCTCGCGCGCCACCGTGAGAACCGCCTCGGTGGCCTCGTCGCTTGCCCCGCGCAGCCGGTACCGGAGGTGGTCCACCGCCCAGCGGCCGAGCTGGCGGCGGTCGACGATCCCCCGCCGGCTGGCCACGCGCGCGAACGGCATGCCGCTCGACCCCGCCATCAGGGTCTTGTCCAAGTCAAAAAACGCGGCAGCGCGAGTCATCAGTTGCTCAGGGTTGATGAATCACGAACGGCGGCGAACCAAGCAGGTCGGGGGACGCAGGTCTCGCGGCGAAGCGAGCGCACTGAGATCGTGCGTGAGCGAGACGCAAGGCCGAGGAACTCGCGCTACGCGCTCGCATCGCGCCTGCGGCACTGGATGCGCCGGTTTGCGGGCGCCGCCTACGCGCCGTTCACCTCGAGCACTATTGCGTCGCCTTGGCCCCCGCCTGAACAAATGGCCGCGCACCCAACCCCCCCGCCGCGACGGGCCAGCTCGTGCACCAGGGCCCCGACGATGCGCGCACCCGAGGCGCCAATCGGATGCCCGAGCGCGATCGCGCCGCCGTTGACGTTGACGTTCTCGTCGTCGATGCCGAGCATCCGCATCGAGTTGATCGCCACCGAGGCAAAGGCCTCGTTGATCTCCCAGAGGTCCACGTCCTCGGGCGTCTTGCCGATCTTCTCCAGCGCCTGCTTGGCGGCCCCGGCAGGCGTCTTCGCCAGATAGGGGAAGTCGTCGGCGACGGTCCCGTAGGAGACGACGCGGGCGATCGGCTCGTGGCCGTTCGCCGACGCCCATTCGTCGGAGGCGAACACCACCGCGCCGGCGCCGTCGTTGACCCCCGGCGCGTTCCCGGCCGTGTGGGTGGCGTCGTCGTCGCCGATCGCCGGCAGCTTCGCCAGCGTCTCGACCGTGGTGTCGGGGCGGATCGCCTCGTCGGCCTCGACCGTCTCCTCGCTCTTGCGCGACTTCACGGTGACGCCGATGATCTCGTCGGCCAGCCTGCCCTCGTCGGTCGCCCTGGCGGCGAGCTGGTGCGAGCGGGCGGCGAAGCGGTCCATGTCGGCGCGGGTGATCTCCAGCTCGTTGGAGACCTCGCTGGCCTCGTTGATCATCTGCTTGTCGGTGAAGGGGTTGGTGAGGCCGTCGTGCATCATCGCGTCGACGGCCTGTACGTCACCCATGCGAAAGCCGAAGCGAGCGCCCGGCAGCAGATAGGGCGCATGGCTCATCGATTCCATGCCGCCGGAGACCCCGACCTCGAGGTCACCGGCGCGAACCGCCTGGTCGGCGAGCCCGAGCGTGCGCATTCCCGAGGCGCAGACCTTGTTGATCGTCTCCGAGGGAACCTCGCGGGGGATGCCGGCCTTGATCTGGGCCTGCCGCGACGGGATCTGGCCCTGTCCTGCCTGCAGCACCTGGCCGAACAGCACCTGCTGGACCTGCTCGGGCTCGACATCGGAGCGCTCCAGCGCCGCCTCGATCGCCTTGCCGCCGAGGTCGGTGGCGTCGAGCTTGGCGAGGCCGCCGCCCATCTTGCCGAACGGGGTTCTGGCAGTTCCGAGGATGACTGTGCTGGGCATCTGCGCCTTTCTTTTCGCTTGCCGGACTGGCGTCCTGACGATAGCGAGGCGCGCCCTTGCGCGAATAGACTGGCCTCCCGATGAAGGTCCAGGCAAGGGAGATCCCGCTTGCGGAGGTCGATTCCGACCTGCTCGCCGTCGGCCTGTTCGAGGGCGACTCGCTGCCGGACCCGTTGTCGGGGGCGCCGGGGTCCGCCGACGCCAAGGGTGGCTTCCGCAAGACTGCGACCCTGCATCCCCAGCAGCCCAGCCGCGTTCTGGTCGTCGGCCTCGGCAAGCGCGAGGAGTTCGACGCCGAGCGTGCCCGCGTGGTCGCGGCGGTGGCGGCGCGAGCGGCGGGCTCTGCGAAGGCGGAGTCGCTCGCCTGGGCGCCGCCGGACTCCGGCGACCAGGCCGCGACCGCCGCGGCGCTGGTCGAGGGGACGATCCTCGCCGACTACCGGTTCGACCGGTTTCGAAGCTCCGGCAACGACGACGAGCGGCCCCCGCACCTGGAGCGGCTGACGATCGTCGGGCCGGAATCGCTGGCGGAGCCGCTGACCACCGCGCGTGTCGCCGCGGAGGCGCAGAACCGGGCCCGTGAGCTGCAGGACCTGCCCTCCAACGTGGCCACGCCCTCGTTCCTGGCCGACCGCGCCGCGGAGATCGTCGCGACCCACGAGAACGTCAGCTTCGAGGTGCTCGACCGCGAACAGATCTCCGACAAGGGGATGGGCGGCCTGGAGGCGGTCAGCCAGGGCACCGACACCGAGCCGCGCCTGATCGTGCTTCGCTACGCCGGTGGCGGTGACGGCCCAACCGTGGGCCTGGTCGGCAAGGCGGTCACCTTCGACACCGGCGGCATCTCGATCAAGCCCTCGCAGTCGATGCACGAGATGAAGATGGACATGTCGGGTGGCGCCGCGGTGCTGGAGGCGATCAACGCAATCGCCGAGCTCGGGCTGGCGGTGGAGCTGATCGGCGTGGTGCCCTCGACCGAGAACATGCCCTCCGGCCATGCGATCAAGCCCGGCGACATCATCACCCAATACAACGGAAAGACCGTCGAGGTCAACAACACCGACGCCGAGGGCCGGCTGATCCTGGCCGACGCCCTCGCTTACTGCGTCGAGCTGGGAGCGGAGCGGATCGTCGACCTGGCGACCCTGACCGGCGCGGTCCTGGTCGCGCTGGGCTCCACCTACGCGGCGCTGATCTCCAACGACGACGAGTGGGCCGGCGATGTCGCCGAGGCCGGGGCACGGAGCGGCGAGCTGGCCTGGCGCCTGCCGCTGCACGCCGAGTACAAGGAGCTGACCAAGGGCACGGCCGCCGACCTCACCAACGCCGCGGCGAAGCGCAAGGCGGGGACGATCTACGCCGGCTCGTTCCTGGAGGAGTTCGTGGACGGCAGGCCCTGGGTGCATCTGGACATCGCCGGGACCGCCTGGGACACCGGACGCGAATACTGGGGCAAGGGCCCGACCGGGTTCGGCGTGAGGCTGCTGGTGGAGCTGGCGCGCGACCTGGCATAACGATTCCGGGCGGTGCCGTCAGGCGGCGAGCCGCCGCAATCATGACTCGATCGCGAGCAGCCGCAGCACGTTTCGCGCCAACCGCCTGTCGCCGTCGATTGCGACGCGCCCCCGGGCCACGCGCGCGATCGCGACAAGCCCGCGCAGGCTGTGCGGACTGGGCACGCCGCGGATCTGAGGCGCGGCGGCCACGTGGACGATGTCGGGGAGGCTGCCGGAGATCACCAGGTCCGGCTGCTTGAGGTCGCCGTCCTCGACCACGGTCACCCGCGGCCCGAACCTGACCCGCGTGGGCGTAAAGCCCTCCGCGTAGCGGAACACGATCCTCGCCCGCATGCCGCGCGCCAGCTCCGGTTGACGGGTGGCGCCGCGCTCGAGCAGCACCAGCAGCGCCGGCGCGAGGCCGTTTCGGCGGGTCCGCCCCAGGCGCAGGCGTGGCGGCGGGCCCGGACCTGTGGAGGCGCCGGCGAGACGCGCTCGGTCGACCGATCCGCCGGCCAGCGCCGGCCGCGCGCCGCGCTCAGCCCGCTGCGATTGCCGACGCCGTGCGGTGGGCAAGGCCCATGATCGAGATCATCGGGTTGACGCCGGAGGCGGTCGGAAAGGCGCTGGCGTCGCCGATCCACACGCCTTTCGTTTCGTGCAGCTCGCCGCGTCCGTCGGCGACGCTGGTCTTCGGGTCCGAGCCCATCCGGCAGGCGCCGAGCTGGTGGGCGGTGAACATCGTCACGTCGCCGGCCTCCCACGACGCGGACTCCAGTCCGCCGAGGAAGGCGTCCAGGTCCTCCCCCCTGCTCCAGGAGGTCGGCTCCCGATGCAGGGTGATGATCCTGGCGGCGCCGGCGGCCTCGTGCAGGCGAACGAGTTCCTGGTTGGCCCGCACGAAGACGCGCCGGTCGGTCTCGTCGTCGAGGTTCCAGCGGACCACCGCGCGGCCATGTGCGTCGAGCACCACCTCGCCCGCGCCGTGGTCGCGCTGGACGGAGATGAAGGGCGCCATGTGTGGCAGCAGCGTCATGTTGCGCTTGTGGTCCTCCCCGGTCGCCCAGGGAAGCGACGCGGCGACCAGGGCCGGCGCGACACCGACACCCTCGATCAGGAAGCCGTGCTCGCCCTCCAGGTCGGCGAAGGAGTCGGAGACCTCGGACTGGATCTGGCCGATCCAGCCCTCGATCGGATCGTCGTAGACCCCGATCACCAGCGCCGCCGGATGCAGGCGCAAATTCCTGCCGGTAGCGGGCCCGCCGATCTTCGAGCGCAGCAGCAGTGCCGGCGACTCGACCGAGCCACAGGCGACGACCACGGTCGGGGCCTCGACCCGCAGGTCGGTGGTGCTGCCGTCCTCGTGACGAACGCAGGCCTCCACCCCGGTCGTACGGCCGTCCTCGGCGGTGACCCGCTCGGCGACGCAGTTGACGACGAAGCGGGCGCCGCTGTCGGCGGCGTCCTGAAGGAAGGTCTTCAGAGTCGACTGCTTGCAGCCCTTCTGGCAGCCACCCGAGCAGTAGCCACAGGTGGCCGGGTCGTCGCAGCGCAGGTCGGCGTTGCGGAAGATCACGCTGTGCTCGTGGCCGAGCGCGTCGAGTCCCGCGATCAAGCGCTTGTGGGTGCGGTTCTGCGAGGTCGCCTCGGCGTTGACCCCGAGCCGCTCCCAGACTGCGTCGAGGTGGGCGTCGTAGTCCGGACCGTCAAGGCCCTCGAGGCCGTGCGAAGCCCACTCGGTACGGATCGGGTCGGGGGTGCGCAGACAGTTCATGTAGTTGACGACCGTGCCACCGCCCAGGGTCGAGCCGGCGTAGATGGCGATCGAGCCCGTCTCCGAGGTGAAGGGGCCGCCGTTGAGGTAGAGCTCCTGCATCCCGACCAGCTCGAGCTGGGTGAAGTCGGCCTCGTTGCGGTAGGCGCCCTGTTCGAGGACCAGCACCGAGCGTCCCGCCTTTTGCAGCTCCGCCGCAATCACGCCGCCGCCGGCGCCGGAGCCGATTACCACCACGTCGGCCTCGAGCGTCGCGGAGTCGCCCAAGACCTCGGTCAGCGGGATCGTCTTCGGCGCCCCCTCCGGTGAGGGCGGCGCCGAGCGCGGGCCGGGATAGCCGACGCCCTCCCAGTTGGGGTTGCGCCCGTCGTCGTCGGGCAGCGCGTAGAAGAGCGTCATCGCCGCGGCCTTGAGGCTGTGGATGCCCAGCTTGGCCTCCAGGCCGGACTCCTGCATCGCCTTGACGATCGCCTCGCGCGCCTCCTGCGGCTGGGAGGGCAGGTCCTGCTCCGCGATCGCGTCGAGCAGCTGGCCGATCGCCTCGATCTCCTCGGGCAGCATCGCCTCGGAGATCATCTCCTCGAAAGCCGGGGCAAGGCCCATGTCCGAGGCGGAGCGGCCAAGCATCCCGCCCGGATCGTCGTCCGACTGCACGGCGGGAACGAAGGTGTCGAACAGCGCCTCCAGCGTCTGCCTGCGCTGCTCGCTCAGCACTCCTGCGGCGACGGCCATTCCCTCACTCCTTGCTTCGCTTGCGGCTCGTGGCCATACTAGTCGCGGATGGAGGGTTGGCGAGCCCACTAGGAGCCGATCCTGCGACGAACGCGCTTTTGTGCCGGTTATAGGCCACATAAGCGCGCGTTCGTTTGTTCGAACCCGGTGACGCGCGGTCGGGCTCGCGTACTCCATACGCTCCCCGGCGGTGGACTTCGAGCTTTCAGACGAGCAGCGGCTGCTGCGCGACACCGTGCGCGACTTCGCGCGCCAGGAGGTGGCGCCGGTCGCGGAGGAGCTGGACCGGACCAAGAGCTTTCCCTACGAGCTGGTGGCGATGATGGGCAAGCTGGGACTGATGGGAATCCCCTTCCCCCCGGACTACGGGGGAGGGGGCGCCGACACGCTGACCTACGCGATGGCGGTCGAGGAGCTGACCCGCATCGACTCCTCCGTTGCGATCACGATGGCCGCTCACACCTCGCTGGGAACGATGCCGATCCACCTCTGGGGCACCGACGAGCAGAAGTCGGAGTGGCTGCCGGAGCTGTGCGCGGGCCGCAGGCTGGCGGCCTTCGGGCTGACCGAGCCCGAGGCGGGCTCGGACGCAGGCAATACCCGCACCACCGCAAAGCTGGACGGCGGCGAGTGGGTCGTCAACGGCGCCAAGCAGTTCATCACCAACTCCGGCACCGAGATTTCCGGCTGCGTGACGATCACCGCCGTCACCGGTCAGTCCAACGGCAAGCGCGAGATCTCCAACATCATCGTGCCCAACGGGACCCCGGGCTACGAGCCGGGCGAGCCCTACCGCAAGATGGGCTGGAACGCCTCGGACACGCGCCCACTCAGCTTCGAGGACTGCCGCGTGCCGGAGTCCAACCTGCTGGGCCGGCGCGGGGAGGGCTTCAAGCAGTTCCTGCACATTCTCGACGGGGGGAGGATCGGGGTCGCAGCGATGGGCGTCGGCCTCGCCCAGGGCGCCCTCGACGAGGCGATCGCCTACGCCAAGGAGCGCCAGGCCTTTGGCCAGCCGATCTCCAAGTTCCAGGCGATCCAGGCCAAGGTCGCCGACCTCTCGGCCCAGATCGAGGCCGCACGGCTGCTCACCTACCGGGCCGCGCTCGAGAAGGACCGCGGGGAGTCGTTCACCCTGACCGCCGCCCAGGCCAAGCTGATCACCGGGCGCCTCGCCGTGCGGGCAACCGAGGAAGCGGTGCAGATCCACGGCGGCTACGGCTACATCGAGGAATACCCGGTCTGCCGCTTCTACCGCGACGCCAAGATCCTCACCATCGGCGAGGGCACCGATGAGGTTCAGCAGATGGTGATCGCACGTCAGCTGGGCTGCTAGCTGACTTCCGGGCGGTGCCCGCAGGGCGCCGCGCCTGTGTTGGGCAGTGCAGTGAGGCGCCGCCACTGGCTGGTCAGGCGCCGAAGGCGTCGCAAATGTTCATGGTCAGGCGGCGAAGCCGCCGCATTGGTTCGAAGTTCTCGGAGCTTGCGGCGACTTTGCCCGCGCCTCCCAAGTAACCGCCGATACGACCCCTACACTCGCGCCCGTCCGGTACCCAACATTGGGGCGAGAGATGGACCAGGTGGAACAGAATCAACGCTGGCAGGCTCTGCTGGTGCTGAGGGCGCAGTTCGACCAGGACGAGAAGGGCGGCACGGTGCCGTCGGGGTCACCTGCCGCTGCGGGCTCCCTGGCGCACCACAAGTTCCGCCGCGCGGCGCGCTTCGACGAGGCGCTGTCGGGCTGGACTGGTTGGTCGGCGGTCGAGGCCCCGCAGCGGCGCCTATCGGCCTGAGCACGGCGTAGTTCGAGCTAGGAAGTCGGGGGTGCGGCCGGCGGCTGCGCGGTTTCGGCGCCCTCGGGGCGCCCTGAGACCTCCGCGGCGCGACCCTGATCCTCGCGAATCCCGTAGTGCTCGCAGATCTGCAGCTCCTCCTCGCGGGTGAGGGGCTTGCCGCCGTCCAGCGCAGGCGCCCCGCGCACCACGTCGCGCTGATGCGGAACCCAGACGTTCCCGGCGCCCGCCGCGCAGTCGCGAAACGGAACCGCGATCACCTTTCCGAAGCGCCCCAGCTTGGCCACGACCCAGGCCGGCTCACCGCTTTGCTCGTCGACCAGGATCCCCTGGACCTTCCCCACGCCGGCACCGCCCATCTCGTCGAGCCGGAACCCGGTCCATTCCAGTGCCTCTTCGGCGCCGGGGAGCATCTCGGTGTCCGCCGTCTCAGCCATCGGTCTGCCTTTCTAGCACCTCCCCGGCCGCGCTGGCCGGGTCGAGCTCGCGCTTTACCACGCGGTCGAGCAGCTCTGCCACCTGCGGATCGTCGGCGACGGCGTCCTCGAGGCCGCGGCGCAGGCGGGCGGCCGCAATGCCCAGCACCTCGTTGCGAAGGTTGCGGGCGCGACGCCGCTCCAGCGTTCCCTCGGCCTCGATGTGGGCGCGATGCTCGTCGATCGCGGATGCCAGCTCCGCCACCCCCTCGCCCTGCGAGGCCTCGGTTCGGAGGATCGGCAGCTTCCAGCTCTCCTCCTTGTCGGCCAACGAGAGCACGCCGCGGATCTCACGCACCATCGTCTCGGTCATTGGGTGGTCGGCCTTGTTGACCACGATCAGGTCGGGTATCTCCATCACGCCCGCCTTCAGCGCCTGGATCGAGTCTCCCGATCCGGGCATCAGCACCAGCACGATCGTGTCGGCGTGATCGACGATGTCGACCTCGCCCTGCCCCACCCCGACGGTCTCGATCAGCACGTCGTCCCGGCCGGCCGCATCCATCACCAGCGCCGCCTGCAGGGCGTGCTCGGAGAGCCCGCCCAACGCCCCGCGCGACGCCATCGAGCGGATGTAGACGCCGGGGTCGAGGAAATGGTCGGAGAGGCGGATGCGGTCCCCCAGCAGCGCACCGCGGGTGAAGGGGCTGGAAGGGTCGATCGACAGCACCGCGACATCGCGGTCGGCCTTGCGAAGCTCGGCCGTCAGGGCCCCAATCAGGGTGCTCTTGCCCACCCCGGGGGGGCCGGTGAAGCCCGCGATCCGGGCCTTGCCCGTGTGTGGATAGACCTCGCGGACCAGCTCCCAGCCGGCTGGGTCGTCGGACTCGATCAGGGTGATCGCCCGTGCCAGCGCGCGCCGGTCGCCGTCGAGCAGCCGGTCGGCGAGCGAGGACGCGGATTTGGCGACGTCGGCCATGCGCCCGGGTGAGTCTAGAGGCCACGCTCGTGGGTACGGTCGCGCTCTGCCGAGCGAAAACCGAGCCTGGCAAGGCGAGCCTGGCAAGGAGGGAGGGAGGTCCAATTGCTGGGGCCTATTGGACCGATCGAGGACGCAGCCAGGCGAAGGTTTGCAACCGGCAGAGCGTGTGCCGTAACCGGGGGCGGGGCCTCTACAGTTGCGGCCCGCCGTGATCCGCCTCGCTCGCTTCCTGGCCCGCAACGGGATGCTCACGCCCAAGTACGGGCGGCTGCTGTGGCGCTTCCTGTGGCGGCGCCTGTTGACGCCGGCAGGCTGGCGCTGGCGCACCGGCGGCATGGTCTTCTTCGGCCGCGGCCTGGAGCTGCAGATCGGCCGCGGCGGCGAGATCCGCTTTGGCCGCTTTGTGTGGGTCGGCGACGGGACGAAGATCCGCTGCCACGAGGGGGTAGTCGAGGTCGGCGAAAAGACCGTGTTCGGCCAGGAGTGCACGATCTCGGCCTACCAGCGGGTGCGGATCGGGCAGCAGTGCGTGATTGCCGACCGCGCGATGTTCATCGACTTCGACCACGGGATCACCGAGGTCGAGCGGCCGATACGCGTCCAGGGCATCTACAAGCGCGACACCGTGGTCGGCTCCAACGTCTGGATCGGCTACGGCGCCTGCATCCTGCGCGGCGTGCGGGTCGGCGACAACGCGGTGGTCGGCACCAACGCGGTGGTCACCAGGGACGTGCCGGCAAACGCCGTGGTCGGCGGCGTGCCGGCCAAGGTCCTGAGGATGCGAGACGCGCCACAGGAGCTGCACTGGCCCAACCCGGTCGAGCCCGCCGGAGAGGGCGTCTTGCCGATCCCAGGCGACCGAGACCAGGAAGCGACGAAGGAGGCACTCGATGGGTGACGTCCACACGCGGGGACGTTGAGCGGTTTCATTGCTTAGGCCTGGGGAACCCTGCCGCCCAGCTCGCTGTAGATCTGCGCGGTCTGCTCCGCCACATCGGCCCAGTCGAAGCGGCGGATGTGCTCGAGGCCTTCGCTGACCAGCCTCTGGCCGAGCTGCTGGTCGTCGAGCACCCGGATCGCAACCTCGGCGAGGGCCTGAGGATCTCGCGAGCGGAAGCGCAGACCGGCCTCCTCGTGGGGGACGACCTCGCGCAGGCCGCCGGTGTCGGCGACGATGCAGGGGCAGCCCGAGGCCATCGCCTCCAGGGCCACGAGCCCGAACGGCTCGTAGATAGAGGGGACAACGCAGA
Source organism: Candidatus Mayfieldus profundus (assembly GCA_038040325.1). Classification (GTDB taxonomy): domain Bacteria; phylum Actinomycetota; class Thermoleophilia; order Solirubrobacterales; family 70-9; genus Mayfieldus; species Mayfieldus profundus. The sequence continues at coordinate 18,915 of JBBPIM010000025.1, forward strand.
TGTCGGCGATCGGGTACAGCGAATGCAGCACGTCGTCGCCGATCCAGCCGAGGAAGGTGCCGTGCTCCATCAGCCCGAGCTCGTCGGCCTGACGGCGCAGCTCCTCCTCGTGCGTGCCTGACCCGGCGACCAGAAAGCGGGTGCCGGGAATTCGCTCGATCACCCGCGGCATCGCCTCCAGCGCGAGCTGAAAGCCCTTCTCGTAGACCAGGCGGCCGATCAGCAGAACCAGCTTCTGCTCGGGTTGCGCGAACTCCAGGCGCAGCCGCTTCAGCTCGGCGGGGTCCTGGGGTTGCAGGTCGCCCGGATCGATCCCGTTGGGGATCACCGAGACGCTCTCCTCGGGAACCCCGAAGATGTCGGCGATCTGCTCTCGCATGTAGAAGGAGCAGGCGATCACACGCTCGGACCGGTTGGTGATCCAGCGCTCCACGCCGTGGATGTAGGACTGCGGATGCTTGTCGACCCAGCCCTGGTGGCGCCCGTGCTCGGTGGCGTGGATCGTGGTCACCAGCGGCGCCCCGAATCGCTTCGCGAGGTGGTCGCAGGCGTTCGCGACCAGCCAGTCGTGGCCGTGCACGAGGTCGAAGTCGTAGCGGTCGCCCAGCTCGACCCCGGCCGCCAGCATGTCCGAGTTCATCCGCTCCACCCAGGCGACGAACTCGCCGAGGTCGGTCGGTCGGGTCGGCTCGCGGATGCGGTGTATCGCCACGCCCCCCGCCTGCTCCTCGGCCGGCGACTCCTCGCCCCCACGGGTCAGCACGTGCACCTCCACCCCGCGCTCGACCAGCGACTCGGAGAGCTTGCGCACGTGGCGCGCCAGGCCACCCTCGATCAGCGGCGGGTACTCCCAGGAGAGAATCAGGACGCGTGTCACGGTTCCAGCAACGGGGCCAAGCTCAGATCCGGGGCCAGGGCACGCATGTGCGGGTCCGGCGGACGCGCGGAGTCTAGGGCCTCCAGCAGCGCCTCGGCGTGGCTTGTGGCCCGCACGAAGGGATAGTCGCCCGCCTGGCCGCGGCCGTCGAGGAAGGCCCAGTCGCTGGCCTGCACCGCGAGCAGTTCGCGGGTGGCGCGCGCCGCTCGCTCGCCGTTCAACCCCTCTCCGAGCGCCCGCAGCAGGCGAAGCTCGAGCCGCCTCGCGGCCCTTGCGAGGTCGGCGACCGGGGGCGAGTCCCATGTGCGCAGGTCCTTGCCCTCCCCCCAGCTGGAGGCGTGCAGGGGCCGGCGCTCGGGCTTGTGGCGGGCAAGCGCCTCGGGCAAGGTGACGAGGCGGATCCCCTGCTGCGGCACCGTCCGAAGCACCTCGCCGAGCCACAGCGGGCCCTCCGACCACCAATGGCCGAGCAGCTCGGTGTCGATAGCGAACACCAGCAGCCCCGGTCGCCCGCGCTCGGACCGGAACCGCTCGAGCCGCTGGGCGACAGCGGACGTGAACTCCGCAGCCTGGCGCCGTGCGACGGCGGCGGCGGCATCCGGGTCGTAGGGGTCACCGCCGATCCTCCACAGGCGCACCCCTCGCATCGACTTGCTGTGGAACTGCAGACACTCGGGCTCGGACGGATAACCGTCGAGCGACCACAGCCACGACACCGCCTCCCAGTCGATCGGGAACGCCACCGGCCCGGCCTCGGTCGCCACCGGTGCCAGGGCGCCGAGCGCCGCCTCGTGGGCGCTCTGGTCGGTGCAGAACCACTCGACGCCCTGCTCGGCCAGGACCCACTCGAGCCCCGGGCTGTAGGCGCACTCGGGCAGCCACAGGCCGCCGTTCCAGCCGAAGCGGCGGCGGTGCGAGCGGATCCCCGCATCGAGCTGAAGGCGGACCGCCTCGCGGGTGGCCAGCATCGGCAGCACAGCGTGGGTCGCCGAGGACGCCACCAGCGCGATCCGCTCTGCCTCGGCGCGGTGTCGGAAGGCACCCAGCGGATCGCCGGCCTCGGCGTCGAGCAGCTCCAGCGCCTGCCGGTAGCGCGCCACTTCGGCCTCGGCCGCCGGGCGCAGCTCAGGCGGCACCTCCCCCACGTCGGACTCGGCTGCCTCGACCCGGAAGCGCAGCAGGAACTCGCGCAGCCGCTCGCGCACGCCCGCGTCCTCGAGCTGGTCGGCGAGGACCGGCGTGACCGTCATCGTCAGCCGCTCGGCGATCGCCAGCACGGGCAGGTATGAGCGGATCACCGCGTCGAACAGCCACTCCTCGCCGAAGGGATAGGTCCCGAAGCCCTCGACGTAGGGCATGTGGCTGTGCAGCACGATCGCGAGGTCCCCGACCGGCTCACGCATGGCACACCGCCAGGAAGTCGAGGGCGCGGTCCAGCCCGTCGGTCCGGAGCTTGAAGTCCGAAGACGTGATCGCGGGGATGAAGCGATCGTAGAAGGCCTTGGTGAGGCGCAAGGCGGGGTGCACGCGATCCCAGCCGAGGCGGATCGCCGACTCGTGGGCGCGCAGCTTGCGCGCGTGAAACAGGCCGAGCATCTCGACGCGGGAGAAGCATGGGTCGAGCAGGGCCCGGTATTCCTCGACCGTGTACTCGCGCAGGTGCCAGGGGTTGTCGGACTTCTCGGCGCCGGGCGGCGCAAGCGTGAGGCGGTTCGGCGTGGACACGTAGGAGACCGGCGCGAGCTCCGAGAAGCGGCTCAGGAGGCGCTCGGGCTCGTGGACGTGCTCGATGGTCTGCAGGAAGACGATCGCGTCGCGCGGCTCGGCGAACTCCTCGACCAGCGCCCGCTCGAAGCGCAGGTTCGGCATCCGGTAGCGGACGCGTGCGTGCTCGTGGGCCTCGGGGTTCGCGTCGACGCCGACAACGGCTGCTGCCCGCCCCGCGAGCACCGCCGAGCCGTATCCCTCCCCGCAGGCCAGATCGGCGACCGTCCGCCCCGCGCAGCGCTCGGCGATCCACTCATAGACGGCGAGGTGGCGCCGGTACCAGTAGTTCTCCTCGGGGACGTCCGGCAGGGTCCTCTCGCCGGTCAGCTCGAGCGCCGGCACCCCGGGCGGCTGGTCCCGTTGCATGTACTTCACGGCGGCGGACCCTAGATGAGCGATCCCGTGGCCGCGTGCGACTGGGCCGCGCGTGGACGCTGCGCCTGTAGTGGCGCCCGCCACTACAGTCCCCGGCCATGCCGGCCTCGGCAATCGCCTCGGCGGCCCAGATCAAGGACGCCAACACCCGCTACCACGATGGTGCGGCCCGCTCCTACGACGAGAAGTGGGGGATCGACTTCGGCCCGGTCGGCCAGGGACAGGTGCTGGGCAAGCTGCGAAAGGCGCTCGGCGACCGGCCCGCGGATCTCGGCCAGGCCCTCGAGATCGGGGCCGGAACCGGCTACTTCGCGCTCAACCTCCTGCAGCAGGGAGTGATCTCAAGTGCCACCGCCACCGACATCTCGGCCGGAATGCTGGAGACCCTCTTCCGCACCGCCGATAGGCTCGGGGTCGAGGTCGAGACAGTGGTAAGCGACGCCGAGCGGCTGCCCTTCGAAGATGGGTCCTTCGACCTCGTGTTCGGCCACGCCGTCCTGCACCACATCCCGGACCTGGAGCAGGCCTTCGCGGAGTTCTCACGGGTGCTGCGCCCCGGTGGCCGGATCGCCTTCTGCGGCGAGCCGTCCCGCTACGGCGACCTGCTCGCCGCCCTGCCGAAGCGCGCCGCCCTGGTCGTTTCCCCGCTCTGGCGCCGGGCGATCGGAGCCAGAATGCGAGCCGACTTCGGCGCCCCGGAGGCCAACGGCGAGGGGCTCGAATGGGAGGTCGACGTCCATTCGTTCTCACCGGCCGAGCTGCGGCGGATGCTCGGCGGAGCCGGCTTCGACAAGACGCGCGTCCAGGGAGAGGAATTGCTGGCCAACCTGCACGGCTGGCTGGTTCGCACGATCGAATCAACCGCCGAGCCCGACGACGTGCCGCGGCGCTGGCGCCTCTTCGCCTTCCGCTCCTACCTCGCGCTGCAGCGATTGGACAATGCGCTGCTCGAGTCGCGCCTGCCGCCCGAGCTCTTTTACAACCTGGTGCTGTCGGCGCGCAAGCCGGGCTGATCGCCCGGCTCAGCCGAACGTGAAGGCGTAGCCCGAGATCCCGGGCGCGAAATCGAGGATCAGCGTGTGGCGTTCAACCCGGGGCAGGTCGACGAGCCGGTAGAGCCGCTGCTCGGCGATCGTGGCGGTGCCGGCGTGCACGTCCTCGCCCGCCAGGCGGTCGGGGATCGGGCTGCCGTCAAGCAGGACCCGGAGCGGGCGGGGGCCCTGCGGCGAGCCGAGCACCAGGAACACCCGTCTGGCGCCGAAGTTGAGGTGCAGGCTCGAGCCGGCGGCGGCGGTCGCCGAGTCCGCGGCGATGCGCCAGCGCCCTTGGTAGGCCATGTGGTCCGGAGGAGGTTGCGCCCCGGCGGACCACCGGTAGGTGCCGAGGCCGGGCACGAGAGGCCCGTTGACCACGGTCTCGGCGCGGGCCCCTCCCAGGTAGCTCTCGGGTGTGGTCAATGTTCGCGACGGCGCCTCGCCGCGCACCCTGGTCTCGCCGCCGAGGTTGTGGCCGCCGCGCTCGGCGAGCAGCGAGCGGATCGCCCGCTCGGTGGTCCCGTAGCGGCCCTCGCCGAAGTGGACGAAGCGGACGCGCCCCTCGGCGTCGATCAGGTACTTGGCGGGCCAGTACTGGTTGGCGTAGGCGTTCCAGGTGCCGTAGTCGTTGTCCTGGACGACCGGGTAGGTGAGTCCGTTGGAATCGATCGCCGCCTCGACGTTGCCGGGGTCCTTCTCGAATGGGAACTCGGGAGTGTGCACCCCGACAACCACCAATCCGTCGTCCCGGTATCGCTCATACCAAGCCTCCACATGCGGCAGCGTGCGCAGGCAATTGATGCAGGTGTAGGTCCAGAAATCGATCAGCACCACCTTGCCGCGCAGCCCCGGGATCGAGAGGGGCTCGCCGTTCGGAGTGTTGAACCAGCGCCCGGTGTCGCGGAAGTCCGGCGCCCGCCCCAGGACCGGGAGGCTGCGGCCGGCCTCGGCCTCGCGCTCACCCCCCGCCTCCCGGGTGGAGCTTCCCCGCAGCGAAGCGAGGTCGTCGGAAACCGCCCCGCTCTCCTCGATCGACTGGGTGGGGTTGAAGACCGCGGCCGGGGCATTGCGGGCAAGCCAGCTGTTGAACTCGATGTCGTAATCGCCGAACAGGAGCGCGGCGGTGACCACCATCAGCGCCCCCATCGCGCGATTGACGCGGCACCTGACCGGGGCCAGCCGATCGGCGACCCGGCGGCCGCCGAGCAGGATCGCGTAGATGACCGCAGCGGAGCCGAGGCCGTAGGCCAGAGCCACGATCAGCTTGTCGGCGGTGAATGGCTGCGCGGCCGAGACCGTGATAACGCCGGCGAGGATCGGCCCGGCACAGGGCGCGTAGATCAGGCCGAGGCTGGCGCCGAGCATCAGGCCCCCGGCAAAGCCGTCGCCCCCCGACGGGGCGCGGCTGCCGACTAGCCGGCTGGCAAATGCCTCGACCCGGTCCGAGAGCGGCGGCACCAGCAGCATCACTCCGAACCCGGCCAGCACGACGATCGCGATGTTGCGAAGCAGGTCGTCCGGAAGTCCGAGCGCGTCGATCACATAGACCAAGGCGACGGTCGCAAAGGTGAAGGAGAGCGCCAACCCCGTGGCCACCCCGAGCGGGCGGCGGCGCCCGCCGGTCACGCCGACGGAAAGCACGGCGGGCAGGACCGGCAGCACGCAGGGTGAGAGCGCCGTGCCAGCGCCCGCGATCAGCGCGAAGAGGATCAGCAGGGTCACGCTTGTACTGAGTCTCTACGAGCCGGCGCCCGTTACGGCTCAGCGTCGCGCAGCAGCTTGAACGCCACCGCGGGGAAGGCAACGACCGAGATCAGCCCCGCCCCTACCAGGGCGGTCGCGGTGGCGGGCACCATGATTCCCAAATCGAGGCCGATCTGGGTGGCGACGACGACGAACGAGAACGAAGTCGCCTGAAGCAGGCCCGCGGCCAAGGCAGCCGGCCTTCCCATCGTGCGACTGTAGATCAGCGCCGGCATCACGTGCACGGCGAGCAGCGCGACCACGAACAGCGGCAGGCGGATCACGCCGCCGATCGTCGCGAAAAGCTCGTCGAGCTGGAAGTCGATGCCGCTGGCGACGAAGAAGAACGGCACGAAGATGCCGAGGGCGACCGCCTCGCGCTTCTGGTCGAGGGTCTCGTCGCGCTCCTCGGTTATGCCCCGGATCACGCCGACCGTGAAGGCGGCGAGGATCGTTTCCAGCCCCAACTCGCTGGCGATTCCGACCACGATCGCGATCAGCGCAAGGTCGGCGCGTGTCTGGATCTGGGCGCTCGATTCCCGCAGCCGCTCCAGGGCCTTGGTCAGCTGGGTGCTGCGGCTGCTCTGGGTGACGGCGACGTAGACGACGATCGCCAGCAGCACGAAGGCACTGAGGTGCAGCAACTCGGTCTCCGGGCCGGTGCGGTCGGCGGAGTAGAAGAATGAGAGCAGGATCACCGCTCCGAACTCGGCGATCGCGGCGGTGGCGATCACCTGTTGCCCGAATGGCGTGTCGACCTGGCGCTCGTCGCGCAGCGGAACGATGATCACGCTGAGCGAGGTGGCCACCAGGATCACCGCGACGAGCAGCGGGGTCTTGATCAGATCGACGCTGTGCAGGGCCGCCGCCAGCCCCGCGGCGATCAGAAAGCCCAGCGCGAAGACCGCCAGCGCGCGCTCCAGCAGCGCCCCCCGCAACTTGTCGACCTGGATCTCGCGCCCGGCGAGGAACAGCAGCGCCGCCAGGCCGATCTGCGAGAACAGCTCCACCGACTCCGACGTGTGTGCGATGTCGAGGACCTGCGGGCCGACGATGATCCCGAGCACCAGCTCCAGCACGATCGCGGGCACGAATATCCCGGGCATCAGCTCGCGCAGGACGGGCGCCGTGAAGGCGATCACCGCTACCACGACGAAGCTGAAGTCGAGCACCTAGCCTCCCGAGTCCTTCGGCTCTCTCCGGACCCGGAACAGTTCCACGCGCCCCTCGACCCCCTTCAGGGGCCGCTCGCCGGCGAAGGAATAGTGAAACGCCCCGCCGGCCGCACGCGTCGCCTCCTCGCTGGCCAGCACGCTGCCCGGCCTGGCGACCCCGGTGATGCGGCTGGCGAGGTTGACCGGGCGCCCGTAGTAGTCCCCGCCCTGGCCCAGCGCGGGCCCGTGGGCGACGCCGGCGCGCAGCTGCGGGAACTCCTCCCCCTCCTCGTCGGCGGCTTTGACCAACCGCAGCGCGGCATCAAGCAGCGGCTCGGGCTCGGTTGAGACCAGCATCGCCGCGTCGCCGATCAGCTTCACGAGCTGCACCGGCGGCTCCGCCACGGCGGAGGCCATCTCCTCGAGGCGCCCGGCGACCAGTCCCAGCTCCTCGATCGCGATCTCCTCGCCGAGCTTGGTGAAGCCGACCATGTCGGCGAAGCACACCGCCACGTCGTTTGCGCCGCCGACTTCGCCTGTTGCGAGGTCGGCCTGGGCGATCACGTCGCGCCGGACCTGCTCCAGGAGGTGCTTCTGCATCGAGTAGGCGAGCGTGGGACCTACCAGCGGCATCGTTGCCTGCGCCGCAGCGGCAAGTCGCAATGCCAGGTCGCGCTCGTTGTCTCCGGGATGAATCAGGGTCCTCACGATCAGCTCGCGGTTCGCCTGCGCGACTCGCGCCGTCGCCATCCCGATCGTGCGGGCAACCTGCAGCATGCCCTTCTCGGGCAAGCCGACCTCGCGGAAGGCCTTGACGCGCTTTGCCGCCTCCAGGTCCGCGTCGCCCAGCTCCCTGGAGTCGGGGTCCGGGTTGCGGATGCCGAGCGCAGCCTGGAAGCGCTCCAGCGTGGCCAGCGGCAGCTCGGTGCGCTCGGCGATCTCGCGCGCGGTGTATTTGGGCGCACCGCCCCCCAGCGCGCGCTCCACCGGGAGCAGTGCCAGCCGGCCCGCGGCGGCCGCCTCGTGCAGCTCCTCCAGCGGCACCCCCTCGTCCTCGAGCTCGCGCAACAGCGCGAGACGCGCCTCGCGCGCCTCGCCGTCGAGCCCCTCCAGCAGGCCCTCAGCCTCGAAGTCGATCTCCGGCACGGACCGATTCTTAACGACAGCTAGAACAATTGCGGCGCCTGCCGCGCCCTAGAATCGATCGCATGCCGTTGCAGCTTCCGATCTTCGAGCTGCCGCTGGTGCTGCTGCCGGGGGAGCAGGTCCCGCTGCACATCTTCGAGGAGCGCTACAAACGGATGATCGGCCAGGCGCTGGACAGGGGTGAGCCGTTCGGCATAGTGCTGCGCGACGCCGACGGCGCCCGACCGATCGGCTGCACCGCCCACGTCACCGAGGTGCTGGAGCGCTTCGCCGACGGACGGCTCAACATCGTCATCACCGGGGACGGCCCATTCCGTGTGCTCGACCGCTTCGGCGATCCGGAGGAGCCCGCCGCCGAGGTGGAGATGCTCGACCCCGGCACGGGCGGGGACGACGCCGAGGCGCGGGAGGCGGCGCGGGAGGCGTTCCGCGACCTCGCCGAGCGCGCGAGCGGCGAGCGGCCCGAGGCCGAAGCGATCGCCATCGAGAGCGCCTACGGACTGGCATCCCGGGTCGAGCTGCCCGCCGAGACCAAGCAGGAGCTGCTGGAGCTGCGCGACGAGGATGAGCGGATGCGGCTGCTGGCCCGGGTGCTCGTCACCCTGCAGCAGGCGCTCGACCAAGCAGAGGACATCGCCGAGCGGGCGCAGTCCAACGGCAAGGTCAGGATCGGCTAGATCACCACCACGGCCCCGCCGCGGCGCGGGTCTCCGCCGCCCTGCAGGGCGCCGCTGGCGGGATCGCGAGCGACCGCGTGGACGCCGCCGAAGTAGAGGTTGCGCCGCTTCCAGCGCGCGACCTTCAGGCCCTTCTCCTCGAGTCGCGCAAGCGCCGCCTCGTCGAGGCCGGGCTCGGCCTGGACGATCCCATCCTCGAAATGCGCCCGCGGCGCCTGCACCGCGTCGGACACCGGCATCTCGTCGGCAACTATCCGCAGGATCGTCTGCAGGATCGCCGAGCGGATCCGGTTCGATCCTCCGCTGCCCAGGCCGGCGATCACCTGACCGTCGCGGATCACGACCGTGGGAGCCATCATCGAGGGCATGCGACGCCCGGCCGGCGTGCGATGGAACCCGAACGGGTTGAGATCCTGCTCGCCGAGCATGTTGTTGACGTGGACCCCGGTGCCCGGCACCACCAGACCCGAGCCGGTGCCGTTCGAGCAGGTCACAGACGCGCACATCCCCTCCGAGTCCATCACCGACAGGTGTGTGGTCGATCCGACCACATCGCCCGGCTCCGGCCCATCCCCGCCGAGCGACTCGCGCAGGCGCGCGGCCACCTCGGCGAGCCGCTCGGGGTCGAGGAACATCGCCAGGAAGTCCTCCTCGTACAGCCCCTCCTGGAAACGCTCGTCGCGGCTCTCCTGAGCAACCCGCATCACCGCCACGGTCTCCTCCACCCCGCAGGAGCCGAGGCGCTCCAGGAGCTCCAGGCAGAGCGCGATCAGGATCCCGCCGGAGGAGGGGGGCGGATTGGTGAGGACCTCGGCGCCGCGAAACGACGCCCAGGCAGGGCGGCGCTCGACCGCCTGGTAGGCGGACATGTCCTCGCGCGAGAGCGTCCCCCCCAGCTCGGCGATGTGGTCGGCCATCGCCGTTCCCACCTCGCCCGAGTAGAAGGGATCCGGGCCCTCGGCGCCGTACAGGTCCAGAGCCTCGGCCAGCTCCCGGAAACGGAATGTCTCCCCCTCCTTCAGAGCCCGGCCATTTGGCGCGTACAGCCGCCGGCACTCCTCATAGTGGGTCAGGATCGGCTCGAGCAGCCGGTGGATGTAGGCCTGCTGGGCGTTGAGCGGCGCGCCGTCCCAGGCAAGCTCCCGGCCGGCCCTGACCAGGTCCGAGAGCGGCGCGGAGCCGAAGCGCTGAAGAGCGTGGGCGAGGCCGGCCGGCGTGCCCGGAACGCCGCATGACGCGGCGCCGACGTTGAATACCTGGGGCGTCTCGTCGAAGAGGATCTCGATCGGGACCAGCTCGGAGCGGCGCTCGGTCCCCCCCAGTCCCGGGGCCTGAACGAAGAAGTCCACGAGCGTGGGCTGCTCGGAGGCGCTGTGGACGAGCATGAAACCGCCGGCCCCGAGGCCGGTCAACGGGCTCTCGACGGCGAAGGAAGCGAGCACCGCGGCGACGGCGGCATCGACGGCGTTGCCGCCCTCGCGCAGAACGTCGGCGCCCGCCTTCGCCGTGAGCGGATGCCCGGCGGCGACTACGCCTCTCATGGCCGGAGGGGCGGCTAGCCCGGCAGGAACTCGGGGACCTCGATGCCGAGGTCCGTGGACCTGCTCGTGCCC
>JBBPIM010000026.1:0-28229 GCA_038040325.1 Candidatus Mayfieldus profundus
CCAGGGCAAGCCCTGGTTCGTCGCTCCACTTGCATGTGTTAGGCACGCCGCCAGCGTTCGTCCTGAGCCAGGATCAAACTCTCCGTGAAGAGTGCTTCTCTTCTTCAAAACGAAGAGCTGTCATGCCTGACGGTCGCCGCGTACACATCCTCGGCGGCCGGCATGACGGGTCCATCAATGCCCGCCCCACGCTGGCGCGGGACGGGTCGGGCTCGACACATCCGCAGGAACGAATCCTGCGGTTGTGCACGCTGCTCAGTTTTCAAAGACCGCGGCGCCTGTGGCAACGGGACTCGCCGCCAGTGACGCGCCTCTGAGACGGCAGAAAAAAGGCCTCTCGCCGGAGAGGCCACACTGCTCCCGCGGTTGCGGGGGCTCTGTTGCGGCTCTCGGCTCTAGGACGCTCCTTTCAAGGTCCGCCTCAAGGGCGACCAAGCAGTATAGCGGCGCCGGGCACGACGCTCAAGCTCGTCCAGGCATGCTCCCTGCAGAGGCCGATGTGACGCGTACCGGGTGCGCTCAAGGAGCGATCCGCAGCCGCTTGTGGCGCCGCTTTCCGACCTGCACGACCGCCCCGTCAAGCGTCTCGGGGGGGACGTCGAGCTGGTCGGCATCCACAACCTCCCCGTCGATCTTCACTCCCCCCTGCCCGATCAGCCGGCGCGCCTCGCTGCGGCTGATCCCGAACTGGTCGGCCAGCACCGCGGGCAGGTGAACCGGCCCGTTTGCGGTCACGCTCGCCTCCTCGATCTCCTCGGGCAGCTCGCCCCGCACGTGCAGGCGGTCGAAATGCTCCTCGGCCGCCGCTGCCGCCTCGGCGTCGTGGAAGCGCTCGACGAGACGGCGTCCCAGCGCCCGCTTCGCCTCGTTGGGCGGAGCATCGCCTGGCAGCCCCTCGCCCAACAGCAGTGTGTAGTACTGCTCCATCGCCTGGTCGGGGATCCGCATCAACTTGCCGAACATCTCCTCGGGCGGGTCGGTCACACCCACGTAGTTGCCGGCCGACTTGCTCATCCGCTGCACCCCGTCGGTTCCGGGCAGGATCGGCATCGTCAGGATCGACTGCGGCTCGACACAGAACGAGGCCTGGATGTCGCGGGCGAACAGCAGATTGAACTTCTGGTCGCTACCCCCCAGCTCGACGTCGGCCTTCACCTCGACCGAGTCGTAACCCTGCAGCACCGGGTAAAACAGCTCGAGCGCTGAGATCGGCGCCTCGGCCTTCATCCGCTTGCGAAAGTCGTCGCGCTCCAGCAACCGCGCCACGGTAACCCGGGAGAGCAGGCCGAACAGCCGCTCCGCATCCATCCGCAGCCACTCGCTGTTGAAGCGCACCTCGGTCGCCTCGCGGTCAATCAGCTTGAAGGCCTGCTCTTGAAAGGTGGCCGCGTTGGCGTCTATCTCCTCGCTGGACAGCACAGGGCGCTGCGCGGACCGCCCGCTCGGGTCGCCGACCCTGGCAGTGAAGTCGCCGATGATCAGCACCACCGTGTGACCCGCGTCCTGGAACTGCCGCAGCTTGTTGAGCAGCACCGCGTGACCGAGGTGGATGTCCGGAGCGGTGGGATCGATGCCCCATTTGACCCTCAACGGGCGGCCACGGGACAGTTGTTCCTCCAGGGCTCCCGCCGGGAGAACGTCGACGGCATTGGCCGCCAGTTGCCGCGCCTCACCCCTCGAATCGGTCATGGGCCCAATGCTAGACTGCGCCCTCGGCTCGGCGGGTCACCGCTTTCGCTGCTCTGACCAGCGTCGCGGCTCTATTGTCGCGGCGCCACAGCAAACGCCGCCGGGCCGATTCGAAGCAATCTGATGGCCGTACGACGCAAATCGCCGCGATCAAGGCGCAAGAGTGGCGCCAAGGACGCGGGGGCACCGCCCGAGCCGGCGGCACCCTCCGACGATCTCAAGTTCGCCCAGACGGCCGAGCTCGAATTCGACTTCACCAACGGGGGCAACGGACCCGCGCCGAGCCAGGCCGAACACCTGACCGGCGATGGGGGCGGACGCGCCGAGGCCGAGCTTGGCGAGGCTGAGCGCCCCGACCCGACCCCCGCCCCTCCCACGCCGCTGCCCGAGCCCCCCTCCCCCACACCCGAGCCGCCGGGACCCGGACCCGATCCCGAGCCCCCCGCGCCGGCCGCAACCCGAGATTCACGCGCGAGCAGGGTCGACCGCGAGTTCCCCGCCCCGCCGCCCTCGACGCTTCCCGACAGCGACGGCGGCGGCAACGGCAAGCCGCCGGACCGTGTCGTGCCGCCCCCGCCGGCGCCGCCCAGCCTCCCCCCGCGCCGCGACCGTCCCCGCCTGAAGAAGCTGCGGTTCCTCTTCGTATTCCTCGGCCTCGGGCTGCTGGCGATGGTCTCGATGGTGTTCGGGATGATGATGGCGGTCTCGTCAGACCTGCCGGCGATCGAGAAATTCACCCAGTACCGCGCCTCGCAGAACAGCCAGCTGCTCGACGCAACAGGCGAGCCGCTCGGCACCCTGACCAGCAACCAGAACAAGATCCTTCTCAACTCCGGCGAGATCTCGCCCAACCTCAAGAACGCCGTGGTGGCGATCGAGGACAGCCGCTACTACGAACACCGCGGCGTCGACTTCCAGGGCATCGGCCGGGCCCTGTTCCAGGACATCCTCTCGCGCAGCGCCAGCCAGGGCGCCTCGACGATCACCCAGCAGTTCGTCAAGAACGCGCTCGAGGCGCAGAGCTCGCGGACCGTCTTCCAGAAGCTGCGCGAGTCGGCACTCGCGTACCACCTCGAGAAACGCTGGAGCAAGGACAAGATCCTCACCGAGTACCTGAACACCATCTACTTCGGGCAGGGCGCGTACGGGATCGAGGCCGCCGCCCGCACCTACTTCGGCGCCGCCCACCCGAGCTGCGGGACCCAGGATGAGCCCTGCGCCTCGGTGCTGCTGCCCCAGGAGGCGGCGCTGCTGGCCGGGATCATCTCCTCCCCCTCCGCCTACGACCCGAAGGCAAACCCCGTGGACTCGAAGGCACGGCGCGACCTGGTGCTGCAGAAGATGCTCGACCAGGGCTACATCACCCAGGAGGAGTACACGACAGGAGTCGCGACGGCGCTGCCGGCCGGATCGCAGGTCGAGCCCCCCGAGATCGACTCCGAGGCGCCCTACTTCACCTCCTGGCTGCGCCAGCCGCTCGTCGACCGCTTCGGGGCCGGTAAGGCCTTCTTCGGCGGGCTGAAGGTCACGACGACGCTCAATCTCGACCTGCAGCGCGCCGCCGAGGACATCGCCTACAACACCCTGTCGGGGGTCGAGCCGACCGCCTCGATCGTCGTCCTCGACAACGAGAGCGGGGGCGTCAAGGCGATGGTCGGCGGCCCCGACTTCGAGAAGTTGCCCTTCAACATCGCCGCATACGGCCACCGCCAGCCGGGCTCCTCGATCAAGCCGTTCACACTGATCCGCGCCTTGGAGGAGGGCCACAGCACAGGCGAGGTCTATACCTCGGCGCCGAAGCAGTTCCCGGTGCCCGGCTCGGGCGGCAACGAGGTCTTCAAGGTCGCAAACTACGGCGACAGCTACCTCGGCTCGGCCTCGATCGCCAGCGCCACCACCTACTCCGACAACTCGGTCTACGCGGAGCTGGGGCTGCAGGTCGGCACCAAGGACATCGCCCGCACAATCGAGAGGATGGGCGTGCACACGAGGATCTCCACCAACCCCTCGATGACCCTGGGTGGGCTCGAGGTGGGCGTCTCGCCGCTGGAGTGGACCCAGGCCTTCAACACGATCGCCAACGACGGCGAGCGCGTCAGCGGCAACCTGGCGCCGGACCCGGGCTTCGACCCCGTCGCGTACACCGAGGTGACCGACTCCGACGGCGACATAGTCAAGGACAAGGACGGCGACCCCGCTGAGAACGACTCGATCAAGACCCAGGTGATCCCCGCGGGGGTGGCCGAGGAGGCCAAGTCGATCCTCGGGACCGTGGTCAGCAGCGGAACCGGCAAGAACGCCGCCTACGGCGGCCCCGCCTGGGGCAAGACCGGCACCACCGACGACAACGGCGACGCCTGGTTCTGCGGCGGCGGCGAGGACGTCACCGCCTGCGTCTGGGTCGGCCACGCGGACTCGGTGCAGTCGATGGAGACCGAATACGGCGGCCTGCCCGTCGACGGCGGAACTTTCCCGGCCATCATCTGGTCCCAGGTGATGGCCGCCTGGGAGAACATCAGGGCTTCCCAGGCAGCCGACAACGGCAACGACGGTGGCGAGGACAGCGGCGTGAGCGCCGTGCCCGTGGCGCCCTCGACCCCCTCGTATTCGGCACCGGCGCCGAGCAGTGGCACCTCGTCCGGAGGGGGCGGAGGCGGCTCGGGAACCGCGGCCCCGGCACCCGCCCCTGCACCGGCAGCGCCCGCACCGAGCGGCGGAGCGGCCGGCGGCGCCGGCGGCATCTCACCGACCGGCTAGCGGCCAGCGGGACCGCTCAGGCGGCGCGCGCCACCAGCCAGGGTCGCGAGACGAAGCGGCTGCCCGCGACGCAGAAGCGCCAAGGGTTCTCCACCGCCTTGCTGATCCCGATCCGCGGCCCGGTCTCGATCTCGACGTCGCGCCAGGCGCCTTCCCGGGGCAGGACCGCGAACGGCGGCCGGTCGAGGACGCCGCCGTTGTCTCCCAGCCCAACCCCGAGCGCTTCGGTCAGCTTGCCCGGCCCCGAGCACAGCTCCTCGTCGCGGTCGCGGCCCCGGCGCGACCGCATGGCCTCGACTCCCACCGTCGGCTCGAGCGCGCGAATCAGCACCGCCGCCGCCTGTCCGTCGGGCTCGGCGACCGCGTTGAGCAGGCTGTGGATCCCGTAGGAGAGGTAGACGTAGGCGCGGCCGGGCGGGCCGAACAGCACCTCGTTGCGAGCGGTGCGGCCGACGTAGGCGTGGCAGGCCGGGTCGTCGCGCTCGTAGCTCTCGGCCTCGACGATCACCCCTCCGCACTCGCCTTGCAGCAGAGTGCACCCGATCAGCTCCCGCGCCACCTCGTGCACGGACCGCGCGTAGAACTCCTCGCCCAGCGGCTCGCTCATGCCGGGCAGCTTACGAACGCCCCTCCTTGAGCGCGGCGTCGACGCCGCGCAGGGCGTCGCGTGCCATCTCGATCTGCTCGGCGAGGCGGGCCGAGGCCGTGCCGCCTTCCACCTTCTTCGACTCCAGCCAGTTGGCGCTGCGCAGCACCTCGTAGTACTCCTCGTCGAGCTGGTCCGAGAACCGCTTCAGCTCCGACGCGTCGAGCTCGGACAGCGCCTTTCCGGACTCGACCGCATGTCGCACCAAGCCGCCGACGATCCCGTGCGCCTCGCGGAAGGGAACTCCGCGGCGCACCAGTAGGTCGGCGATCTCGGTCGCCGCCAGCATCTCGTCGCCGGAGGCCGCCTCGAGCCGCTCGCGGTCGAAGCTGATCCCCGCCAGCATCCCCTCGGCCACCTCGAGGCAGCCCTCGACCGTGTCGATCGCGTCGAACAGCGGCTCCTTGTCCTCCTGCATGTCCTTGCTGTAGGTGAGAGGAAGCCCGTGCATCACCCCCGCCAGGGCGCCATAGTCGGCCACCACCCGCGATGCCTTCGCGCGCAGCAGCTCCGCGGAATCGGGGTTCTTCTTCTGGGGCATGATGCTCGACCCCGAGCTGAACGACTCGTCCAGCTCACAGAACCCGAACTCGGTGCTGGACCAGAGCACGATCTCCGCCCCGAGCCTGGACAGATGCAGGGAACAGCCCGTGGCGGCGGCAAGGTAGTCGAGCACGAAGTCGCGGTTCGAAGCGCCGTCGATCGAGTTGGGCGAGAGATAGTCGAAGCCGAGCTCGTCGGCGACCGCGCGGCGGTCGATCTCCCAGTTGACGCCGGCCAGCGCCCCGGAGCCGAGCGGCATCACGCTCGCCGTGTGCAGCGCGAACTGGAAGCGCCAGACGTCGCGCGAGAGCATCCAGAAGTAGGCGAGCAGGTGATGGCCGAGGTAGACCGGCTGGGCCCGCTGCAGGTGCGTGTAGCCCGGCATCGCCCAGTCGCGGTGCAGCGCGGCCAGCTCGACCAGGCGTCCCATCACGCCGAACAGCAGCTCGATCGCGCGCAGCGAGTGCGCCTGCACGGCCATCGCGACGTCGGTGGCCACCTGGTCGTTGCGCGAGCGGCCGGTGTGCAGCTTGCCCGCCAGTGGCCCGACCACTTCGGTCAGCCGCCGCTCGATCGCCATGTGGATGTCCTCGTCGGCGTCCTCGAAGCGGAACTCGCCGTGCTCCATCTCCTCGCCGACCTGCTCGAGACCGCGGTCCAGCTCGCTCAGCTCCTCCGCGGTGAGAACGCCGACCCCGTGCAGCGCCCGCGCGTGGGCGCGCGACTGGTCGACGTCATAGGGGGCCAGCCGCCAGTCGAACTCGATCGAGCGGTTGAGCCGCCAAAAGCGCGGGTCTGGGTCCTTGCGAAAGCGCGACATGAACGGGCGATTATCACTGCCCCGCGGCAGATTTCTGCAACGCGGCGCGCCGATCCGGCGCCAGCGGGCGGATGAGTTCGTGGAATCGGTCGGAGCCGACGGGATCTACGAGGTGCTCGAAGAGCGGGTCCTCAACTAGGACGGGGACCGCAGCGCTCGAGATACGCTGCGGCCGTGAGAGCTCTGGTCACTGGCGCGACCGGCAAGGTCGGCAACGCCGTCGCCCGCCGGCTCGCCGAACGCGGCGACGAGGTGGTGGCGCTGGTGCGCGACGTCGCCGCAGCCCGCAGTGCCCTGCCGGCGGGAATCGAGCTTGCCCAGGGCGACGTCACCGAGCCCGCGACCGTCCATCCCGCGGTGGAGGGCGCCGACGGCGTCTTCAACTGCATGGGGATTTACGAGCAGTGGCTGCCGGACCCCGGGCGCTTCGACGAGGTAAACGCCCAGGGCGCGCTCAACGTGATCGCCGCTGCACGCCAGGCGGGGGTCCGGCGCGCCGTCCACACCTCGACCTTCGACGTCTTTCACGCCGAGCACGGCGGCACGATGAGCGAGGCCGATCTGGCCGACTACCCGAAGGGCACCGCCTACGAGCGCTCCAAGCAGCACGCCGAGGAGCTGGTCCTCGCCGAGGCGAAGGTGGGCGAGAGCATCGAGGTGGTGATCGTCAACCCGGCCGGCGTCTACGGCCCCGGCCCATGGGCCGGGGCCGGCCTCGACGGTGCGATGCGCGACGCGATCCGCAGCCGCCTGCCGGCGGTGCCGCCCGGCGGGATGACGCTCGGCTATGTCGACGACATCGCGGAGGCGCACCTCGCGGCATTCGACCGCGGCACTCCCGGCGAGCGCTACATCCTCGGCGACGGCTTCGCGACGATGCGCGAGATCGTCGCGACCGCGGTCGATGAGGCCGGCCGCGGCCGGGTGCCCCCGACCCTCCCGGAGCCGCTGGCGAAGGGCCTGGCGGCGGCGGGCGAGGGCGTCTCGCGGTTGATCCGCCGCCCGCCGCTGCTGGGACGCGGCCAGCTCCACTTCCTGCTCTGGGAGGCTCGGGTGGACAAAAGCAAGGCCCGCGAGCAGCTCGGAATCGAGTTCACGCCCTGGGACGAGGGCATTCGGCGCACGGTGGGCTGGATGGCCGAGGAGGGCCGGATCTAGGCCGGTTGCAGGGCCCTGGAAAGCGCCTCGCAGACCCGCTCCACCTGCCGCTCTCGCATGGTGGTGAAGAAGGGCAGCGCCAGGTTGCGCGCGGCGGCGCGCTCGGCGACCGGGAACCGGCCCTCGCCGTAGCCGAGCCGCTCCCGGTAGAACGGGAACAGGTGGATGCAGGGCATATAGGCCTTGCTCTGGATTCCCTCATCCGCCAGCGCCCGGATCACCGCCTCCCGGTCGGCGCCGTCGGGCAGCAGCACGAAGTACACGAACCAGCCTCGCCGCGCCGAGCCCTGCGCCGCGGCCGGGGTTTCGAGCCCTTCGATTCCCGCCAGCCCCTCGGCATACAGGTCGGCGAGCCGCGCGCGGCGCTGGAGCAGCTCGTCGAGGCGCTGCAGCTGCGCGACTCCGAGCGCGCAGGCGAGGTCGGAGAGCCGGTAGTTGAACCCCAGCCGCTCGTGCTCGACCACTTCCATGTCGGCGGCGCGGCCCTGGTTGCGCTCGCTGCGGTAGCGGGCAGCCGCGTCGGCGTCGGGCGGGATCAACATCCCACCCTCCCCGGTGGTCATCTGCTTGTTCGGATAGAAGGCGAAGGCCGCGGTGTTGCCCCTTGCCCCCACCTTGACCCCCTCCACATCGGCCGCGCCGAGCGCCTCGCAGGCGTCCTCGACGATGCCCAGGCCGCGGTCGGAGGTGAGCTCCTCGAGCTCCGGCATCGCCGCCGGCCAGCCGAAGATGTGGACGGGCAGGATTCCCGCCGTCTTGGGTCCGACCGCCTCGGCGGCGGCGGCGGGATCGATGTTCAGCGTGGCCGGGTCGACGTCGCAGAAAACCGGTCGCGCACCTTCGTAGAGCAGGCAGTTGGCGGAAGCGACGAAGCTGAACGGGCTGGTCAGCACCTCGTCCCCGTCGCCCCAGCCGAGCCCTCGCACCGCGAGGTGCAGCGCACTCGTGCCACTGGAGACCGCAACGGCGTCGCCTACGCCCAGCCAGGCGGCGAACGCGCGCTCGAAGCGCTCCAGCATCGGCCCCAGTGACAGCTGCCCGGAACGCAGCGCCTCCAGCACCAGCGTTTCCTCGAGCTCCCCGATGTCAGGGCTCGAGAGCGGGATCTGCTCTGTCTCAGGGCTCATCTCGGCACCGGAGCCTATTTGCCGCGTTCGCTAGTGCGCGAGCTTGCCGCCGCCCGGGAGGAGCAGGGAGGACCGCCGCCGCCCGAGGTCGGCGAGATCGCCTCGCGCTACGACTTCGAAGTCGTCGCGCCCTCGGGCGACGCCTGATCCGCGACGCCGCCGGCCTGCCCGCGATTCGGCTGGAAGGCGTATTCCAGCGACTCCACCAGTGCCTCCCATGACGCCTCGATGATGTTCTCCGAGACGCCGATCGAGCCCCACTCGCGCTCACCGTCGGAGGAGTCCAGAAGAACCCGGGTAACCGCGCCGGTGCCGTGGTCCTCGTCGAGGATGCGCACCTTGTAGTTGGTCAGCTCGATGTCGGCGAGGTGCGGGTGGCGGTCGCCGATTGCGCCACGCAGCGCCCGGTCGAGGGCATTCACCGGGCCGTTGCCCTCGGCGACCCGCACGTAGCGCTCGCCCTCGACCCAGATCTTGATCGTGGCCTCGGTCTGGATGCGGCCGTCCTCGCGCTTCTCGGTCAGAACGCGGAAGCTCTCGAGCCGGAACAGCGGCTCGTACTCGCCCGCCTCGCGCCGCAGCAGCAGCTCGAAGGAGGCGTCGGCCGCCTCGTAGTGATAGCCCTGATGCTCGCGCTCCTTGAGGCGCTCGAGCGTCCGCCGGGCGGTCTCGTCGTCGAGGTCGATACCCGCCTGCTCAGCGCGGCTCAGCACCGTTCCCTTGCCCGACAGCTCGGAGACCAGCATCTCGCGGCGGTTGCCGAACAGCTCCGGGTCGCTGTGCTCGAAGGTGCGCGGGTCCTCGCTCATCCCGGCCACGTGCATGCCCGCCTTGTGGGCGAAGGCGTTGCGGCCGACGTAGGGCTGGTCGGGGTCCGGCGTCACGTTGCAGATCTCGTCGATGTAGTGGGCGGTCGGCGCCAGGGCCGAGAGCTGCTCGGTCGAGACGACCTCGAACCCCATCTTGAGCTGCAGCGCCGGCAGGATCGAGACCAGGTTGGCGTTTCCGGTGCGCTCGCCGTAGCCATTGATCGTGCCCTGCACGAGGCGCGCCCCAGCGTCCACCGCCGCCAGCGAGTTGGCGACCGCGCACTCGGCGTCGTTGTGGGTGTGGATGCCGACCTCGACCGCGTCGCCCAGCTCGGACACCACGGCCGCAGCCGCCTCGGCGACCTGCGGGGGCAGACTGGAGCCGTTGGTGTCGCAAAGGGTGACGTTCTCGGCCCCTGCCTCGACCGCCGCCCGCAGGCAGTCCAGCGCGTAGCCGGAGTCCTCGCGCCAGGCGTCGAAGAAGTGCTCGGCGTCGTAGATCGCCCGCTTGCCCCGCTCGCGCAGGAAGGCGATCGAGTCGCCGATCATCGCCAGGTTCTCCTCGCGGGAAACCTTGGTCACCTTCTCGAGGTGCAGCGCCCAGGTCTTGCCGACCAGGCATACCGCCGGGGCAAAGCATCCGGCCAGCACGCCGAGCGCCTCGTCTTCGGATGCCTCCACGCCGCGGCGGCGGGTCATCCCGAAGGCGCAGATCGTCGCCGTCTCCATCTTTTGCCCGGACAGCAGCTCGAACAGCTCGGCCTCCTTGGGGTTGGAGCTGGGAAAGCCGGCCTCGATGAAATGCACGCCGAGCCGGTCCAGCGCACGGACCACGCGCAGCTTCTCGCGCGCCGACAGCGACATGCCATGGCCACCCATGCCGTCGCGCAAGGTCGTGTCGTAGAGCTTCACCTGTTCCATCTGCTGCCTTTCTAGATTCGGAGGGTCGGGCGGGAGGCCTTTCGGCCCTCGCGCGGCAAGCCGCGCCGGCCGCTAAGCGGCCGCGGTAATTCGCCCGATTGCCTCGAATCCGCGATGCATCAGGAGCTGACTTTACTCGCTTGCTTTGCTTGTGTCGATTGCGCCCGGGCGTCGGCCTGCGGCTCGACGAAGTCGAGCCACTCGAGGTACTCCTCGGCGCGACCGCACAGTGCGTCCTCGAATTTCGCCTGCACGTGACGGGTTATCTCGCCCGGCTCGCCGAGATCGTGGTCGTCGATCTCGCGCACCGGCACCAGCTCGGCGGCGGTCCCCGTAAGGAACACCTCCTCGGCCAGGTAGAGCTCGGCCCGGGCGAGATCGCGCTCCTCGACCTTGTAGCCGAGGTCACGGGCGATCTGGATCACCGACTTGCGGTTGACCCCGTCGAGGATCGAGGCGGTGTGCGGCGGTGTGATGATCACTCCCTCGCGCACGACGAAGATGTTCTCGCCCGAGCCCTCGCAAACGAAGCCGCGATCGTCGAGCAAGATCGCCTCGTCGTATCCCGCCTTCGCCGACTCGGTCTTGGCGAGGATCGAGTTGAGGTACTGGCCCGACGCCTTGGCGTGCGGAATCAGGCTGCCGGAAGAGATGCGCTGCCAGGAGGAGACCTTGGCGCGGATACCGTTGCGCTTGCCCTCCTCCCCTAGATAGGCGCCCCAGGGCCAGACGGCGATCATCACGTCAATGGGTGCGTTGGGCGCGTAGAGGCCCATCTCGCCGTAGCCGCGGAAGGCGAGCGGCCGGATGTAGCAGGAGCGCAACCCGTTGCGGTTGATGAGCTCGTGGGTGGCCGTGCGGATCTCCTCCGTCGTGCGGGGCAGCTCCAGGTAGTACATCTCGGCCGACTTGGCGAGGCGCTCGAGGTGGTCCCTGTGGCGGAAGATCGCCGGGCCGCGCTCGGTCTCGTAGCAGCGGATTCCCTCGAAGACGCCGGAGCCGTAGTGCAGCCCATGGCTCAGCACGTGGACCTTGGCCTCGTCCCAGGGGACGAACTCGCCGTTCAGCCAAATCTGCTCGGCCTTTTCCATGGCGAGGAAGTATGCCCGATGCGTCCAGCCCCGGCGACCATCGCAACCCGGGTTTCGCAACCCCGGGTATAGATTCGGGTTGACCAACCAGGGACAACCAGGAGGACCGATGCTCACCAGGATCCGCAGCCGGCTGACCTACGCGAACGTGATGGCGACGATCGCTGTCTTCCTCGCCCTGGGCGGAGCGACTATCGCCGCCGTGAAGCTCCCCAAGAAGAGCGTCGGCACCAAGCAGCTGAAGAACAAGGCGGTCAGCAAGGAAAAGCTGAAGAACAAGGCGGTTTCCTCGAAGAAGCTGGGCGACAAGGCGGTCGGCACGGCGAAGATCGCCGGCTCGGCGGTGACCAGCAGCAAGATCGCCAGCAATGCGGTTCAGACTTCCGACATCGGCAACGAGCAGGTGACCCGCGCGAAGGTCGCCGACAGCGCGATCCCGTTCCTGGGGACGCTGCGGTCCGGGCAGGAGTTGCGGGGGAGCTTCAACATAGGGGGGTTCGACGACGGCGCAGGTGCAGGGCAAACCAGTAACGACGGGATCACGTTCCAGTTCCCGCTCACGAACGCGCCCAGCTTCAGCCAGGCGAACGTGATCGACATCGCGGGCGGTGACCCGGCTACGGCCAACTGCGGCGGCCTCAGCGGCGGCAACCAGCAGACGCCACTGGCGACGCCCGGCCAGCTCTGCGTCTACATCACCGGAAAGACGCACCTGGCCCCAGCCAGCGCGGTGGTGATCGAGAACGTCACTCGGTTGGGATTCGGCCTCGCGGCCGCCTCGGACGACACCATCGGCCAGTACCTCGCGACCGGCCAGTGGGCCGTGACCGCCCCCTGAGCGGGGCCCCTGCGGCGGTTTTGTTGCGTATAGCGCAACAAAGGCGCCGCGAGAGATCGCGGCGTCGCACTTAGCCGGACAGCTCCGCCAGCACCGCGTCGGTCATCTCCCGGGTGCCGACTTCGACCTCCGCGGGCAGATCGGGGATCGGTGGCTCGCCACCGACGCTGGCCAGATCGGGAGTGCGCAGACCCCGCTCCAGCGCGGCGTCCACCGCCCGCTCCAGCGCCTCTGCCTGGTCGGGCATCTCGAGGCCGTGTCGCAGCATCATCGCCGCCGAAAGCAGGGTCGCGAGCGGATTGGCGATGCCCTTGCCGGCGATGTCCGGAGCCGAGCCGTGCACGGGCTCGAACAGCCCCGGCCCTTCGCCACCGAGGCTCGCCGAGGGCAGCATCCCCAGCGACCCTGTCAGCATCGCCGCCTCGTCGCTGAGGATGTCGCCGAACATGTTCTCGGTGACGATCACGTCGAATCGGGCGGGCTCGGATACCAGCTGCATGGCGGCGTTGTCGACGAGCATGTGTTCGAGCTTCACGTCCGTGTAGCTGCCGGCGACGCGCTCGACCGTCTCGCGCCACAGCCGCGAGGTCTCGAGCACGTTGGCCTTGTCCACGGAGGTCAGCTGGGCGGCTTCGCGGGAGCCCTCGGCGCGCGTCCTCGCCGCTTCGAACGCGGTGTGGGCGATGCGCTCCACCTCGGCCACGGTGTAGCGGCAGTCGTCGTGGGCGGCATCGCCGTCGCGGCCGCTCTCGCCGAAGTAGATGCCGCCGGTCAGCTCGCGCACCACCAGCAGGTCGGTGGCCTCGATCAGCCCCGGGCGCAACGGGCTGGCGCCGACCAGCGCCGGGCTCGGCCGCACCGGGCGCAGGTTGGCGTAGAGGCCGAGGCCCTTGCGCAGGCCCAGCAGCCCCTGCTCGGGGCGCGGCGCGTCGGGGTCGGTGGTGTCCCACTTGGGGCCGCCGACAGCTCCCAGCAGCACCGCGTCGGCGCTGCGGCATGAGTCCAGCACCTCGTCGGTGAGCGCGGTCCCGTGTGCGTCGATCGAGGCCCCGCCGACCAGTTGCTCCGAGTACTCGAAGCTCCCCAGCGCGTCGAGCACCCGTCGCGCGGCGGCCACGATCTCGGGCCCGATCCCGTCGCCGGGCAGCAGAACGATGCGCGGTACGGCGTTCATCACGGCAGAATCCTCGCAGGCGGCGCCGGGCTCAGGGCCGCGCGGCCTCGATGTTGAGACGGACGTACGCCAGCACCAGCGGCTCGCCCATCGCGGCGGCCACGTCGGCTACGAACGGATCGCGCGACCCTGACGGCAGCAGCTGCAGGAAAGGGCCGAGGGTCACCACGGCGAGGAAGTCGAGCGGCTCGGTGGGCCGTACCGCCTTGCGCTCTAGCCAGCAGCGAACGTCCGCGAAGCCACAGCGCGCAAGCCTTTCCGCCGTGTCCTCGGCGGGGGCGAAGTTCCAGATCCCCTCCATTGCCTCGAAATGCTCGGCGTAGCGCCGCTGCGCGGCGACAGCCGCGATCGCCTCGCCGAGCCGGGCGACGTTGCCGGCGCCGCCGCACTGGGCGACGAGCCGGCCGCCCGGGCGCAGCGCAGTATGCAGGGGGCGGAACAGGTTGTCGTGGTCGGCGATCCAGTGAAAGACGGCGTTGGAGAAGACCAGGTCCACCTCCTCGTGAAGGTCGAGCTGCGCGAGGTCGAGCTCGCGAACATCGGCGCGCTCGCCGAGCGAATCTCGCGCCTTGGCGACCATCGAGGCCGATCCGTCGACAGCGATCACCCGCCCGCGCGGCAGGCGCTTCAGCAGCAGCGCCGTGACCCGTCCCGAGCCGCAGCCGGCGTCGAGGACGGTCTCGTCGCCGCGCAGCTCGAGGCGCTCCAGCACCTCCTGGGCCCAGCGGAGCTGGGGGTCCGAGATGCGGTCGTAGACCTCCGCGTCCCAGTCGCGCGGACCCGTGTGCGCGGGCTTCGTCGACATCGGCCGCTCAGAGGCTGGTCGTCACGGGGCCTGCGTCGGCGCCGCTTTGCTCGAAGCGCTCGATCGCGTCGGCGGCCTGCAGCGTGATGCCGATGTCGTCGAGGCCGTGCAAGAGACGGTGCTTGACCTCCGCGTCGATCTCGAACTCGACCACCCCGCCCGCGTACGTGACTGTCTGGTCGTCGGTGTCGATGCGCGCCTCGCCCGCCTCGGCAACGCCGCGGCAGTGCTGCTCGTCGAGCACCACCGGGAGCAGGCCGATCTTGGTGCAGTTGACATAGAAGATGTCGGCGAACGAGGGGGCGACGATCGCCTCGAAACCGAAGTCCTGCAGCGCCCAGGGCGCGTGCTCGCGGGATGAGCCACAGCCGAAGTTGCGCCCGGTGACCAGGATCGGGTTCGGCTCCAGCTCGATCTCCCCGTCGCGCACCCAGTCGTAGAACAGGAACTCGCCGAAGCCGGTCCGCTCGACCCTCTTCAGGAACTGCTTGGGGATGATCTGGTCTGTGTCGACATCGGCGCGGTCGAGCACCGAGACCCCGCCCTGAATCACATCCACCGGCCTCATGCCCACTCCCTGATGTCGACGAAGCGGCCCTCAATCGCCGCCGCGGCGGCCATTCGGGGGCTTACGAGATGCGTGCGCCCGCCCTTGCCCTGGCGACCCTCGAAGTTGCGGTTGGAAGTCGAGGCGCAGCGCTCACCCTCCGCCAGCACGTCGGGGTTCATGCCGAGGCACATCGAGCAGCCCGCGGTTCGCCACTCGAACCCGGCCCCCCTGAACACCTCGTCGAGGCCCTCTGCCTCGGCCGCGGCCTTGACCTGCTGCGAGCCGGGTACGACCATCGCCCGCACCGAGCCGGCAACCCGGCGGCCGTCGACGATCGAGGCGGCCTCGCGGAGGTCGCCGATGCGCGAGTTGGTGCAGGAGCCGATGAAGACCCGGTCGAGCGGGATCTCGCGCATCGGGGTGCCGGGCTCCAGCGCCATGTACTGCAGCGCGCGCTCCGCAGCCTCGCGGTCGGCCGGCGCGTCGAAGCGGGTCGGGTCGGGGACGGCGTCGGTGACCTCGACGACCATTCCCGGGTTCGTCCCCCATGTGACCATCGGGGAAAGCGCCGACGCGTTGATCTCGACCTCGCTGTCGAAGGCGGCGCCCTCCTCGGTGGGCAGGGCGCGCCAGCGCTGCACCGCGGCGTCGAAGTCCTTCGGGGCCCCGGGGCGGCCCTCGACCCACTCGTAGGTGGTGTCGTCGGGAGCGATCATCCCGGCGCGGCCTCCTCCCTCGATCGTCATGTTGCAGACCGTCATCCGCCCCTCCATCGAGAGCGCCTCGATCGCCGGGCCCGCGTACTCGACCGCGTGCCCGACCATGCCGCCGATACCGAGGCGGCCGATCGTCGCCAGGATCAGGTCCTTGGGAGTGACGCCATGCCCCAGCTCGCCGCGGTATTCGATCCGCATCGTCCTGGGGCGCTTCTGGACCATGCACTGGGTGGCAAGCACGTGCTCGACCTCCGAGGTGCCAATGCCGAAGGCGAGGTCGCCGAAGGCCCCGTGCGTAGAGGTATGGCTGTCGCCGCAGACGATCGTCATCCCGGGCTGGGTGATCCCCAGCTCCGGCCCGATCACGTGCACGATCCCCTGCCGCTCGGAGCCGAGCGAGTAGACCGGGATGCCGAACTGATCGCAGTTGGACTCCAGCACCTCGACCTGCTTGCGCGACAGCTCGTCGGCGATCATCCGCGCCGTGGGGGTGCCGTCGGTGGGGACGTTGTGGTCGGCGGTGGCCACGGTCTTGTCGGGACGGCGGACACGGCGCCCGGCCAGGCGCAGGCCCTCGAACGCCTGCGGGGAGGTGACCTCATGGACGAGGTGCAGGTCGATGTAGATCAGGCCCTCGGAGACCTCGTGCACCTCCCAGATCTTGTCGAACAGGGTCTTGGGCATCGCTCAGCCCCTCCGCAATCCGGCGGCGACAACGGCGATGAAGCGGGTGCCCGCGTCGCCGTCGTTTTCGAAGTGATGCGGGAGATCAGCGTCGAATGTGACGCTGTCGCCCTCGCCGAGCTCGTGGCGGATGCCGTCGACCACCAGGGTCAGCCTGCCCTCCAGCACAACCGCGGTCTCGCGGCTGCCGGGCTCGTGGAACGGGGGGTCGCCGGCGCCGCCTGTTCCGGCTCCGGGCTCGAGCGAATGCAGGGACACGTCGGCGCGCTGGCCGGGGAGGGGCGGCGTCAGCTCCTCGAAGCTGTGGCGACCGTGCTCGTAGCGGCGGCGCTCGCCCTCGCGGGTGACGATCACGTGCTGGCCCTCGTCGAGTCGCAGCAGCTGCGAGAGCGTCAGCTCCAGGCCGGCCGCGATCCTGGCCGCGACAGCCAGAGTCGGGCTGGTCTGGCCGCGCTCGACCTGGGAGAGCATCGGGGCACTGACCCCGCTGCGGTCCGCGAGGTCGCGAAGTGAGAGCCCCATGGCCTCGCGCAAAGCGCGAACCCTCGGGCCGACTGGGGGTATTCCGTTGCCCTCGGCGCCGCGGCCGTTGCGGGGGGACTGCCTCTTGCGGGCGGCGACGCTCACGCAGCGTACGTTATCACGTACGCTTGTTTATTCCTAGCGCCTCTGCCCCGTCGGCCGGATCAGGATCTCGTTGACGTTGACCCGCTGCGGCTGGCTGACCGCGTAGAGGATCGCGGCGGCGATGTCCTCGGCCTCGAGCAGCTCGCCGATGTCCTCGCGCATCTTCTCGGTTGCCTCGACCACCATCGGGTGGGTGTTGTGGCCCTGCAGTTCGGTGTCGGTGAAGCCGGGCTCGATGATGGTCACGCGGATCTTGGAGTTGAGCGCCTCCTGGCGCAGCGACTCCGAGAAGCCGTTGACCCCCCACTTGGTGAGGTTGTAGACGCCCGACCCGAGCGCCGCCTGGCGGCCTGCGACCGAGGAGAGGTTGACGATGTGCCCTCCGCCGTCGTCGCGCAGCAGCGGCAGAGCCGCCTGCGTGCAGTAGAGAAGGCCCAGCAGGTTGACGTCGACCATGCCCCGCCATTCGTCGCTGTCGGCGCCCTCGATCGGGCCCAGCAGCATCAGCCCGGCGTTGTTGACGAGGATGTCAAGCCCTCCCATCTGGTCCGCCGCCCCTTCGACGAAGGATCGCGCCGCGGCCTCGTCGCTGACGTCGACCTCGTAGGCGTGGGCGGTGCCGCCGTCGCCGGCGATTCGCTCCGCGAGAGAGTCGAGGCGGTCCTTGCGCCGCGCCCCGAGCGCCACCGCCGCGCCGGCCCCGGCAAGCGCCAGCGCAGTCGCCTCGCCGATCCCCGACGAAGCGCCGGTGATCACCACCCTGCGGCCCTGAAGCGAGTCCGGCATCGGGGCGCAGTCTATGGATCGGTCGCACGTTTGCGGGCTTTTCGGGGTCGCGCCCTGACCGTCCAACAAAAGTCCCAAATGTCCGCCCATGTAGCTACCGTCCCGTGATTTCTTAAGCAAGAACTCACACGACACATACGACACGATCATGAATGACCTGTCCAACCGCAAGTCCAATCGCTCGATCTGGGCTGCTTCCGTTTGCCTGGCGCTGATCTTGCCGCTGGTCGCCCTCTCCCGCACGCCACAGCGGGCAGCAGGCTTCCCCATTGCGGCCACCCCTGGGTGAAGCCCGCCAAGGCCACCAGCCGCGAGCTGCGGAAGGTCGTCTCCTGCTTGATCGACCGCCAGCGCATGAAGCACGGGCTGAGCCCCCTCACCGCCAACCGCAAGCTGAAGAAGGCGGCAAACGCCCACGCTCGGGCGATGGTGCGCCGCGCATTCTTCAGCCACGGCGACGTCACCGGCCGCATCCGCGCCAGCGGGTACCTGCCCGGCGCCGACAACTGGGGCACCGGTGAGGTGATCGCCGCCGGGCAGGACAGGCTTGGCAGCCCGCGGTCGATCGTGCGCTCCTGGATGCGGAGCGCGGGTCACCGCGCCCAAATCCTCACCGCCAGCTACCGGCGACGTAGGCGTCGGCGTCTCCCACGGCTTCCCGGGAAGCGGCGGTCGCAGCAGCGCAACCTACACGCTCGACTTCGGCTTCCGAATCGGTTAGGCGAGGTTCCTAGGGGCCCGGCGTGCGCTCGGCCGCTGCGTCGGCCGTGGCGGCCTCCGCCTCGCGGATCGCCGCTCCCTCGCGCGCGTTGCCAAGCGCCCGCACGTAGGCGCGCGCAGAGGCCTCGAGGATGTCGGTGGCGACACCCTGGCCCGTGGCCAGGCGTCCCGCCGCACGCAACATCACCGTGACCTCGCCAAGCGCGTCCTCGCCGCCGGTCACCGCCTCGACCGTGTACTGGCGCAGCTCTGCCTCGGTTCCGGTCGCCGCCTGGATCGCAAGGAAGATCGCGTCGACCGGGCCGTCACCGGACGAGCGGCCAATCGACTCCTCCCCGGAGGGCAGCTTCACCGCGACCTCGGCCTGCGGGGCCCGCCTGGAGCCCGCCTCCACCTCGAACCAGGCGAGGTTGTAGGACTCCGAACGCTCGCGCATCTCGTCGGAGACCAGCGCCTCGAGGTCCAGCGCGGTGACCTGCTTCTTCTTGTCCGCGACCTCCTTGAAGCGCTTGAAGGCCTGGTTGAGGGCGTTGCCCTCGACCCTGAAGCCGAGCTGCTCGAGCGCGTCGCGCAGCGCGTGACGGCCGGAGTGCTTTCCGAGCACGATCTGGTTCGACTCCAGGCCGACCTCGGTCGCGTCCATGATCTCGTAGGTGGTGCGCTCCTTCAGCACCCCGTCCTGGTGGATGCCGGACTCGTGCGCGAAGGCGTTGCGCCCCACCACCGCCTTGTTGGGCTGCACGTGGTAGCCGGTCAGGCGCGAGACCATTCGGCTGGTGCGAGCCAGCTCACGGCTGTTGACGCCGGTGTGCAGGTCGTGCACGTCGTTGCGGGTCCGAACCAGCATCACGATCTCCTCCAGCGCGCAGTTGCCGGCGCGCTCGCCGATCCCGTTCACGGCGCACTCGACCTGGCGGGCGCCGGCCAGCACACCTGCATAGGAGTTGGCGACAGCCAGGCCGAGGTCGTCATGGCAGTGCACGGAGGTGCGCACGCCGGAGAGGCTCGGCACCAGCTCGTAGAGGCGGCGGAAGTACTCGGCGTACTCCTTCGGCGTCGTGTAGCCGACCGTGTCGGGGATGTTGACCACCGTGGCCCCCTCCTCGACCGCGATCGCGCATACCTCGGCAGTGAACTCGAGGTCGGCGCGGGTCGCGTCCATCGGCGAGAACTCGACGTCCTCGCAATAGGACTTGGCCAGCGCCACCGCAGCCTTGGCCTGACCCTTGACGTCGTCGCGGGTGGTCTGGAGCTGATGCTCGATGTGGATGTCGGAGGTGGAGATGAAGGTGTGTATGCGCGGGCGCTCGGCGTCCTTGATCGCGTTCCAGGCGGCGTCGATGTCGGCCTTGTGGGTGCGGGCGAGACCGCAGATCACGGGACCGTCGACGTTGCGGGAGATCGCCTCGACGGCCTCGAAGTCGCCGGGCGAGGTGATCGGGAAGCCGGCCTCGATCACGTCTACGCCGAGCCGCGCCAGCTGCTGGGCGATCTCGGCCTTCTCGCCGGTGTTCAGCGATATGCCGGGCGACTGCTCGCCGTCGCGGAGCGTGGTGTCGAAGATGTGGACGCGGTTTGCGTCGTCTGCCTGGCCCATTGGCCTTTCCTCCTTCTGCTTGCTGTTCCGATGACCTTTTCTTTCGCGGCTACGCGCCGCCCAGCGCTCTATCCCCCTAACGGGGGAGCAGAAGGAGAAGCGCCAGACTGTTCGGGCCGTGCGTCATCGGTCGCCGCAGGTTAGCGCAGCTCAGTGCCTCGGGCCGCGCTCGCACGTGTATGAGCGGCCCACGCCTCGGCCCCCGTCGCAGTAGTCATTACCTGCGCCGCCATACAGCTTGTCGCTGCTGGAGCCCCCGAACAGGTGGTCGTTGCCACCCTCTCCGTGGCACCCGTCGTGTCCGGGGCCCATCTTGCATATATCTCGTCCCGGGCCGCCCCAGCAGCCGTCGCTGCCGGTCGACGCTTCGCAGTAGTCGTTGCCGGGACCGCCGACGCAATCGCTGTTGCGAGGTCCGGTGATGCAGACATCGTCTCCCCCACCTCCGATGCACCGGTTGCGCCTGGCACCCCCTGGGTAGCAGAAGTCGGACTCACCGGCCCCGATCATCTTGTCACTGCCGGGACCCATCCGACCGGTGACCGGAACCGGCAGCGATTCGAGGATCTCGAGTCTGTCCCCCGCCCCGCCCAGGTCGACCACGACAGCGGTCACGCCGCGTGCCGGGCAGCGCAGCAGCGTGCCGTGGTGCCTTTTCTTGCATCTATGCGGCCCGCTCCCCCGGACGTTGCCCTGGATCGAGAAACGTTTGCCGTTGGCGCTCATCCGGATCCTGACGTGATTTCCGCTGGGCTTCCCCTCGATCAGCAGCGGCCCCGATTGAGCCGAGACGGTCGGTGCGGTTTGTGCGGCGGTGGGCTGCAGCGCCAGCACCGCGATGAATGCGATCGCGCCTGCGCCCAGAAGAGCCGCGGCGACGGCGGTGGTGGTGCTCCCCGCGGAGGCACGCATTGCGGAACCGTAGCGACCGGTCAGGTTGCCATTTAGGATCGATCGACCGCAGCACCTGGCTGACCAGCACCTGGCTGACGGATGGCCGAGGAAACCGCCTAGCGGTCCTTCGGGCTACTGCTTCTCGGTGTCGCGACCGGGGCCGCCGCGCAGCTTGTCGTCGCCCTTGCCGCCCTTCAGCACGTCGCGGCCCTTGCCGCCGTTGAGGATGTCTCCGCCCTTGCCGCCGAGCAGCTTGTCCTGGCCGGCGTTGCCGACCAGGCGGTCCGCCCCGTTGCCGCCGATCAGGCTGTCGGCTCCGCCGCCGCCGATCAGGTCGTCGAGCCCGTCCTGGCCGGCCAGCGAGGTGATCGCGCGCACCGAGGGGCCGACGGTGAAGGTGTCGTTGCCCTCCCCCAGCGAGGCGGTGAAGCCGGCGAACTGGGAGGCCGGGCAGCGGATCTCGAAGGTGGACTGTTGGGTGCACGGGGCCGGCGGCGGATCAAAGGGATGGGTCGAGGTGAGCACGTACTCGGTCTGGCTCGGGTCGAGGGTCAGCGTGATCTCGTCCGGCTCGGTCGAGCCGGTGATGTTGAGGCTCAGCGCGGAGGCACGGGCTCCGTCTCCGCCGTATCCGACGCCCACGGACGGACCGGCGCCGCCCGCCGGGGCGGCGAGGGCGGCGGCGGCCAGGGCGACCGCCGCGATCGTGGCTGTGACCGGAGCCTTCTTCACGGGCGCGAGATCCTAGAACACGGCCCGGAGCGCCGTGTTGCGCTCAGGGGACCAGGACGACCTTGCCGATGTTGCGCCGCTCGGCGATGAATCGGTGGGCGTCGGGGGCGCGATCGAATGGGAACGCTTCCGCCACCACCGGTTTCAGATCGCCGCTCTGGAGCGCCGGTATGAGCGGCTCGATCACGCGGTCGAGGTTGCCCTCCCTGTCCCACCAATCGAGCATGTTGAGGCCGAAGACGCCCTTGTTCTCCTTCATCACCGCCAACCCCTTCCACCACGGCATCGTCGCGAAAGGGCTCTTGGCGAGGGTCCGCAGAGCGGTGGGAAGACTGCGCTTCTCTCCGCTCTGGACCTCCGATGCGCCGTACATGACCAGCCGTCCCCCCGATCGGAGCAGCTCGTAGTCCTTGCGGAAGCTGGTGGGACCGAGCGCGTCGAATGCGACGTCGATGCCTTCTCCACCGGTGATACGGCGCACCTCCTCGGCGAAGTCCTGGCTGTGGTAGTCGATCGCGTGGTCGACGCCCTGCTCGCGGATCGCGTCGTGCTTGGAGGCCGAGGCGGTCCCGAACACCTCGGCGCCGGTCAGCTTGGCGATCTGGGTGGCCGAGATGCCGACACCCCCCGCGGCGGCGTGGATAAGCACCCGCTCGCCCTCCTTCAGCCCGCCCATCACGACCAGCCCCGCCTGCGCGGTCGAGTAGTTGACCGGGAAGGCGGCGCCCTGCTCGAAGGAGAGCTCCTTGGGAAGCTCGTAGACCATGTCCTCGCGCACGGTCACCAGCTCGGCCTGGCCGTTGAAGCGGGTGCCGGCCAGTACGCGGTCGCCCACCTTGAACGACTCGACCCCCTCCCCCACCGACTCGACCTCGCCGCCGACCTCGTAGCCGACCACGCAGGGAACCTTGGGCGCGTCGGGATAGAGCCCGGTGCGGGCCAGAGTGTCGGCGAAGTTGATCCCTGCCGCCTTGACCGCGATCCGCACCTCGCCCGGCCCGACGGGCGGGTCGGGGCGGTCCTGGACCTGCAACACCTCGGGGCCCCCATGCTTGGTGATCACCACCGCGCGCATTGCGGCGGACTCTATTCGGACGCGCCGCGGGTCGCTCCAGCGATCGGAGGGGCCATTGGGAGGCGCCTAGAGGTCGACCGCGCGCCCGACGGAGAACCCGTCGAGCTCGACGATGCGGTCGATGGTCTGCTGGCGGACCGGCGCGTCGGTGGTCAGCGCCATCACCGCGCGGTCGCCCGACTCCTCGGCGCCGACCGCGGCCGAGACTATGTTTACGCCCTCCTCGCCGAAGCAGGTCCCGACCCTGCCGATCATCCCCGGCTGGTCGGTGTAGCGGAACACCGCCAGGTGATCGGAGAAGGGCAGGTAGAAGCCCTCGCCCCAGACCGACACGAGGTACGGCTCGTTGCGCGGCCCGACCCCGGTGCCGGCCACCTCGACCGCTTCGTCGCCCGACTCGATCCGAACCCTGACCAGCTCGGTGAAGTCCTCCGACAGCGAGTCCTTGGTCTCGACCAGCTCGATGCCGCGCTCCTCGGCCATCTGCGGCGCGTTGACGAGGTTGACCGGCACTTCGGTGTGGCCGGACAGGATCCCGACCAGCACCGCGATCCCGAGCAGGCGGGTGTCGTGCAGGGCGATGCGGCCGCGAAACTCGGCCGTCACCCGGTCGATCGATCCGTTGCCCAACCTCTGGGCGAGGTGGCCGAGCTTCTCGCAGAGCGGCACGAACGGCGCCAGCGCCTCCATCTCCTCGGGGCGCACGGCGACGATGTTGACCGCATTGGTCACCACACCGCCGGTCAGCGCAGCGGTCACCTGCTCGGCGGTGACCAGGCCGGCGCGGTCCTGGGCCTCCGCCGTCGAGGCACCCAGGTGAGGGGTCAGCACCACGTCGTCGCGCTTGAAGATCGGGTGCTCGGTGAACGGCTCCTCGGGGAAGACGTCGAGCGCGGCGCCGGCGACCTTGCCCGACTCCAGCGCGTCGGTGAGGGCATCCAGGTCGATCAGCTCCCCGCGGGCGCAGTTGACGACCATCACCCCGTCGCGCATCTGGGCGATCGCCTCGGCGTCGATCCAGTTGACCGTCTCCGTCGTTTTCGGCAGGTGCAGCGTGATGATCTCGGCGCGGCCGTAGAGCTCGGCGGTGCCCCCCACGCCCTCCGCTCCGAGCTCCCGGAAGCGCTCCGCCGAGACGAACTTGTCGTAGGCGAGCACCTCCATGTCGAACCCCAGCGCGCGCTTGGCCACCAGCTGCCCGATCCGCCCGAAGCCGAGCACCCCGAGGGTCTTGCCGTACAGCTCCGAGCCGGCGAAGCGCGAGCGCTCCCACTGACCGGCCACCAGCGTCGAGTGGGCCTGCGGCACGTTTCGGCAGAGGGCCAGGATCAGCGCCAGGGTGTGCTCGGCGGCTGCGACCGAGTTCGACTCCGGCGCGTTTGCGACGATGATTCCGCGTCGCGTCGCGGCCTCGATGTCGACGTTGTCCACCCCGGTCCCCGCCCGGCCGATTACCTTCAGCCGCTTGGCTTTCTCGATCAGGTCCGCGGTGAGCTGCGTGCCCGAGCGGATCAGGATCGCGTCGTAGTCGCCGATCCGCTGGGCCAGCTCCTCATCGGACATCTCCAGCCCGAGGTCGACCTCGAAGTTGCGGCGCAGCAACTCGACCCCGGATTCGGCGATCCGCTCCTTGACCAGGACCCGCTGCCGTTCGTCGGCCACGCTGCTCGTCAGGAGACCGGCTCGGGGGCGACGCCTGCCTCGGCGAACACCCGCTCGGCCGCCCCGGGCCCGGCGCCCAGCTCCGCGTCGTGGCCCAGCTCGCGCAGCGCCATCTCCAGGCCGGTGAGGGCCACGACGATGTCGAAGGCACCGAAGTAGCCGCAGTGGGCGATGCGGACGATCTGGCCCTTGAGGTGCCCCTGGCCGCCGGCGACGGTGATGCCGAACCGGTCGCGCATCAGCTTCGGAACCTTTGCGCCGTCGATCGATTCCGGCAGGCAGGCGACCGTGACCACGTTGGCGTCAGGGTCATCGGGGCCGAAGCGCTCCAGCCCGATCGCCTCGAATCCGGCCCTCGCCGCGCGGGCGAGGATCGCGTGGCGCACGAAGACAGCCTCCAGGCCCTCGTCGAGGATCAGCTCGAGCGCCACGTCGAGGGCGCGCCACAGCGTCACCGCCGGCGTGAACGGGCTGTTGGGCGGCTCCTCGCGCTGCCCCTTGGCGGTCCTGGCCCAATCGAGGTAGTAGCGGCGCCCGGGGTTCTCGGCCGCGGCGGCCAGCGCCCGCTCGCTGACCGATGCGAAAGCGAGCCCCGGCGGGGTCATCAGCGACTTCTGCGAGCCGGTGATCACCACGTCCACCCCCCACTCGTCCTGCGGGAGGTCGACGGCCCCGAGCCCGGAAATCGCGTCCACGGCGAGGATCGTGTTGTGGGCGCGGGCCACCTCGGCCAGGGCGCGGACGTCGTTGACGACGCCGGTCGAGGTCTCCGACTGGGTGGCGAACAGGGCGCGGGCGGGCTTGCCGAGCCCGGCAAGCGCTTCGCCGATGCGCTCGGGATCGGTCTTGGTGCCCCACTCGAACTCGAGGTGGGTCGTGTCGGCGCCAAAGGCATCGCACATCTCCGCCCAGCGCTGGCCGAACTTTCCGGCCGAGGCGACCACGGCGGGCTCGCCCGGCACGACCAGGTTGGCCACGGCCGACTCCATCGCCCCCGATCCGGAGGCCGCGAACGAAAGCACGTCGTTGCCGGTCTGGAACACCTCGCGGAGGCGCGCGAGAGCGCGCTCGTAGACCTCCACGAAGGCCGGTGCGCGGTGATAGACGATCGGCTCGGCCATCACCTGCGACACGCGCGGCGGCAGCGGCGTGGGGCCGGCGGTCATCAGGTATTGCTTGTCGAAGATGCCTGGAGTCATCGGACTCGACGCGGACGCGTCAGCGATTTCACAGGTTAATCACCGCGGTGGCTGGACCTGCGTCGGAAGCGCCCACTACTCTGCGCGCGGCGGAGCATTGGGGCCGCCCAACTGACATCGAGGATCGGAGGATCCGGATGTATCCAGTCACTTACGCAGCCGACCATGCCGAGGAAGGCCGAAACCGCCTCACCACGTTCTTCCGGGGCATTGTCTCGATCCCCTGGCTGATCGTGGGCTCGCTCTACGGTTTCGCAGCCAGCTTCGCGATCTTCTTCGCCTGGTTCGCGCTGGTCTTCACAGGCCGCTACCCGCAGGGGCTCTACGACTTCGTGGCCGGCTACGTGCGCTTCATCAGCCGCGTCAACGGGTTCGCCTACCTCGTCACCGACGAATATCCGTCCTTCAACGGCGGCCCCGACGATGCCTACCCGATCCGAATCGGCATCACCGCGCCGAAGCCGGAGTACAGCCGCCTCAAGGCGGGGCTTCGCCTGATCGTCGGAATCCCCGTGATGCTGCTCGCCTGGGTCCAGAGCCTGATCGGGGGCGTGATGGCGCTGTTCAGCTGGTTCGCGATCCTCTTCACCGGGAGGCACCCGGAGGGCCTGTTCGATCCGCTGCGCTCGGCGCTCGCCTACGAGACCCGCGCCACCGCCTACTTCGGGCTGCTCACCGAGGATTGGCCACCGTTCTCGCTGGAGGAGGAGGGCACGCCGCAGCTTGGCACGCCCGCCCAATCGACGCCGGTGAGCGAGACGACCGACACCACCACGCAACCCTAGACTCGGCCCCGCAGGGCCCAGCCCGGGGATAACCACACGATCGGAGATATTCGGATGTACCCAGTCACCTACGAAGCGGATTTCGCCAAGGAGCGCAACCGGCTCACGACACTCTTCCGCTTGATCGTCGCGATTCCTTGGCTGATCGTTCTCTACATCTACGCGATCGGGGGCATGATCGTTTGGGTGATCGCGTGGTTCGCGCTGCTGATCCTGGGTCGCTATCCCGATTGGGCCTACAACTTCATGTCCGGGTTTCTGCGCTTCCAGACCCGGGTCAATGCCTGGCTCGGCCTGCA
The DNA here is from genome assembly GCA_038040325.1 of Candidatus Mayfieldus profundus. Lineage (GTDB taxonomy): Bacteria > Actinomycetota > Thermoleophilia > Solirubrobacterales > 70-9 > Mayfieldus > Mayfieldus profundus. The sequence goes on from JBBPIM010000026.1 coordinate 26,705, forward strand.
GGCAGACGAATGGCCGCCGTTCGGATTCGCGCCCGACCCGACCTACCCGATTCGGGTGCAGGTCGCGCCCAAGGCCGAGAAGCAGAGCAGGCTGAAGGTCTTCTTCCGCGGGATCCTGGCCATCCCGCTGCTCTTCGTTGCCTTCGGCGTCAACTACATCCATCTGGGCGCGGCGCTGGTCAGCTGGCTCACGATCGTGTTCCGCGGCTATCAGCCGGCGGGTGTCCACAACGCGCTGCTGTTCACCAACGCGTTCAACGCCCGGCTCAACGCCTACCTCTACCTGCTCACCGACGCGTATCCCCCGGTTGGGGACGAGGGGCCGCAGGTCGGCGACCTGCCCGCGCCCGGCCAGCCTGCGCTGGGCGGTGCCGGTGCGGCGGCCGGCGTATCGCAGCCGCAACCGCCGGCCGAGAACCAGTAGGCGCCTTGAGCGAAGGCTCGGAGGGGGTCGTCGAGGGCGACGGCTACGCGCTCGCGCACCTCGACGACCTCGGCGAGCGCTACGGCTTTCGAAAGATCCGCCGCGGCCTCGGGGTCACCGCGTTCGGGGCCAACGCGATAGTGCTGCCGCCCTCCTACGAGACCGGCCGCCACTTCCACGACGAGCAGGAGGAGCTGTACTTCGTGCACGCCGGGCGGATCGAGATGGAGTTCGGCGACGGCTCGAAGCACGAGTTGAGGTCCGGCTCTGTGGTGCGGGTGGACGCGTCGACCGTGCGCATGATGCGCAACCTCAGCGACTCCGAGGACGCGGTGCTGGTGATCGTCGGCGGCAAGGACGGCTACGTCGGCCGCGACGGCCGCCTGCCCGAGGGCGAGGAGAGCCGCTTCGGGCCGGGCGGGCCGCCCGGCGCCTGATCTGCCAAGAACCGAGACCAGAATCCTTGCATCGTGCGCGCCTCATGCACGATTGCTAATGGGACAATTGGTTGCGATGCCGCTGCTGTTCCGGTCACGGATCGCCCAGGAGTTCGCCCGCAACCGCGAGTTCTTCGCGCAGATCAATCGCGAGGCGGGAGAGCGTGAGCAGCATATGCGGGAGTTCATCCGGCACAGTGAGCTGGTGATGAGCGACCTCCTCAGCGCCAGTGCAGACCTTCGCGAGGAGAGTCGGGCCCAAAGGCAGGCCGTGCTGCGAATGATCGACAAGCTCGACGAGCGGTTGCCGCCGCCCAACGAGCCGGCGTAAACGCGCCTTCAGAACTCCTGGTCTATCCAGGGCATCATGTCGCGAAGGTCGGAGCCGACCTCCTCGACCTGGTGGCCGGCGGCCTCCTCGCGCATGCGCTGGAAGTTCTCGCCCCCGGCGCGGTTCTCGGCTATCCACTCCTTGGCGAACTCGCCTGACTGGATGTCGGCCAGGATTTTCTTCATCGCGGCGCGGGTCTCGGGCCCGATCACCTTCTGGCCGCGGGTCATGTCGCCGTACTCGGCGGTGTTGGAGATCGAGTAGCGCATTCCCTGCACGCCCTTCTCGTACATCAGGTCGACGATCAGCTTCAGCTCGTGCAGGCACTCGAAG
>JBBPIM010000027.1:0-27211 GCA_038040325.1 Candidatus Mayfieldus profundus
TGCACCTCGCGCAGCAGCTCGGCGCCGATGATGTCGAAGGCGCAGCTCTCCGAGGCGACCACGTAGCGCTCGCCGAGCCTCCCCAGCGACAGCGGGCGCACCCCGTGGGGGTCGCGGAAGGCGACGATCGCGTGCTTGGTCATCACCACGGTCGAGTAGGCGCCCTCCAGTCGCGGCATCACGTCGGCGACCGCGTCCTCGATGTAGCGGCCGCCGTTGGAGGACAGCAGCGCCGCCATGATCTCCGAGTCCGAGGTGCCGCGGAACTCGACGCCCCCCTCGTGAAGCTCGTTGTAGAGCTCGACGGCGTTGGTCAGGTTGCCGTTGTGGGCGAGCGCCAGCTCGCGACCATCGTCGCGCCAGACCGGCTGCGCGTTCTCCCACGACCCGCCCCCGGTGGTCGAGTAGCGGACGTGGCCGATCGCCATGTCGCCCGTAAGCGCCTGCAGCTTCTCCTCGTCGAAGACCTGGGAGACGAGGCCGGCATCGCGCAGGGTGGTGATGTGGCCGCCCTCGCAGGCGGCGATCCCGGCCGACTCCTGGCCGCGGTGCTGCAGCGCGTACAGCCCGAAGTAGGCGAGGCGGGCGACGTCGTGGCCCGGCGCGTAGACGCCGAAAACGCCGCACTCATCGCGGGGTCCCTCGCGATCGAAGATGGGCCGCTCAGTAGCGGTCAAAGGGCGCGTTGCCTCGCAGATAGAGGATTGGGACGCGCAGGCGGTCTGCCTACAGCGGCAGGGTAGCAACGGGGGCGGATCGGGCCCGGGCGCCGCAGCCCGCACTTTGCGCCCGGCTAAAGCCCTTCGGCACGGCTCGCGAGAGAGCGCCAGGCGCGCCCAGCCTCGGCCAGCGGCACCGAGAGCGAGAGCTCCGCGGCCTCGATCTCGACCCTCTCGCCTCCGACCTCTCCGATGATCAGCACCTCGAGCGTGTCGGAAGCGAGCCCCTCGAGCGCGGTGCGGTCGCCCGACAGCACGAACCCGCCCGGCCCCTCGCCGAACAGCCCGCTCTCGCCCGAACCGCCGCGTGCCTCGACCAGCGGGTCGAGGTCCACCCGGCAGCCGACCCCGGCGGCGATCGCGCACTCCGCCAGGGCGCAGGCAAGGCCGCCGTCGCTGACGTCATGGGCCGAGGCGACGACGCCGGAGCGAACCGCGTCGCGGACCGCCGCGATCGCCGCTCCGACCGCTCCCGGATCGACTCCGGGCAGCCCGCTGTCCAGCTCGCCACGCAGCTTGGCCAGCTCCGAGCCGGCCAGCGACGGTGCAAACGGCCCGGCCAGCGCGATCGCGTCGCCCTCCTTCGCGAAGGCGAGCCCGGCCGCGCGCCCGGGATCGGGCAGCTCGCCGACCAGCCCGACCACAGGGGTCGGGTAGATCGGGCCGTCCGGCCCCTCGTTGTAGAGCGAGACGTTGCCGCCGACCACCGGCACGCCCAGCGCCTCGCAGGCGTCGGCCAGCCCGGCAACCGAGCGGTCCAGCTGCCAGGCGGGGCCGGGCTTCTCCGGGTTGCCGAAATTGAGGCAGTTGGTCAGCCCCAGCGGCTCGGCGCCGACGCAGGCCAGGTTGGAGGCGCACTCGAGCACCGCCTCGATCGTCCCCCGGTAGGGGTCGCAGGCGACGCGGCGGCCGTTGCCGTCGATCGCCACCGCGATCGCCTTGTCCGCCTCCGGCACTGCAAGCACGGCGGCGTCGGCGGACTGCGGGCGGCGCACGGTGCGCGACCCGACCACCGAGTCGTACTGCTCGAAGGCCCACCGCTTCGACGCCACGTTGGGCGAGGCGAGCAGGGCCAGCAGCACATCCGCTCCCTCGGCAACCCCGTCGAGGGTGGCGCTGTTGCCGTAGATCCACCCCCCGGGCTCCTCCGGCTCCAGGTCGTAGAGCGGGCACCCGTCCACCAGCGTCGAGACAGGCACGTCCCCGACCGGTTCGTCGCCGCGCAGAACCCGAATCCGACCGCTGTCGGTCACCTCGCCGATCGCCGCCGCTCCGGTCTGCCATTTCTCGCAGGTCGCCAGCACCGCATCGACCTTGCCGGGCTCGACCACGGCCAGCATTCGCTCCTGCGACTCGGACACCATGATCTCGAAGGGCTCCATGTCGGCCTCGCGGAGCGGAACCCGGGTCACGTCGATGTCGATCCCGACGCCGCCGCCCGAAGCCATCTCGCCCGCCGATGAGGTGAGGCCCGCGGCGCCGAGGTCCTGCAGCGCCACCAGCAGTCCCCGCCCCAGCAACTCCAGGCAGCACTCCAGAAGCTTCGCCTCCTCGAACGGATCGCCGATCTGGACGCTGGGACGCTTCTCGTCGCCCTCGTCCAGCTCGGCCGAGGCGAGCACCGAGGCGCCGCCGATTCCGTCGCGCCCGGTTGACGCGCCCATCAGCACCACCACGTTCCCGACGCCGACGGCCGCCGAGCGGACCATGTCCTCGGTCCGGGCGAGGCCCACGCACATCGCGTTGATCAGGCAGTTCTGCTCGTAGGGTGCCTCGAAGTAGATCTCGCCGCCCACCGTGGGCACCCCGATCGAGTTGCCGTAGTGCCCGATGCCGCGCACCGCCCCGTCCAGCAGGTAGCGCGAGCGCGCCGAGTCCAGCTCGCCGAAGCGCAGCGAGTCCAGCACCGCGATCGGCCGCGCCCCCAGCGCGAACACGTCGCGCAGGATCCCGCCAACCCCCGTCGCCGCCCCCTGGAAAGGCTCCACCGCGCTGGGGTGGTTGTGCGACTCGACCTTGAACGCGGCCGCATAGCCGTTGCCGAGGTCGACGGCGCCGGCGTTCTCGCCCGGCCCCATCACGACACGCTCGCCCTCGGTCGGCAGCCGCCGCAGCAGCTTGCGCGAATGCTTGTAGGCGCAATGCTCGGACCACATCAGCGAGAACATCGCCAGCTCCACGTCGTTGGGCTCGCGCTCGAGGAGCCGGCAGATGCGGTCGTACTCGGCGTCGGTCAGCCCGAGGTCCCGGTGCTTGGCCGTGCCCACGTTCACGCGGCCGCCGCCCGGGCAACGCTTTCGAACAGCCTCAGCCCGTCGGTCGAGCCGGTCAGCGGGTCCACCGCGTGCTCGGGGTGGGGCATCAGGCCCAGCACGTTGCCGGCCTCGTTGCTCACCCCGGCGATGTCGCGCACCGAGCCGTTGGGGTTGTGCCCGGGTGCGTAGCGAAAGGCGACCTGGTCGCGCGCCTCGATCTCGTCGAGGACATCGTCGGGCGCGAAGTAGCGCCCCTCCCCGTGCTTGACCGGGATCGAGAGCCGTTTCCCGACCTCAAGGTCGGCGGTGAAGACCGAGCGGTCGCTCTCGACCGTCAGCTCGATCTGGCGGCACACGAAGCGGATGCCCTCGTTCCCGAGCAGCGCACCCGGAAGCAGACCCGCCTCGCAGAGCACCTGAAAGCCGTTGCAGATCCCCAGCACCGGCCCTCCCGCCTCGGCGAACTCGCGCACGGCTTCCATGACCGGCGAGAAGCGAGCGATCGCGCCGGCGCGCAGATAGTCGCCATAGGAGAACCCGCCCGGAACCACCACCGCGTCGACATCCCCGAGCTCGCGGTCGCCGTGCCAGAGCATCCGCGCCTCGCCTGCCCTCTCGCCTGCCGCAAGCGCGTCGCGCTCGTCGCAGGAGCCGGGAAACTGGATGACGCCGAACTTCATTTCCGCCACGTCCTTCGCTCCAGCGTCCGGGGGTGGCGGGTCTTAACCGTCACCGTCGAGGTGCTCGATCTCGAAGTCCTCGATCAGCGGGTTGGCGAGCAGCTTCTCGCAAAGCGCGGGGATCTGGTCGGGGTCGCCGGCCTCCAGCTCGATCATGCGGCCGACCCGCACGTGGGAGACGTCCTCGAATCCAAGCGCCGGCAGCGCCCGCTCCACCGCCTTGCCCTGGGGGTCGAGGATTCCTTCCTTGGGCCGGATCAGGACGCGTGCCTTCACAGAGACAGGCTAGTACCCCGTCCACCCATGAAGTCCCCGTCCTGGCGGCTGCAAGTCGTCGCCTGGCTGCGTCCTCAGTCGCCGAAATAGCGTTGCTATTCCGACTCCCTGCGTCCTTGCCATGCTCGACTTTCGCTCGCCAGTACGTGGCCACATGGGCGGACTGGGCACTAGAGCGAGCGCCCGGTGATCCGCTCGTAGGCCTCGAGGTACTTGGCCCGCGTCTGCTCGACCACGTCGGGCGGAAGCTCCGGCCCGGGCGGACTGTGGTCCCAGCCGGTCTGGTCGGACCAGTCGCGCACGTACTGCTTGTCGAAGGACGGCTGTGCGTGGCCGGGCTGGTACTCGTCGGCCGGCCAGAAACGCGAAGAGTCCGGCGTCAGCACCTCGTCGGCGAGCACGATCTCGGCCCCCGCGGAGCGCCCGAACTCGAACTTGGTGTCGGCGAGGATGATCCCGCGCTCGGCGGCGTGCCCGGCCGCATACCCATAGAGCTCGATCGAGATCCGCCGCAGGTCCTCCATCAACGCCCGGTCTCCGATGATCTCTGCGGCCCTCTCGAAGTCGATGTTCTCGTCGTGGTCGCCGAGCTCGGCCTTGGTCGCCGGGGTGAAGATCGGCTCCGGCAGCTTGTCGGACTCCTGCAGTCCGTCGGGCAGGTCGATCCCGCAAACTGCACCCGACTCGCGGTACTCGCGCCATCCCGAGCCCGAGAGATAGCCGCGGACGACGCACTCGACCGGGTACATCTCCAGCATTCGAGCCCGGATCGCCCGGTCGGTGACCTCCTCCGGCACGTCTTCGGAGATGAAGTGGTTGGGGACGATGTTCGGCGTGGTCTCGAACCAGAAGATCGACATCTGGGTCAGCACTTTGCCCTTGTCCGGGATCGGAGTGGGCAGCACGACGTCGTAGACCGAGATGCGGTCCGAGGCGACCATCAGCAGGTCCCCGTCCAGCTCGTACATCTCCCGGACCTTGCCGGTCGAGTGGTGCTTGAGATCGGATATGGCGACTGCCATCGGCTCGCCGCCGATGCTAGCTCCTGGTCAAGCGGATCCCGCGCTTCTTTGAACGGCTTTCCGCGAATTCCGCCGATCGCGACCGCCCGCATCCCCTCCCTATTGCTGCGACTCTATTGGGGCGATGACGCTGCCCCCGGAGGTCTCCGGCTCCCCGATCGTCCAGACCCTGCGCTGGTTCTTCCGGCCGATCTCCTTCATGGAGGAGGCGCGCCGGCGTCACGGGGACACCTTCGGCGTCACCTTCATCGGCTTCGAGACGCCCCTCTACATGACCTCCGACCCGGCCGCGATCAAGGAGATCTACACCAACCGCGAGAACGGCCTGCCCCCCGGCCGCAACCTGACGCTGGAGCCGGTGGTGGGATCGCGCTCGCTGCTGCTGCTCGAGGGCTCCGAGCATCTGGCGCGCCGCAAGGTGATGCTGCCGCCCTTCCACGGCGAGCGGATGCTCGCCTACGAGGCGGAGATCGCCGAGATCGTGCGGCGGGACATCGAGTCCTGGCCACTGCAGCGCGAGTTCCCCATCCACCCACGCATGCAGGGGGTGACGCTGGAGGTGATCCTGCGAGCCGCGTTCGGGGTCACCGACCCGGACCGCCTCGAGCGGATGCGCCAGGCCCTGCGCAAGGTTCTCAACACCACCGCCTCTCCCACGCTGCAGCTGGTCGGCTTCGCGACGCAGCGGTTCGGCAACCGCGGGCCTTACGGACGCTTCCTCGAGCAGCTGGCGGAGGCGGACGCGCTGCTCTACGAGGAGATCGCAGCGCGCCGCGCCGACCCCGGCCTCGAGGAGCGCGAGGACATCCTCTCGATGCTGGTCTGCGCGCGGTTCGAAGACGGTGGCGAGATGAGCGACACCGAGCTGCGCGACCAGCTGATGACCCTGCTGCTCGCCGGGCACGAGACCACCGCCACCGCGCTGGCCTGGACCTTCGACATGCTGCTTCACCATCCGGAGGCGATGCAGCGCCTGTGCGACGAGCTGGCCGAAGGGGGCGACGAGTACCTGCGCGCGACGATCAGCGAGTCGCTGCGGCTGCGACCGGTTGTCCCGATCGCGGGCCGGCGCCTGGTGGAAGAGCTCGACGTGGACGGCTACACCCTGCCCGTGGAAGCCGACATTACGCCCGCGATCTACCTCACCCACACCCGCCCCGACATCTACCCGGATCCGCACGCGTTCCGGCCCGAGCGATTCCTCGAAGGCGGCCCCGACACCTACAGCTGGGTGCCCTTCGGGGGCGGGGTGCGCCGCTGCCTCGGCGCCGCCTTCGCGGAATTCGAGATGCGCATCGTGCTGCGCGAGGTCCTGCCACGCTGCGAGCTTCGCGCTGTGCGCGACCGGCCGCAGGGCATCACACGCCGCAACGTCACCTTCTCGCCCCGCCACGGCACGCCGGTGCGCCTGGTCGAGCGCCGCGCCGCGGCGGAGCTGGCACCCGCCTGAGCGCGCGAACCGGCGCCCGCTAGCCCGCGCTTGCGGTCTGCGTTGCGGCCGCCGGGTTCTCGCGCGCCTTTGCCGCCTTGCCGCACGGATGGGCGAGCGGGCCCGGAAGGCTGGCGCCCCTGGTCTTCTGGCCGCAGGTATAGAGGATCACCGCAGTGCCTCCAGTCGCTTGAACACCTCGGGCAGGTGCTGCACGTAGGCGCCGTAGTCGAACACCGCGTCGAGATCGAGGTCGGGAGCCTCCTTGGCAATCAGCTCGCGGAACGGCGTGCCCTCGTCGAATGCGCGCTGCGCCGCGCCCTGTACGACCCGGTAGGCCTCGTCGCGGCTCATCCCCGAGTCGACCAGCGCGGTCAGCGCCCGCTGGCTGAACAGCGCCCCGTGGGTGAGCTCGAGGTTGGCGCGCATGCGCTCGGCGTCCACGTTCATCTCGGTGACGATCCCGGTCGCCGCGTGCTGCATGTAATCGAGCAGGGTCGTGGCGTCGGGCAGCACCACCCGCTCTGCGCCGGAGTGCGAGATGTCGCGCTCATGCCAAAGCGCCACGTTCTCGAGACCGGTCTGGGCGTAGCCGCGCAGCACCCGCGCCAGCCCGGTCAGCCGCTCGGAGAGGATCGGGTTGCGCTTGTGCGGCATCGCCGACGAGCCCTTCTGGCCGGAGCCGAACGGCTCCTGCACCTCGCGCAGCTCGGTTCGCTGCAGGTTGCGCACCTCGGTCGCGAAGCGCTCGATGCCGGCGCCTGCCAAGGCGATGGCCGACAGCAGGGCGGCGTGGCGGTCGCGCGGGACCACCTGGGTGGAGATGTCCTCGGCGCGCAGCCCGAGCGCCTCCATCACGCGTTGCTCGACTGACGGGGGCACCGACGCGTAGTTGCCGACCGCCCCGGAGAGCTTTCCGACCGCGACGCCCTCGATCGCGCTGCTGAGCCGCTTCAGGTTGCGGTCGGCCTCGAAGGCGAACCCGGCCAGGCGCAGCCCGAATGTGGTCGGCTCGGCGTGGATGCCGTGGGTGCGCCCGACACAGAGCGTGTCGCGGTGCTCCTGGGCCCGGCCGACCAGCGCATCGCGGAAGGCGGCTGCGCCGCGCAGCAGGATCAGGCCCGCCTCGGAGAGCTGCATGGCCAGCGCCGTGTCGAGCACGTCGGACGAGGTGAGCCCGTAGTGGATCCAGCGCCCCTCCGGGCCGACCGACTCGCCGACCACGTCGACGAAGGCGGCGACGTCGTGATTGGTGACCCGCTCGCGCTCCTCCACCGCCTCGACGGTGAACGAGGCGCGCGACCGGCATGCCTCGGCGGCGTCCTGTGGCACCACGCCCTCGGCCGCCCAGGCGTCGGTCGCCGCCAACTCGACCGCCAGCCACGACTCCATGCGTCGCTGCTGGGTCCAGACGGCGCCCATCTCCTCCCGGGTGTAGCGGGGTATCACGCGTTGATTATCCGGGCCGCGAGCAGTCCGGCGTTCTTTGCCCCGTCAACGGCCACGCAGGCCACTGGCACGCCCGGCGGCATCTGCACCGCCGAGAGCAGTGCGTCGAGGCCGCCCAGGTTCTTGCCGGCGATCGGCACCCCGACCACCGGCAGGTCGGAGTGGGCGGCGGCCACCCCGGGCAGCGCGGCCGACATCCCGGCGCCGGCGATGATCACCTTCAGGCCCCTCATGCGGGCGTTGCTGCAGTAGTCGCGCACCTGCTCGGGGTCGCGGTGCGCGCTCATCACACGCACCTCGTAGCGGATCCCCGCTTCGTGCAGCGCCTCGCCGGCGGGCTGCATCTTCGGCTTGTCGCTCTTCGAGCCCATGATGATCCCGACCAGCGGCGCGTCCACCTCGATCTCCTCGAAGGCCTCCTCGACCTCGGGTATCTTGGCCGTTCCGGGCAGCTCGGTCTCCGCCGTTCCGGTCTCCCCCGAAGATCCCCGCGGCTGCTCTGTCTCCATCTCGCCCTCTTCCTCTCTAGCTGCTAGCCGGCGACGCGCTCAACAGCGCGCGCCGCGATGTCCGAGCGCATCTGCATGCCGTCGAAGCTGATCCGGCGGGCTGCATCGTACGCGCGTTCGCGGGCTTCGGCCGGGGTCGGCCCCATCCCGGTCACGTTCAGCACCCTGCCCCCGGCGGTGACCAGGTCGCCGTTGCGCCGAGCGGTCCCGGCGTGCACGACCTCGGCGATCTGGGCGGCCTCCTCGAGGCCCTCGATCACGTCGCCCTTCGATGACGACTCCGGGTATCCCGCCGACGCGAGCACCACCGTCACCGCCCAGTCCTCGGAGAAGTCGGCTTCGGCATCCGCCAGGCCGCCCGGTTCACGGGTGGCCATGCACAGCTCGACCAGGTCGGAGCGCAGCCGCGGCAGCACCGCCTGCGTCTCGGGGTCGCCGAAGCGGACGTTGAACTCGAGCACCTTGGGGCCGTCGGCGGTCATCATCAGGCCGGCGTAGAGCACCCCGCTGAACGGCTCGCCGCGCCTCGCCAGCAGGTCGACGATCGGCCGGTGCACCGCGTCGGCGATCTCCTCCACGCGATCGGGGTCGACTCCCGGCACGGGCGAGTAGCTGCCCATGCCGCCGGTGTTGGGCCCCTGGTCGCCGTCGAAGATCCGCTTGTAGTCCTGCGCAGGGGCGAGCGGCAATACGTTGCGGCCGTCGCACAGGGCCAGCAGCGAAAGCTCCTCTCCCTCGAGGAACTCTTCGAGCACCACCTCGGTCCGGCCGAAGCGCTGCTCGGTGAAGAAGACGTCGACGGCCAGCCGCGCGTCCGCCTCGCTCTCGCAGATCAGCACTCCCTTGCCCGCGGCCAGGCCGTCGGCCTTGAGAACCGCCGGATAGGGCGCGCAGGAGATGTGCGCGAGCGCTTCGGCGCGGTCGCGCAGGACCGTGTGCGCAGCGGTGGGAACTCCCGCCTCCGCCATCAGCTCCTTGGCAAACGTCTTCGACCCCTCGAGCCTCGCGGCCTCCGCCCTCGGGCCGAAGGCGGGGATCCCCGCCTGCTCGAGGGCGTCGACCGCACCGGCCACAAGCGGCGCCTCGGGGCCGACCACGACGAGGTCGGCTGAGTTGGAGCGCGCCACCTCGACGATCGCCCCGACATCCTCGGCGGCGGCCCCGGGCAGGCAGGCTGCGTCGGCGGCTATCCCGGCGTTGCCCGGTGCGCAGAGCAGCTCCGGCGACTGCGGGGAACGCCCGAGCGCGCGAACGACCGCGTGCTCGCGACCGCCGCCGCCGACTACCAGGACCTTCAAGCGTTTTGCTCGCCTAGAGGGCCGACGCGAGCTCCTCCGCCGGCAGCGCCGCGAGCGTCTGGCTCGACATCGTGCCGCGCGAGCCGAGCTCGACCGAGGCCTTGGCCATCGTCTTGTCGTCAGGCGCTTCGACGATGGTCACGAAGTCGTACTGCCCGAGCGTGGCGTACTGGGACAGCACCTTGACGCCGAGCTGCTCGACCTCCTTGTTGACTTCGCCGACCCGGCTCGGGTTGCTCTTCAGCGTCTTAACGCCCTCCGAGGTCAGGTTGGTGAGCATTACGTAGGTGGGCATCTGTGTCTCCTTCCGCGTGGGGGTTCGCACACTCTTTCTTGCACGTTATGGGAGTCTTCGCAAGTGATGGCCGGCCATCGGCTCTTTGCAGCGATGTATGACCGCATGCTGGCGGCCCAGGAGAAGGCGGGGCTGCGCGATATGCGGGCCGAGCTGCTGAGCGAAGCCCGGGGACGCAGCTTGGAGGTCGGCGCCGGCACCGGGCTCAACCTGCCCCATTACACCGACGCGGTGACCGAGCTCGTCTTCACCGAGCCGGACCCCCACATGGCCAAGCGGTTGCGCCGGCGAGCCGCCGAGGCCGGGTTGCCCTCCCCGGTCGAGGTGATCGAGGCGGGCGCGGAGGACCTTCCGTTCGAGGACGCGAGCTTCGACACCGTGGTTGCGACGCTGGTGTTCTGCACGGTCTCCGATCCCGGTAGGGCGACCGCGGAGGCCGCTCGTCTGTTGAGGCCCGGCGGGCAGCTGCTGCTGCTGGAGCACGTCCGTGCCGAGGAGGGCAGCAGACGGGCCCGCTGGCAGGATCGCCTCGAGCGCCCCTGGGGCTGGGTCGGCGCCGGCTGCCATCCGAACCGCGACACCGCAAGCACGCTCGGCGCTCGCTTCGACGTCTCCGGGCTCGCCGAGGACACGTTGCCCGGCAGCGCTCCGCCGATCGTCAAGCCCCTGATCAGGGGCGTCGCCCGGCCGGCCTGAGGCACCCCACCGGCGGGCGGAGCGCCGGACGAGTAGGCCGGAATCCCCTCGCGGCTCAGGAGTCGTAGCCGATGTGCAGGTGGTCGCAGTGGTCGGCGCGCGCGAAGGCCGGCCCGGGCCCGTCGAGGTCGAAGCAGTAGATCAGCTCGGTCGGGTGGCTGGGGGCGGGCAGCAGGGTCAGGGTCCGGCCGAGGACCGCGCAGGGCGCATCCGGCAAGGTGTCGGTGCAGGGAACGCCGTCGACGGCGGAGATGTCCATTGCCCGCCCGAAGTAGTGGTTGGAGATATTGCCGTCAACGGTGTTCATGTCGTGGTCGGAGCGCAGGGCGCTGATCGTGACCGTGTGGTCGCGGCTGATCGCGCCGATCAAACCCATGATCCGCGGATCCAGCGCCCCGGTTGCGATGTCACGCCGCTCGAGGTCGTTCGAGAGCTGTACGTTCGCCCACTTGACTGGCGCCGATGAAGCCTGCGGCAGCAGCACGCTCCATTCCGAGGTTCGCTTGCGGCAGTGGCCCGAGATTCGCTCGGCCTCGTCGCTTGCCTCCTGCACGTACCAGGAAGCCTGGTTGTGCAGGAACAGCCCGGGGCGGACGCCCCCGCGCGACCAAAGCTCACGAGCCAGCGTGGCGGCGGAATCCTCGATGTCGGCGTGGCGGATGCGGCCGTCGCGGTTGCCGTCCATGGCGAAGCGCCGCCACTCGTCGGCGTCGAGGCCGAGCGGCCCGCGCGTGCGCAGCTCGTCGCGGGTCATGCCCCGCCCGTAGTTCGACTCGAGGCGGGCAACCGCGGCCATCGCCCAGACGCCCTGCTCGTCCAGCTCGAAGCGGGCGGCGGCGCGCTCGAACGCCTGCAGGTAGCGCTCCGGGATCTCCTCACGCGCATCGTCCGCCGGGCTGCAGGCGAGCACCGGCAGCTCCGGCGCCAGCGAGAAGATCGTGCCGTCGAAGGTGCCGAAGCACCCGGCCGCCGCCAGCACCTCGGCGACATACCAGTCGGCGTGGTTGTAGGAGAAGATCGCCCCCGGCGTGTCCTCGGGCATGCCCGAGGCACTGAGGTATCGGGCGGCGGCGAAGATCGCGTCCTCGGGGTCGTACGGGTCACGATCGCCGTCACCGTCGCCGTCGACCCCGTAGCTCTCCCAGGTCGAGGGCATGAACTGCATCCAGCCGATCGCCCCCGCGGATGACGGGCCCATGTTTGCCCCGAAGCCGCTCTCGATCTGGTTGATCGCGGCGAGCACAGACGGGCCCTGCGGCCCCAGACCGTAGGCGTCGGAGGCGCGCTGGTAGATCGGCAGCAGCCCGGCGGGCGCGGCGGCGGCCTGGCCGTCGCCGCAGGAGACGGCCGGGTAGGCGGGGGTGGCGAGGTCTCCGAAGGTCGGGCCGCCCTTGTCGAGAGCGTCCCCGGGCCCGGCCACCTGGGTGCCGCCGTTTTTGCTCTTGCCGGGGGCTGCGTCATTCTGCGGGTGCGATCCGCTCGGCTTCTTCGGCTTCGGCTTCTTGGGCTTGGGCTTGGGAGGAGCGGGCGCGGGAGGAGCGGGGACCGGCTCGACGGTGACGCTGGTCGAGTTGGTCGGCCCGGTGGGCGGAGGAGTGCCGGCCGGCGGGCTGCTCGACAGCGAGTCCTGGGCGGCGGCGTACTGGGCGCTCAGCGCGACGCCGAGCACTGCCGTTGCGACGATCAGGCGAAGCCTCCTCATCCGCGCACCTCGCTGACCGCCCAGCCCTGCTTGCGGTCCTTGGTGAGGGTGAGGCGAAGCTCGCTGAGGTTGCCGAGCCGCAGCAGCGACACGCTGGCATCGATCTGCTGGCGCTGCCGCTCGCCGAGGATCACGTTGACGACCCGCGCCTTGGGCACGTTCACCTCGCCAGGCAGCCGCGGCGGCCGCTCGCCCAGCGCCTTGGCCAGGGCCGGCGTCGCGGTTCGCGCGAAGGTCCTGCGGACCTTGGGACTGTTCGCATCGATCTCATAGAGGACGAAGGCAGCGGCGAAAGCGCGGGCAGTCTCGAGCGCGTGCTGTTCGCCGCCGGCCGCGGCCGGGATCGTCGACGCCGGGGCGTTCGCGTCGGAGCCGGCGGGTGTGGTGACGGCGGCCTCGGCTGCCGGCGCACCCGCATCGGCCGCCTCGGCCTCGGCCGGGGATGACTCGAAGTTCGGCGCCGCGCCCTGCAGCGTCGGGTTTGAGGCTTGCTGCTTCACCGGGGCCACCGCGGTTGCCGGCGCGGCCGCGACCTTCGGTGCGGGAGGCAGTGCGGGATCGCTCGTGTCGGAGCCACGCGAGATCATCACGCCGCCGGCACCCGCCACCGCGAGCCCGGTGACCAGCATCGCGGTCAGTGCGACGCGCCCGGCCGCCTCGGGGGCGCGGAACGCGTCCCGCACGGGCCACAGCAGGTAGCGCTCCAGCGCCCAGCCGATCCGCTCGAAAGGCCATTTGACCGCTGTGATCGCGCCGCGCGCGAAGTCGGCCCCTGGCCAGAGCACCGACCTCTCCAACTTCCAGAAGGCCCTGCGGATCGGCCAGGTAGCGTCCTCAAACGTCCCGCGCAGCCGCGGGGCGCCATCAAGTCGTCTGTGCTGTTGCGCTGCCAACTCGGTCATTTAACTCACAGAACGCGAAGGGAAGATGAGATGTCTCGGCCGTTGCCCTGCACTTACGTTGTCGTGCGTGGAGAACGCAAGCTTTAGCCCTGCGCAGGCACGACCCCGACGGCGGGATCGGCCGGAGTCGGAGCGACGCTGCGAAAGCGCGGATTTCACGCCTGGATTCGACCCCCCGGGCGCGTGCCCTGCCGCTACGGTCTATGGGAGGGCCAGGGGCCGCAAGGGCCCGGGATCGATCTTGCATGCGAAGCCTCGACCCTGCCCGCTCGACCTCAAGCCGAACTTGACCCCGGTGCCGGGGTTATCTAGGCGGCGGCCTTCTCGGGCTGCCCGGCGGAAGCCCTCGCCTTCTCGAAGACGAGATCCCCGTCCTTCGCGTCGACCAGGACAGTGTCACCCTCGGCGAACTCGCCTTCGAGGATGCGCAGGGCAAGCTTGTCGACGAGCTGGCGCTGGATCACCCGCTTCAGCGGGCGGGCGCCGTAGGTCGGGTCGTAGCCGAGGTTGCCGAGCAGCGTCCGCGCGTCGTCGGTCAGCTCGATCTCGATACCCCGCTCGCGCACCCGGCCGACCAGCTGGTGCACCTGCAGCTCGACGATGCGGCCGATGTCCTCGCGGCTGAGCCGGTGGAAGATCACGATCTCGTCGACGCGGTTGAGGAACTCCGGCTTGAAGGTCGACTCGAGGATCTCCTCGATGCGGTCCCGCATCCGTTCGTCGATCGTCTCGCCGGCGATCTCCTGCGAGCCGACGTTGGAGGTCATGATCAGCACGGTGTTGGTGAAATCGACGGTGCGGCCCTGGCCGTCGGTGAGGCGCCCGTCGTCCATCAGCTGCAGCAGCGAGTTGAAGACGTCGGGGTGGGCCTTCTCGATCTCGTCGAGCAGGATCACGGCGTAGGGACGGCGGCGGACCGCCTCGGTCAGCTGGCCGCCCTCCTCGAAGCCGACGTATCCGGGCGGCGCGCCGATCAGCCGCGCCACCGAGTGCCTCTCCATGTACTCGGACATGTCGATGCGCACCATCGCCTGTGCGGAGTCGAACATGAACTGGGCCAGTGCCCGGGCCAGCTCGGTCTTGCCGACCCCGGTCGGGCCGAGGAACAGGAAGGAGCCGATCGGGCGGTTGGGGTCGGACAGGCCGGCGCGCGAGCGGCGCAGCGCGTTGGAGACGGCCTCCACCGCCTCGTCCTGGCCGATCACCCGCTCGTGCAGGCGCTCCTCCATGTGGACGAGCTTCTCCACCTCGCCCTCCATCAGCCGTGAGACCGGGATCCCGGTCCACTTGCCGACGATCTCGGCGACATCCTGCTCGGTGACCTCCTCGGTTAGCATCGAGCCGCCCTCGCGGTGCAGCTCGGCGAGCTTGGCCTCCATCTCGCCGACAAGCTTCTCCAGCTCCGGGATCGTGCTGTAGCGCAGCTCGGCAGCGCGCTCCAGGTCGGCATCGCGCTCCGCCCGCTCGGCATCGCGATGCGCCTCCTCGAGCTGTGACTTGGCCTCCTTGAGGGCCTCGATCGCGCCCTTCTCGTTCTGCCAGCGCGCCTTCATCTCGGACGAGCTCTCGCGCAGCTCCGCAAGCTCGGCCTCGATCGCCTCGAGACGCGCTTTCGAGGCCTGGTCCTTCTCCTTGCGGAGCGCCTCGCGCTCGATCTCGAGCTGCTGGATGCGCCGCTCGACCTCGTCGATCTCGGTCGGCATCGAGTCGATCTCGATCTTCAGCCGCGATGCGGCCTCGTCGATCAGGTCGATCGCCTTGTCGGGAAGGAAGCGGTCGGCGATGTAGCGGGCCGACAGGGTTGCCGCGGCGATGATCGCCGAGTCGGCGATGCGCACGCCGTGGTGGACCTCGTAGCGCTCCTTCAGCCCGCGCAGGATCGCGATCGTGTCGGCGACGCTGGGCTCGTCGACGAACACCGGCTGGAAGCGCCGCTCCAGCGCCGCGTCCTTCTCGATGTGCTTGCGGTACTCGTCGAGCGTCGTGGCGCCGACCGCGCGCAGCTCGCCGCGCGCCAGCATCGGCTTCAGCAGGTTGGCGGCGTCGACCGCCCCCTCGGCCGCGCCGGCGCCGACGATCGTGTGCAGCTCGTCCATGAAGAGGACGATCTGCCCCTCCGCCGCCTGCACCTCCTTAAGCACCGCCTTCAGCCGCTCCTCGAACTCACCGCGGTACTTCGACCCGGCCAGCAACGCGCCGATGTCGAGCGCGATCACCCGCCGGTCGCGCAGGCTCTCCGGCACGTCGCCGAAGACGATGCGCTGGGCCAGGCCCTCGACGATCGCAGTCTTTCCGACACCGGGATCGCCGATCAGCACCGGGTTGTTCTTGGTGCGGCGAGACAGCACCTGGATCACGCGGCGAATCTCCTCATCGCGCCCGATCACCGGGTCGAGCTTGCCCCCCTCAGCCTCACTGGTTAGATCGCGGCCGAACTTCTCCAGCGCCTGCATCTCGTTCTCGGGAGTGGGGGTGGTGACGCGGTGGGGGCCGCGGACCTCGCCGATCGCCTTGACCAGCGAGTCGCGGTCCGGGATCAACTCGCCGACGCCGGACCCCTTGTCGGTCAGCGCCAGCAGGAAGTGCTCGGTGGAGATGTACTGGTCGCCGAGCGATGCCATCTCCTTCTCGGCGCGCTGAAGGGTCTTGACAAAGGCCGAGGAGGGACGGATGTCGGGCTCCGCCTCGCCGCTCAGCTTCGGGAGCGCCGCGACCGCCTCGCGGGTGCGGGCGGTGATTGCGGCGACGTCGGCGCCGAGCTTCTGCAGCACCGGCACCACGAGCCCGTCCTCCTGCTCGAGCAGGGCCGCAAGGAGGTGGGGGGTGCCCACCTCGGAGTTGGCGCCCTCGGAGGCGATCCGCTGCGCCGCGGCCACGGCCTCCTGGGCCTTGATCGTGAACCGGTCAGGCTGCATGGGGACAGCCTACCGGATTATAGGTATCGAGGCAAGAAATCTAAGTCCTTCTGACTAAGGCTTACGGGGGCTGCAAAAGCTCGAGGCGGGTGTCAGGAAGCCTGTTGGCCGTCCGAGCCGTCGCCGCGTCGAGCCTTGCGGGGCCGCTCCACCGGGATCTGCACCGGCTCGCTGGACTCGAGCACGTCGTACGCGCCGTAGGGAACGATCTCGGCCTTCAGCGAGCGGCGAACCTGCTCGACTTCCTCCAGCATCCGCTGCTCCATCTCCGCGGCGCGCTTCCGCATCCGTCTCAGCTCGGCGCGCATCTTCGCGACCGTCTTCTCGAGCTCCAGCACTGTCTCCACTCCGGCCAGGTTGAGGCCTTCCTCCGAGGTCATCTGCTGGATCCGGCGCAGACGCTCGACGTCGCGCTGCGAGTACAGCCGGGTGTTCTTGGGCGAGCGCTGCGGGGTGATCAAGCCCCTGACCTCATACATCCGCAGCGTCTGCGGGTGCATCTCGGCCAGCTCCGCGGCGACCGAGATCATGAACACGCCGCGGCTCTCGTCGAGTTGGCCGCCCTGTGCGTCTCGCCTCGTGCGCTTGCGTGGGCCGCTGGATCGTCCTTGGCTCATCGCGCTCACCTTCCCCGTCAGTCCTCAACCTTGCCCGACCGCGCGGACGCCTCTCGGATCAGCCTCTGGCGCGGATCCTCGCCGTTGAACGCCTCGTCGAGGGCATCCACAGCCTGTTTCTGCTCGCGGCTGAGGTCGCGCGGGACGTTGATCGCCAGCCGGTAGCGGATGTCGCCGCGCCCGCGCCCGCCGCTGCGGGGTGGTCCCTCGCCGCGCAGCCTCTGCACGGTCCCGTGCTGGGTCCCGGCGGGGACCCGGATGCGCTTGGTCCCGTTCAGCGTCGGCACTTCGACCGTGCCCCCCTTGATCGCCTCGGCGACGGTGATCGGCACGGTCACCTCCAGGTTGCCGTCCGCGAGCTGCTTGAACACCGGCGACTCGGCGACCCGGGTGGTGACGAATAGGTCCCCGGGAGGCCCGCCGCGGGGCCCGGCCTCGCCGCGCCCCGCCAGCCGGATCCGGGTGCCGTCCCTCACCCCGGGCGGGATGTTGACCTTGTAGCGCTTCACCTGGCGGGTCAGGCCCGAGCCGCCGCAGGTCTCGCACGGGTGCTCGATCAACTCGCCGCTGCCTCCGCACTGTGGGCAGGGCTGGCTGATCGAGAAGAAGCCCTGGCTCTGTGCGTCGATGCCGCGGCCACCACAGCGTGGGCACACGGTCGGGCTGGTGCCCGGCTGGGCCCCGGTGCCGTCGCAGGTGCGGCAGCGCTCGGCCTTGGGGACAGCAACGGTGATCTGCGTCCCGTTCACAGCCTGGTCGAACGAGAGCCGCACCTCGGTCTCCAGGTCGGCGCCGCGAACCGCCTGCGGCTGGCCACGGCCACGGCTGAAGAAGCTCGAGAAGATGTCGCCGATGTCTGAGGCGACTCCGGGCCCGCCGCCACCGAACGGGCGACCCCCTCCCAGCCCCGAGAAGACGCCGCCGGCGTCGTATTCCTTGCGCTTCTCGGCGTCCGACAGCGTGTCGTATGCATGCTGGACCTCCTTGAAGCGCTCCTCGGCCTTTGGGTCGTCGGGGTTGCGATCCGGGTGGAACTGGCGCGCCAGCTTGCGGTAGGCCTTCTTGATCTCCTCCGCGGAGGCGTCCTTGGAGACCCCGAGCGCGTTGTAGAGGTCCTGCGGGCTCATTCGCTCACCACGACACGGGCGGGTCGGATCACCTGCCCGTCGAGCCTGTATCCCCTCGAGTGAACCTCGAGCACGATGCCGGGATCCGTGCCGTCCTCCGCGCGCGTGGACAGGGCCTCGTGCCATTCGGGATCGAACCTCTCTCCGGTCGGGTCGTAGGACTCGACACCGGCCCGCTTCAGTGCCGAATGCAGCTCGCGATAGGTCAGCAGCGCGCCCTGCTCGAGCGGGCCCCCCATCTCCACTTCGCCGGCAAGCGCGCCGGCGGGATCGACTCCGGCGGCGGCGAGGGCTCGCTCCAGGTTGTCGATCACTCCGATCAGCTCCTCGGTCAGCTGCGACTTGCCGCGCTGCTCGGCACGCTCGGCCTCGGCAGCCGTCCGCTTGCGGTAGTTCTCGAAGTCGGCCTTGGTGCGCCGGGCGAGGTCGAGGTACTCGTCGCGCTCGCGCTTGGTGTCCTCCAGCAGGCGATCGAGATCCTGCTCGACCTCACGAGCTGCGCTGTCCGAGCTCGCCTTGCTCCTGTCGGGAGCGCCTGCACCGTCGCCCCCCGCCGGGCCCGCCGCCGCGGGTTGCGTTTCCTGCGGGACACCAGCTGGCCGGTGCTCCTCCTCCGGAGCCCCGGCCGGTCTGCGCGATTCAGCGGTCATGGCCGCCTCCTATGAGTCGTCGTCGACGACCTCGGCGTCGACGACCTCCTCCTCATCGGACTCAGCGGAGGCGCCGTCCTCCGATGCCCCGTCGCCGGCCGCCTGGGCCTGGTCCTGGGCCGCCTGGTAGACCTGCTCGGAGATCTTGTGGAACGCCCCCTGCAGGGCGTCGGTCTTCGATTTGATCTCCTCAGCGTCCTCGGACGTCAGCGACTCGCGCACGTCCTTGATCGCGGCCTCGATCTCCGACTTCGAGGGCTCGTCGACCTTGTCGCCGAGCTCCTCGAGCTGCTTCTCGGCCTGGTAGGCCGCGTTTTCGGCGACGTTGCGGGCTTCCGCCAGGTCGCGCTGCTTGCGGTCCTCGTCGGCGTGGGCCTCGGCGTCCTTGATCATCTGCTCGACCTCCTCCTCGGCGAGGCCGGAGCCGCTCTTGATCTCGATCTTCTGCTCCTTGCCGGTGCCGAGGTCCTTCGCCGAGACATGGAGGATGCCATTGGCGTCGATATCAAAGGTGACCTCGATCTGAGGCATGCCGCGCGGGGCCGGGGGGATGCCGGTGAGTTGGAACTTGCCCAGGCTCTTGTTGTAGGCGGCCATCTCCCGCTCGCCCTGCAGCACATGGATCTCCACCGAGGGCTGGTTGTCCTCGGCGGTGGAGAAGATCTCCGACTTCTTGGTGGGGATCGTCGTGTTGCGCTCGATCAGCTTCGTCATCACGCCGCCCTTGGTCTCGATTCCGAGCGACAGCGGGGTGACATCGAGAAGCAGCACGTCCTTGACGTCGCCGGCCAGCACGCCCGCCTGAATCGCGGCGCCGATCGCGACCACTTCGTCGGGGTTGACGCCCTGGTGCGGCTCCTTGCCGGTCAGCTCTTTGACCTTGTCGCGCACCGCCGGCATCCGGGTCATGCCGCCGACCAGCACCACGTGCTCGATGTCGGGGCCGCCGGCGTCGGACAGCGCCTGCTTGACCGGGCTGACGATTCGCTCCAGAAGGTCGGCGGTCAGCTCGTTGAGCTTGGCCCGGGTGAGCTTGATGTCGAGGTGCTTTGGCCCGGCGTCGGTCGCCGTGATGAACGGCAGGTTGATCTGGGTCTCCTGGGTGGTCGAGAGCTCGATCTTCGCCTTCTCGGCGGCCTCATAGAGGCGCTGCAGGGAGTTCTTGTCCCCGGAAAGGTCGACGCCCTGGTCGCGCTTGAACTCCGCGACCAGCCACTCGACGATCGCCTTGTCCCAGTTGTCGCCGCCGAGGTGGTTGTCGCCCGCGGTGGACTTCACCTCGAACACGCCGTCGGCGATCTCCAGCACCGAGACGTCGAAGGTGCCGCCGCCCAGGTCGAAGACGAGAATCGTCTGGTCGGCCGCCTCCTTGTCCAGCCCGTAGGCCAAGGCGGCAGCCGTGGGCTCGTTGATGATCCGCTTGACGTCGAGCCCGGCGATCTTTCCGGCGTCCTTGGTTGCCTGGCGCTGGTCGTCGTTGAAGTAGGCGGGAACGGTGATCACCACCGACTCGACGGTCTCGCCCAGCTTCGCCTCGGCGTCGGCCTTGAGCTTCTGAAGGATCATCGCCGAGATCTCCGGCGGCGAGTACTGCTTGCCGCGGACCTCGACGCGAACGTCGCCGTTCGGCCCGGCGACGACCTTGTAGGGAACGATCGTCTCCTCCTCCTTGACCTCGGACTCCTTGCGCCCCATGAACCGCTTGATCGAGAAGATCGTGTTCTCGGGGTTCATCACCGCCTGGCGCTTGGCCACCGTGCCGACCAGGCGCTCGCCGGAGTCGGTGAAGGCGACCACCGAGGGGGTGGTGCGCCCGCCCTCCGCGTTCTCCAGCACGGTCGGCTCGCCGCCTTCCATCACGGCGACGCAGGAGTTGGTCGTTCCGAGGTCGATGCCTATTGTCTTAGCCACGGTTCAGTCCTCCACGTTCTGTCTTGCCTGCCTAAAAAATCTAAGTCTTAGGCTAGCAGATATGCCAGCAGGGTCAAAGCCGTTCGGCCGCGGGTCCTGTCGCGCGGGCGCCGTTCCGCCCGTGCTCCAAGGTCCGCGCAGGCGGAACGGCTAAGCCCGCGCACCACCCGCGGAGGAGCCGCTTGGCCCTTCTTAGCGCTCCTGCTAACGCTTGATCTTGAGGGCGCTGAAGACCCCGGCGTGGTCGGAGGGCCAGAGCCCATTGGCGGTTCCGATGCCACTCACGTTGGAGCGCTTGCGCTTGACCTTCTTCGGGGCGTCGGTGAGAACGTGGTCGACCTTGTGGTCCCAGTCCGACGGAGCACCGCCGACCAGGTTGGGGTCGTTCAGGCAGCAGCTCAGCGGGTTGCTGGTGTCGCGCTTGACGAACCCGGCGCCCGCCAGGGCCTGGAAGGCCTGCTCGTCGCCGGGCTGCACGCCGGGATCGTTGGAGTTGCAGTCGCAGACCAGCACCACGGGCAGTCCCGAGACGGCGGGCCCGCCGGGCGCCACCAGCTCGCCCGCCTGCTTGGCGCGGATGCTGGGCCGCTGGGTCTCGTCGTCGAACGCCTCGAGGTGCGTGTTGACGAAGCGGAACTTGCGGCTGTCGCGAACCTTCGCGTCCACCTTGGTCCATCCCCGAGTCACCGGAATCTTCGCGCTGCCGGCGACGGTCACCACCAGAAGGTTCTGAAAGTGGCCCTTGCCGGGCTTGGAGGTGTCGACCCCCGCGCCCCTGCGGGCGAGGATTCTTCGCGCATCGTCAGCCGGTAGTTGATCTCCGAGTTGGGGGCGGCCGGAGGCCCGTCTCCGTTCTGGTCGTTCTCGTCGGTCGGTGTCTCGAAGTCGAACTCCTCCTGCACCACCACCGCCTTGTAGTTCTTGCCGTTCTTGTTGAGCTGCTCGAGCAGCAGGTCGAGGAAGTCGTAGCGAACGGTCGTCGCCTCCGGCTCGTTGTTGAACGCCGGGGCGATGCTCGGAGGAGCGGTCCGCCACAGCGCGACCTCCTGCAGGCCCACCAGATCCGGCTTGCGCTGCAGGATCTCCTTGGCCAGTGCCTTCGACCGCACCGGGAAGTTCGTGCGGTGGACCTGGCGGACGATCTGCCCCGCCGCCTCCTGCAGCTCGGTGAGGCTTCCCGCCGTCAGGCCGGGGCCCAGGTCGGCGCCGAGGTAGACGTTGCGGGTCATCACCCTCACCACCTCGCTGGGGGGCTTGCCCTGCCTCTTCGCGGTCGCCGCCGGGCCCGGCAGGCACACGGCAAGCAAGCCGAGGAAAGCCAGCAGAATCGCTGCCGACATCCGGCCCCTGTGCGGGGTGGTCTCAACGCTGATCCGACGCAATTCGACTCCTCTCTGTTCGCGGCCCTGGCCGCGCCCGTCAACTGCGCCCCTCTAACCCCACCGACCGCAAAAACTATCGCCGGCGGGTCGCCGACAGCCTGCCGGTGTGTCGGTTGTCCCCTACTTCCCCGCCTCGTTGGCGACGAACTCGGCCACCTGGTCGGCCTGCTCGCCGCTGAGGATGCCGGGTGGCATGCGGCCCGGCGTGGTGGAGCTGTCGACGCCGTTTTCGATCGCGTTCAGCACGCGCTGCTTGGTGGCGTCGATGGTCGCCTTGTCGGTTGGGGGGCCGGTTGGCGACAGGAGGGTGTCGAGGTCGGGCCCGAAGTTCCCGTCGGTCCCCGCCGCATAGAGCGTGTGGCAGGTGCCGCAGTTGATGTCGAACAGGCGCTTGCCGGCCTGCTGGTCGGCCGCCACCTCGCGCGGGCCGGTGTTGTCGTCGGCGTCGGCCAGGTAGGCCCAGAGTGGGATCAGCACCGCAAGGCAGACGGCGAGGATTCCGAAGATGACGAAGGGTCGCTTGGTCATTCGCTGTCCCGGCCGGCGGCCCCCGCCGGCGCCGAGATACTACCTACCGCCGCCCGAGCCCCGGCGGCGGTAATAGGGGCAGCGACGCCGCAGCGCGCACTCGCCGCAGCGCGGAGCCGGGCGGCACACCTCCCGCCCGTGACGGATCAGGTTCATGTGCAGCTCGTAGGCGTCGGCGGAGTCGGTGACGGCCAGCATCTCGTCGTGGGCCTCCTCGAACGAGGCCTTCTCGCGGAACAGGCCGAGCCGGCCGCCGACCCGATAGACGTGGGTGTCGACGGGGATCTCGGGGCGGCCGAAGGTGAAGATCAGCACGCAGGCCGCGGTCTTGCGGCCAACCCCCGGCAGTTCGGTGAGGTAGGCGAGCGCCTGCTCGCGGGGGGCGTCGGCGAGCCAGTCGATGTCGGGCTCGGGGTCGCCGATCTCTCGCAGGATCGCCTGGATCCGCGGGCCCTTCTGCCGCGCCAGGCCACCGGGCCTGATCGCCTCGATCACCTCCTGCGCCGGCGCGTCGCGCACGGCCTCCCAGCTCGGAAAACGCTCACGCAGCCGCGCGTAGGCGACATCGCGGTTGCGGTCGTTGGTGTTCTGCGAGAGCACGGTGCGCACCAGCTCGGCGATCGGATGGCCATGCGGGTCGTTCCGGGGCCGCCCGTACATCTCCCGCAGCTGGTCGCGGATTGCACGCACCCGCTGCCTGCTCGGGCGTCGCCAGGCGGTCGCCGCCCTCACGCCTGCGCCCCCCAGGCGGTGCAGGCGCGGGCGCCCGCCGCGCAGGCCCCGGGCAGGGCCTCAGCCGCCCTGGACGCATCCCAGTCCAGCGCCGCCATTCCCGCCGCCAGCGCGCCCATGAACGCATCGCCGGCTCCCAGCGGCGACACCACCTCGACCTCCGGAGAGGGCGCCTCGCCCTCGGCGGCGCCCCGCATCACCGCACCGTCGGGCCCCAGCGTGACGACGCCGATCCTCGCGCCGAAGCTGCACAGCGCCTCGGCCGCCTGCGCGGGGTCGCGCTCCCCGGTCAGATCCCGGGCCTCCCAGTCGTTGGCCCGCACCACCATCGCGCCCTCGATCAGGTCGCGGCACAGCTCCAGCGCCCGGTCGAGGTCGCGCCAGCGGTTCGGCCTCAAGTTGGGGTCGAAGAGGACCGGGACGCCGCGGTCCCGCGCCGCCCGCCGGGCACGCAGGGTGACCTCGCGCTCCGGCTCGCCGACCAGGGTGTTGGAGCCGAAGACCACGGCGCCGGCCACTGCCATCGCCTCGCCGAGGTGGCTAGCGGCGGCGCTCATCGTCTCCGCGATCCCCTCGCCGTAGACGGAGAACGACGGCTCCCGCTCCCAGTCGAAGGTGACGAATGCGATAGGCGTCGCCAGCCCCTCGATCGTCTCCAGCCAGCTCACGTCGACGCGCTCGTGCCAGAGCCGCTCGCGCAGCCAGTTGCCCCACGCGTCGTCGCCGACACCGCCCAGCAGCCCGACCTCGGCGCCCTCGCGGCTTGCCGCGACCGCGACGTTCGCCAGGGCGCCGCCGGGATGCGGGACGAAGTGGTCGGCCTCGCCCGGCTCCGAGAGCTCGCGCTCGCAGATCAGGTCGACTATTGCCTCGCCGAGGCAGAGAATCATCGTCTCGGCGGAGGCTGACTGGTCGCAGTCATGGCCCGAGCATATGGTCCGGGCCGTGCCGAACGAGATCGAGGAGCTCACGATCGACGTGGGCGGGGTGCGGACGTTCTGCCGGCGGGTTCCGGGCGAAGGGCCGCCGACCGTGTTCGTGCACGGCAACCCGACTCACTCGGAGGATTGGTTGCCGTTCCTGTCTCGCATCGAGGGCCCGGCGGTTGCCCCCGACCTGCCCGGCTGGGGGCGCTCGGAGCGCCCACGCAGCTTCGACTACTCGATGAACGGCCTGGCCGGCTTCCTGGAGCGCTTTCTCGAAAGGCTCGGGATCGAAGAGCACACGCTCGCCGTCCACGACTGGGGCGTGGTGGGTCTGATCGCCGCCCGGCGCCATCCGCAGCGGGTCGCGCGGCTGGCCGCGATCAACGTGGTGCCGCTCATGGAGGGGTACCGCTGGCACTGGGCGGCGCGGATCTGGCGAACCCGCGGCGCCGGAGAGCTCTTCAACCTGGCCGCGACGCGGTCGGGGCTCGCGCTTGGCCTGCGCCAGGCGCGCGCCGACCGCAAGCCGATGCCGCGCGAGTTCGTCGACATGATCTGGAGCGGCTACCGGCGCGGAACCGGACGTCCGGTGCTGGAGCTCTACCGCTCCGCCGATCCGCGGCTGCTGGCCGAGGCCGGCGCGGGTCTCGAGGCGCTCGACTGCCCCGCCCTGGTGGTCTGGGGCGAGCGGGACCCCTTCCTGCCGGCCGCGTTCGGCCGCCGCTACGCCGAGCGTCTGCCCGACGCGGAGTACGTCGGCATCGCCGACGCGGGCCACTGGCCCTGGCTCGAACGTCCCGAGGCGATCGACCGAATACTCACTTTCCTTACTTCCTGATCACCGTGCTTGGAAACCGATTACGGCCTCTTTACAATTCTGGGTGTGCGCCGTGCCGTGGCATACCTGGGGGACAAGCTCCCCAAGGGGTATCCCGACGCCTTTAGGCAGGTCGGCCTCTTCGTGCTGGCCGACATCTGTTACGAGACCGTGCGCGGAATCGCCGAGGGACAGAGGGCGGTCGCCTTCGCCAACGGCCGCGAGTTAATCGACTTCGAGCGCGCCACCGGCACCTTCTTCGAGCCGGGCTTCCAGGCATGGCAGATAGGCGAGAGGTGGCTGATCGACCTCGCCAACTTCATGTACATGAACACCCATTTCGTGCTGACCACAGGCTTTCTGGTCTGGCTCTACATACAGCGCAATGACAGCTTCTACTTCGTGCGCAACATGTTCATGGTGGCGATGGGGCTGGCCCTGGTCGGCTACGCGCTTTACCCGACGGCGCCGCCGCGCCTGTTCACCGAGTTCGGCTTCGTCGACACGATCACCGACTTCTCCAACGTCAACCACGACTCGGCGCTGGTCAAGGTCTTCGTCAACCCCTATGCGGCGGTGCCGAGCATGCACATCGCCTTCGCGCTGATGATCAGCATCCCCGGGGTGATGCTCTCGCGCCACCTCTGGTCGAAGGCGTTCTGGTCCGTCTACCCGCTGATCGTCTTCTGGGTGGTCGTGGTGACCGCCAACCATTACTGGGCCGACGCGGCGATCGGGGCGCTGGTCGCGGCCGTGGCTGCGCTGGTCGCCCACCGCCTGCTGGCCAGGGCGCGTCCCGAGGCCTGGGCCTGGCGCACTGCGCCGAGCCACGCACGGGCCTGACCGGCCCCTCCCCGGTCAACGGCTAGGCTGCACTCGATGGAAGCCCCGGCGCCTCCACGGGCCCCGAGCGGCGGACGGGACGGGCACCAGCCACGCGGCGCCCAGGAGTTCCGCGCCTACGCGAGGGAGCGCCTGATCGAGTCTCGGCTCACCCCCAACGCGATCTCGGTGGTCGGGCTGGTGCTGAACCTGGCCGCCGCGGTGCTGATCACCCAGCGCCTCTTCTTCCTCGCCGGCGCCGCCTTCATCGTCGGCTCGATCATGGACACGCTCGACGGCCGCTACTCGAGGATGTCCGGTAAGGGAACGCTGTTCGGGGCCTTTCTCGACTCCACGGTCGACCGCATCGAGGAGGGCATCGTGCTGGCGGCGGTGGCCGGGTATTTCGCCGCAACGGGCGACGACTTCGCGGCGGCGATGTGCGTGGTCACAGTGCTCGGCTCGCTGATGGTCTCCTACACCCGGGCGCGGGCGGAGGCACTGGGGGTGGAGTGCAAGGTCGGCGTGGCGACCCGCCCGGTGCGGGTGGTGATCCTCTCGATCGGCCTGGTTTTCGCGAAGGGGGCGTCGATCGGCGACTTCGAGCTGCTCGCGCCGGCGATCTACACGATGGCTGCGCTCACCAGCATCACCGTGATCCAGCGGGTCTGGCACGTGCGCAATGCGCTCGCGGCGGAGTCCGCCACCGGGGCGAGGCCGCCCGCCGAAGATGTGTCGGAGCTGTAACTTCATTCCTGCTCGGGTGTGGTTTTGGGTCCCCGAGCCTGACCCAGGAGGGTTTCCCACGTCATGAGCAAGACCAACGGAGCGAGCACCGACGGCGCCGGACGCCGGGACGACAAGGTCCGCGTGGCGATCGTCGGCGTCGGCAACTGCGCCAACTCCTTCATCCAGGGCGTCCAGCACTACCAGGACGCCGATCCCTCCGAGGACGTGCCGGGCCTGATGAACGTGGACCTGGGCGGCTACCACGTGCGCGATGTGGAGTTCGTCGCCGCCTTCGACATCGATTCCGACAAGGTCGGCAAGGATCTCTCCGAGGCGATCTGGGCCGGCCAGAACGACACCATCAAGTTCGCCGACGTTCCCCACCTCGGCATCGAGGTAAAGCGGGGCATGACCCACGACGGCCTCGGCAAGTACCTGAAGGAGAAGATCACCAAGGCTCCGGGCGAGACGGCCGACATCGTCAACGTGCTGAAGAGCACCGAGGCGGATGTGCTGGTCTGCTACCTGCCGGTCGGCAGCGAGCAGGCGACCAAGTGGTACGTCGAGCAGGCCCTGGCGGCCGGCGTCGGCTTCGTCAACTGCCTGCCCGTGTTCATCGCCCGCGAGAACTACTGGGACAAGCGCTTCCGCGAGGCCGGGCTGCCGATCATCGGCGACGACATCAAGTCGCAGGTCGGCGCGACGATCGTGCACCGCCAGCTCGCCCGCCTGTTCCACGAGCGCGGCGTGCGCATGGAGCGCACCAGCCAGCTCAACGTCGGCGGCAACATGGACTTCTACAACATGCTCGAGCGCGAGCGGC
>JBBPIM010000028.1:0-26781 GCA_038040325.1 Candidatus Mayfieldus profundus
CGAGCCCGACTACTCCGACGAGATCGCGCGCGAGATCGACGACGAGATCCGCCGCGTCGTCGAGGAAGCCCACCAGGCCGCCAAGGCCATCCTCAACGACAAGCGCGATCAGCTCGACCGGATCTCCAAGATCCTGCTCGAGCGCGAGACGATCGACGCGGAGGAGTTCGTGGCGCTGCTGGCGGGCAAGCCCGAGGAAGAGGTCTTCCCCGAGGAGGAGGAGACCGCCAAGCCCGAGCCGGAGCCCAGCCCGGAGGCCGAGAAGGCCGCCCGCGAGGGCCCGCGACCCGTTCCGCGCCCGCGCCCCGGCTACGCCGGCGGCACCGCCGAGATGCGGGCCGACGAGCTGAACTCGTCCTGAACTTCGGCCTCGCGACCTTCCCGACCGACGAGTCACAAGCCCCCGACGAGCTCGGCCGGCTCGCCGAGGAGCACGGCTTCGAGTCGCTGTTCTTTCCCGAGCACACCCACATTCCGGCCAGCCGCGAGACGCCCTATCCGGCGGGCGGCGAGCTTCCGCGCGAATACAGCCACCTGCTCGACCCGTTCGTCGCCCTGACCGCAGCGGCGGCCGCGACCGAGCGGCTGCGGGTCGGCACCGGCCTCTGCCTGATCATCGAGCGCGACCCGATCACCACGGCCAAGGAGGTGGCGACGCTCGACCTCGTCAGCGGTGGGCGACTGCTGTTCGGGGTGGGCGCCGGCTGGAACCTCGAGGAGATGCGCAACCACGGCACCGACCCGGACCGCCGCTTCGGGCTGATGCGCGAGCGGGTCGAGGCGATGAAGGCGATCTGGACCGAGGAGGAGGCCAGCTATTCGGGCCGCTACGTGTCGTTCGAGCGAATCTGGTCATGGCCGAAGCCGGTCCAGCAGCCGCACCCGCCGGTCCTCGTCGGCGGCAACGGCAAGACCGTGTACCGGCGCGTGATCGAGTTCGGCGACGCCTGGATCCCGAACTATCTGGGCGATGTGGAGAAGCTCGCCGGCCGGATCGAGACCCTGCAGCGCCATGCGGCGGAGGCGGGGCGCGACCCGATCCCGGTGACCATCTACGGCGTGCCGCGGGATCCCGCTGCGTTCGAGCGCTGGCGCGACGCGGGCGCGACGCGCTGCCTGTTCTACCTGCCGGCGGCGGAGCGCGACGAGGTCGAGGAGCGGATCGAGCGCTGCGCCGAGGCCGTTTCTTCGTTTGTGAGCTAGGCCGCGCCGACCGTTCAGTCGACCGGCCGCTCGCCCTCGAGTTCGCTGCGCGACTTCTCGGTCAGCAGCGCGATGTCGGCGAGCTCCATCAGCTCGGTCGAGCTCATGTCCCCCTCCAGCTCGGCGAGGCCACAGCGGACCACAATCGGGTCGCCGTCGGGCCGGCGGCACGCATCGGCCACCAGCTCGGCGATCCGGGCCGCCAGCGTAAGCCCGCCCTCGCGGTCTGTTCCGGCCAGCACAAGGGCGAACTCATCCCCGCCCCAGCGGAAGCAGAGGTCGGGTCGACGCAGGTCGGTGCGCAGCGCCGACGCAACCTCGCGCAGGCAGCGGTCTCCCTCGACGTGGCCCCAGCGGTCGTTGATCTCCTTGAATCGCTCGATGTCGAGCAGCATCGCGCTGAGCGGCATCTGCATCCTGCGGGCACGGGCGATCTCGACGTCGATCGCCTCGTCGAAGGCGCGGCGATTGCCGAGTCCGGTGAGCTGGTCCTCGCGCGCCTGCTCGCGGGCGATCTTGCCCTCGCGGCGCAGTGTCAGCCGCTGGGCGCGGACGCCGCTCATCATCAGGTAGCCGGCGGCGGCAATCGCCGCCCAGGCGACGAACGAGGCGGTCGCGGTCGCGACCCCGTCGGAGTTCCATCCGTCGTAGAGGAGCGGCGAGGCGAGCGCCAGCGCCATGAACAGCATGAAGGCGCCGATGCGGCGCAGCGGATGGATGGCGGCGACATAGATCACCGGCAGCAATCCCAGTGCCGTGTAGGGGGGACCCCAGCCGCCCGCGAGCCAGTTCATCACCGCCAGGCCCGCCGTCGCCCCGTAGGCGGAAGCGAGCATCATCCAGAACGTGATCGGGAAGCGGTTCGCGCGCAGCACGTAGGCCCAGG
This sequence comes from Candidatus Mayfieldus profundus, assembly GCA_038040325.1. Taxonomy (GTDB): domain Bacteria; phylum Actinomycetota; class Thermoleophilia; order Solirubrobacterales; family 70-9; genus Mayfieldus; species Mayfieldus profundus. Next base: position 2,090 of record JBBPIM010000028.1, read on the forward strand.
CCAGGCCGGACGCGGCCAGCCCGAGGGCGATCAGCCAGCCGGCGCCGCCGATCTGGCGGTCGGGCGGGCTCAGCGCCCAGAGGGGGATCAACAGGGCGATGCCCATCACCCACAGCAGCGCCCCCAGCCGTAGGGCCTGCGGCAGGTCGGCGCCCGCGTAAGGGTCCTCCTGCTTGGCGAATGCACGCTTCAGTCGGCTCATCTACCTGCCCCTGGTTGGACTCCTATGCCGGGGCGCCAGGCATTAGCCTCGCCCCAACCCCAACGACGCCGCCCCGCAAGCCTAGATGCGACCAGATGAGTAGTCCAGATCAGATATCCGTCGATGTTGCGGTTATCGGCGCCGGGCTGGCGGGCCTTAGCGCCGCACGAGCCGTGCGTGGAGCGGGTCGCGACGCGGTTGTGCTCGAGGCGCGTGACCGGGTCGGCGGCCGAACCCTCAACGAGCCGATCGGCAACGGCAAGGTGGTCGAGATCGGGGGCCAGTGGGTAGGCCCGACCCAGCACCGGGCCGTGGCGCTGATCGAGGAGTTGGGGCTGGAGACGTTTCCGACCTACGGCGAGGGGCGCAACCTGTTCGAGCGGCGCGGCAAGCTGCGCAGCTATCGCGGCACGATCCCCAGGGTCAGCCCGCTGGCTCTGGCCGAGACGGGCCTGGTGATGGCACGGATAAACCGCATGGCGCGCAGCCTGGATCCGGCGCAGCCTTGGGCCGCGAAGCGGGCGGCGCAGTGGGACTCGCAGACCTTCGCCACATGGATGCGCCGCAACGTTCGCACGCCGACCGCGCGCGACCTGATTCGCCTGGTGATCTGGGCCGTCGGAGCGGTCGAGCCGGAGGACATCTCGCTGCTGCATTTCCTCTTCTACATCCGCTCGGCCGGCTCGCTCGAGGTGCTGGTGGACACCGAGGGCGGGGCGCAGGACTCGCGCGTGGTCGGCGGCACCCAGCTGATCTCGATCCGAATGGCCGAACAGCTCGGGGACTCGGTGCTGCTTCAGGCGCCGGTGCGGCGGATCGAGCACGGCGACGGCGGCGTCACCGTGCACTCGGACGCCGGCCAGGTGCGGGCCCGCCAGGCGATCGTGGCGGTGCCGCCGGTGCTGGCCGGGCGCATCGACTACGACCCGCCGCTGGCCTCGGTCCGCGACGGCCTCACCCAGCGGATGGCGCAGGGCAGCGTCGTCAAGTGCATGGCGGTGTATCCGGAGCCCTTCTGGCGCGAGGAGGGCCTGTCGGGACAGGTGACCAGCGCCGACGGGCCGGTCTCGGTCGCCTACGACAACTCGCCGCCCGACGGATCGCCGGGGGTGCTGCTGGGCTTCTTCGAGGGGCGCGCCGCGCGGCAGGCAAGCGCGCTGCCCCAGGACCAGCGGCGCGAGCTGATGCTGGGCTGCCTGCGGCGCTGGTTCGGTGAGCGGGCAGGCAGCCCCGAGCACTACGTCGACCGGGCCTGGCCGAACGAGCAATGGTCGCGCGGCTGCTACGGCTGCTTCATGCCGCCGGGCGCATGGGTCGAGAACGGCCCGGCCCTGCGCAGGCCGATCGGCCCGATCCACTGGGCGGGCGCCGAAACGGCGACTGTCTGGAACGGCTACATGGACGGGGCAATCAGCTCGGGCGAGCGCGCCGCCGGCGCGGCGCTCGAGGCGCTGGGAGGCTGATGGCACGCCTGATGGGCATCGTCAACGTCACCCCCGACTCGTTCTCCGACGGCGGGCTGTTCCTCGACCCCGAGGCGGCGATCGAGCACGGCCTCCAGCTCGTCGAGGACGGCGCCGACGTGCTCGACGTCGGCGGCGAGTCGACGCGCCCCGGCGCCGCGGGCGTCAGCGCCGAAGAAGAGCTGGAGCGCGTCGCGCCGGTGATCGAGGGGCTGGCCACGGGCCGGGCGATCTCGATCGACACCTCGAAGCTGCCGGTCGCGGCGGCGGCGCTGGAGCTGGGCGCGACGATGGTCAACGACGTCACCGCCTTCCGCCACGACGCCGGCCTGGCGGCCCTGTGCGCCGAGCGCGGGTGCCAGGTAGTGCTGATGCACATGCAGGGAGACCCGCGGACCATGCAGCAGAACCCGACCTATGACGACGTCGTCGACGACGTCAAGGCGTTCCTCGCCGAGCGGCTGGAGTTCGCGACGGCGGAGGGCGTGGCCGAGGAGCGGATCTGGCTCGACCCGGGGATCGGCTTCGGCAAGACAGTCGAGCACAACCTCGAGCTGCTGCGGCGCCTGCGCGAGCTGACCGAGCTGGGCCGGCCGCTGGTGGTCGGCACCTCGCGCAAGAGCTTCATCGGCAAGATCAGCGGCGCCGAGGTGGACGACCGGCTGGGGGGCACGGTGGCAACCAGCGCGATCGCGTACGCAAACGGCGCCGAGATGCTGCGCGTACACGACGTGCGCGAGGTCGCCGAGGGTCTGAAGGTCGCGTCCGCGATTCTCGCCAAGTAGTCGCTTGGCGTAGGCTCGCGGCGTGGAAGCCCACGGAAACGGCCCGGAGACGAGCGTCGAGGTCGAGCTGCGCGGCCTCTCCATCTTCACCCACCACGGGGTGACCGAGGCCGAGCGCGAGGTCGGCCAGCGGCTCGAGTTCGACGTCACCTTCGACGTGCCCGACTGCGACGCCGTGCTCACCGACCGTCTCGAGGACACCGTGGACTACGCCGAGGCCTGCGACATCGTCGCCCTCGCCGCGACCGAGCGCAACTACAAGACCCTGGAGCGCCTCGCAAAGGTGGTCGGCGAGCGGCTGATGGAGCGCTACGGCTGCGAGCGCGTGCGCGTGCGCGCCGCCAAGCCGGAGCCGCCGCTGCCGCTGGCGATGCAGGAGGTCGCGGTCGAGGTCACCCACGACCGCGACGATTCCGAGCCCGAGGAGGGGGAGGAGGGCGCCTGAGCGCCCCGCCGGTGCGCAGCGGCTACCTCGGCCTCGGCTCCAACGTCGGCGACCGCGAGGAACACCTTCGCGCCGCGCTGCGGCTGCTGCGCGAGCACGGCGTCGAGGTCGACGCCGTCTCCTCGCTCTATGAGACCGAGCCGGTCGGCGAGATCCTCGACCAGCCCGACTTCCTCAACGCCGCGGCGCGGATCCGCACCGTGCTGGAGGCCGAGGAGCTGCTCGACGTCTGCAAGGCGATCGAGCTGGAGCAGGGGAGGATGGTGTTCGGCCCCCGCCACGGGCCGCGGCCGCTCGACATCGACCTGCTGCTGCTGGGCGACCTCGAGCTGCGCACCGAGCGGCTGTCCCTGCCGCACCCGGAGGTGGCCAGCCGCCGCTTCGTGCTGGAGCCGCTGCTGGAGCTGGACCCGGAGCTGGAGCTGCCCGACGGCACGCGCCTGGCCGACTCGCTCTCCGGCCTCGGCAGCGGGCAGCAGGTGGAAAGGAAAGGCGGTCTGGGCGAGGCCTAGCTGCCCTGGCTGGAGCAGTTCTCCCGCGCGTAGTTCTGCAGCCGCGTGCCGGCTCCCTGCACCTGCTGCGCTTCGCCCCGCAGCCCCTGCACCGCTCCGAGCAGGTCCTGCGGGGTCTCCACGTCGGCGATCTGATCGCCGAACGATTCGAAGAAGCTCTGCAGCGTCTCGACATCGCCCTGGATCTCGGGCGGTGCCACGTCGGCGATCTGGTTGGTCGCGCCGGTGACCTGGTCGATCGCGTCCTTGGCGCCCTCGACGTCCCCGGGGTTGAGGTCCTGGAACGGATTGGAGAGATTGCTCAGCTGGTCGACCTTGCCGCAGAAGGCCTCGACGCTGGCGCCGTCGTCGTCGCCTCCCCCACAGGCGGCGAGCCCGATGGCGGCGGCCGCTGCGACGGCGGCGAGAAGCGCACCGCGCCTGGCTATCAGGCGGACACCTGCTCGCGAAGCGGCTCCAGCCATGCCGCGGGGAGGATCGGCGGCGCCTGCCCGGGGTAGTCGGGCGCCACGCGCATCGCCATCTCCCCGGCGGGCCGGCGCTCGATCGCCGGGCGCAGGTCCTCGAGGGTCATCGCCAGCCGCAGGCTGGGCGCGATCTGGAAGTCGGCGGCGTTGAGCTGCTCGCCGTTCAGCACGCCGGCCCGGCACCAGTCGTCGATGCGGTTCAGCATCCCCGGTAGCGCCGCGAGGTCGGCGCGGACGTTCTCGTCGCTGGCCTTGTTGTAGGCGACCGCTGCCGCCACGATCGGCGCGGCCGTGCGAACCGCGAGCCCGACCGGGATCCCCAGCCGCGCACCCTCCGAATAGCTGCGAAGCATCGAGCGGTCGCGCTTGATCGCGTTCCAGAGGATGCGGCGGACCGGCGCCTGCAGGTCCTCGTCGCCGAAGCGCTCGGCCTCCTCGACCGCCGTCCGCTGCTCGGGGTCGTCCGGGAACAGCGGCGGCTCGGGCTGCAGCCTGTCGAGCTCGCGGGCGATCGCCCGCGAGCCCTGCACGCGGCGGCCGTCCACCTTCATCGCCGGGACCGTGTTGCCGGGGAAGCGCAGCGCCCTCAGCACGCCCTTGTGGATGCCCGGCATCAGGTCGGTGCGGTCGTAGGGGATCCCCTTGTGCTTAAGGATCAACTGCGCCGCCATGGCGGGATGCGAGGCCGGGATCACGTAGAGGCGGACCTTCACCGCCTCGATCCTATGCGATAGAGCAGCGTGCCCTTCTCCTCTGCGACCCGTTCGAAGCCGGCGCCGCGCAGGTAGGGGATGACGCGGCGCGACGCCTGCGGCCACACGGTCACCCAGCCGACGCCGAGGCGGCGCGCGTTGGCCCCCCCGGCCTCCGGGTCAGGGGGATTCGGAGAGGGCGGTGAGGAGTAGACACTGCGGCCTTGCAACCGCAGGAGGTCGCGGTAGAAGCGGTTGGAGAGCAGATCGGGCACGACGTCGGGGCCGACCCGCGCCGCCACCCCGTACGCGGCAGGGTGGCCGTGCTGGGTGGCGCGGAGCATGGCCATCTCGGGGCTGGCGAACGCCAACCCGTCGTATGGCGCCCCGGCCCCCGAGGTCGAGGAGGACCAGGTCAGCGGCAAGTCGACGACGATGCTTTCGGAGCTGTCGTCCTCGACCGGCCCGTAGATGCGGTCGTAGTGCATAGGCCCGGTGGAGCGAATCTCGCCGCCAAGCTCGACCAGCGCCAACCCGGCGCCGAGCGCCAGCACCGCCCACGCGGCGGCCAGACGCCGGGCGACGAGCTGCTGCAGGCCGAGCCCGGCGAGAAGGGCAAGCGGCAGCATCGCCAGCAGTCCGAAGCGGGCGGCGGCGCGCAGGTCGGACAACCCGGGGATCTGGACCAGGTAGCTGTAGGGCGCAAGCAGCGACAGCTTCTGTCCGTATGCGGTGATCGCCAGCGGCACATAGGTGTCGCTGCCGAGCACCAGGGACGGGCCCAGGGAGAGGATCGTCAGCGCCAGCCAGACCGCGATCAGCCACTTGACGAGCCGCCGACGGAAAGCGAGCACCGCGCCGGCGACGGCGAGGATCAGCAATCCCCAGCCGTAGTTCGACAGTCCCTCTCCCGGCCGGTGGGCCCAGAGGCCGAGGCGGATGTCGGTCCGTTCCTCCAGCGGAAAGGCGGGCGCGAACAGCGTCGCCGGGCTGGCACCGTAGGTCGCCCACGACTGCGCCAGCACCGACCTCGGCTGTCTGTACTCGCCGTCGGCGACCTGGCTCAACATCGCCACGAGCTGGGGGAGCGCGACGAGGAAGGCCACACCGGCGGCGATCCCGGCGCCTCGCAACAGCGGCCGGCGAGTCTGCGGTCCGTCGAGGTGGGCAGCCGCAATCCCGTAAGCGGCGACCAGGCCGGCTGAGAAGAGGAAGAAGGTAAGGTCGATCAGGATCGAAGCGCCGAGCACGACGCCGAGCAGGACCGCGTCGCGGGTCCGGCTCCCGAACCGCAGCCGGACCGCAGCGTTCAGCGCCAGAGGCGGGAAGATGGCGCCGGCGGCGAAGTTGAAGTGACCATCGGCGCGCCAGATCAGCGCCGGCGAGCACCCGTAGAGCGCACCGGCGGCGAACGCCGCCCACCGCTCCAGCCCCAGTCGCAGCGCCAGCCGGTAAGTCACGTAGCAGTTGATCACCGGCACCACCAGCTTCATCAGGTTGGTGGTCGGCCCCGCTCCGATCGCCGCGGTGAGCGGTGCCAGCAGCCACCCGGCCAGCGGCGACAGCGTGTGAAAGCCCAGCTGGGTCCCGACGGGGGCGAAGATGTCGTCGGTCGCAAACGGATTGCCGAGCGAGAACAGCTGTTCCTTGACCCACCAGAAGTTCCAGGCGGTTGTGGTGGGATCGAGCGAAGCGAACTCCGAGAAGATCTTGGTCACCGCCGGCCAGGTGAAGATCACGACCAGCGTCAGATAGCCGCCGAGAACCAGCGCCTCGCGCAGTGCCGCCGGGCGCCAATCGCGCGGCCGCCGGGGCGCGGCATCCGGTTCGCGAGCGGGGGCGGCCACGCGAGCGGGGGCGGGTTCGCGAGCGGAGGCGGGATCGCGAGCGGAGGCGGCCACCCGCGGCAGCCTAGTTGCGCCGGGTCGGACGTGGGCCGATTTGGGCACCTATGCGGTGCATAAGTCGGCCCAGGCCCCCGGGTATGTCGCTGGACGCACGCGCAATGTCGCGGAACCAAGCAGGCGGCCGCGATAATCGCCGCATGCTGCTCGCCGTGGACGTAGGCAACACCCAGACGCACATCGGCGCCTTCGACGGTGCCGACCTGCTCGAGCACTGGCGCTTCGGCACCGACGCCGAGGCGACCGCGGACGAGCTGGCGGTGCGGATGTCGAGCGTGCTGGAGCTGCGCGGGCTCGGCTTCGACCGCCTCGACGCGATGATCGTCTCCTCGGTGGTGCCGCCGCTCACCCCCGAGTACGCGCGGATGGCCGAGCGCTACCTCGAGGCCCGTTATCTCAGCGTCATTCCCGGGGTCAAGACCGGGATCGTGATCCGCATGGACAACCCGCACGAGCTGGGGGCCGACCGGCTGGTCAACGCGGTCGCCGCCTACGACCGTTTCGGCGGCGCCTGCGCGGTGGTCGACTTCGGCACCGCGATCACCTTCGACGCGATCTCCGAGCAGGGCGAGTACCTGGGCGGGGTGATCGGCCCGGGAGTGCGCGTCTCCATGGAGGCGCTCACCGAGCGCGCCGCGAAGCTGCCCAAGGTGGACCTCGCCGAGCCCGCCGGGGTGATCGGCAAGACCACCCAGGCGAGCATGCAGTCGGGGATGGTCTACGGGTTCGCGGGGGCGATCGACGCGATCGCCCGCCGCCTGATCGCCGAGCTGGGCGAGGAAACGAGCTTCATCGCCACCGGCGGCGGCGCCGAGGTGATCGTTCCGTTCTGCGAGACCGTCGACGAGGTGGACGACCTGCTGACGCTGACCGGCCTGCGCCTGGTCTGGGAGCTCAATGCCTAGACCCGATCAACGAGCAACGAGCAACGAGCAACGCGTCCCCCTGACCAAGCCGTTCTCCATCGGGAACGTTGAAATCTCGAACCGCGTTTTGCTCGCCCCCCTGGCCGGGATCGGCAACTGGTTCGTGCGCCTGCAGGCGCGCCGCCACGGGGCCGGCCTCGCGGTCTCGGAGATGGTCTCCAGCTTCGGGCTGCATTACCGCAACGAGCGCACCCTGCGCGAGCTGATGCGGATCCATCCCGACGAGCATCCGGTCTCCGTGCAGCTGTTCGGCCACGACCCCGAGGTGATGCGCTCGGGGGCGCAGATCGCCGCCGAGGCGGGCGCCGACCTGATCGACATCAACATGGGCTGCCCGGTGCGCAAGGTGCTGAAGACCGGCGCCGGGGCGGCGCTGCTGCACGACCGCGACCTGGCGCTGGCGCTGGCCCGCGGCGCGAGCGAGGGCGGGGGAGTCCCGGTCACCGTGAAGCTGCGCTCCGGCCTGGAGCCCGGCGACCGCTCCGGCCTGGAGCTTGCGATCGCGCTGGTCGAGGAGGCCGGGGTTGCTGCCGTCGCCTTCCATCCCCGCCCCGCCGCGGCCGGCCACAAGGGCCGCCCCGACTACGAGCTGGCGCGCGAGCTGGTCGATCGCATCGACGCGCCGGTGATCGTCTCCGGCGGCCTCGACAGCGTCGAGGCGGCGCGGCGCGCCTACGAGGCGTCCGGCGCCGACGCGGTGATGATCGCCCGCGGCTCGCTCGGCTACCCGTGGATCTTCGAGGAGCTGACCGGGAGGCGGGCGGAGCCGCCGTCACGGGCGGAGGTGGTCGAGGAGTTGCTGTGGGTCATAGACCAGGCCGAGCAGCACTTCGGTGCCGAGCGCGCCTCCCGCAACCTGCGCAAGTTCTACCCCTGGTACCTGGAGCGGCTCGACGCCCCCCGCGCGGTCTCGGACGAGCTGCAGCGAAGCGCCGGCCTGCCGCGAGCCCGCGAGCTGGTCGGCGCGCTGGCCCCCCCCGCCCCGGCGGCGGCCTGAGCCGCCGCCGGGTGGAGCGCCTGTGGCCGGGCGCTGCTAGCCGGCCGTGTAGCTGAGCAGCTCCTCGATCTTGCTTCCGCCCGACACCCCGACGGTGGTCAGGAGACCGACGTCGCGACCGTAGAACTTGAACTCGAGTGCCTTCGGCTCGAGCGGGTTGATGTCCTTGGTCATCAGGACGTTCGTGAAGTGGCCGAACGGCGGCTCGGCCTGCTCGTCGACGCTGACGACCTCGCCCTTGTCCTCGGCCTCGCCGGCGTAGTACTCCTGCCGGTAGGTCATGCCGGGCTTCGGGTCGGCGGGCAGGGCGATACCGGGCTGCGCTCCGTCGACACCAGCCTCGAACGAGCCGGCCGTGGTGGCGGGCTTGCCGTTCTTGTACTCGGTGGTGTCCTCGCCCAGGTACCAGATGTTCCCGGCCGAATCCTGGGCGTAGTAGTCGGACGTGACCTCGGTCGGCACGCCGTTCTCGCTGACCACGTCGCGCACGAGTCTGGCCTCAATCCCGTTGGCGATCTTCTTGGTGCGGTTGGTGACCGTCACCACAACGCGCTCGACCGACAGGTCTTCGGCGTGGACCTCGTTGTAGACCCAGCGGCTGCCGGGCCGCATGGGCCAATAGGGGTTGTCGATGTTGGTGGTGAACTCGGCCGGGTCGAGCTTGACCGGCTCGCTGCCCTGGGGCAGATTCGAAGAATCCGCCTGGGTTGCCGGCTCGCTTCCGTTCGAGCTGGTGCTTCCGTTGCTGTCGCTGCCGCAGGCCGCGACGCCGAACGCTGCGGCGACGACGCCAAGGACGGTGGCGACCGACATCTTGATCTTGGTGCTCATCCTGGTCTCCTCTCGGATCCGGCCGCATCGACCGGCGATTGGACGATTACGCAATGAGGTCTATGACGAGCGGATGAAGGTCCGGTGAGAGTTCGGTGAAATCAAGATGAGAGCCCTCTCTCATCACGACCTCATCCTCCGGATCTATTGATTCCCGGCATGGCATTTCCAAGGCCACTCGCCATCGCCACCGCGTCATTGGCGGCGGCACTCGCAGTAGGCGCCTGCGGCGGCGACGAGGACGCGGGCTCGAACACCGCCACCACGATCCCGCAGCCGACGCAGGCGCAGCTCGCTGCGGCGGGGTTGGCGAAGCTCCCGCTGGCCCCCGAAAGCAAGCGATTGGACATCGCCGCGCCGACGTTCTCTAACCCGACCGAGATCACGAACCCGCTGTTCCCCGTCAGTGACCTGCACTCGGTCATCTTCAGCGGCAGGGTCGAGGGCAAGGCCTTCCACACCGAGACCACTCTGCTGCCGGAGACGAGGGTCATCGAGTGGGCTCCCGGCCAGCAGGTCGAGGCTCGCGTCTCCCAGTACTTCGCCTACATCGACGGGCGGATCGAGGAGGTCGCGCTCGACTACTACGCCCAGGCCGACGACGGATCGGTCTGGTACCTCGGCGAGGACGTGAACGACTACGACGTCAACGGCCTCGTAGACAGCACCGAGGGCACCTGGCTCGCCGGCAGGGAAGGCCCTCCCGAGATGATCATGCCTGCCGATCCCCAGGTCGGCGACGTGCACCGCGCCGAGAACATCCCCGCGATCGCCTTCGAGGAGGTCGCGATCAAGAAGATCAACCAGACCGTGCCCGGCCCCCCCGGCCCCGTCGAGGGCGCGATGGTCGCCCGCGAGCTGCACGACGACGGGACCTACAGCGACAAGGTCTTCGCCCCCGGCTACGGCGAGTTCTTCACCGCCCACGGAGGCGAGGTCGAGGCACTGGCGCTCGCCGTGCCTACAAATGCCCTCAACGGCCCTGTGCCGCCCGAGCTGGAGACCATGTCGGCGGAAGCCAAGGACATCTTTGACGCGGCCCGGGCCGCCAATTGGAAGGTGGCCACCACCAGCGCCAAGGGTGCCAGCCGCGCCTGGGCGACCTACCGGCAGGGTCAGGTGCCTCCCCGGCTCGCAGCCGAGATGAACCGCGCCCTGAACGCGCTGGGCCCGGCGATCCAGGCCCACAATCGGATCCAGGCCGGCAATGCCGCCATCGATGTGGCCCAGTCGACGCTCGACCTCGACCTGCGCTACCGGCCGCCGGCCGAGATCGACCTCGCCCGCTTCGAGTTGTGGGCGCGCCAGGTGCTCGTCGACGCCGCGGCCCACGACCCCGGCGGCGTGAGGGGCGACGTCACGACGATGGAGTGGGTCCGCGACCGGTTCGCGCACACGATCGATCCCGCCGATCTCACCCGGATCGACGCGCATCTGGTGGAGCTGCGCGACACCGTGGCCAACGAGGTCGAGGACGTCGCCGCGGCGGTCGATGAGGCGGCGAGCCTGCGCAGCACCATCGCGGGACTCGAATCGACGGCCTGAGCAGGCCTTCTCATCGTCATTTCATAATCGCCTCCTACAAAGGGCTGGCTAGCTAGTCATGGAGGTCAGTTCCATGAGGATCAATCGAAGGGTGATCGCAATCGCCGCTGCGGTTGGCGCCCTCGGCGTCACCGGCGCCGGTATCGCCTACGCGGTCGGCGGTGACTCCGAGGAGCAGGCCACCGGCCCCGGCGCCGAGAAGGCAAAGAGCGCCGCCCTCGAGGCCGTGGGCGGCGGAACCGTCATCGGCGTCGAGCGAGAGGACGGCGACGGCTCCGGCGTCTATGAGGTCGAAGTCAACCGAGATGACGGATCCCAGGTCGAGGTCGCGATCGGCGATCGCAACCAGTCCCTTGGAACCGCGTCGGACGACGACACCGGCTCCGAATCCAACGAGGGCGAGAACGAGGGCGCCGAAGACTGAGCGCCGCTTCCCCGGGACTTGCCGGGCACGGATGCCTGGGGGGACGAGTGAGGCCCCGCGCTCAGCGCGGGGCTTTCTCGTGCTCGGGCGCCTCGGCCGGCAGCGTGATCCGCAGGACCGTGGTCGAGTCGCCGGGGCGGCTCTCGACGCTGACCCGCCCGCCGTGTGAGGTTGCGATCGCCTGCGCGATCGCCAGCCCGAGGCCGGCCCCGCCACCAGTGCGCCCCTCGTCGGCGCGGGCGAAGCGCTCGAAGGCCTTGGCCTCGAAGCCGGGGGCAAATCCGGACCCCTCGTCGGAGACCTCGAAGCTGACACCGTTGCCGTCGCGGGCGGCGCTGAGGCGGACCCTGCCCTTGCCGTGGCGGAGCGCGTTGTCGACCAGGTTGCCGAGCGCCTGCTCGATCCGCAGCGGATCGAGCTCGGCGCCGCCCCCGTCGGGAGCGGAGATCTCGATCTCGCGGCCGCTCTCCCGCGCCCGCCCGTCGAACCGCCGCCTGACCCGGTCGAGAAGATTCTGCAGCTCGACGCGCTCGCGCGCGATGGCGAGCTCGCCGTGGTCCGACTTGGCGATCACCAGCAGGTCATCGGCGAGCCGGGAGAGCCGGTCGACCTCGTCGCGCGCCGATCGCAGCGCCTCGAGCACCTGCTCTGGCGAGCGTCCGCTTCGATCGGCGAGCTCCAGCTCCGTCCGCAGGATAGCGAGCGGCGTTCGCAGCTCGTGACTGGCGTCGGCGACGAAGACGCGCTCGCGCTTCAGCGAGGCCTCGATGCGGTCCAGCATCCTGTTCAGCGTCTCGCCCAGCTGCCGGATTTCGTCATCGGCCTCCGGCAGCGGCAGCCGCTCCCCGCTGCGCTCCAGCGTGATCTCATCGGCCCTGCGCCGCATCACCTCGACCGGCGCCAGCGACCGGCGGGCCAGCAGGTAGCCCAGGCCCGAGGCCAAGAGCAGAGCCACCGGCGCCCCGATCAGGAAGGCCTTGCGCAGGCTGGCAAGGGTCTCGCGGCGGTCGTCGGTGGAGGCGCCGGCGACGACGATCATCTTGCCGTCCGGAGAGCTCGCGGGCCGGGCCAGGATTCTCGCCGAGCCCTCGATGCCCGGCACCTCGCGGTTGTCGACCCGCAGCGGCGCGCTGCGGGCGCGGGCGACCTGCTCGGGGTCGAGGACCGGGCCCACGCCGTCCTCGAGGGTGGAGGCGACGACCCGCCCGCGGGGGGTGAGCACCTGGGAGAAGCCCTCTTCGTTCTCGATGAATCGCCCGCCACCCAGCCGCGGTGGGCCCTCGCTGCTGGCGACGAAACCGGCGAGGCTGTCGGCGCGTGAGCGCAGCCCGTTGTCGATCGCTTCGCTGAGGTTGGTCGCGACGCGCAGATAGACGAACACGCCGGCGAGCACGAGCACGAGGATCAGCGCCGCCGCAAAGCCGGCGGTGAGCCTGGCCCGGATTGAGAGTCGGCTCAGGATGCCCCGTCCTTTCGCAGCCGGTAGCCGGCGCCTCGCACAGTCTCGATGCTCTCCGCCCCGAACGGGCGGTCGATCTTCTCGCGCAGGTAGCGGATGTAGACGTCGACAACGTTGGAGCGGTTCTCGTATTCGTAGTCCCACGCGTGCTCGAGCAGCTGGTAGCGCGAGAGCACCTCGCCGGCGCGGCGCATCAGCACCTCGAGCAGGGAGAACTCCTTCGCCGAGAGCGAAATCTCGGTCTCGCCGCGGCGCACGATCCGGGTGGCCGGATCGAGGGTGAGGTCGCCGACCTCGAGCTGAACGGGGTGCTCGACCGTTCCGCGCCGCGCCAGCGCGCGCAGACGGGCCAGCAGCTCGGCGAACGAGAACGGCTTCACGAGGTAGTCGTCGGCGCCACTGTCGAGGCCGGCGACCCTGTCCTCGACGGCGTCGCGCGCGGTCAGCATCAGGATCGGGGACTGGACCCCGTCGCCGCGCAGGCGGCGGCAGGTCTCGAAGCCGTCGATGCCCGGCAGCATCACGTCGAGCACGATCACGTCGAAGTCGGTGGAGCCGGCCATCCACAGCGCATCCTCGCCGCGCACCGCGACGTCGGCTGCCATCCCCTGCTCGCGAAGGCCGCGGCGGATCAGCGCAGCCATTTTCACCTCGTCTTCGACGACCAGGATCCTCATGCCTGACACGCTCCCATCGGTAGATGAGAGTTTGATGAGATCGTGCCTGCGGCGCGGTCGGAAGCGCCCAGCGACTCAGGCGGCGCTTTCAGCCGACCATGTTCAGCCGACCGCGCTGTTGTGCCCCCTATAGCCGGCATAAGCGCGCGTTCGATCAGCCGGCCTGCACGGTCAGCCGGCCTGCACGGTCAGCCGGCCTGCACGGTCAGCCGACCTGCACGGTCAGCCGGCCTGCACGGTCAGCTCGCGCGTCGCCGTGCGTCCCAGCGTGTCGCTGACCCAGACCGTCACCCGGTAGGTGCCGGGCGCGCGATAGGCGTGCGACACAGCGCTGCCGTGGGCCCCGGAGAGGTCGCCGAACGACCACCAGACGTCCTGCACGCCGTCCGCGTCGGAGGCCTGCACCGAGAAGTCCACCGTTCCGCCCGGTCCCGGGCTTGCCGTGGCGGTGACCTCGGGCGGGTCGGTGACGGTCAGCGGCCACTGCTCGAAGGCCGGCGCGACGACCGGGCTCGGGACCGCGCGCCAGCGGCGCCCGGCCGTCTCCCCGCCCCGGGCCCGCGTGACCGCCGCGGCGAGGCGCCTGTTGGCGGCGATTGCCTGGCGCAGCGTGTAGTCGGTGAAGGGGAAGTCGCGGCCGTAGGCGATGCCCTCCCGGAAACGGCGGGGAATGTTGCTCCGCCCGATCCAGGTGCCGAGGATGCTCGCCGCATTGCCCGCGTTGCACTCGGAGTCCTGACCGGCGCGCATCGAAATCCGGATCGTGCGCTCGAAGTCGCCGTGCCCGTAGAGCAGGCCGAGCAGGATGTAGGCGCCATTGAGCTTCGCGTCGATGTTGAACTCGGACTCCACCAGGGTTCGCTTGGCGGCGGGGTCGTGTGCGTTCCAGCGGCGCTCAAGACGGCGCCAGGTCGCCTTCCAGTCGCGGGGATGGCGCCGGTGCCAGCGCAGCACGTCCTCGATCATCGCCCGGTAGGAAGTGCCCTCCGGCACGGCGCGGCGCCCGGCCTCGACGATTCGCCGCACGCTGCGGGCGCGGAACGCGGTCGCGTGCATGGCGCTCACCATCACGCCGCCGTAGACGCCGTCGCCGTGGTTCATCACGTGGCCCATCCGCCAGGCGAGGTCGATCGCCGCGCCCGGCTGGGCCGGCGCCGCCATGCCGATGAAGTCGGACTCGATCTGGAAGTCGATGTCGTAGGCGCTGGGGTTGTGGGACGGGTCGCCCGAAGCCGGCGGCAGCACACCGGCTCTGATGTTGTTGCGGCCGTACTCGTTGGCGAAGAAGAGCTTGGAGCGGCTGGCGCCGAACGCGGTGGACCACTCCGGCCAGCCGGCGCCGATGCCGTTTCGCCGCAGCGCATCCAGGAAGGGAATCTCGACATAGGTCTCGTCGGAGTCCCCGCGGTAGGTGTAGCGGTTGACCCTGGCGATGCGGTACCCAGGCACGCGGTGGGCGGGGATCGTGCGCCCCAAATACTGAAACTCGGTGGGTCGACCCCATGCTCCGGCGATGATCGCGCCGACCCACCCGCCGGCGATCTTGTCGCGGACCTCGCGCTTCGACAGCTTCACGGCGCCGGCCGAGGCTGGGCCCAGGGCGAGCATCAGGCCGGACGCGAGTAGGAGAACGGTCAGCCGGGTACGCATCGAAGCGAAGGATCGCATTGGCTAGGATGCCGCGCTCGACATCGTGGGGGACCAACGGAGGTATGTATGTCGCCACGGACACGAATCAGCGCTTCAATCGCAGTCGCCCTGCTGGTCGCCGCCACCGCGGCGATCGCGACAGGGGGCGCGGCGGGCAGCGACGTCGCCACCGCCTCGGCCCGCGCCTGTGACATCTCAGGGGATCAGCGCGAGCTCGGCGCTTCCTACGTGACCTCGCTCAAGGTCGAGCACGCGACCTGCACGAAGGCCAGGAAGGTCAGCAAGGCATTTCACGGCTGCCGCAAGGACGCGGGCGGCGCCAACGGCAAGTGCGATCACGCCGTGCTGGGCTTCAGCTGCAGCGAGCATCGCTACGACGCGGTGCCGGGCGTGCAATACAACTCGCGCGTCAAGTGCGTCAAGGGCGGCACGCACATCGTCAAGCAGACGTACACGCAGAACACATAGCTAGTAGTCGAACTCCCTCTCGATGTCCTGGATCACCAGGTCCGCCGCAAGGCTCGACCCGGTTTCGTTGAGATGGATGCCGTCTGACTCGCGCACGATCTTCTCCGCGCCGTCGATCTCCATCGAGTCGCGGTAGCGGTCGCCGGGGGTGAAGGTCGCCACCGTGTCGATCAGGTGGATCTGGTCGCGCCAGGGCTGGGCGGCGACGGCGATCGCCTCGTTGACGGTGCGCTCGATCTCCTGGCGGTCCGGATCGCGCGGGGTCGGCACGGTCAGCCAGTAGACCCGCGCCGCGCCGGCCTGGCGGTAGGTGTCCATCATCTGCCGCGCCCGGTTGGCGAACACCGCCGCCCACTCGGGGCTGCAGCAGCTCACCTCCTTGCCGCCGTCCAGCCCAGGGATCGGATAGCCCTCGTTGGCGCCGATGAAGACCACCACCGCGTCGGGGTGGTGCTCGTCGACCTGGGTCGCCGACAGCTTGCCCCAGTCGGCAAGGGTGTCGTTGGAGATACCGGTGGCCAGGTGCGGCTCGCGGATCACGTCGACCCCTGCGGGGGCGAGCCGGCGGGCGAGCTCGAGGTCGAGCGGGGTGGAGAGCGAGTCGCCCGTCACCAGCAGCGTCCCCAGTTGCTGCTTGCGCACCTTCTGGCCCAGCTCCAGCGGGTCGAACGACTCCGGCGTCACCGGCGGCACCCTGCCGGCCGGCTGCTGCGAGATGGGCTGGTCGAAGCCGGCGCCGGTGAGGCCGTCGTCTGCGGCCACCACCGCGGTGAGGCGGTTGGCGACGTCGTTGAGGGGCAGGCGGTCGGCGAGCCAGCCGGCGGGCTTGCCGAAGGCGAGCACCATGTCGCGGCCGATGCCCGGCTTCATCTCCTCGCCGGCGTGGCGGACCGAGGCGCCGGAGAAGAGGATCAGCAGGAGGGTGGTGATCGTGATTGCGATCACCGACTGGCGGGCGCTGAACCGGTTCAGGCCCTCCTGGTCGAAGCGCTGCATCTGGTTGTCGTCGCGCGCGCGAGGGTCGTCAGCCATCTAGAAGCGGAAGTAGATGAAGGGGGGCACGCCCTGGCTCGGCACCGTGGCGCCGACGAACAGGATAAGGATGGCCAGCGCCGCGCCCAGCAGCGCCGGGTTGAGCCGCTCGACGCGGATCTGCAGGTTCTCCAGCCGCCCCGGCGGCAGCAGCTGCAGCCCCACCACGGCGACCACCGCGCCGACCACGGGCAGCGTCCACAGCGTCGCCGGGCCGCTCACCGTGAAGCGGCTCAGGAACTCCCAGAACAGGTCGAGGCTGCCCGAGCGGAACAGGATCCAGCCGAAGCAGACGAGGTTGAAGGTCACGAACCAGCGCAGCCAGGCCGGGGTTCTTCGCCCGACGCGGCCGTCGAACGCGTGCTCGGTGACCAGCCCGGCGCCGTGGAAGGCCCCCCACAGCACGAAGGTCCAGGCGGCGCCGTGCCAGAGGCCGCCGAGGATCATCGTGATCATCAGGTTGCGGTAGGTGAACAGGCGGCTGCCGCGGTTGCCGCCCAGCGGGATGTAGAGGTAATCGCGCAGAAAGCGCGACAGGGTCATGTGCCAGCGCCGCCAGAAGTCGCGAAAGCCGGTGGCGCGGTAGGGGCTGTTGAAGTTCTGGGGAAAGACGAAGCCCATCAGCAGCGCCAGCCCGATTGCGATGTCGGTGTAGCCGGAGAAGTCGCAGTAGATCTGGGCGGCGTAGGCGTAGGTGGCCATCAGCGCGTCGGGCGCGGCGTAGGCCTGCGGCACGCCGAACACCGGGTCGACGATCTCGCGGGCGAGGAAGTCGGCGATCATCACCTTCTTGACCAGGCCCAGCGCGATCAGCCCGATGCCGGCTCCGACCGCGACGTGGTTGGGGTCGACGGGCTTCTGAAGCTGGGGCAGGAATTCGCGCGCCCGCACGATCGGGCCCGCCACCAGGTGGGGGAAGAAGCTGAGGTAGATCGCCACGTCCATCGTCGATGCGGGTTCGACCAGGCGCCGCTTGACGTCCACCGTGTAGGTGATCGCCTGGAAGGTGAAGAAGCTGATCCCGACCGGCAGCGCGATCGTCAGCAGCGGCAGCGGCAGCCCCAGCGCAACGGCGTCGAGCGTGTCGGAGACGTCCTGCGCGAAGAACCCGTAGTACTTGAACAGCCCCAGCACGGCGAGGTCCAGCGCCACCGCGATCCCGGTGATCCACTTGCGGCGCCGCTCGTCGTCTGTGGCGTGGATCAGCTTCGCCGCGACCTGGTTGCCGAGCGTGACCCCGCCCAGCAGCAGGCAGAACTTCGGGTTGGCCGCCGCGTAGAAGAAATAGCTCGCGAAGACGATGAACGGCTTCCAGAGCCGCGGATGCGGCATCAGGAGCCAGTTCAGCGCCAGGACGATCGGAAAGAAGATCCCGAACTGGATCGTGGGGAAGAGCACCGAAGCGGGCGATGGTAGAAAATCCCGGCCGGATGAGCGGTGGCATCTCGACTCGCAGGGGGGTCCTCGCCGCGGCGCTGGGCGCTGCACTGGGCGTGCTGGGCCTGGCGCTGCTGCAATCGCCGCCGGGCGCCGACGCGTCCTGCGGAGGCGTGCAGACCGACCGGCCCTCGAAGAAGAAGGTCAAGAAGATCAACCCGGGCGGGCGCCCGCCGCTGGCGATCGGCGACTCCTCGATGCTGCTGGCGCTCCCCAACCTCGCCCATTCCGGCTTCAAGGTCAACGCCCGCGGCTGCCGCCAGTTCACGGAGGGCATCCGCGTCGTCAAGCAGGCCAAGCGCCGGGGTGAGCTTCCTCACCTGGTCGCGATCGCGCTCGGTGCCGATGCCTTCATCCAGCGCAGCCAGATCGAGCGCACCCTGCACATCATGGGCCGCAAGCGGGTGCTGACCCTGGTCACGCCGCGCGAGCTGGGCGGAGGCTCGGGCAACGACGCCCGGGTCGTCCGCCGGGCCGGCGCGCAGCATCCCCACCGCGTGCAGGTGCTCGACTGGGTGAACTTCAGCGAGGGCCACAGCGGCTGGTTCCAGCCCGACGGGCTGCACCTCACCTTCCCCGGCGCCGCCGCCTTCGCGAAGCTGTTCCGCAAGGCGCTCCCGCTGGCCGAGGCGGGGGAGTTTCCGGGCCCGCGTTAGGGCCTCGGCGGCGCGAACGGCCCTCGCTATAATGCCGCGCTCCGTGCCTGGGGCAGCGACAAAGATGTCGCTGGATCTGGGCGTTATTTAGTCGGTCGGAGGCATTGCCTCCGGCCTTCGTGCGAGAAGCGAGGGAGAGTCACAAGTGAGTCGTCAGTCCGTCATCACCCAGGAGGGGCTCGAGAAGCTCAAGGACGAGATCGAGTACCTCACGACCGAGAAGCGGCGCGAGGTCGCCACCCGGATCAAGGAAGCCCGCGAGTTCGGCGACATCTCCGAGAACGCGGAGTACGACGACGCCAAGAACGAGCAGGCGCTGCTGGAGCAGCGGATCGCGCAGCTCGAGGAGCGGCTGCGCCGCTCGGAT
Organism: Candidatus Mayfieldus profundus; assembly: GCA_038040325.1. GTDB lineage: Bacteria > Actinomycetota > Thermoleophilia > Solirubrobacterales > 70-9 > Mayfieldus > Mayfieldus profundus. The sequence continues at coordinate 21,029 of JBBPIM010000028.1, forward strand.
GTGGTCGACGACAAGCACGTCGCCACCGACCATGTCCAGGTCGGCACTCTGGTCCACGTCAAGGACCAGAAGTCGGGGGATTCGCAGAAATTCCAGATCGTCGGATCGGCCGAGGCCGACCCGGCCGAGCACAAGCTCTCCAACGAGTCCCCCATCGGCGAGGCGCTGATGGGCCACAAGCGCGGTGAGGTCGTCACCGTCGACGTGCCGCGCGGTCCCAAGAAGAAGCTGAAGATCACCAAGATCGAAGCCGCCTGACGCGGCTGGCAGCAGTTAGGCTCGCCGCTCGATGAGCAATGCGAGCGACGAGAGCCCGCAGCCCGAGACCTCCGACCTGCTGCGCGAGCGGCGCGAGAAGCTCGAGCGCCTGCGCGCCGACGGGGTGGAGCCGTTCCCGCACAGCTTCCCCGACCGCGAGGAGATCGGCGAGGTGCGGCTCGCCCACGAGGGGCTGGGGGCGGGCTCCGAGAGCGAGTCGCGCCACCGCGTCGCCGGGCGGCTGACCGCCCGTCGCGGTCACGGCAAGGCCGCCTTCCTGGACCTGCGCGACTCCACCGGCCAGATCCAGCTCCATGCCCGCGCCGACATCCTCGGCGACGAGTCGTTCGATCGCCTGGTCGGCCTCGACCTCGGCGACATCGCCGGTGTCGAGGGCGTCGCCTTCGCGACCAAGCGCGGGGAGCTGTCGCTGCGGGTGGAGGGATGGGCGCTGCTGGCCAAGAGCCTGCGCCCGCCGCCCGACAAGTTCCACGGGCTGGAGGACGTCGAGACGCGCTACCGGCGCCGCGAGCTGGACCTCATCGCCAACGAGGAGACCCGCGAGCTGTTCGCCGCCCGCGCGCGCACGGTGGGCGAGATCCGCCGCTGGCTCGACGATCGCGGGTTCGTCGAGGTCGAGACGCCGGTCCTGCAGCCGCTCTACGGGGGCGCGCTGGCCCGCCCGTTCGTCACCCACCACAACGCGCTCGACCGCGACTTCTACCTGCGGATCGCCACCGAGCTTTACCTGAAGCGGCTGATCGTCGGCGGCATCGACAAGGTCTACGAGCTGGGCAAGGACTTCCGCAACGAGGGCATCTCGCACAAGCACAACCCCGAGTTCACGATGCTCGAGTGGTACGAGGCCTACGCCGACTACGAGAAGACCGGCGCCGACCTCGAGCGCCTGGTGTCCGAGGTGGCCCAGCGGGTGCTAGGCACCACCGAGGTCAAGCGCGACGGCGAGACGATCGACCTGTCCCCGCCCTGGCAGCGGCTCACCCTGCGCGAGGCGATCAAGGAGCACTCCGGCATCGACATCGCCGAGCACCCGAGCCGCGAGCAGCTGGCCGCGGCGATGGACACCGAGCCCGACGACGAGGAGGGATGGGGAAAGCTCGTCGACGGGCTGCTCTCCAAGCAGGTCGAGCCGAAGCTGATCCAGCCGACGATCCTCTACGACTACCCGGTGGAGCTGTCGCCGTTCGCCAAGGCGCACCGCACCGAGGAGGGGCTGGTCGAGCGCTGGGAGGCCTTCGTGGGCGGGATCGAGATCGCCAACTCCTTCACCGAGCTGAACGACCCCGACGAGCAGCGCCGCCGCTTCGAGCAGCAGGCCGCCGAGCTGGAGCGCGGCGACGAGGAGGCCCAGCCCTACGACGAGGCCTTCGTCGAAGCGCTGGAGCAGGGCATGCCGCCGACCGGCGGCGCCGGCCTCGGCGTCGACCGCCTGGTGATGATCCTCACCGGCGCCAAGTCGCTGCGCGAGGTCGTGCTGTTCCCGGCGATGCGAACCTGAGGCCCAGCCGCCCTGCGGCGCCGGTCAGTCCGCGGCAGCCGGTGAGCCGATCGCCGGGGTGAGCGGCTCGGAGCCGGCGGAGTAGTCGACCTCGACGCGCGGCAGCGGCAGGCGCTGGCCGGCGCGGTGCAGGTTGTGCAGCAGCGTGTGGCGCCGCAGAATCGGCCTTGCCGCCTCCACGCGCTGCTCCCAGGTCGTGGGATGGCCGAGGTACTTGCGCTGCAGGGTCGCGATGTGGGGCTCGAGCTCGTTCATGTCGAATGACCGCTGCTGCTCGTGGAAGCGGTAGGCGGCGAGGAAGCGGGGCACGTGGACGATCCTCGCCCCGGAATGGCGCAGCCGCAGCAACAGCTCGTAGTCCATGACCATGTCGAACTCCTCGTCGAGGGCAGCGCCGATGCGCTCCCAGGCCCTGCGGCGCCAGAACATCGTCTCCTGAGCGACCAGGTTGAGCCAGTCGACCACGTCGGCGGCCCGCTTCGGCATCACCCAGACCCCGACCTTGCGGCCATGCTCGTCGACGAACACGCGGTTGCCGTGGATCACGTCGACCGAGGGGTGGCGCGCGAAGTAGCGGGCGACCCAATTGAGCGTCCCCGGCAGGTAGAAGTCGTCGGAATTGAGCCAGGCGAGGATCTCGCCGCCGGCGCGCTCGAAGCCGCGGTTGATGGCGTGGGTCTGGTTGCGGTCGGGTGCCGACTCGCACCCGCTGAGCAGATCGCGGTAGCGCTCGAGGACCTCCGGCGTCTGGTCGCCCGAGCCCCCGTCCTGGACGAAGTACTCGAGCTTCGGATAGCCCTGCGAGAGCACGCTGCGAATCGTCTGCTCGATCCAGCGCCCCTGGTTCAGCGACGGCGTCACGACGGAGATCGCCGGCGCCGGGTCCGGCGCCCGGGCCCGGGGGTAGGAGCGCGGCACCGTTACCGGCTCGGGCTCGTGCTGGTCGTAGGAGAGCCGGCCGATGCGTGGGTTGAGCCAGCGCGAGAGCGCGGAGGTCCAGTAGCGGTCGCGCAGCCGCCGCCGCAGTCCGGACCGCCGGCGATTCGCGACGGCGGGGGCGATTCTCAGGTTGGAGAAGACCGCCTCGACCTGCAGCACCTCGCCGCTGTTGGGGTCCTCTAACCCGGGGTCGCTAGCGACCATCTCCAGGCCGAAGCTGCCGAGGTAGTCGGTCAGCTGTTCCAGCGAAGGCTGTCCCTCGTAGAGCGGGGCGAGGCTGACCTCGGACTGGACCAGGGAGATCCGGGGCAGAGTTGCGGCGGCACCGCGCAGCACCGCCAGCTCGTAGCCCTGCACGTCCACCTTGAGGCAGACCCGCTTGGAGGGCCCGAGCAGCCGCGGCGCAAGCGAGTCGAGTGACGCCACCTCGACCTCTTCCTCGCCGACGTAGCCGGATCCCGGGGCCGCCTCCCGGTGGCGCTGGCCCATCTCCAGCAGGGAGCTGCTCTGTCCCTCGTTGGCGGCGACGTGCATCGTCGCGGTGGCGGGCCTCTCGCCGAGGGCGAGCTTGTGGGCCTCCCAGGCGGGGTCGTTCGCCGACGCGCCCTGCAACCGCTCGAAGGCCTCGCTCAGCGGCTCGAAGGAGACGATCCTTCCCTGGTATCCACAGTCGCGCAGCATGCGCCCGGTCTGACCGCCGTTGGCGCCGACATCGAGCACGAGGTCGACGCCCTGCTCGAGGATCAGGCGCACCCCGCTCGGCATCTGCCAGTCGTCGGGCTTCGCCGGCGGGGTGTCCTGGGCGTCAGCGATAGCGGCGATTATCGACAACAGTCGCCCGTTGGGCCGGTCAGGCCGCCTCGGGCTCGGGTCGCAGCAGGCGGGCCTCGATCACGGCGTCGAGCGCTGCCCCCGCAGCGGCCCCGCGCGCCAGGTAGACGGTCCCCGAGCGCGGCCCGGTCTCCTCGTCAGAAGGAGCTGCCGGATAGGCGGCGCGGGTACCGGCCGGCAGAGCGAGGGCGTCAAGGGAGAGGCTGAAGTCCTCGCCGGCGTAGTGGTAGTAGCCGTGGTCTCCCGGCACCTCGAAGTCGTCGATGGCGATGATCGCGTCGTCCCAGGCTCCGAACACGTGGCCTATCTCGGCGTTGAGCGGGATGTCGCCCCACCAGTGGGCGTCGAGATAGGCGAACGGCCGCTTGAACGGGCGCTCGCGGACGAGCAGGCCGAGGAGACGCGCCGAGTGGCCTCGCATGACGTGCGCGTTGTCCGCCCCGCGCAGCCTGAAGCGGGCGATCGCCACGAAAAGGTTCTTCATCTCGGTGGTGTAGACGGGCTTGCCGAAGCCGGCCAGATAGGCCGTCGTATGCCCGAACATGGTCCCGGTCTCGATGAAGCCGTCGGGGCTGAAGGCATCCACGAGGGCCTCGACCGTTCGAATTCGCTGCCGCTGCCCGTTGAAGGGCTGCCCGAACTCGGGCCACGGCGGCTCGCCCCAGCCCAGGATGCCTGCCTTGACCATCTGCCACTGAAAACGCATGTCCCGAACCGCGGCGCTCACCCTCTGCTTCATGCGGTGGCGCACGGCGCCACGTTATCCGCTTCACACCCGGGCCGGCCGGCCTGGACACGGCCCGCCGTTGACTTAGGATCGTCACATGTCGCGTCGGCTCACGGTCATCGTCTTCGCAGTGGCGGCCCTCCTCGCGCTGCCTGCGCTCGCGGTCGCGGCGCTGTTCAGCAGCGGCAACCAGGGCCGGTTGATCCCCGATGCCAACAACGGCGGCGGGGTCCTCTCGAAGATCAGAATCAACAGCGACGCCAGGATCCGCGACCTCAACGTCAGGGTCCGCATCGCCCACCCCGCCGACGACGACCTCAACATCTACCTGGTCTCGCCGAAGGGCGAGTTCGTCGAGCTGTCCACCGACAACGGCGGCAACGGCGACGACTACGGAGCCGGCGCCAACAGCTGCGCCGGTTCCTTCACCGTCTTCAACGACGAGTCGCCGGTGTCGATCCGCAACGGGGCGCCGCCCTTCCTCGGCTCCTTCCGTCCGCAGAGCCCGCTGTCGGCCGTGGACGGCGACAAGCTGGGGGGGACCTGGCGGCTGCAGATCTTCGACGACGGCACCGGCCAGACCGGCGTGCTGGGCTGCTGGCAGATGAAGGTCAAGGTCGGCGGCTAGCGTTTCGTCGCCGGGCGTTCTCGATTAATCCGCTATTAGCGGCAGTCCAGACTCCGCAGGGCGACCAGTCGACCTCGATATAATCGGCGCTCGCCGTCCCACGACAGACCGGAGGTCGAATCCCGTCGGCAACGCCCAGCCGAATGAATTGGATCGGACCCCCGGCGCTCATGCGTCCCCAAAGGCAGGAATTACAAGGAGTTTCAAGGGCGGGGCCTAAGCAAACAACCACCCCAATGCCGATACTGAACTAATCCGAATGTTCGAGAGATTCACAGAGAGAGCCAGGCAGGTCGTCGTCCTCGCGCAGGAAGAGGCCCGCACGCTCAAACACAACTACATCGGCACCGAGCACATCCTGCTCGGGCTGCTGCGTGAGGAGGAGGGCCTCGCGGCACGCGTGCTGGAGTCGCTTGACATAACCGTGGAGCGGGTCCGCGCCCAGGTCGTGCGGATCGTCGGCTCCGGCGAGGAGGTCACCTCCGGCCAGATCCCGTTCACGCCGCGCGCCAAGAAGGTGTTGGAGCTGGCGCTGCGCGAAGCGCTCTCGCTCGGCCACAACTACATCGGCACCGAGCACATCCTGCTCGGGCTCGTGCGCGAGAACGAGGGCGTCGCCGCCCGCATCCTGCTCGACTTCGACGCCGACTCCGACAAGATCCGCAACGAGGTGATCCGCATGCTGTCCGGTCCCGGCGGCCGCCGCCAGGGCCAGGGCGCGGGCGCCGAGGGCGAGGGCAAGAAGTCTTCGAAGCTGCTCGACCAGTTCGGGCGCAACCTGACCAAGCTCGCCGCAGAGGGCAAGCTCGACCCGACGATCGGCCGCGAGGTCGAGATCGAGCGGATCATGC
>JBBPIM010000029.1:0-25739 GCA_038040325.1 Candidatus Mayfieldus profundus
GTACCAGTAGGTGTAGGCGGCGAACCAGTTGTTGCGGTCGCCGTAGAGCACGATCGTGTGGTCGTTGGAGATTCCGCGGCTACCCATCAGCTCGCCGAAATCCTGCGGGCCGAGGAAGTCCCGCTTGACCTGGTCCTGCAGGTCCTTGCGCCAGTCGAACCCGATGGCGCCGGGAATGTGGGCCTCGACGTAGAGCGCCGGGTTTTCGTCGACCTCGACGATGCGGATTCCGTCGTCGTTCAGGTGCTCGGCGACCCAATCGGTCTCGACCAGCACATCCTTCTCGTAGTCAACCATTTCAACCCTCCGAAATTTAATCTCTTAATTCCGACCCGAGTTTAGCTATTTGACCGAGCGACGGTTGGGGGTGGAACGCGCCCCTCCCCCGCGCTAAGGTTCGCGGCGTGGAGGCAGCGACGCCATCGTCCGCCGAGAATGGCCCGCAGGAGCCGTCGTCGGTCGACGCGATGGGCCAGGACAAGCGGCGCGAGGTCATCGGCCACAGCTACGGCCCGACCAAGAAGCGCCAGCTCGCCTACTACGGAATCTTCGTAGCCCTGGTCGTGGTCGGCTACCTCGGGTTCCAGGTCGCGGTCAAAGAGCTCGACAAGGCGCCGGCCACCAACCCGGACAAGGCCCCCTGGTCGCAGGGCAATGCCCCCAACGACCAGTCCGGCAGAGGGTTCTTCGCGCCCGAGCAGGGCAACGGCGTAGCCAGCTTCGAGTAGCAATTCGTTCCTCGTTGCTCCTTACTCGTTGCTCGTGAGAACTGCCGTGGTTGCGCGGGCCATCGCGTCAAGCCAGGTCTCGTGGTCAGCCGGGTCCTCATCAACGATCCGTGCCGGGATCCGCCAGGTTCGCTGGGCCGCTCGAACGATCTCGGCGCCGCCCTCGAGGATTGAGCGCGGAATCGTGCCGCCGGCCTCGTAGACGAACCCCCGCACCGGCGTGTCGACGAGTCTTTCCAGCAACCGCTCCAGCCGGGGCCCGTGGACCGCGGCGATCGCGTCCGCATCGGCCTGCGCGGTTCCGAGCAGCCAGTGCACCACGGCGACGTCGGAGACCAGGTCGAGCAGCGTTCCGGGCCGCTCCGGATCCGCAACCGCGGGCTCGATCCCCGCGGTCTCGATCTCTTCGCCGCGCCCCTCGCTACGGGTGGTGCCGCGCACCGCCCAGCCCTCGGCGACGAGCCGCTGCCCCAGCGCCTGCCCGCGGCAGCCGCAACCCACGATCAGCGCCCGCGCCAACGCCCGCTCGACGCCGGCTCAGGCGGCACCGAAGGGGCCGCGCCCCCGCAGCCGGTTGGCCTCGTCCTCGGCGACCCTCTTCTTCAGCTCTTCGCGGGTCAGCTCCGGCGCGCCGCGTCGGCGGCGCATCTCGTTCTGGGCGTCGAGCATCTGCTGGATGTCCGAGGACTCCAGCTCGACCTCGGTCTCGTAGTCGCGGGTCGGCTTCCAGTCGACCAGGTCGGCTCCGCTGCCCGGGTAGAAGTGGCCGACGAGAACGAGCACTCCCACCAGGAACAGCAGGATCGCCATCGTGCCCAGGATGAAACCCACGCATCGAGGATACTTGCCGCATGGTGGCTGAGGCGCTGATCATCGATGCGATCCGCACCCCGATGGGCCGCTACCGCGGCGGGCTCGCCGGGGTGCGCCCCGACGACCTTGCGGCTCACGTGGTCAGGGCCGCGGTGGAGCGAACCGGAATCGACCCGGCGCGCATCACCGACGTCTACCTGGGCGCCGCCAACCAGGCGGGCGAGGACAACCGCGACGTAGCCCGCATGGCGGTGTTGCTGGCCGGCCTTCCGGTCTCGGTGCCGGGAGCGACCGTCAACCGGCTCTGCGCCTCGGGCCTGGAGGCGCTCAACCAGGCCGCCCGCGCTGTGAAGCTGGCCGAGGGCGACGTCTACCTCGCAGGCGGGGTCGAGTCGATGAGCCGCGCACCCTGGGTCGTCCCCAAGCCGGAGTCGGGGCTGCCCCGCGGCGAGCAGACGATGTACGACACCACGCTCGGCTGGCGCCTGGTCAACCCGCGCATGGCCGAGCTGCACTCGACCGAGTCGATGGGCGAGACGGCCGAGAACGTCGCGGAGCGCTTCGGCATCTCACGCTCCGACCAGGACGCATTCGCGCTTCGCAGTCACCGGCGCGCGGTGGCGGCGACGCAGGAGGGGCACTTCGCCGAGGAGATCGTGCCGATCGAGGTGTCCGCGAACGGCGGGGTCCGCACGATGGACGAGGACGAGGGGCCGCGTGATGACAGCTCGCTCGAGAAGCTGGCCAAGCTGCGCCCCGTGTTCCGCGAGGACGGGACGGTGACGGCCGGCAACGCCTCGACGCTGAACGACGGTGCCGCCTGCCTCGTGGTCGCATCCGAAAGCGGCGCCGACGAACTTGGGGCGGAGCCGCTGGCGCGGGTCTTGTCCTTCGGCGTCGCCGGAGTGGACCCGGCCGTGATGGGCATCGGCCCGGTGGAGGCGATCCCGAAGGCGATCGACGCCGCAGGCCTCAGCCTCGACGACATCGACCTGATCGAGATCAACGAAGCGTTCGCGGCCCAGGTCCTCGCCTGCGCCGGCGAGCTGGCGATCGACGAGGAGCGCCTCAACGTCAACGGCGGCGCAATCGCCCTCGGCCACCCGCTTGGCTGCTCCGGGGCGCGACTGATCACCACCCTGGTGCGCGAGCTGCGCCGGCGCGGCGGCCGCTACGGCGTCGCCAGCCTCTGCGTCGGCGTGGGCCAGGGCCTGGCCACGGTGGTCGAGAACCCCGCCGCCGCGTAGCCGGTAGCCTCGCCCGCTCCGATGCCGGTGCAAGAGCTCGCAAGCGTCGACGGCGCAATCTCCCCCGTCTCGGTGGCCACGATCCCGCTCAAGGACGACGGCCTCTACCGCGGCGACGGCGCGTTCGAGGTGATCCGCCTCTACGAGGGGCGCCCGTTCGCGCTCGCCGACCACCTCGACCGGCTCGAGCGCTCGGCCGCTGCGATCGAGCTGTGGTTCGACCGCGCATCGCTGGAGCGCGAAATCGAGGCCCTGCTGGATCGGTTCGGATCCGAGAACGGGCAGCTGCGGATCGTCGTCACCCGGGGAGGGCGGCGCATCGCCGTCACCGAGCCGCTGCCCCCGCGGGGCGAGACGGTGCGCCTGGCGACGGTGACCTACTCCCCCAGCCTGATCCTCAACGGCGTCAAGTCGATCTCCTATGCGGCCAACATGCAGGCGACCCGGCTCGCCGTCGGACAGGGCGCCGACGAAGCGGTGCTGGTCAAACCCGACGGCAGCGTGCTCGAGGCCCCGACCGCGACCGTGTTCTGGGTCTCGCCGCAGGGAACGCTGCGGACCCCTTCGCTCGATTCGGGAGTGCTGGAGTCGATCACCCGGGCCCGCATCGTCTCCGCGCTCGAGGTCGAGGAGGGGGCCTGGCCGGTGGCCGACCTGCGCTCCGCCCAGGAGGCGTTTCTGGCCTCGACCACCCGCGAGGTGCAGCCGGTCGCATCGATCGACGGGGTCGAGCTGGCCGAGGCGCCCGGGGCGCGCGCCGACGAGGCCATCGAGGCGTTCGCCGGGGTGCTGGGACGCGAGCTGCCGCAATAACCTCAGGCTCGTGAACCTCGAGCTGAGCGACGAGCAGCGCTTGATCTCGGAGGCTGCGCGGGAGTTCTGCGACCGCGAGATCCTGCCCCGGGTCCGCGACAACGACCGCAACGCCCGCTTCGACCGCGAGCTGGCGAGCAAGATGGGTGAGATCGGCTACCTGGGGGCGCCGGTGGCCGAGCAGTACGGCGGGCGCGGGCTGGACTACTTCAGCTACGGGCTGATCGTCGAGCAGGTGGGACGCGCCGACTCGGCCGCGCGCACCGTGGTCTCGGTGCAGACCTCGCTGGTCTGTGGCTCGATCGAGCGTTGGGGCACCGAGAAGCAGAAGACGCAGTGGCTGCCGCGCCTCTGCTCCGGCGAGGCGCTTGGCTGCTTCGGGCTGACCGAGCCCGACACCGGCTCGGACGCGGCGAACCTGCGCACCCGGGCCAAGAAGGTCGACGGCGGCTGGTCGATCAGCGGCCAGAAGATGTGGATCTCGCTCGGCAACTACTCCGAGGTGGCGCTGATCTTCGCCCAGACCGACCCAGACCTCAAGCACCGCGGCCTGGCCTGCTTCCTCGTCCCCACCTCCAGCGAAGGCTTCTCCACCCAGGAGATCCACGGCAAGCTCGGCCTGCGCGCCTCCGACACCGCCGAGATATCGCTCGACGAGGTCGAGGTCACAGACGACGCGATGCTCGGCGAGATCGGCGACGGCTTCAAGGTGGCGATGAGCTCGCTCGACTCCGGCCGCTACAGCGTCGCCGCCGGCTGCGTTGGAATCTGCGACGGGTGCGTCGACGCCTCGGTTGCCTACTCGAAGGAGCGCAAGCAGTTCGGGGTGCCGCTGGCCCGCTTCCAACTGGTGCAGGAGATGATCGCCGACATGGTGGTCAAGCGCGACGCCGCCCGGATGCTGGTGTGGAGGGCGGCCGACCTCAAGGACCGTGGCGAGCCGAGCACCGTGGAGACCTCGATCGCGAAGCTCTATGCCACCGAGGCCGCGGTCGAATGTGCGAACGCGGCGATCCAGGTGCACGGCGGCTCGGGCTACGTCGACGACTACCCGGTGGAGCGCTACCTGCGCGACGCCCGGGTGACCACCCTCTACGAGGGGACCTCCCAGATCCACAAGCTGATCATCGGGCGCGACGCGACTGGGATCAATGCCATGACACCCATGGAAGCCGAGGGGTGAGTTGCTCGTTCCTCGTTGCTCGTTGCTCGGGCTAAGGACGACGGCCGGTGGCTGAACTCGTAGAGAACTCGGTTGACGGGCATGTGGCGGTGTGCCGCCTGAACCGGCCGGAGGCGCGCAACGCGCTGTCGCCGGAGGTAATGGAGGAGCTGGCGAGCGCGCTGGAGGGTTACGACGCCGACCCCGAGGTGCGCTGCATCGTGATCGCCGGGTCCGACGAGGTGTTTGCCGCGGGTGCCGACATCAAGTCGATCGCCGAGCGCAGTCTTTCCGACGCCCTCTACCACCCCGCGGTCGGGTTCTGGAAGCGGCTTGCCGCGGTCAAGACGCCGATGGTCGCCGCGGTCTCCGGCTGGGCGCTGGGTGGCGGCTGTGAGCTGGCCCTCTCGTGCGACCTGATCGTCGCCTCTGAGACCGCCCAGTTCGGACAGCCCGAGATAACGCTCGGGATCATCCCCGGTGGCGGCGGCTCGCAGCGGCTCGCTCGGGTGCTCGGCAAGCAGCGGGCGATGGACCTTGTGCTCACCGGCAGGCGGATCTCGGCGGCCGAGGCACACCAGGGGGGACTGGTCAACACGATCGCGCCCAAGGACGGGTGGCTGGAAGCGGCGCTGGAGCTGGCCCGCACTGTGGCCGAGCGGCCGCCGATCGCCTCCCGGCTCGCCAAGCAGGCGGTGCTGGGCGCCGACGAGACGGCGCTCTCCGCGGGGATGGAGATGGAGCGACGCCTCTATGAGCTGGCGATGGCCACCGAGGACCGGGTCGAGGGCATGCAGGCGTTCCTCGAGAAGCGCCGGCCCGAGTTCAAGGGGAAATAGCAGTGGCCAACGTCTTCGAGCCGCGGTTCGAGCCCGACGACGACTGGCCCGAGGGCTACGACGGGCGCTTCGCCCGGGTCGGGGCGCAGGCCGGCTCCGAGCGACTCGGCGCGACCGTGTACGAGGTGCCCCCGGGCAACAGCATCTGTCCGTACCACTGGCATGCCGCCAACGAGGAGATGCTGATCGTGCTGAGCGGCCGTCCGACCCTGCGCACCCCGCAGGGAGAGCGCGAGCTGGCCGAGGGCGAGATCGTCGCCTTCCCGGTCGGAGAGGGTGGAGCCCACAAGGTCACCAACAAAGGAGACGGGCCGGTGCGGGTGCTGATCGTCAGCGAGATGAACGAGCCCGAGGTGGCCGTGTACCCCGACTCCGGCAAGGTGATGGCCCGCCAGCAGGCGCCGGGGCGCGAGGCGACCGGCCTGCGGGCGATCTTCCGCGAGTCCGACGCGGTCGACTACTTCGACGGCGAGGTCCCTCCGGGGGAGGAGAGCTGAACACCGGGCCGGTCGGCGTGGTCGGGGCCGGGACGATGGGCTCCGGCATCGCCCAGGTGGCCTGCCTGGGGGGCTTCGAGACGCTGCTGCACGACTCGCTGCCGGATGCCCTCGCTGCCGGCATGGAACGGACCCGCGCGTCACTGGCGAAGGGCGCCGAGCGGCAGCTGTGGAGCGCCGAGGAAGCGGAGGCGGCGGCGGGGCGGCTTGCGGCCGCGGCGAAGCTGCACGACCTCGAGGGTTGCGAGCTGATCATCGAGGCGGCACCGGAGGACCTGACGCTGAAGCAGGAGCTGCTCGGGCTGCTGGCGACGGTGTGCGGCTCCCATGCGGTGCTGGCGACCAACACCTCATCGCTGTCGGTGGCCGCGATCGCGGCCGGCGTCCCGGACCCGCACCGGATCGTGGGGATGCACTTCTTCAACCCCCCGGCCCTGATGAAGCTGGTCGAGGTCGTCGCCGGGCCCGAGTCCTCCGACGACGCGCTGCTCGTGGCCACCGAGGCCGCCGAGCAGATGGGCCGCACCCCGGTGCGCGCCGCCGACGAGATCGGCTTCATCGGGAACCGCTGCGCGCGGCCGTTCTCGCTCGAGGCCTTGCGGCTGCTCGGCGACCGCATCGCGGACGTGCAGACGATCGATCGCATCTGCCGCCTCGGCGGCGGCTTTCGCATGGGCCCGTTCGAGCTGATGGACCTGGTCGGCGTCGACGTCAACTTCGAGGTCGCGAAGTCCTTCTGGGAGCAGAGCTTCCACGAGCCGCGCTGGCAGCCGCATCCGATCCAGGCGCGGATGGTTGCGGCCGGCCGGCTCGGCCGCAAGTCCGGCCGTGGGTACTACGACTACTCGGGTGAGCGGCACCGGCCCGAAGACCCGCCGCGCCCCGATCCCGGCGACGACGCGCCCGCGGTGGAAATCGTGGGCGAGGGGCAGCTTGCCGACGAACTGCGCGAACGCGCGCCCAGCGGCGAGGGCGCGACCCCCCTGATCCTCCTGGCCGTGGGAAGCCGCGCGGAGCTTGACGACGCGGGCACCGCGGTCGGCTTTCACCTGCTGCCGCCGCTGGATGAGGCGACCCTGGTGGAGCTGACCGCCGGCGAATTCACGCCCCAGGACGCCCGCGACGATGCCGAGCGCTTCTTCACCGCGCTCGGCCTGCACTTCGAGTGGGTGGGCGACGTGCCGGGTCTGGTGCTCGGCCGGATCGTCAGCCAGCTCGTCAACGAGGCGGCATTCGCGCTGCAGAAGGGTGTCGGCTCCGCCGAGGACGTCGATACCGCCCTGCGGCTCGGGTTCAACTACCCCCGCGGGCCGCTCGAGTGGGGCGACGAGATCGGCCTCGACCACGTGCTGGCGGTGCTCGACGGCCTGCGCGAAGAGCTGGGCGAGGAGCGCTACCGCGCGGCGCCGCTGCTGCGCGGCATGGTCGCCGACGGCCGGCTAGGCCGGAGCACCGGGGGCGGCTTCTTCCTCCATTGACCCTGTCTGCACCCCCGCGCCACCCGCGGCCAGCGAGTCCAGGAGCGGCGGTTCAGTTCGGTTTGCCGTTGCCGCTGCCGTTGTCCGACGCCGGGCGCTCGATCGTCCCGTACTCCATGCCGCCGTAGAAGAAGGTCGGCACGACCGGCCACTGCCGCTTCCACTCGGCCATCTCCGAGGAGGGGAACACGTTGAGGAAGCGCGGGTCGCGCGGGTTGGGGTCGGCCAGCGCCTTCTCCTTGATCATCGAGTCGTACTGGTCGATCGAGTCCTCGAGCGTGTTCGAGTTGAGGATCACCTCGCGCCCGAAGAACTCGGCGGTCTTGCGCACGCCCGGGATCTTCGAGAGGTGGGGATGCCAGGAGTCGGCGGCAACGCCGTTCTCCGAGGAGACCCAGACCCCGTCGTCAGTGTTGATGCAGAGCGAGTGATTGCCGTCGGTGTGGCCCGGAGTCCAGACCAGCGCCACGCCCTTGCCGAGCTCCACGTCGCCGTCGAGGAGCACCACGTTGTCCTCGTTGACGCCCTTGATCCCGTCCTCGACGTACCAGGCCCACTGCATCGGATGCAGCGACCCGAACGTGTCCCATTCCTTGCGCTGGGTGAGCAGCTTGGCGTTGGGGAAAAGCGGCTCGACGGCCTCGGGGTGGCCGGGGGGCGGATGCTCGGACCCGAGCACGAAGCGCACGTCCTGGACGTGCAGGTGGTCGAAGCTGATGTAGTCGACGTCCTCGGGACGCAGGCCGGTCTCGGCCAGCGCCGACTCAACCGTGTTCCAGATCTTCGCCAGCACGTTGTAGGCGAGAAAGTCGCCTGCTCCGCCCGGCAGCTTCTGCAGCTGGGCGATCTGCTGCTGGTAGAAGGGCGCCTCCTGCGGCCCGTCGGTGACGGTCGGCTCGTAGGCGAGCGTGCGCAGGTTGCCGTCGAAGTCCTCGTACTGGATCACCTGCAGCCGGTTGATGATGTTGATGTAGGGGTTGGCGCCCCTTGCGGCCCCACCGAACGCGAACTTGAGCGGGTATCCGGCCGAGGCGATGTCGACCGTGCGCACCCCGCGCACCCGGTTCTCGGCGGTGGCGAAGCGGGCGCGGAACTCGGCCGCCGCCTCGCGGATCGCCGCCGGGCGGTCGCCGCGCGGCCAGGTCTCGTTGGCCTCGTCGAACTCGTTGAATGGGCGGAAGCCCAGCTTCTCGGGGCTCTCGATCGCGGCCATCGGTTCCTCCTCGTCCTCGCTCGGTCTGGCGGTTCGCGCTGCGGCTCTTCCGACCGGAAACTCTAGCGGCGCGGCGGCGGGCGCTCAGCGGCGGCGGCGAAGCCTGACGGTCTCGCAGCCTCTGACCCGGTCCGATGCATCCACCTTGGCGCGGTCGTTGCCCTTGCCGCAGTTGACGATGTCGCGCCTGCCGTCGCGGGCCTTGATCTTGTCGTTGCCCGCCCCGCCGCGCAGCCTGTCGCGGCCCTTACCGCCATTGATCCGGTCCTTGCCCGCACCGCCCAGTATGCAGTCGGCCCCCTTTCGGCCAGTCGCCCTGTCGTTGCCGCCGCGGGCGTCGATCTCATCGCCACCGCTGCTTCCGCGCAGCTTCTCGCCCTTGGCCGAGCCCTGCATGGGGTTCTCGCAGCGCTTGCCCTTCTCGCGGACGGGCAGCGACAGCCTCACCCGCCTGATCCTCGCGGTGGAAGCCGGTGCGCCGTTGGACTCGTGCACGTAGGGGTCGTCGTCCTGGGTCAACTCGATGCGGATCCTGTGGCCCTTCTGGAAACGCCAGCCGTTGCCCTGAAGCTCGAAGCTCACCCGCCCCTTCCGCGACTCCGAGGGCCGGAGACGGCGTGGCCCGCGGTCCACCAGCACCGCCTTGCCGCCCGGGATCACGTCGTACAGCCGCGCGTCAATCTGGGTCACAGTGCCCGAGGCCTTGAAGTCAACCTTCACCCTGGTCGCGCCGATCATCGTCTTGGCACGCTCGAGCTTTGGGGTCGTGTAGGTGCCCACGCCGGACCCGGCCGAATCGTTGACAACCGGGCAGCGAGATCTGTTGTTAAAGGCATTGGTGACCGGATCGCTGTTTTCTGCATGCTCGTTGGGAGACACGATTGAGGTGGCCCGGCGCCGCGCAACGATCTCGGCGACGTACTCGCGGGGTGCGAGCTTTTCGAAGGTCGCGGCCGTGAACTGGGGGCCGCTCTCGTCTGTGGGCACCCCCAGGTCGGCTGCGTTGTCGGGACAGACCTGCAGCTCGGCGGTGACGTCGAAACCCGGCCGCTGGGCGCCGGGGTTGGCGGCAGGCCGTGCAAAGTAGTCGATGAAGTTGTTCAGCCTGGTCGTCACTCCAAGCCTGGCGAGGCTCGCCGGGCTGGAGTTGAAGGCGCCGCCGAAGTCGGAGTTGGTGCAAACGTGCCGGTTGCCGCCCGAGGTGCAGACATCGCCCCAGAGCTTCGCCTTGTTCTGGGTGAAGTGCTGGTAGTCGCCGTAGTAGGCCTGGACCGGATAGTCCGACACGACCTCGCGCAGCCGGTTGATCATGCGGCGGTTCTCCAGAGCGGGGAACAGCGGATCGGTCAGCGTGGCTGCATCGAATACAGGGGTCACGTAGCTCGGATCGGTAGCGATCTTGGCGAAGAAACCGTTCTGGTAGTAGGCCGAGCTGTCATTGAGGAACTGCTGCAGGGTCGGGCCGAAGGTGGAGGCGCAGCCGGGGGCCGTTTCAACCGGGTACGGACCCGAGATGCAGCCGAAGGCCTGGATGATCTCGGGCGGGAAGGTGGTGTGACTGCCCAGCAGGCCCGTCCCGCTCAGGTAGAGGGCGTTGACAATCGAGCGCTTCGGTATCCCGATCGGGGCTGCCTGGGGACAGGCGCTGCCGTCGAGCTTGACCGGACCCGAGCCGCAGCCGTCGGTCGGGGGGAGGTTTGACGGCTTCGCCCCTTGATGCCCGGTTGGAACCAACGAGCTGACCAGGTCGGTCCACCCGTACTTCGCGGCCGCCGCGACGAGGCTCATATCGGTCCCGGCGGCCCCCGTGTCCGGGTTGCAGGTCCACTTCGGGTCGGTCAGCGCCATCCAGGAAAAGCCGCCGCCGTAGGAACCCCCGGTCGCGACCACCCCGTTCGGGTTGATGCTGACCGGATGCCCCGCGGCGGCGCTGAAGTCCCCGGCCTGGGCCATGCTCTCGCATGCCAGCGCCTGAAAGTCATTGATCTCGAAGCGCCGCGAGTCGAGCTTCATCTCGCCGGTGGAGCCGCGGTTACCGGCGTTGATGAAACCGCGTGCGGTGTAGTTGAGGACGACGTAACCGCGCGAGGCAAACCAGGCGTTGTTGTAGTGCCAGCGCTCCCCGCCTGCGTCGAAACGGCTGCCGGCGGCCACGTTCTGCGCTTCCCAGTTCGTCTTCTCGCCGCCGCAGCAGCCGTGCATCATCACGATCAGCGGATAGCCCCCGGCCGGTGCCGCGCCCAATGGGATCGAGATGTCCACGTCGAGGGCGATGTTTCCCGCCGTGTCGGCGCCGGCCGGCAGCGGCGCGGTGGCGTCCTTGAGGGGCAGGCCGGTGAACCCGTCGCCGCCGTAGCGAGCGGGGACCGTGACAGCGGCGTCGAGGGGCTCGTTTGCGACCAGGCCCCCGGCGGTCGCCGGAACCCCGTCATCGCAAAAGACATAGGACTCCGGCGCGGTGTTGTCGACCGTGCAGTTGGCCGGACTGCTGAGGGTGGTCGGGATCGCCGCACCGGCGGGAGCGGCCAGCACCAGCGCCGCAGCGACGGCGCCCGCTGCGGCGGCGAGTCCGACTCTGGTTTTTCGCCTGTTGCTGGACCTCATCCCTGACGCCGAGCGATCCGGCGTTCCCTACGCTAACCCGCCATAGGCCCGATTGCTGCGCGGCTGGGCGGCAGGCCGCCTAGTAGGCCGGGGGTGGGGCCACCTCGACCGGCTCGCCGCCCTTCTGCCAGTGGGCCTCGGGCGAGGGCGGCGTGTCGCGCAGGTACCACTCGGCGTCGAGCGCACCCATGCATCCGGTGCCGGCGGCCGTCACCGCCTGGCGATAGGTGTGGTCGACGAGGTCGCCGACCGCGAACACGCCGCCCAGGTTGGTCTTGGTGGAGCCATCGCGGGTCGCCACGTAGCCGCTTTCATCCGTGTCGACCTGGCCCTCGACCAGGTCGGACTGGGGAATGTGTCCGATCGCCACGAAGGCGCCCTCGATGTCCATCTCCTCGGTCTCGCCGGTCTGGACGCTGCGCAGCCGCACCTTGGCGATCTTGCCGTCGTCGCCGGCGATGAACTCCTCGGGGATGTAGGGCGTCTTGAAGCTGATGTTGTCGACGTCCCTTGCGCGCCCCTCCATGATCTTCGAGGCGCGGAACTCGTCGCGGCGATGCACGACCGTCAACTCGCTGGCGAACTTGGAGACGAAGATCGCGTCCTCCATCGCCGAGTCGCCGCCGCCGACCACGATCACCTTCTTGTCCTTGAAGAAGGCGCCGTCGCAGACGCCGCAGGTCGACACCCCGAGCCCGCCGAGCTCGGTCTCGCCGGGGATCCCGAGGCGCCGCGGGTCGGCCCCCATCGCCAGGATCACGGTCTTGGCGAGGTACTCGTCATCGCCGACGAACACGCGCTGCACGTCGCCGTCGGAGAGCTCGACCCGGTCGACGTCGTCGGTGATGAAGCGGGTCCCGAAGCGCTCGGCCTGGGCACGGAACTCGGTCATCATCTCCGGCCCCATGACCCCCTCCAGGTAGCCGGGATAGTTCTCGACGTCGGTGGTGTTCTGCAGCTGGCCTCCCCACTGGAAGCCCTCGATCATCAGCGGCTCGAGGTTGGCGCGCGAGCTGTACAGCGCGGCGGTGTAGCCGGCCGGCCCGCCGCCGATGATGATCACGTTTGCCGTCTTCTGGTCGTTCATCTCGTCCTCGTTCATAGCGTCTCGCGCCTGTCCCATATGTTACTTCACTTTCTGAAGTATTGGGATCGCTAACAGGGTCAGACACCCCCGGCGACGGCCGGCGCAGCGTAGCGGTCGATCGGGCGGCCCTCCCGCTCCCAGCGGCCCACCGTGCCTCGCAGCTGGAAGAAGGCGGCGATCCCCGGGGGCAGCGGCAGCCAGAAGGCGACCAGCCGATAGATCAGCACCGCCGCGAACACCGTCGCCTCCGGCAGCCCGAACAGCACGAAGGCGCCGATCAACCCGGCGTCCACCGCCCCCACCCCGGCCGGGACGAAGGGGATCAGGTTGGCCACCATGCCGAGGAAGAACCCCTGCACCAGCACCGCGACCGGCACGCTGATCCCGAACGCCCTGAAACTGGCCCACAGAATCGCGACCTGGCTGGCCCAGAACCCGGCCGCGCCGAGCACCGCCAGCCCTCCCCGGCTGGGATGGCCGAACAGGTCGAATGTCTTGCGCAGCCCATCGGCGACAGCCGCGGGGCCCTTGGCGAGACGCTGGGCCAGACCGGCGCGCCCGTAGCCCTCCGCCCAGCGGGCGATCCGGCGCTCCAGATCGTGCGGAATCAGCGCCACCAGCACGCCGACGAAGATGACAACCCCTGCGATCGCGGCGGGGATGATGGTCAGCTCCACATTGGACTTTCCCTCGAGCACACCTGTGCGAAGCAGGACGCCGAAGACGATGATCGCGAGCGGGTAGAAGGTGTACTGGAGCGCCAGGAACATCACCATCCGCTGGGTCGAGCGCCGCGTGTCCATTCCCGCCTTGCGAAGCGCCCAATAGGTGAGCACGATCCCGCCCGCTCCCCCGGCCGAGAACAGCCGCGTCGCGGCCAGGGACGCCATGTTGATCTCGTACGCCTCGCGCCAGGTCAGCGGCAGAACGTCGCCGCCGACGACGCCACGGAACAGGGCGACGTAGGTGGCGAACATCATCACGCCGAAGCCGAGGGCGACCAGCAGCCAGGCCGGCTGGGCGTCGTCGAGCTTGGCGATCGCGTCCTCGAGCCCGACCAGCGACGGGAACAGCAGGTAGACAGCGGCGAGAAGCGCCAGCACGATGACCAGCGTCTGCACGATCCGCCGGCCGGTGAAGAAGCTGATCTCCTCGGTCGTCGGCTCGCCGCCCCGCTCGGCTTCCAAGTCGCCGGGAATCGCCTCCTCTTCCGGGAGCTGACCTCGGGGTTTTGCCTCGCTCCGAGTCAGTGCTTCCTCCTGCAGCCCATGCTACCCAGGGCACCACGCGGACTCCGGGGCCCGCCGGAGCCGGGCCGCTAGCTGTTGGCTACCCGTTCCAGCCGCTGCAACACGCGGTTGAACCCGGTCACCAGCGGCTCCACATGCGGCTCGCCGCGACGCACCGCGGCCACCAGCAGGGCGCCGGCGACGAGGTCGGTCAAGTAGTGCTCGCCGAGGTAGACCAGCGCGAAACCGAGCGTCAGCGCGTACCCCCACCCGGCCGCCCCCTCGACCGGACCGGCCTCGCTGAGATGGATCGCCGCCATCACCGACGTCGCGAAGTGAAGCGAGGGCATCGCCGCCCACGGGTTCCCGCCCAGCGACTCGTACATCCGCGGCCAGGCCCGGCCCCAGGTCTGCTCGCCCACCTCGACCATGATCCGCCGCACCGGCGCTTCTGTCAGGCCCTGTTGGGAAGCCCACCAGGGCGGTGCGGTGGGGACCAGGAAGTAACCGGCGCAGCCGATGTCGAAAGTGGCCGCCATCTGCCGCGCCGCGCGCGGGAACCGTTCGTTGTGGCGGACCAGGATCCAGATCAGCGCCACGTGGGGCTCCATGAACCACAGCCAGTGCGCCCAGGTCAGCCCGCGGTCGAGCAGGTTGCCGCGCCCGAGGCTCCCCAGCCTCCGTTGCAGCCCCACGGTGGGCAGCTCGCCGCCGCCGAGCACCCGGTCGGCGGCGATCGGGTAACCGCTGCGCAGGCGGCGGCGCAGCCCCTCGGGATCGTCGTAGGGAAGCTCGTGGACCATGGTGAAGGCCCACATCTGCTGCGCGAACAGCACCGCGTCGCGCTTTTTCGAGCGCGGCCAGAGCACCGTCATCGCCAGCGGCCCCGCCGCGGCGGCGGCACCGGTCACCGGCGCCGGGATCCGGTAGCGGCGCCGCAGCAGCGGCACCAGCACCGAGGCGGCAACCGTCGCCGCGGCTGCACCGCGGATCAGCGCCCGCAGCCCCGTACTGCTGTTGCGACTCCGAAACAAGGTGCGGAATGTATAAGTCGCCTGTGGCCATGGCGGACACGGAGATCGAGGGCAAGCGCGCCGTCGTCACCGGCGCCGGAGGGTTTATCGGCAATTCCGTCTGCCGCCGCCTCGCGGCGGAGGGAGCCGAGGTGGTCGGCCTCGACACCGCGGAGGACAGCGCCGGGCGAATCCGCGAGGCCGGCGCAACCCCGTCGTTCTGCGACATCACCGACCGCGAGGCGACGGCCCGCGCCCTCGACGGCGCCGGCCTGGTCGTCCACACGGCGGCGATCGTCGGCGACAGCGGGGCGATGGAGGATCACGTGCGCGTCAACGTCGGGGGCACCGCCAGCGTGCTCGACGCGGCGGCAGCCGCCGGCGCGGAGCGGGTGGTCCACATCAGCTCCGTGGTCGTCTACGGCTACGACGATCCCTCCCACCAGGACGAGACCGCCTTCCGCCGCGCCTGCGGCGTGCCCTACATCGACACCAAGAGCGCCTCCGACCGGCTCGCCTGCGAGCGCGGCGCGGTGGTGATCCGCCCCGGCGACGTCTACGGGCCCCGGTCGATCTGGGCGATGCGGCCGCTGGAGCTGGCCAAGGCGGGACAGATGACCGTCCCCAGCAGCGACAGCATCATGCTGCCCGTCTACATCGACGATCTGGTCGAGTCGATCGTCCTCGCCCTGCGCCGAGGGGCCCCGGGCGAGGCCTACGCGGCCTGGAAGGACGACGAGCGGGTCACCTTCGAGGAGTACTTCAACCGCTTCGCCGAGATGACCGGGGGCCGGCGTGCACGCCGCCTTCCGCGACGGGCGATGGGCGCGATGGGAATGGCGATGGAGGGCTTCGGCCGCCTGACCGGCCGGCCCCCGCCGTTCACCCGCCACGCGGCTACGCTGGTCGACCGCCGCGGGACCGTCAGCGCGCAGAAGGCCCGCGAGGAGCTCGGCTGGGTGCCGCGGGTGGATTTCGACGAAGGGATGCGCCGGACTGAGGAGTGGTTCCGGGACGAGGGGCTGCTTTAGGCGCGAGCCGGCGTGGGCACCCTTACCGGGTGCACGTCCACCGGCTGGGCGATCGGCCCCGCCTCGAGGCCGCGCGGGTCGATCGGCCCGGGCATCAGCTCCTCCGGGCCGGGGATCTCGACCCCGATCACGTCCATCCGCCTGCGCAGGGCGTTGTAGGCGAACCCGAAGACCTGCGATGAGTGGTAGTCGTAGCTGATGAACTCGGTCGTGTCGGGATCCTCTTCGGGCGGGATGAAGACCCGGGCGGCCTCGGGCAAAAGCCCGGTCAGGGTGCGCAGCACCACGTCTCGCATCTCCGGGCGCTCCTGGCAGACGTCGCGCAGGAAGCGAACCCCGAAGGCGATGTGGCGGTGCTCGTCCTGCTCGACCAGCGAGAAGCCCTTGTTGAAGCCGGGGTAGATCGAGTGATCGTCGGTGTACTGGAGGATGATCCGCTGCCCGGTCATCGCCAGCACCCCCTCGGTGACCATGTGGTAGATGACGATGCCCTCGACGAACAGCTCCAGGTCGTCGGGCCGCTGGGTGAGCCGCCTGGCGACATCGCGGAGCGAGTCGTCGAAGAGGAAGTGCCAGGGACCGATCATCGTCTCCTCGGCTTCCTTGAGGCGCGAGCGCATGTCGTCGGCCGACAGCGCCATCACCTCCGACGCCCAGCGGTCGAAGAAGACCGCGTGGCGCGACTCGTCGACGAGCTGGGTGGCCAGGAAGGTCTCGATTTCACCGCTCGGCGCGGCGAGCATGAACGGCGCCAGGTCGGCAGCCACCCGCTCCTCTCCCACGTAGAAGCTCGACATCGTCCAGGCGGTGTGGCGCTGTGCCTCGGTCGGGGTCGCCAACCACTGCTCGCGGTCGATCGAGAAGTCGAGCTCATGCGAGCGCCAGTTGCGCTTCTCCCACAGCCCGTAGAGCTGCTCGTAGGAGAGCAGGTTGTCCCGTTTGGCCGCCGCCCCGCCCTGGGCGGGATCGATCTCGCGCCGCGCAGCGCCGTTGGCGCTCGAGCCCCACATGCCGATGCGGCCGGTCTGCACCTTGCGCTGGCGCTCCTCGCGCTCCAGCTCCGGCCCGTCGACGCCGTCGGCGCGGTCGGCCCAGCGGCCGATCAGCGTGACCGGATACAGCGCGCCCTCGGCACGGGTCAGCCCGCTCTGCAGCGCGGTGGTCGGCGTCACGTCGCCACGCAGCAGCTTGGCCCAGGTGTCGAGAGACAATCGCACCGTGGAGTCCGGAACTTCGCCTTCCGAGGAACGAGCATCGAGCAACGAGGAACGGACCCGCACCTCCCCGTCGTCAACCTGCACCACCCAGCGTCCTCCACCCTGGCCAAGGATCTCGAAGGCGACTGTGAACCGGTGGCCCTTGGTCCACTCGGGCTCGATCGCGTAGGGCAGTGAGCGGTAGAGCAGGTCGGGATCGACCGCAACCCCGAGGCTGGCCATGCGGCGCGGCCCGGCTTCGGAGTCGAGGTGCCGCAGCGCCATCGCCTTGCGGCGCTTGCCGCGCAGGCGCAGCCGCCTCCGCACCATCAGCCCCAGCGGGCTGGAGCCGGCGGCCATCCGCGCCAGACCCGCCGCGTCGGTCTCCAGTACGAAGTCCTCGCCGTTGTCTTCCCCGTTGGAAGCCTCGACCCTCGCCGGCCCCCCGTTGACCGGGCCGGAGACGGTCCAGTCCCCGAGGCCGGCGATGTGCAGGCGCCAGCTCAGCTCCGCGGGCAGGGTCGCCGCGGCCGCCGGCAGCGACTGGACGATCAGCCGCGCTGCAAGCTCTGGATCGGACTCGGCCATGCGGCGCAGGGCCACCTCCATCGTGCCATTCGAGGCTTGCGCTCCGTTGCCCGTAGGGGGCTGGCTCTCCATTGCTCTCCTCCTCGAGTTGGCTGGCTGGCCAATTCTGCCAGACCCAACGGCCATCGCCCATGCTCGTGATTAGAATGGCCGCGCCTTGGCGCCGCCGCGGACACGTGCCCGACGCCTCCTCCTCGCAGTGGGGGCGGCCCTGACCGCGCCAACCCTGCTCGCCGCCCCGGCCGCCGCCAGCGCGGTCTCACCGGAGCCGGCGCACTCGCCCAACGCCGAGGACATCACCACCCTCTACTGGATCAGCCTGGCGGTGGTGGTGGCCCTGATCACGCTGGTCGGCATCGTGCTGCTGCTCGCCGTGCTGAGCTATCGCGAGCGCCGCGGGTCGGAGCCCCGACAGGTGCGCGGCACGCGGTCGGTCCAGTTGCGGGCTTCGGCCGGCCTGGCGATCCTCGCGATCGCGATGTTCGTGGTCAGCGTCATCTATACCGAGAGGGCGCGCGAGGTCTCGCCCTCCGGCGCGCAGGGCCTGCAGGCCTCCTCCGCCGTCTACGCCCAGAAGAGCCTCAAGCCGCTGCCCGCGGACGGCGAGCCGCTGCGGATCAAGGCGACCGCCCAGCAATGGCTTTGGCGCTACGAGTATCCCAACGGGGCCTTTTCGTATTACAAGCTCGTGGTCCCGATCGACACCGCCGTAGTGCTGGATCTGGTCTCGACCGACGTCACCCACGGCTGGTACGTGCCCGCGCTGGGCGGCAAGTTCGAGGCGGTTCCCGGCAAGCTGAACAGCGCCTGGTTCCGCGCCGACGAGACCGGCACCTATGAGGGACGCAGCTCGACCTTCTCGGGATCGGCGTACGCGGCCGAGCGGATGGCGGTGGAGGCGGTCTCGCCGGAGGAGTACCAGGCCTTCGTCGAGCAGCAGAAGCGTGACATCCAGGAGGCGCAGGACAGCGTCGCCGAGCAGATCGCCAGCGGAGCGACGCCGTGACCCCGCCCCCCGCCACAACCCTCGCCCCGTCGCGCCCCGAGCTGGTCACCGACGGCTTCCCGCAGCGCCGGCCGCGCTGGATCGAGCTGGCCACCAGCGTCGACCACAAGGACGTCGGCCGGATGTGGATCGGCGGCTCCCTCGGGTTCCTGTTCGTGGCGGTGATCGAGTGGCTGTTGATGCGGCTGCAGCTGGCGATCCCCGAGAACACCCTGTTCCGGCCCGAGTTCTTCAACCGCCTGCTCTCGCTCTATGGGGAGACGGCGATCTTCCTCTTCGCGATCCCGCTGATGCTGGGGCTTTTCTGTTACCTCGTGCCGCTGCAGATCGGCGCGCGAACGACCGCCCTGCCCCGCCTCGGCCAGCTCGCCTTCTGGATGTACGCGGCGGGCGCCGCGGCGCTGTACGGGAGCCTCGTCTTCACTCCTCCCGAGGCGGGGGTCAATCCGCTGCCGCCGCTCTCCGAGCTCGCCTTCTCGCCCAGCAACGGCATGGACGTCTGGCTCGGGTCCACGGGCCTGATCTGCCTCGGATTCGTCTTTAACGCGATCAACATGCTCGCGACGCTGCGCAACCTGCGCGCTCCGGGCCTGGCCTGGCGGCGCCTGCCGATCTTCGCCTGGGCGGCGACGGTCTGCTCCTTGCTGCTGGCCTTCATCGCCACGGTGATGGTCGGGGCGATCACGATGCTGCTGATCGACCGCAACCTCGACGGCATCTTCTTCTCCGGCGAAGCGGGCGGCGCGCCGCTGCTCTGGCAGCACCTGAGCTGGATCTTCTACAGCGGTGCCTACATGCTGATCGTGATCGCCGCCCTCGGCGCAATCGCGGAGATCGTGCCGGCGCTGTCGCGCAAGCCGTTGTTTCACCGCGGCGCGGTGATGGGCTCGCTGGTGGCGATCGCGGTGCTCGGAACGCTGGCCTGGATGCAGAACATGTACTCGGCGCCGCTTGGGATCGGATGGGCCTACTTCGCGATGGCGATGGCGATGCTGGCGGTGATCCCGTTCGGGCTGGTGCTGTTCAACCTGATCGCGACCATGGTCGGCGGGGCGCTGCGCATGCGCGCACCGCTGCTGTTCGCGCTGGGGGCGATCGCGATGACCGCGGTGGGCCTGATCTCGGAGCTGAGCCATTCGATGGTGGCTGTGGCATGGCAGCTTCAGAACACCACCGACGCGACGGCCTCGACCCACTATGCGCTGGTCGGGGCCGCGGTGTTCGGTGGCTTCGCCGCGCTGTACTTCTGGTTCCCGAAGATGACCGGCCGCACGATGGGCGAGTACCTGGCGCGGATCTCCTTCTGGACGATGCTGGTCGGGCTCAACGTCGGCTTCTTCCCGCTCTTTCTCGCCGGCCTCAACGGCCAGGTGGTGGACACCTACAAGTACTTCGACGACCTCGGGGTGAACGGCTACAACCTGATCGCGACGATCGGCGCCTTCGTGCTGGCGATCGGCATCCTGCTGACTCTGGTCAACGCCGTGCTGAGCCGGCGCTCGGGAGCCCCAGCGGGCCATGATCCGTGGGGCGGCAGCACGCTGGAGTGGTTCGCGGAGTCGCCGCCACCGCCCCACAACTTCGACGTCCTCCCCGACGTGCGCGGCCCCGAGCCGCTGCGCGATATCCGCGACGCGATTGCGGAGCAAGGCGCGCCCTCAAAGGCAGGGGCCGCCGAGTCGCAGCCGGTAGCCTGACGCCCATGGGCCGCGTGCAGGGCCGCGCCGGCGGCGGGGACCTTGGCCTCCTGCGCCGCCTCGTCACCGTCACCATCTTCGCCACACTCGCGCTGATCGTCGTCGGCGGCGTCGTGCGGGTGAGCGACTCCGGGCTTGGCTGCGGCGCCGCCGGCAGCGGGCTCGAGGGCTGGCCGCTTTGCGGCGGCCGCGCGCTGCCGCTGATCCAGGAGAACGCGGTGATCGAGTTCTCCCACCGGCTGCTGGCCGGGGTGGTCGGGCTGCTGATCCTGGCGATCGTCTGGCAGGCGCGCAAGCTTCCCCGCAGCCAGACGCTGCTGCGGCGCGGCTCATTGTTGGCCGGCGTGCTGGTGCTGGCGCAGGCCGGGCTGGGCGGGCTCACCGTCGAGCACAACCTCGAGGATGAGCTGGTCGCGGCGCACCTCGGCCTGGCGATGCTGCTGCTGGCGACGCTGATCGTTTTGGCGTGGGCAGTTCGCCGCGAGCGACCGGGGGCGCCACGCCCCCTCGCGGGTCGGGGTCTGCGTCCGCTTGCAGTCGCAGCCTCGGTGCTGATCCTGGCGACGGTGGTCGCAGGCGGCTACATCGCCGGCACAGAAGAAGAGGGTGTGCGGGACGGCGTCGCCAACGGCGCCCATCTCGCCTGCGGCGAGGAGTTCCCGGGGTGCCTCGACGGCGTCCTGCCGTTCGGCGAGCACGGCCGCCTGGTCGACATCCAACTGGCCCACAGGGCGCTGGTCTACGTGACGACGGCGACCCTGCTGGGGCTCTTCGGGCTGGCGCTCTACCGCCGGGTCTGGTCGCGAGAGTTCAGCACACTGGCGCTGCTGCTGGCCCTCCAGCTGATGCTGGGAGCCCTCAACGTCTGGCTCGGCAAGGATCCCGGTCTGATCCTCGCCCACCTCACCACCGGTACGCTGCTCTGGGCGGCGGCGGTAAGCGCGACGCTGCGCCTCTCCCCCGCACCGGCACCGCTGGCGACCCGGTCACCGCAACCCGAGACCTCGGCCGCACCCGCCTAAGACCGATGGAAGCAGAAACCACCAGAGCACTTGAAGCGGGCTCGCTGGAGACGGGCGTCGGCGCTCCCGCAGCGCGCCCGCGACCGCGGTCGATCGCACCGGCTCGCGCGGCGCACGCCGTCGCGATCCTGCGCGACTACCTTGCGCTGACCAAGCCGCGGATCATCGCCCTGCTGTTGGTGACGACGGTCGCCACCATGCTCGTCGCCGAGCCCTCAGGCCCCGCGCTGTCGGTGGTGCTGTGGACGATGCTCGGCGGGTACCTCGCCGCGGGCGGCGCCGGGGCTATCAACCACTACCTCGACCGTGAGGTCGACGCGCGGATGGCACGCACCCGGCGGCGGCCGCTGGTCAGCGGCAGGATCGAGCCGTTACACGGGCTCGTGTTCGGCATCGTCCTCGGCGCGCTCGCCTTCGTGCAGCTCTGGGCCACGGTCAACCTGCTCGCCGCCTCCCTCGCGATGGCCGGGCTGCTCGGCTACGTGTTCGTCTACACGCTGTGGCTGAAGCCGCTGACCCCGCAGAACATCGTGGTCGGCGGGGCGGCAGGCGCGGTGCCGCCGCTGGTCGGCTGGGCGGCCGCGACGGGCGGGCTTTCGGGCGAGGCGCTCTATCCGTTCGCGATCGTCTTCTTCTGGACCCCGCCCCACTTCTGGGCCCTTTCGCTGCTGATCAAGGACGACTACGCGCGCACCGGGGTTCCGATGATGCCGGTGGTGCGTGGCGAAGCCGAGACCCGGCGCCAGATCGTCATCTACGCGTTCGCCCTGCTGGCGGTGAGCCTGCTGCCCGTGGTGGGCGGCCTGTTCGGGCCGCTGTACCTGGCGGCGGCCGTGCTGCTCGGCGGGGCGCTGTGCGCCCTGGCGCTGGGACTCCGGGCCCACCCGTCGAAGGCGTCGGCGCTGCGGCTCTACCTCTACTCGCTCGCCTACCTGGCCTTGTTGTTCACAGCCATGGCCGCGGACCGGGTGCTCTGATACAACCCGGCCGTGGATCGCGAGCAGGCCAAGCGCAACCTCACCACCGGCCTCTGGCTCGGGCTGGGAGCCGCGGCCCTTTTCGCGATCACCTTCTTCGCGGCGACCCTCTACATCGCCTCCTGATGGCGGAGCGCCAGCAGGTACCCGAGTCAACGGAGCTGATCTACCTGCCGAGACCATCCTGGGCGCCGGCGTTCCTCGCGCTCGGGGCGGCGCTGGCGGTCAGCGGCATCTATGGCGAGGGATTCCTGTTCCGCGGCTACGTCTACATGATCGCCGGGGGCGTGATCGCGCTGCTGGCGCTGCGCAGCCTGGTCGTCGGCTCCGCACGCGACTTCTACGCCCTGCCGCGCAGGCAGCGCCCCCGTTCCGCGGTGCTGCCGGCGGCGTCGCTGAAGCCGCCGCCGAAGCAGGGCTGACCGCAGCCTCAGTCGGGGGTCATGCCCGAGGTCGCGCCCTCGGTCGTCCAGACCCGCACGATGTCTCGCATCGAGAGCACGCCGACGACGTCGGCGCCTTCGTAGACGACGAGGTGGCGGATGCCGCGCTTCGACATCTCCGACGCAGCGCGCTCGAGGCTCCAGTCCGGTGTCGCGGAAATCACGCTGTCGCTCATGTGGTCGGCGACCCGCTCCGAGTCGGGGTCCTGCCCGCTGCCGATCGAGGTCAGCACGTCGCGCTCGGTGATGATCCGCGGCGCCGGCGACTCCTCGTCGAAGACCAGCGCGGCGCCGGTCTGCTTCTCGGTCATCTTCTGCGCCGCCTCGCGAATCGTGTGCGAAGGGCCGACCGCGAGCACCACTGCCGACATGCCTTCCCTTACCTGCAAGAGCCCCCCTTCCGCCGTGCTGTCGGTGCCCAGTTCATCGTGCCGATCGGCGCAAGCTTACCCCTTTGCTTCCCTCGTTCCCGCACGGGTTGGCCAAATCGGATAGGACTACATAGGAAGACGAGCCCGCGAGAGGAGACGAGTGATGGTGAAGGTGCGTAGTGCGGCCGTAGCGCTGTCGGCGGTAGCAGCGGTGGTGGTGTTCGCCGGCTGTGAGGACAAGACCACCGGCGACACGGAGACCCTCAAGTTCACCGAGACCGACAAGGGGACGCACTTCGCCCCGATCGGGAGTGCCTCCGAAAAGAGCACCCCGCCCGGCAGCGGGTTCGCCCTCTCCATCCCGCTCCAGGACTCCTCGAAGAAGACCGTTGGCAGGATCAACGCAACTTGCATCGCCACCCAGCCCTCGCCCGGCCAGAGGATCAACGGGACGTGCTCTGGCACGGCAGATGTGCCAGACGGGCAGTTGGCCATCAACGTAGGTGGCGAGATCGGCGACAACGTGTCCGGTGCGATCGTCGGTGGAACCGGCAAGTACGAAGGAGCGACCGGCACTTTCACCTCGAAGTCCAGCGGCGAAGGGTCGAAGGACACCTTCGACATCACGTTGCCCTAGAGCGTCGAAGCCGCCGGGCTGCGGGAGTAGACAGCCGAGGCTCATCGAGTCGCTACGTGTCGCGATTTGACAGTTGCCATCCCACCGACAGGGCGCGGCAAGCCACTTTGAGGCCCGCCGGGGCCATATAGACTTGCCGCGCTTTCACGCCAGATGCCCGAGTCGCTGACCCCCATCCGCCTCCTCTCATCCCTCCTCGCAATCGCCGCCATCGCCCTCGTCGGCGCCGGCTGCGGCACCACCGACAACGACATTGCGCGGGGCCGTCTGCTGTTCATCGAGAAGTGCGGCAGCTGCCACGTGTTGTCGGAGGCCGCGACCACCGGAACGCAGGGCCCCAGCCTCGACGCCGCCTTCGCCCAGGCCCGTGCCAGCGGGATGGATAGCGACACGATCGAGGGCATCGTCGCGGTGCAGATCGAGTTCCCGCGTCCCATCACCGACAACCCCAGCATCTCGATGCCGGCCAAGCTGGTCGAGGGGCAGGATCTGGAGGATGTCGCGGCCTACGTCGCCAAGTTCGCAGGCGTTCCGGGCGCGGCGCCGCCGAAGGTGACGGGCGGGCCCGGGGCGCAGGTGTTCGCCAACAACGGCTGCGGCGGCTGCCACATTCTCGCGGCGGCGAACTCGGGCGGCACCACCGGCCCCGACCTCGACAAGGTGCTGCCGGGCCAGTCTGCAGCCGAGATCGAGCAGTCGATCGTCGATCCCAACGCCAAGGTCACACCGGGCTATCCCTCAAACGTGATGCCGTCCAACTTCCAGCAGGTCATCCCGCCCGACCAGCTCCAGCAGCTGGTGAAGTTCCTGCTCGATAACGCCGGCAAGAAGTAGGCGGGCTCAGGCGGCAGTGGTCTTCTCGGCCTCGAGGTCGACGATCACGTGCGTGACCGGCAGCTCGATGTCGTCGCGGGCCCGTTCCACCACACCCTGCTCGAGCCAGCGCGACCGCTCCGGGGGGTGCGTCGAGATGATGATCTCGTCGGCCGGGAACTCCCGCAGCGCGTCCTCGATCGCTACGTTGGGCTCGGAGTCGCCGACCTGCCCGCGGGCGCGCAGGCCCGACTCCTGAATCGCCAGCAGCGACAGCTCCATGCGCTGGCGCGCCAGCTCCATCGCCTCGTCCACGTCGGAGGCCCAGTGCTCTGCCCGCGAGCCGGTCAAGGCCGGCGTGACGACGAGGATCTCGTTGCGGCGGCCGCGGGCTCGGTTCTCGATCTCCGCCAACAGCGCCCGGCCGCCCACGGTCTGGTTGGCGACCACCAGCATCCGGTACTTGTCGTCGCCGCCCCGCGAGACCGCCACGCTGTGGGGCAGGCTGCCGCGAGAGCTACGCCAGGCAAGGCCGACCCCGAAGCCGATCAGTGCGGCCGCCCAGGCGACGCCGATCGCGGGTCGGGTGATCAGCGTCAGAGCGACGACCGAGGCGGCACCAAGACCGATGACCACGACCCAGCGGAACGCGTCTGCTTCCGATCTCAACGGGTTGTGCATCCAGAGCTCCTTGGGTCTGAGACCGATTATCGCGCTGGGGCGGCGAAAAGCAAGGCGGCGCCGCGGGCGGCCGCAACCGGTTCAGATCATTTGAGGCGGGCCGGAGCCATCAGCGGCGAAGAAGAACCAGGCAATGAGTGCAATGAGCGCAATCACCAGGGACCAGAGGAGCAGCGGCTCGAGCGGGCCTCGCACCCGCCGCAGCCCCTCGTCCTCCT
The DNA here is from genome assembly GCA_038040325.1 of Candidatus Mayfieldus profundus. Lineage (GTDB taxonomy): Bacteria > Actinomycetota > Thermoleophilia > Solirubrobacterales > 70-9 > Mayfieldus > Mayfieldus profundus. Next base: position 25,404 of record JBBPIM010000029.1, read on the forward strand.
CAACCACCGCGGCGGCACCGGTCACGCGCAGGTAGAGCCCGTTGATCCAGAACAGCAGCGACGCGAAGAGGATCATCCCGGCCGGCACGCCGAGCAGGCCCAGCGTCAGGTGCTGCGCCGGTGTATCGACGATCTCCGCGACGACCCACAAAGTCAGCGCCGGCATGCCGATCCAAAGCCAGAGGCTGCCGAGCGCGAGGAGCACCAGCAGAAAGCCTGCGGCGGCGCGGTCCACCGCCCGCATACCCCGGCGGGTGCTCATCGGTCCCGACACGGTCTCGAACTCAACCTCCTATCGGTGCTCGCGGGTTGGCGCCCCAGAAGACCAGGGTGCCG
>JBBPIM010000030.1:0-24983 GCA_038040325.1 Candidatus Mayfieldus profundus
TGGGCCGTGAAGGACTCGAACCTTCAACCTTGAGATTAAGAGTCTCCTGCTCTGCCAGTTGAGCTAACGGCCCTGGTCAAACAGAGGCCCCGGGGCTCCCGAGGGGGATTCGAAGTATAGGAAGGGGGGCGGCCCGGATCAGCCCACCGCGACCGGCTCGCCGACCCCGTTCAGCGCCGGCTCGCGCGGTTCGAGCCGGGCGCCGTTCTCGCTCTCGATGATCACCCGGCAGGGGCGCTTGTCGAGCACGTAGCGGGTGGTGGGCCCGAGCAGGCGCTCCTCGCTGGGAGCGTGGTCGGTGCTGATGTAAATCAGATCGGAGTCTCGCTCGCGCGCCTCCTTGACGATCGCCGCGCCGGGGTTGCGCGTGCGCACCAGCCTTACGCGAACCTTGAGGCCCTTGGCCCGGGCCTGCAGCCGCGCCACGTCGAGCGCGCAACGGGCGTCGTACTCCTGGCGCTCCGTCGCCTCGGAGTCGAGCTTCTCCTCGACGGGAACCTCGAGCACGTAGAGCGCCTCCACGGCAGCATCCGGGTCGACGATCGCCGCGGCGCGGCGCATCGCCTCGGTGTTGACCGTGGCGCCGAAGATCGGCACCAGCGCCGACTTGTAGGAGACCTCGAGGAAGTCGACGGGGCGCTCGGCCTTGCGCACCCTGTGCTGCTCGCGCGGGTCGAGGCCCAGGTGGCGGCGGTAGAGCAGGTACCCGGCCACGCCGACGATCATCCAGCCGGTACCGACGATCCGAGCCTCGGTGTGGAGGGCGACCACCGAAGCGAAGGCGATACCGGTGCCAAGGGCTCCCAGCACGGCGGTCATCGGCACCGGCTTGCCACGCACCGTCACGTTCCAAGGCGCACGGTAGGGCCGGTAGCGATCGGGCTCGCGCAACCGCAGCGCGATGATCGAGACATGCGCGATCGTGAACGAGAGCATCGCCCCGAAGCTGTAGAGGTTGCCGAGGAAGTCGGTCTGGCCCGGGGCCAGCACGACCATCGCGCACACTGAGAAGAAGACGATCGTGAACCACGGCGTGTGGTAGCGGGGGTGAAGCTTGGCGAAGGCCGCCGGCAGCTGCCGGTGCTCGGCCAGCGACCAGGAGAGGCGCGAGATGCCGATCATCCCCGCGTTGGTGGCGATCACCAGGATCGTCGCCGCGAGCAGGCCGATGTAGTAGCGCGCGATCGTCTCCAGCGTGCCCCCCAGGTGAAGCGCCGAGACGATTCCCAGCACCGGGTCGTCCTTGTAGGTGGTCCCCAGCGCGGTCGAGTAGTGCCCGGCCGCATCCTGGGTCACCGGCAGGGCGGTGATCGAGACGATCGAGATCCCCGCGAAGATGCCCAGCACGGCGAACAGCACCAGATTGACCGTGCGGGGCACGTCGGTGCCGGGGTCGCGCGCCTCCTCGGCCATGTTGGAGACCGTCTCGATCCCCGTATAGGCGATCATCGAGATCGAGACCGCGAACAGCAGCTCCGTGTAGGACGGCGCCACGCCGAGGTGGACCTGTTGGACCAGCAGGGCGGGGTCGAGGATCAGCACGGCGCCCAGCGCCACGAGCCCGATCTGGGTAACCAGGTCGAGGACCGCAAGCCCGATGTTGACCTTGGTCGACTCGCCGATCCCGCGGATGTTCAGCGCGGCGAGGACGACGATCACCAGCGCCGCCGCGATCACATCCCAGGGCCCGTGGCCGAGCGCCGGCACGAAGGCGCCGAGGTAGTGCGGCACAAAAAAGGCCGAGATCGCGACGGTGATGATGTAGTCGAGCGACAGGCCCCAGCCGGCGAAGAAGGAGACGACCTCGTTGAAGGCATGCCGGGCGAACGAGGAGGAGCCACCGGCCTCGGGGAACATCGACGCGCCCTCCGCGTAGGTCTTGGCGGTGAGCGCGAACAGCCCGCCGGCGAAGATGAAGACCAAGGGGGTCAGCCCGAGGGCGTGGGCGGCGACCAGCCCCAGCGCGTAGTAGATCGACGACCCCACGTTGCCGTAGGCGGTGGCGAACAGCCCGGGTACGCCAACGCTGCGCCGCAATCCTCTTGCCTTGAGCTGGGCCACGATTCCATCGTGCGCCCGCACCCGCTAAGCCGGTGCTAAGGAAGCGCCCCGCCGCGTAGAGATTTCGCTAAGACTGCTCGCGCAGACGGTAGCCGACGCCTGGCTCGGTGATCAGGTAGCGAGGTTGTGACGGCTCGGGCTCGAGCTTGGCGCGCATGTGCGCGAAGTGCACACGCAGGTAGTGGGTCTCGGACTCGTAGCCGGGGCCCCAGACCTCGTGCAGGAGCTGGCGGTGGGTGACGAGCTTTCCCCGGTGATTTGCGAGGACCCGCAACAGGTCGAACTCGATCGGGGTGAGGTGGATCTCCAAACCATCCCGTCGCACCGTCCTGCCCGCGAGGTCGATCTCCAGCTCGCCGACCACAACCTGCGCGTCACCGTCCTCCTCGCCCCGGCGGCGCAGCACCGCCCGCAGTCGCGCCAGCAGCTCCTCGGGGCCGAACGGCTTGGTCACGTAATCGTCGGCGCCGGCGTCCAGCGCCCTGACCTTCTCGCGCTCGTCGCCGACCGCCGACAGCACCACGATCGGCAGGCTGCTCCAGCCCCGCACCTGCTTACAGACCTCGACGCCACTGCCGTCGGGCAGCACGAGGTCGAGCACCATCGCATCCGGTGTGCGGGCGGATACCCGGTTCAGCGCCTCCTCCTTGGTCTCGGCAGCCTCGACCTCGTAGCCGGCGTCCCGCAGGATCACCTTCAGCCCTCGCACGATCTGCGGCTCGTCGTCGACGACGAGGACACGCTGGGCGCTCGGGCTCATCCCGCCGCGGCAGGCTGACGGGCGACCGGGAAGGACACCGCAAACGAGGTTCCCAGCTCAGGGGTGCTCTGCAGCCTGATCGCCCCGCCGTTCGCCTCCACGAACCCGCGGCAGATCGCAAGGCCCAGCCCCGACCCCTGGTGGCCGTCGCGCCCCCGCATGAACGGCTCGAACACCTCTGCCTGCCGGGAGGGCGGGATTCCCTTGCCCCTGTCGGTCACCCGTACGATCACCTTCCCTCCCCCGGTGCCGCCGCTGACTCGCACCGCCTCCCCGGGCGGCGAGTAGCGGAGTGCGTTCTCGAGCAGGTTGGAGAACACCCGCTCGAGCTGTGCCGCGTCCGCCTGCACCAGCGGCAGTCCCGCCGGCAGGTCGAACTCGATCGGGTGATCTCCGAGGCGGGCCCGGACCGACGCGGCGGAGCTGGCGACCGCGTCGCCGAGATCGCACCAGTCGAGCTGCGGATTCACCGCCGTGGCCTGGATCCGCGAGACGTCGAGCAGGTCGTCGACGAGGCGGGCCAACCGATCCGACTCGTCGTCGATCACCGACAGCATCTCGTCGCGATCGCGATCCGAGAGACGCTCGGCGCGCAGCCCGCCGGCCGCGGTGGTGATCGCGGTCAACGGCGATCGCAGATCGTGCGAGATCGCGTGCAGCAGCGCCGTCTTGGCGACATCGGCGCGCCGCGTGGCCTCGGCTTCGGCGGCGCGGCTGGAAACGCGCTCCCCCTCGTGGGCGACGTCGATCAGGCGACCCAGAGGCTCCGCCAGCCGCTCCAGGTCCTCGCGGCTCCAGCCGCTCCCGGCCACCGCGCAGAGCCAGCCGGGCTGACGCCGGGAGGCCAGCGGCACAACCACCTCTCCCGGCTGTTGCGGCGGAGCCGCGCTCAGCTCGACCCGAAGCGCCGAGTCCGATGACGCCTCCAGCCCGGCTGCAATCGCGTCGAGCTGGCGCTCCAAGTCGCCGCCGGCCAGAACCGAGGACGCCGCCTCGGCGAGGATCGTGGCGTCGCGCTCGCGGGCCGAGGCAAGCCGAGCTCGCTGCTCCGCCTCCGACGCCCGCTCGCGGGCCGTGGCCGCGAGGCGGCCGATCACGACCGCGGCAATCAACAGGACCACCAGCGCGACCACGTTCTCCGACTCCGAGATGGTCAGTCGGTGGACGGGCTCGATGAAGAAGAAGTTGAGGCTGAGGACGCTGAGGACCGCGGTCGCCAGCGCGGCGATCTCGCCACGGCGAATCGCCATCAGCAGCACCGCCAGCATGTAGATCACGCCGAGGCCGGTGATCGGCGCCTCCTGATCGAGCACCGCAACGGCTCCGGTGGCCAGCGCAACCGTGCCGAGCACCTCCGCCGCCGTGACGGCGATCCGGCGCCGCCTCACCTGGATTTCTTCACCGTTGGCGGGCACGCCCCCAAGTGTAAGTAGGCGCGAACCCGGTCAGGCGTGGATAGGAGGCGAGATCAGGGCGCCGGTGCGCTGAGCCCGCTGCCGCCGCCCGAGAGCCCGCCGAGCGGGTTCTCGAGCGCCTGCTTGCCCTGGCCGCTGGGCTTGAACTTGCTCGCCACCTTGATCTGCTTGGCGATCTTCTTGCCGTCCTTGCGGTACTGGGCGATGGCCTGCTTCAAGGAGGCTGCCTGGGCGCTGGTGGTCTCCTGCTTGGCCTTGGCGGCGGCCCTGTCGCCTCCCTCGAAATCGCCCGCGTAGTAGCTGTAGCGAGCCAGCGTCACGTAGGAGTTGAGGCTCGGCTCGGCCTCGGCGAAGATCGCCTGGGTCTCCACCGCCTCCTTGATGCTCCGCTCGAAGTCGCTGGCGGTGGTCGCCGAGGCGCCGGAGTAGAACAATGCCGTTGCGGCGAGGCCGGCGACGTTGGAGTTGGGCTTTTCCGGCTTGGTGTCGAGATAGCGCTGCCAGGCCGCGCCTGCCCGCTCGAAATCGTTGATCGCGCCCTGCGGGAAGCCGAGCGGCGCCCCGGTGTTCGGGTCGTACTCGACCTGGGAGTTGGCGGCCGTGTACCAGGCGCGGGTCGTTGCAGCCAGCAGCTGCGGGTTGTTGGGGTCGGCCTTCAGCTTGCGCTCCAGCTTCTGCGCCTCCTCCTCGAACTGGGGGTTGCCGCTGTTGCTGCCGCTGTCGAAGGCGTCGAACAGGCCGCCCTGCACGTTGGACCCGATCCCGAAGAAGATCAGGCCTCCGCCCATCAGCAGGGCAAGGGTCCCGTAGATCACCTGGACCACGCGCCTGCGCTTGCCGCGCTGCAGGTCGAAGAGCATCTTTCGCTCACCGCTTTTCGCCAAGCTCTAATGCTCCTGGGTCGAGGGTTCCGACAGGGTGCCGCCGCTGGGGCGGCCGAAGAGACGGGCCAGCACGATACTCAACTCGTAGAGCAGGATCAGCGGAATCGTCTCGATAAGCATCGTCACGGGGTCCACCCCCGGCAGTGCCGCCGCCACCACTGCGGCGATCAGGTAGGCGTAGCGTCGGTTGTGCGCGAGCTGGGCCGGGGTGACGATCCCCAGCCGCGTCACGGCGAGGACTCCGACCGGAATCTGGAAGATCAGTCCGACCGCGAGCAGCGTCGTGGTGAAAAAGCCCAGGTAGTCGCGAGCCCGAACCTGGATGTTGAACTGGGGGTCGTTGAATTCGAGCAGGAATCCGGTCGCGGCAGGCATCACCACGAAGTAGGCGAAGACGACGCCGCCGACGAACAGGAACGGGATCACCAGCAGCAGCGGCGTGATCACCCGCCGCTCTGCGCTGCTGAAGGCCGGCAGGACGTAGGCGTAGAGCTGGTAGAGGACGATCGGCAGCGACAGCAGGATCGCGCCGTAGGCGGCAAGGGTGATCGTGGTCGTGAAGGGCTCGGCTACGCCGAAGGTGAGGAGCTGGTCGCGGTCGTCGGGCAGCGGCGCGCGGGCGATGTCGAGCAGCAGATCGTTCTGCCAGAAGCAGAGCGCGAAGGCGACCCCGAACACCGCGACGCAGACGATGATCCGCGTGCGCAGCTCGTCGAGGTGCTCGACGAGGGTCAGACGATCCTCGTGGCCGACCCCCTTGAAGCGGGCCATGGCCGCCTCCTCAGGCCCGTTTCTCGGTTACTACCTCGCCCTCGACGGCCTCGGGCGCGTCGGCCTTCGACTGCTCCAGCTCGGGCGGTTCTGACTCGTCGTCGTCCTTGTTGTCGCCGCTCACGGAGCCGCGGAACTCGCGGATCCCCCGGCCCAGCGACCGCCCCAGCTCCGGCAGGCGCTTGGGGCCGAACACGACCAGGGCGATGATCAGGACGACTACCAGCTCAAGTGGTCCGATATTGGGCATCGCGACAAATGGTAACGGCGCCCCAGGCCGACCGGATCGGCCCGGCCGCATCAGCCTTACAAGGCTCCCGTTGGGAAGATCGGAGACCGTCGATAGGCTGGCGCGAAATGGTCTTGTCCGATCGATCGATTCGCGAGGAGTTGGATGGCGGCGGCATCGTCATCGAGCCGCTCGACGAGGGCGCGATTCAGCCGTCATCCGTCGATCTGCATGTCGATCGATACTTCCGCGTCTTTCGCAACGACACCACCCCATTCATCGATCCGAAGCAGCCCCAGGAGGACCTGACCGAGCTGGTCGAGGTCGACGAGGACGGTGCCTTCATCCTCCATCCCGGCGAATTCGTGCTGGGCTCGACCCTCGAGCGCGTCGCGCTCGGTTCCGATCTCGTCGCGAGGCTGGAGGGGAAATCGTCGCTTGGCCGGCTTGGCCTGCTGATCCACTCCACCGCCGGATTCGTCGACGCGGGCTGGGATGGCCATCTGACCCTGGAACTCTCCAACGTCGCAAACCTGCCGATCGCCATCTATCCGGGAATGAAGATCGGTCAGATCTCGTTTCTGCGCATGACGACCGACGCGGACAAGCCATACGGAGCCGAAGGAACCGACTCGAAGTACCGCGGCCAGAGGGGCCCCACCGCCTCGCGCTACTACCTCAACTTCGCGCGGGACGAGTAGGCGCTGCGCATATTCTCGGGCGGCGTTTTGCGCCCCGAAGGGAGAACCGAGGGCGAAATCCAGTCTTTTGATGATGGGGGAGTACCCGGTTTTCGACCTTTGTGGGGCCTTGCGGGGAATTACGGTTATCTCGCCGCATCGCTCTCCCGATAGTCCCGTCGTAATGGGTATGGGAGCCGGGAGAAGCGAGACCAAGAGCCGCACCAAGGCCGCTCTGCACGTCTGCCCCGAGTGTCAGTCGGAGCTGGTGCAGCCGGTCGCGTGGGAGCAGACGCCAAAGCCGTCGGAGTGGCGGCTGTGGCGGCGCTGCCCCGAGTGCGAGTGGTACGGCGACGGTGTCCATGCCGAGTCCGAGGTCGATGACTTCGACGAGCAGCTCGACTTCGGCACCCGCGAGCTGGCAGAGGAGCTGCGGGCGCTGGAGCAGTCGAACATGCAGGAAGCCGTCACCGGGTTCGTGACGGCCCTCCACGAAGACCTCATCCTCCCCGAAGACTTCTAGGTCTGACGATCGTTCCTGCGACCCCGGGGCTGCGGCCCCGGGGGCAAGGAACGGGTCAAGCGCCGCTAGCTGTACCTCTCCACCACGCCGTCGGCGACCAGGGCCAGCAGATCGCGTTGCTCGGCGTCGAAGGCCGGGCCGGCGAGGTCGCGCTTCGCAGCGGCCACCATCTCCAGCGCCCGGGCGCGGACGTCCTCCAGGGATCCGGTGGCGGCGATACGGTCGCACAGCAGTTCGGCAGAGGTGGGATCGAGATCGCGCAGCTCCACCTCCCGCAGGGAGGCGTCGCGCTCGACCGCCAGTATCAGCGGCAGCGTCACGGTCCCGTCGAGCAGGTCGGTTCCGCGCGCCTTTCCGGTCCGCTCCGGCGGACCGGAAACATCGAGCACGTCGTCCAGCAGCTGGAAGGCGAGCCCGATCTCGCTGCCGAACTCGCACAGCTCCGCGGCGCCGCCGCGATCGGCTCCGGCATTCCGCGCCGTCCATCCCATCATGCATGCGCACTCGAAAAGCCTCGCGGTCTTCAAGCGACAGCGCTCCAGGTAGCGCTCGGCCGTGACCGAGATGTCGTAGGCGTCGCGGCGCTGGGTCAGCTCGCCGCGGGCAAGCGCCACAGAGGCTTCGCTCAACAGCGAGACCTGCTCACCATCGCCCGCATTGGCCAGCAGGGCGAAGGCGCGCGAGAACAGCAGATCGCCGGTCGAGGTGGCGCGCCCCCGGCCGGAGGTCGCGGCGACGGTGGGGCGGCCGCGCCGAAGCGGCGCCGCGTCGAGGACGTCGTCGTGCACGAGCGTCGCCATGTGCACCAGCTCGACCGCGATCGCAGCCCGAACCGCCGCGTCACCTCCCTCGCCGCCGGCGCAGAGCAGCACCAGCAGCGGGCGCAGGCGCTTGCCGCCGGCGACCAGCGTGGCGGTGGCGTCCTGCTCCAGCGCAGGGCCGTGGTCGCGAGCCGCCTCCCGCAGCCCGGTCTCGACGGCGCCCAGCCGGTTCGGCAGCCAGGTCCCGGCGGCGTCGAGCACCGCAGTGACCGGCGGCGGAACGTCGGAGGGACGTGGGCTCATCGCTCCGCCCGCCCCGCCGAGCGCACGCCGCTGTGGATGGCGATGATTCCCCCGGCCAGGATCGTGACCAGGATCCGCTCGAAGCCTGCGGAATCCATCCCCTCCGCCAGCCCCTCGGGAGAGGGGAAGCTCCGCACCGACTCGGGCAGGTAGGTGTAGGCGTCGCGGTCGCCGGCCACGGTGCCGAGCAGGGGCACGATGCGGTCGAACCACAGCGAGTAGAAGGTGGAGAGCGGCGGCCGGCGCGGCTGGGTGATCTCGAGGATCACCAGGCGTCCTCCGGGCTTCAGCACGCCCGCCATCTCCCGCAGCCCGCGGTCGAGGTCAGCGAGGTTGCGCACGCCGAACCCGACCGTCACCGCGTCGAAGCTCGCGTCGGGGTAGGGAAGCTGCAGCGCATCGGCCCACTCGAAGCGCACGGCACTCTCTCCTCGCGCGGCGGCCTTCTCGCGCGCCAGCTCCAGCATCGGCTCGGAGAAGTCGGACCCGGTGACGCTGCCGCCGGGCGCGACGCGCCTCGCCAGCTCCAGCGCCAGGTCGCCGGTGCCGCAGCAGACGTCCAGCGCGGCGTCCCCCGGGCCGACCCCGGCCCTGTCGGCGGCCCGCTCGCGCCAGCGGTGGTGCAGGCCCGCGGTCATAACCGAGTTCATCGCGTCGTAGTGGTCCGCGATGCGATCGAACATGCGGTTGACCTGGCCGGCGAACTGCTCCGACTCGCGGCTGGGACGATTCGAGCTCGTGGTTGCCATGTTGGGCGCGAACCCGCGCCGCTCAGAAGTGTTGCCTAGTCGAGCGAGGCGAGGAACTCCGCGACCTGGCGCTGCTTCTCAGGCGCCAGGTCGTTGTAGGAGGGCATGATCCCCGGTCCGATCTGCAGCGAGCGCAGGATCGCCGCCTCCGGGATGCGGGAACCTATGTGGGTCAGCTCCGGGCCAGGCCCGTTGTTGCCGTTGGCGCCGATCTTGTGGCAGGCGAGGCAGCCCGACTGGGCCACGATCTCCTTGCCCGGCTCATACTTGGCCGCCGTCGCCAACTCGATCTCCGTCGGCGAGCCCGCCTCGGCGCCGAGATACGTGAGGTAGGCCATTGCGATGATGGTCAGGATCGCCGCCGTGGTGGCGATCGGGCGGCGCTCCGGCCGCCGCTCGGGGCCGCGGTCGTAGAACGGCAGCATCAGCAACAGGACCATCGCGATGGTCGGGATCCCGATCGTCGCCATCGGCACCAACCATGGCGGCTTCAGCACCCGCAGCAGCTCGAACAGGAAGAAGAAGTACCACTCGGGCCGCGGCACGTAGGTGGTGGTGGTCGGGTCCGCCTTCGGGCCCAGCTCGGCGCCGAGCACCAGGGCCATGACGATGACAACCATCACCACCACCAGCGCCATCGCCGAGTCCTTCAGCACCGCGTAGGGGAAGAACGGCTTGCCCTTCTTCTTCAGGACCTCGTACTCCTCGAGGTACTCCTGTTTCTCGCGGTTGTTCATGGGCCGGCGCCGTCGCCGGAGCCGTTCGCGCCGGCCACCACCTGCTCCACCGGCTGGGCCGGCTTCGGGCGCTCCGCCTTCAGCCAGGGCGGGGCGGTGGTTCCGAGCTTGGCGACGAGGTAGAGGTGGGCGCCGATCAGGGCGATGATCGCCCCGGGCACCAGCAGCATGTGGATCGCGTAGAAGCGTGACAGCGTGGTCGCCCCGAACTCCGGGCCGGCGCGCAGGAAGTCGGCCAGGTAGGGACCGACGACCGGGCCAGTCGCGGTGATGTTGTTAGCGACGATCGTGGCCCAGAAGGAGCGCTGGTCGAAGGGAAGCAGGTAGCCGGTCAGCCCCATCACGAAGGTGAGGATCAGCAGCACGACGCCGATCACCCAGTTGAGCTCGCGCGGGTACTTGTAGGCGCCGAAGAAGAAGGTGCGCGCCATGTGCAGGAACAGCAGGATGATCATCAGGCTGGCGCCCCACTTGTGCATCCCGCGCACGAACTCACCGAGGAAGACGTCGTTGGTGAGGTGGACGATCGAGGGGTAGGCCTGGGTGGGCGAGGGCGTGTAGAACATCGCCAGGAAAACGCCGGTGATCGCCTGGATCGTGAACGCGAACAGGGTCGCCGAGCCGAGCGTGTAGAACCAGTTGGTGCCCTTCGGGACCTTGCGGAACAGCATCCCGGTGAGAAAGCCGGACCCGCTGGTGCGCGAGTCGACCCAGCCGACCACATCGATCGCGCCCTCCTTTGCTCCTTCGACGAGCTTGTCGGAGTGCGACGGAGGCTCGGGCGGCGCCTCCTTGAGATCGGCCGGGGCCGGGCCCTTGGAGCGGCCGTCGGCACCGGGCTTGCCGGGCTTGCGGAGGGGCGGCGGGATCAGCGACTCGGGAAACTTCATGCCGGCCTCACCTCACTCAGTTCGGCGGCGGGAAGGTCGTGGGGCGGGGCGGATACAGATACTCCCAGACGCCGCCGGTGAACTCGCCGGGGTCGCGGGCGCGGACCGGCTCCAGTTGGGAGGTGAGGCTGTAGCGGGGGCCGACCTCGACCTTGCCGTCCTTGCTGATCCGGGTCTGGAAGCGGTCGAGCGGGCGGACCGGAGGGCCGCCGATCACCTTGCCCTCGAAGTCGTAGACGCCGCCGTGGCAGGGACAGATGAAGTTGCCCGCGGCCTCCACGAACCGCACCGGGCAGCCGAGGTGTGCGCACCGGGTGGAGATCGCGATGAAGGAGTTCGGGTCCTCGTTGAGCTTCGTGGATCCCTTGCGGATGTAGGCGGTGGTCTTGCCCGCCTCGCCGATCCCGGGGACGGCGGTGAAGACGACCGGCTTGTAGGCGTCGTCGACGAAGTCGTCGGCGGGCCCGACCGCCTCCCAGCGCTCCTCGCCGCGCTCGAAGATCGGGGCCAGCGCGAAGCCGACTGCCGGCAGCACGACCGCGAGGCCCGCCACTCCACCCAGCGCCTGGCCGGCGACCGTGAAGGCACGGCGGCGAGTCAGCGACTCGCCCTCGAAGTAGCCGGGCGGATCTGGCTTGGCCCGCTCCCGACTCGGCGGGGTCCCTGCCCCCTCCTGCTTTTCGCCTCGGTCAGCCACGGTCAGCCAGTCTGAACCGGCAAGTCTATTGCCTGCGCCGCCCGCTCGAGATCGTCTGTGACGCCCGTCACAGACGCCCGGTCGCGGGCTGCATCGAGGAGCGCCTGGGGGGCGCCGGGGGCCAGCGCGCGCGTCGCCGACTTGGCCGACTCGTGGCCCTCGCCGGGGCCGCAGCCGATCGCAACCGTTGCGGCGAGCCAGAGGGCCGACACGACCTCCTCCGCGTCCTCGGCATGGCAGGCGGCGGAGAGGCTGATCAGGTCGGAGAGCTCGCGCACCGCCTGATCGTCACCCAGCGAAGCGAGCCGCTCGAGGCCGAGGGCATAGAGATAGTCGCCGGCCAGCAGCGCAAGGTCGGCATCGTGGCCGGCCAGAATCCTTGCCTCGCCGTAGTGGAGCAGGTAGCCCTCTCGCACCGACTCGATGACGAGCGAATAGTCGGCGGGAGCCCCGGTCGCGCGCGGCCCCGCGGCCGCCAGCGCCCCCAGGGCGGGTTCCGAGGTGGGGTCGGCCACGTGTGGAGAGATGACCGTGTCCTCCCCGCGCAGGGTCGTCGCGAGCCGGTGCAGCGCCTGCTCCGGCATCAGCCCAGGGCCTTCTGCAGCGACTCGGCGGCGGCGTCGGCCGTGCGCTCGACCGCCTCGGCGTCGTGCGCGAGGGAGACGAACCATGCCTCGAACTGGGATGGGGGCGGGTAGATGCCGCGCTCTAGCATCGCCCGGCAGAAGCGGGCGTGGGCATCGGTGTTGCACGCCGACGCCCCTGCGAAGTCGGTGACCGCCTCGGCGCTGAAGAAGAGGGTGACCAGGCCCGGAGCGGAGGTCACCGTCACCGGGGCTCCCGCGGCGGCCTCGCGCAGGCCGCCGGCGAGCAGGTCGGTCAGCTCCGCAAGCCGCACGTATGCGCTCGCGTTCAGCTCGCTCAGCGTGGCCAGCCCGGCGGCCACCGCGAGCGGGTTGCCCGAGAGCGTCCCGGCCTGGTAGACGTCGCCGGCCGGGGCCAGGCGCTCCATCAGCTCGCGCGGGCCGCCGACGGCCGCGGCAGGGAGCCCCCCGCCCAGCACCTTGCCCAGCACGGTGAGGTCCGGCTCGACTCCGTAGAGGCCCTGGGCGCCTCCGCGAGCGACCCGGAAGCCGGTGATCACCTCGTCGAGCACCAGCAGGGCACCGCACTCGCGCGTTGCGTCGCGCAGGAAGTCGAGAAAGCCGTCCGCCGGCGGGACCACACCCATGTTGGCGGGGATCGGCTCGGCCAAGACCGCAGCGACCTCATGTTCTGCGAGCGCTTTGGCGACCGCCTCGCGGTCGTTCCAGGGGACGACGACGGTGCCGGCCGCCTGCGCGGCGGGGACGCCCGGGGTGGCGGGGACGCCGAGCGTCGCCATCCCCGAGCCGGCATCGGCCAGCAACCCGTCGGAATGCCCGTGGTAGGCGCCGGCGAACTTGACCAGCACCTCGCGCCCGGTCGCCGCCCGCGCCAGGCGCGCGGCGCTCATCGCCGCCTCGGTCCCCGAGCTGGTCATGCGCAGCATCTGAACGGAGGGGATGCGGCCGGCGACCTCCTCGGCCAGCTCGACCTCGGTCTCGGTGGCGGCCCCGTAGCTGGTGCCGCGACCGGCGGCGTCGCGTACCGCCTCGACCACCGCGGGATGGGCGTGGCCGAGGATCAGCGGCCCCCAGGAGCAGACCCAGTCCAGGTACCGGTTGCCGTCCACGTCGGTGACGTAGGCGCCCTCGCCGCGCTCGATGAAGACCGGATCGCGGCCGATCTGGCGCATGGCTCGAACAGGACTGTTTACGCCCCCCGGAAGCACCTGGAGCGCCCGGGCGTAAAGGTCGGATGAGCGTTGGTGATTCACGTTGCTCGTTCCTCGTTGCTCGTCGCTCGGGGCTACGGCCGAGGAACGAGTAACGAGTAACCAGTAACGAGTCTCAACTGTGCTCCGCCTCCCATTTCGCGTATTCGTCCGTGAAGTAGTGCAGGCGGACCTTCTTGTACTCGGTCGAGGAGTACAGAGTGGCGCGGCCCTCGCCGTCGATCCCGCACTCGGCCGCGATCGAGTCGAGGATCGCGTCGCACTCGTCCTTGGAGCGGCCGTGGGCCATGGTGAAGACGCTGTAGGGCCAGTCGGGGTAGGTGGGGCGCTGGTAGCAGTGGGAGATGCCGCGAAAGGCGGCCATGCGGCGGCCGGTCTCGGCGATCTCGTCCTCGGGGACCTTCCAGACACCCATCCCGTTGGCCGAGAAGCCGGCGCGGCGGTGGTAGAGGATCGCGGCCACCCGGCGCAGCAGCTTGCGCTCGACCATCCCGCGCAGGCGATCGAGCAGGGCGGCGGGCTCCATGCCGGCCTCGGCGGCGGCGGCGTCGTAGGGCCGGTCGGCCACATCCATCGGCCCCTGCAGGGCACGGATCACCGCGACGTCGGTCTCGTCGTACGGCTGCGCCTCCAGCTCCCGCGGCGGCGCGGCCTCGACCGCCGAGGAGAGCGCCTCGGTGCCCCCCTCCATCTCCAGGTTCATGTTGATCTTGAAGAGGGTCAGGGTCGGCAGCTGGCGCATTGATTCGGCTCCCGTGAGGTCCATCAACACCTCCAGCGTGCCCTCGAGGCCGAGCTCGGAGTCGGGCGGCGTGGCGATCGTGAACCAGAGGTTGAAGTTGTGCGTGCGCAGGTAGTTGTGCGAGACGCCGGGGTGGGAGTTGACGACGCGTGCCGGGCGCTGCGGGTGCTCGGCGTCCACCTTGGCCGCGACCAGCATCGAGCTGTAGCCCAGCGCCCGGGTGTCGAAGATCGGGGTGATCTCGCGGATGATTCGCTTGTCGAGCAGGCGCCGGGTGCGGGTCTTGACCTCGTCGGCAGGCAGCTCCGCCTCGGACGCGAGAAGCTCGAACGGCTCGCGCTCGAGCGGGAAGCTCGACTGCAGCAGGTTCATCAGCCGCTTGTCGGTGTCGTCGAGTGGGATCGCCGCCCCGTCGCGGCGCGAGCGCAGCTTCGGCTGCGGTGCCCTCACGCCAGCCACGCGGAAACCTCCTTGGCGTAGTAGGTGACGACCACGTCGGCCCCGGCGCGGCGGATCCCGGTCAGGGTCTCGATCACCGCGGCGCGCTCGTCGATCCAGCCGTTGGCCGCGGCCGCCTTCAGCATCGAGTACTCGCCCGAGACGTGGTACGCGGCGACGGGGGCGCCGGTCTCCTCCTTGACCCGCCGCACCACGTCGAGGTACGGGGTGGCGGGCTTGACCATGATCATGTCCGCCCCCTCCTCGAGGTCGAGCTTTGCCTCGCGCACCGCCTCGGCAGCGTTGGAGGGGTCCATCTGGTAGCCGCGGCGGTCGCCGAACTCGGGGGTGGACTCGGCGGCATCGCGAAACGGCCCGTAGAACGCTGAGGCGTACTTGGCACTGTAGGCGAGGATCGGAACGTTGGCGTGGCCCTCCTCGTCGAGCTGGTGGCGGATCGTGCCCACCCGGCCGTCCATCATGTCGCTGGGAGCCACCGCGTCCGCGCCGGCCTCGGCCTGCGAGACCGCCGCCTTGGCGAGCAGCTCGAGGGTGATGTCGTTGTCCACCTCGCCGTCGCGCACGAAGCCGCAGTGGCCGTGCGAGGTGTACTCGCAGAGGCAGACGTCGGTGATCACGATCAGGTCGGGGTGGGCCTCCTTCAGCGCCCGCACCGCCATCTGCACCACGCCCTCGTCGTCGTAGGCCCCCGAGCCCTGCTCGTCCCTGTCGGCGGGAATCCCGAAAAGCAGCACCGCCTTCACCCCGGCGGCCGCGATCTCGGCCGCCTCGCCGACCAGCTCGGAGATCGAGAAGCGTCCGACCCCGGGCATCGTGGGAACCTCCTCGCGGACGCCCTGGCCGGCGACGACGAACAGCGGCTGCACCAGATGGGCCGGCGCGAGCTCCGTTTCGCGCACCAGGTCGCGCAGCGCCTGGGTGCGGCGCAGCCGCCGCATGCGTGTCGCAGGAAAGGGCATCGCTGCGATTCTAGGGTTCCGTTGCTCGTTGCTCGTCGCTCGTCGCTCGGGCGAGTGCTCAAACGGCTGTGAAGCGACGCAGCGCGAAACGCGCCAGCAGGCCGTAGACGACGGTGAGCGCAGCCAGGTGCAGCAATTGCGTGCCGAGAGCGGGGCCGGCCTCGTCGAGTGCCCCCTCCATCGCCCGCAGCGCCGGCTTGAAGGGAAACAGGGCGGTGACGACCTTGATCACGTCGAACAGCGCCGGGCCGACCGTCCCCGACGGGACCAGCGAGAGAAAGGCGATCGGCAGCGAGACCATAAAGGCCAGCAGCGAGGCCGCGCGAACCTCCCGGGTCGCCGCGCCGAGGGCCGCCCCCGCGGCCGCGAAGCCGGCGCCGCCGGCGAGGATCGCCACCAACCACAACCCGATCCGGTCCCATTGCAGCGAGACGAAGAGCTCCAATCCGGCCAGCATCAGCAGGGTCACGAAGAGCGCCACCATTATTCCCAGGCCGAGCTTCTCGACCAGCAGGCCGGCCCGCGAGACCAGCCCGCGGGTGAGGCGCGGGAACGCGTTCTCCTCACGCTCCAGGGCCAGCGAACCGGCCACTAGCAGCACCGTCACGAACATCAGCGTCACCGTGGCCGAGACGGCGATCGCGAAAACGTCGAGCGGGGGCGTGTCGCCGGAGACCACCTGCTTGTCGACTTTGATCGGCTCGGCCACCGAGGCGAGGATCGGGGTGGCGAGATCGAGGTTCGCCCGGGCCAGGCCGGCGAACCGGATCACCTCGTCCAGCGCGGTGCGCTGCGCCCCCGGCGGAATGTTCGGCCGCACCGCCTTGAGGATCCGCTCGGTGCTGGTCAGGCCCAGCACCCGGAAGGACTGGCCGAGCAGGTTGAAATCGCCGCCGTTGAGGATCAGGTCGAGGTAGCTGCTGCCCTCGCGGGCGACGCGCCGGGCGATTGCCAGGTTCGCTTCGCCGAGCAGCGCCGATATGCGGTCGTCGACGAGCCGCTCCTTCAGCGGGTCCTCCTGGTTGACGAGCAGCTCCACCTCCGGCTGCGTGGGGTTCAGCGTCGCCAGCGACTCGATGTTCTCCACCAGGTCGCTGGGGAGGATCAGCGCGCCGAGCACCTCGCCGTCGCGGACCTTGTCGAGCGCCTCGGCGCGCGACTGCACCCGCACGCATTCGACCCGGTCACAGAGCCGATCCCGCGCGTTGACGACGTCGACCTCACCGCCCCCCACGCTGACCTGGGTGTTCTCGGGCACCTGGTTGAGGAAGGCGACGCGCGGCTTCTCTGGCCCGCGCGAGATCGCGAAGCCGACCAGCAGCGCGATCAGCACCGGGTAGACGATCAGCAGCGCCGCCTGCAGGGGCGAGCGCCGCAATATCTGAAGGTCTTTGAGAAGGAGCCAGCGCATCTATTGGCTGCTCGTTGCTCGTTGCTCGTTGCTCGTCCGGGGACTCATGCCACTCAGTGGCCTCGGTGGTGGAGGTAGGCGACGAATGCTGTCTCGAAATCGCGGTCGGCCGCCTCCGGTGCTTCGCGCGCGACAGCGGAGCGCAGCTCGTCCGCGGACCCGTCGAAGAGACGCTCGCCGTCGGCGATCACCAGCAGGCGCTGCCCGTAGCGCTCGGCCTCCTGGATGTTGTGGGTGGAGAACATCACCGTCGTTCCGCCTCCGGCAAGGCCCGAGACGAACTCCCAGAGGCGGGCGCGCTGGCGCGGGTCCAGGCCGGCGCTGGGCTCGTCGAGCAGCAGCACCACCGGGCGAGCCAGAAGCCCGATCGCGATGTTGATGCGCTGCTGGTTGCCGCCCGACAGGCGCGCCACCTGGTCGTGGCGGCGCTCTCCGAGGTCGGTCTGCTCCAGCATCCGCTCGACGCTGGACTCGACGTCCTCATGCCCCTCGAGGCGGGCGAACAGGCGGAGGTTCTCCTCCACGGTCAGCCGCCTGTACATCGCCGCCTGCTGTGGGACCCATCCGACCTCGCCGCGCGGCAGGTGGACCTCGCCCTCGTCTGCGGAGAGGATCCCGGCGAGGATCGAGAGCAGCGTCGTCTTACCCGCCCCGTTGGGGCCGATCACCGCCAGCAGTTCGCCCGGGTGAGCGTCGAAGTCGATTCCCCGCAGTGCCAGACGCTCGCCGTAGCGCTTCACGATGCCCCGCGCCTCCAGCGCCGCCCCGGAGCCGGCACCGTTCGCCGGGGTGCTCCCGGGTCCCGTGGCTTCCATCGGCAACAAGCTAGATGATCGATTGCATGCCGGGCGTGGGATCGGTCATCGAGCGAGCGGCGGATACGCTCCGCGCCATGCGGGTGCTGTTCATCGGAGACGTGGTCGGAAGCCCCGGCCGGCGCGGCCTGGAGCAAACGATGCCGTCACTGCGCGAACAGCATTCGCCGGACCTGGTGGTTGTCAACGGCGAGAACTCGGCGGGGGGGCTGGGCATCACCGAGGGCACCGCCGAGGAGCTGTTCGCGGCGGGCACCGACGTGATCACCACCGGCAACCACGTCTACCGCCACCGCGAGGCCTACGGCTACCTGGACCGCGCCGAGCGTGTGGTGCGCCCGGCCAATTACCCGCATGGCAACCCGGGGCGCGGTCACACCGTGGTCGAGGCGGCCGGGAGCAGGGTCGCCGTGATCAACCTGAGCGGCACGGTGCACATGAAGGCCGCGCGTTCCCCGTTCACCGAGGCCGACTCGATCCTGGAGCGGCTCCACGGCGACGCGGACGCCGTGCTGGTCGACTTCCACGCCGAGGTGACCAGCGAGAAGGTGGCGATGGGATGGCACCTCGACGGGCGGGTCGCGGCGGTGTTTGGCACCCACACCCACGTTCCCACGGCCGACGCGCGCGTTCTGCCGGGCGGCACCGCCTACATCAGCGACGTCGGGATGACCGGCTCGCGTGCGGGGGTGATCGGGGTCAAACGGGAACAGGCCCTGGAGTCCTTCATCACGCAGATGCCGGTTCGCTTCGAGACCGGCGAGGAGGACGTCTGGGTGATGGGGGCGGTGGTCTCGGTTGGCCTCGATGGGCGGGCGGAGTCGATCGAGCAGGTGCTGGTCCCGGCACCGGATTGACCGCGGCAAGCGCCGCCAGCAGCGGCGGCAGGAACCAGACGATGTAGAGGTAGAACCAGTGCTGGGCGATCAGCTGGGTGCCGATCAGCAGCGCCGCGCTGAGCGCCGTCACCTGGATCACCGACTTCTCGCGGGGGCGGAACGCGACCGCCACCGCGAACACCGCGAGGGCGGCGATCAGCGCGATGCGCAGAGGCTCCAGCGAGCTCGCCTGGCCCCAGACGCTGAACGGGGAGTCGCGGTCGATCTGGTTGGTGATCGTGCGGTCCCAGAACGTCGAAAGCCCCGGGTCGATGACGGTCGGCAACATCACCAGGGCCGCAACCGCGACGAACCCCAGCCCGAACCGCATGGCCGCGGGTCCTGTCACGGAGGACGAACCGCTCCGATACATCGCCATCATCGGGGCGAGGATCAGGGGGGCGAACTTGGTCGCTCCGGCCAGGGCAAGCATCGCCCCGCGGGCTGCCGGTCGGGTCAGGACAAGCAGGAGGCCGACCACAAGCATCGCCGCCAGCGAGTCGTTGGAGTTCGATTGCAGCACGAAGGCCGTGTACGGGTAGGCGGCCCAGCCGAAGCCGAGCACGGCGCCGAGCCGCCTGCCCTCCGGGCCCGGGCGCAGGCGCCGGCCCAGCAGCACCAGCCCCAGGAAGGTGGCGAGATCGAAGAAGATCGCGGCGGCGTGGGCGGCGGGGAGGTCGTCCCAGGATCCGCTCCAGGGCAGCGCCTGCTCGAATGGGACGTACGCGTAGTAGTTGACCGGGCCGTAGGTGTCCCCGGAGCCGACCTGGTCCGGGAACGCCCCCCCGCCGTAGATGGCCTCGCCGTCGACGATCCTGTCGGCGCCGACCACCCCGGCGTAGCCGACGTCGATCACACCCGAATCGGCGATGTTCAATCCTCCCCGGAAGCCGAGCAGGAACAGCGCCGCGATCATCAGCCAGGCTGCAGGCCAGACCGGGCGCAGGCCGTCGCCCCGGCCCCGGAAGCCGATCCAGAGCATGCGGCCGAGCAGGTACAGCAGCGGCGGATAGGCGAGTGGAGCCGAGACGCCTATCTCGGCGCGATTGAAGAACAGATGCGAGATCCCGAAGGAGAGCAGCACCAGCAGGTCGAGGTTTGCCACCCGCCAGGGGCGCCGCCAGTCCACCAACCCGAGCAGGAACAGCGCGCAGAGCGGCAGCCAGACGTAGGGGGCGTTGAGCTTGTGCCCGAAGGTGCCGGGATAGCCGCGTGCCATCTTCCAGGCGACCTGGTCGCCGGTCCACGACTCCCGCACGACGCCGGTCGCATCGACGACGATCACCTGCGCAACATCCTCGTCGCCGGCGAAGTAGGCCACCTTCCAGTCGCCGTCCTCCAGCGTCGCGGCCGGGTCCAGGTTCGGATGCTGTGCCCGCTGTTCGGCGACCTTGGCGTCGCGGCCGGCGATCGCAATCGCCTCGCGCTCGTTGAGGCTCGTCTGCTGCGCCGCGAGCGCGGGGGGCGTCACCGCGAGCGCAGCGAGCGCCACAACGAGGAACGAGGAACGAGGAACGAGGAACGACCTCAGTCGAGATCGAAGGTCCACAGCTTGTTGCCGACGAAGTTGAACGGCATCGCGGTGGCAACGGCGATCGCCTGCGAGGGAAGCTCCGCGAGCCCGGCCGAGTCGATCAGGAGCTGGAGGACGATCAGGTTGACCCCAAGCGAGGCGATGCTGACGGCGAAGAAGCGGGCGGCCTGAAAGCCGGCGTGACCCTCCGAGGCCCCGAAGGTCCAGTGGCGGTTCCAGTAGAAGTTGTTGGAGACGGCGACGCAGAACGCGCCGATCGCGGCGATCACGTGGTGGACGCCGAGCCCCTCGACCAGCGCGGCGAAGATGGCGAGATTGACCACGTAGCCGCTGCCGCCGACCAGCCCGAACTTGAACAGCTGGACCCAGTTGCCGGGTTTCCGGGTGCCGGCGCCGATCCGTCGGGCTGTCTCGACAGGTGTCACCTCGGGACACCTGTGGTCGAGGACTCGTCGCTCGTCGCTCGTCGCTCGTCGCTCGGCTGAAGGCCGAAATGCTCCAGCACCACCGCCGCCACGTCGCGCAATGCCCATTGTTCGCGCGCGTCGGCGCTGTCCGGCCCGCAGCCGCAGAACAGCAGCGGCCCCAGCGAATCTCCGCGGTGCAGCGAGCCGTGGCTTCCACCGCCCACATGTGAGGTCCCGCCCCAGTCCACGCACTCATACCCTAGGGCGAGGGAGACGACGAGGTCGCCCGCATGGGGCGCGCACAGCGCCGACCAGAGCCGCGCCAGCGCGTCGGGGTACTCGTAGCTGTGGGCCTGTCCCCCTTCGCTCTGCAGGTCGAGCACGCCGAGGTCGCCATCCAGCTCCCAGCGGCCGCCGCGAAGGTCGGCGACCGCGTCGCCCGGACGGAAGCGCAGCTCGGATCCGTCGCGCTGGACCACCGCCTCGACTCCCGCCGGCGGCAAGCCGGGCAGCTTGCGCACCAGCGGCCCCTCCGCGGTCGACAGATGCGCGACGAAGTCGACCCCGTCCATCTCCGCCAGCGCAGCGTGGACCTCGCCGTGGGCGGCGCGGGTGCCGTTGCCCGCAAGCAGGTAGACGTAGGCAGCCCGGGCGGTCGGGCTCACCGCCAACTCGGCCTCCTCTGGCTGGTCCTCGGAAGGCTGAAGAACCTGCCAGCGCTCGTTGAGCAGGTCGGCGATCGGCAGGTCACGGTGCACCGGCGTCTGTGCGTGGTCCGCAAGCAGGATCAAGGCGTGATCGGTGAGAAACCCGTCAAGGCCACCCGCTGCCTCCACGAGCTGCGCAAAGCAGCTGTCGGCTTTGCCGATCGACTCCAGCGTCGCCTCGGGGCCGTGGAGGTGCGAGTAGTGGTCGTTGTCGGGCAGCGAGAAGAGCAGGAAGTCGAAGAGGTTCCCCGCGGCCAGCTCGGCAGCGCAGCAGGCCGAGTACTCGTCGCGGTCGCCGGGGATCGAGGTCGACTTGCAGGGAACGCGGCGGCTCGCGTAAAGATCGCCGTAGAACAGCTCCGCCGGGCCCCAGGTCGCGTGGCGGAACTTCAGCTGGCTGGCGTCCACAGCGCGGCGCAACAGCCCGTCGAGGGAGACCTCATGACGGTGGCGGCCCCGATAGACCAGGAAGGGAGTCACGGCGGTGCGGACACCGGCGTCATCGAGCCGCTCGAACACGGTCTCCACCTGGGGGCTGAGGTGGGCGAGGTTCATGTTGTAGACGAGGTCGTACAGCGCCCTGAAGAGGCCGAACGCGCGGGTCGCCTCGAACGAGGAGCCGTACTCGACGTAGCGGCGCTCCAGCCGGTGATACCAGTTCATCCCGGAGATCCAGTGCCGGTCACCCCCCACCCCGGTGACCATCTCGGCGCAGGCGACGGGCGTCACCGAAGGGAAGCTGCTGACGCACTCGGGCACCAGCACGCCGCGCTTCAGCAGCTTGGCGAAGGTGGGCGCCTCGCCGTTGCTGACGGCGAGATCCAGCATGTCGCTCCGCAGGGAGTCGACGTAGGCGAGGACCAGCTTCTTCATTACCTGAGGATGCGAAGGCCCTCGTACTTGCGCTGCGAGCGCCGCCGCTGCGCCAGCGCCAACCACCCCAATCCCAGAAGCGCCGCGAGGGAAACCGGGGGAAGGAGGATCGAGAGGATGGCCAGCGCGCCGGCCCCCAGCGCGACGATGAACCCGATCGCACCCACCCCGCCCTCGCTGCGCCGCCCGGCGCCCGCCACCAGGCTGGACAGCACCATCGCCGCCAGATAGCCGCCGACGGCGCCGACCGCGATACCGCCGAACACCGACTGCTCCTCGGCCGACATCGAGAGCGCGGCGGCCGCGCCGCCGGCCGCCGCGGCCGCAAGCTCGAGAATCGCCGCGGCGCCCCCCTCGGGCCCCACCGCTCCTGCGAGCGCCCCGATCGCCAGCCCGATCCCGAGCGCCTGGCAAATGGCGAGGAAGTAATCCATTGCCCGCGCAGGGTAGTGCCCGCGCTCGTCGGCCGATTCGGCCACACTTGGTGGCGGTGACTGAGCCGACCGAGCCTCCACACAGACGCCGCGCCCACACCACCGCCCGCGACCTCGAGCGCTACGCCGCGCTGTTCGCGGAGCGCACCCACGTGATGCGCTCCTCGGCAATGCGCGACCTGATGGCGATCACCGCGCGCCCCGAGGTGATCTCGCTGGCCGGCGGACTGCCCGACACATCCACCTTCCCCCCGTCCAGCTTCGCGGCGCAGATGACCAAGATCGCCCAGGAGTCGGCAGCGGCGGCGCTCCAGTACGGCCCGACCGAGGGTTTCGAGGAGACCAAGGACTGCATCCTGCAGGTGATGGGGGCCGAGGGGATGCTGCCCGACCCCGACGACGTGATCGTGACCACCGGGGGCCAGCAGGCGATCGACCTCGTCTGCAAGACGCTGATCGACCCCGGCGACCCGGTGATCTGCGAGGCGCCGACCTATCCCGGGGCGGTGCCGGTCTTCTGCAGCTACCAGGCCGACGTGATCCAGGTCGAGTGCGACGACGACGGCATGCGGATCGACGAGCTGGAGCGGGTGCTGGAGCGTCTCGCCTCGGAGGGACGAAAGCCGAAGTTCATCTACTCGGTGCCGAGCTTCCAGAACCCGGCGGGGGTGACGCTCTCCTTCGAGCGGCGGCGGCGCCTGGTCGAGCTTGCGCGCCGGCACGAGCTGCTGATCGCCGAGGACAACCCCTACGGGCTGCTGCGCTATGAGGGCGAACCGCTGCCGCCGCTGTACCAGCTCGAGGGCGGCGACTACGTGATCTACCTGGGCACCTTCTCGAAGATCCTCTCGCCCGGAATCAGGTTGGGCTGGGCCGTGGCTCCGCCGCCGGTGATGGAGAAGATCGTGCTCGGCAAGCAGGCATCGGACCTCTGCACCTCGACGCTGAGCCAGTACTTCGTGCGCGAGTACTTCTCCGAAGGGCGCTGGCAGGACTACGTGGACAGCCTGGTCGAGCTGTACCGGGGGCGCCGCGACACTATGCTGGAGGCGCTGCGCGAGCACTTCCCGCCCCAGTCGCACTGGACGCACCCGGAGGGCGGGCTGTTCATCTGGGCGACCCTGCCCGATTACATCGACACCGGCGACCTGCTCGCCAAGGCGCTGCGCGAGAACGTCGCCTTCGTGCCCGGCCAGGCCGCCTACGTGGACGGGCGCGGCGCCGGCTCGATGCGGCTGAACTTCTCGGGCTCGACCGAGGAGGAGATCCGCGAGGGCATACGGCGCATCGGCAAGGTGGTCGCCGAACAGATCGGGCTCTACGAGACCCTCACCGGCGAACTACCGGCCGAGGAACGAGGAACGAGGAACGAGGAACGAGGTGAGCAGGAGGGGGGCAACGTGGTGCCGCTTCGGAAGCGGGCCGGGGAGGCGGGGCATTGAAAGTCGCGGTCCTGAAGGGCGGCCGGTCGCTGGAGCGGGGCGTGTCGCTGCGCTCGGGCGCCAGGGTCGAGGACGCGCTGGAGCGGCTCGGCCATGAGGTGATCTCGCTCGACGTCGGCGGCGATCTCGTCCAGCGGCTCACCGACGACCGTCCGGATGTCGCCTTCATCGCCCTGCACGGGCCCGACGGCGAGGACGGCACCGCTCAGGAGCTGCTGGAGATCCTTGGCATCCCCTACACGGGGCCCGGTGTCGCCGCCTGCGCGCGCTGCATGGACAAGGTGCTCGCGAAGCACGAACTCCGCGAGGCCGGCATCCCGACCCCCGACTGGTTCGCCTTCAACGCCACCGCCTTCCGGGAGCTCGGCGCGGCGGAGACGCTCGAGCAGATCGAGGAGCGGCTCGGCTTCCCGCTCGTCGTCAAGCCCGCCGCGCAGGGGTCGGCATTGGGCGTCCGGTTCGCGTCCTCCCGCGACGAGGTGCCCGCTGCGCTGGTCTCCGCCTTCAGCTACGACGACCGCGTCCTGCTGGAGCGCTACGTGCGCGGGCGCGAGCTGGCGGTGAGCGTGCTCGGTGGCGAGCCGCTGCCGATCCTGGAGGCGATCCCGCGCGAAAGCGACCTCTACGATTTCGAGGCGCGCTACGAGATCGGCCGCACCGAGTTCGTCTGCCCGGCAGATCTCGACGGCGCCGCCGAGGAGGCGGTGACCCAGGCGGCGCTGCGTGCCTACGAGGCGCTCGGCTGCTCCGGCTTCCCGCGCGTGGACCTGATGATGGGGTCCGAAGGCCCGGCGGTGCTCGAGGTAAACGCCATCCCCGGCCTCACCGACACCAGCCTGCTGCCCCAGGCCGCCGAGGCGGCGGGGCTGGAGTTCGAGCGGCTGGTCGAGCGGATCCTCGTGATGGCGCTGGAACGCGTGCCGCTCGGCGCCACCGAGTAACCCTTAGCTCACTCCTCCTCGCCCTGGGCGAAGTCCTCGGGCGAGACCTCGTCGAGGAAGTCCTTGAACTTCTCGACGACCTCCTCGGTGTCCTCGACCTCGTGC
>JBBPIM010000031.1:0-24397 GCA_038040325.1 Candidatus Mayfieldus profundus
GATCAGCATGTTGTCCTCGTCGTCGCCGGTAACCGCGATCACCATGTCGGCGCGCTGGATTCCGGCCCGCTCCAACACCCAAAGCTCCGACGCGTCGCCGTACTGGATGCTGTGCTCGAGCTCCTGCTCGACGGTGACGTAGCGCCGCCGGTTGTTCTCGATCAGGGTCACCTCGTTGCCCTTCTCGATCAGCTCCCTGGCGAGGTTCCACCCCACCTTGCCGGCTCCGACGATGATCATGTACACGCGCTCGTCCCTCCTCGCTAGCCCGCCGGTTGCGCGGTCTCGGACCCCTCGCCGGCTCCGCCGTCGCCGGCCGCCTCCCGCACTTCGCCCTCCAGCATCTCGATCGCAACCTTGGTCGGGCAGATCGTGTGCACGCCATGCTTCTCGTACCACTCCGCGCGGAACGGATCGAGGATGCGCGCAATAACGGTCGGCACGTTGAACTTCTGCTTCGCGATCTGGGCGACGATGATGTTGGTGTTATCGCCATCGGTCGCGGCGATGAACGCATCCGCCCTGTCGATGCCGGCCTCCAGCAGTGCGTCTATCTCCAGCGCCGTGCCGACCGTGAAGTGCCCGCCGAGGTCCTCCCAGCTCTTCTCCAGCCCCACCTCGAGGCGGGCGTGAGACTCGGGGTCCTCATCGAGGCAGGACACCTCATGGCCGTCGCGCAGCATCGCCCTGGCGACCGACGAGCCGACGCGGCCGCATCCGCAGATGAGGATGAACATGGGCCTGATACTAGAGCTTGCCGTCGCTCCGCCCCGCGGCGGAACCGTCCCCCGCCGCGCTCTCCTCAGGCTCCTCCTCTTCGGCCTCCGGAGGCGCCGTCAGCAGCACCCGGCAGGGTGCTTTCTTGAGCACGTATTCGGTCGCCGCCCCCACCTCATCCGGCCGCGACAACCCAGTCCCACCCAGCACCGCGCCGCCGCGAACCTTGCTCGGCGGCTCGCCTCCCATCACGATCGCCTCGGCATTGGCACGGCGGGCCATCTCCACGATCCCGGCGCCTATCGCGCGCGCCGGCACCAGCTCCGTGCTCACCTCGACCGACTCGTACTCCTCCGCCACCTCCCTGGCGCGCTCCAGCGCCCGCTGCGCCCGCTCCTGCTCCTCGGCCGGAAGCTTTGCATCGAGCGGCAGCTTCATCGGCACCTCCGCCACGTAGACGATGTCCAGCCTCGGATTCTCCTTCTTCCCGTCCCCGCCCTCGTCCTCGGCGGCGGCCAGCCGCCCGGCGGTCCCGACGATGTCATCGTCCAACTCGGTCCCGAACACCGGCACCAGGATCCGCCCGTACTCGACGTCCGGCGCCTGCTTGGTCAGTGCCTCTGGAGTGACCGAAACCCGGCTGGTGAGGCTGGTCCCCTCGACCAGCTTGCGATAGATCACATAGCCCACCAGCCCGAATGCCATCCAGCCACCCCCCACCCAGCGGGCGCCGCCGTGGAACGCAAGCACGCTGGCAAACGCGGCGGTGCTGAGCACCGCGGCAAGCATCGCCGGCCATGGCAACTCGGCCCCCCTCCAGGGCACGGACCCTCCGATCCGGAACGGGCGCTCGCGCTCGGGATCTGTGATCCGGAGGCGCACGATCGACACGTGCGCGATCGTGATCGCCAGCATCGCTCCGAAGGCATAGATCCCGGCCAGCAGCTCGACGTCGGTGGGGAACACCAGTCCCAGCGCAATCACCCCCGACACCACGATCGCCACGTGGGGGGTCTGGTGGACGGTGCCCAGCTTGCCCAGCCAGCTCGGGATCTGGCGGTTGATCGCAAGCGTGTAGATGTGGCGCGACACCCCCAGCATCGACGTGTTGGCGGCCCAGAACAACACCGGCGCGGCGATCAGCGCGACCATCCATCGCATCAGGTCGGCGAGCCAGGGCGGGTCGAAAGCCGAAACCACCCCCAACACCGGCTCCTCCACGAACCGGCCTCCCAGCTCGGTCTCGGGGCCGTTCGGCCCGGCCACCACTGGCACCGCCATCAGCGCGATCGCCGCCATCCCGGCATAGACGAGCGGAACCGTCACCGCCCCCACTCCCACCACCCGTTTCAGGTCCTTCGCGCTGAGATCTACGTCGGGAGCCAGATTCGAGGCCGCCTCGATTCCGGCGTAGGCGAGCATCGCCAGCACTGCCGCGTAGGCAATGTCCTCGAAGCCGGGAGAGGTGAAGAGGTCGAGCTGATCGGTGAGCCTGTCCGGGTGCATCACCACCACCGCCCCCACCACGATCACCGCGACCTGCAGCAGCACGTCGGCCAGCGCAAAGCCCGCCAGCATCGCCTGCTGACGCCTGCCGCTGAGATCGAGGATGTTGAGCACGCATGCCGCTGCGATCACCGCCCCGGCCAGCACCACTTCGAACCCCGGGTCGGTGAAGCTGTCCGACACCGGTGACAGGTAGTGCGGGATGGAGATCGCGGCGAGCGCGATGACGATCAGGTAGTCGATCAGGATCGCCCAGCCGGCGATGAACGAGACCAGCTCGTTGAACGCGTAGCGGGAGAAGGTCGACGAGCCTCCGCGCTCGCGGAACATCGCCCCGCCCTCGACGTAGCTGAGCGTGGTCAGAACGAACAGCAACCCGGAGGCCAGGAAGATCAGCGGCGTCAGGCCCAAGCCGTGCTCCGCCACCACCCCCAGGGCGAAATAGATCGAGAACCCGACCGCCGAATAGACCGCCGCGAAAAGCCACGGAACGCCGAGTCCGCGACGCAGGAACGCGTCGGCCTCCGATGGCCGCTGCTCTTCCGCGGCGCCCTGCCCGCCGCCTTCCGGCCGCCCGCCGGCCTGCTCGCTCAACGCTGCATCCGCGAGGCCAGGTAGATCCGCCCCACGCCCACACCGATGAACGCGAGCCCCATCAGCAACCCGAGCGACAGCGGGCCCCCTCCGGAAGCGAGGGTGAGAGCCACGATCGCGACCCCCAGCCCAACCATGACGAGCGAGAGAGCGCGCACCGAGCCGTGGTAGATGCGCTCAGGCGCAGACATCAATGCGGCGATTCTACGGCGGCCCCAGACAGGACTGCCGACGGCTGTTCAGGCCGGAACGGGTGTGGGCGGAGGCAGTTGGACGGCAGGCGCCTTCGGCTGGGAGACCACGATTACCCGGCACGGGCGCTCGTCGAGCACCGTTTGAAGCGTCTTGTCGAACTGCGGCGTCCCGTTGCGGTAGCGCAGGCCCATCACGATCGCCGCCGCCCTGATCTGCTTCGCCTCGTCGGCGATCGCGTAACCCTCCTGACCGGGCCGCACCCGCTCCACGTGGCCCGATACGCGCAGCCCGCCGATCAGCTTTGCCTGCTCGATCTTGCTCTGGGCCTCGCTCTCCGCATCCTTCAGCTCGGCGTCGAGGGGCAGATGTCTGGGGACGGTGATCATCGAGTGGATGTGGATACCGCGCCGGCGCTTCGACGCCAGCTTCACCGCGGTGGCGACCATCTCGCGGGAGAACGGCTGGTCCTCGGGGAAGGCCACGAGGACGCTCCGGTACTCGATCTCCTCGACCCCGAGCGGCTCCGGCAGCACCACCTTCACCGTCTCGGTCACCGGCAGCCGCTGGCTGCGGCGGTAGAGCAGGTAGAGGAGCATCCCGAAGGCCATCCAGCCGCCACCGACTGCGAGCGTGATGGGGTCCAGCGCCATCACCACGACCCAGGCGCCAAAGGTCCCAAAACCGCCGAGCACCGCGGTGAGCGGCACCTCGACGCCGCGGACATTCACGTTCAGGGGCGGTTTCCAGGCGCGCTCCTGATCCGGCTTGCGCTGGCGCAGCCGTACCACCGAGACGTGCGCGATCGTGAACGACAGCATCGCGCCGAACGAGTACATCGTCGCCAGGAACGCGGTCTTGCCGGGCAGCACGGTCACCATTGCGACCAGCGAGAAAACGACGATGGCCACGTATGGGGTGCGGAAGCGGGGATGGATCTGCCGCAACGCCTCCGGCAGCTGCCGGTGATGGCCCATCGAGTAGGTGAGTCGCGAGACGCCGATCAACGCCGCGTTGGTGGCGATCATCAGGATCACCGCGGCCAGCACCCCGACGTAGACCCGCATGACGCTGGTCAGGCCAGAGCCCAGCCCGATGTTCTCGACGATGCCCAGCACCGGGTCGTCGGCGAACTTCGTCCCCAGCTCCGTCGTGAACTCCCCGCCGCGCTCGACGACGGGCATCGCCGACAGTGCGATCGCCGGCAGCAGCGCATAAAGCCCCACCACCGCCAGCACCACGTAGCCGACCCCGCGCGGGATGTTCTCCGTCGGCCCCCTGGCCTCCTCGGCCATGTTGGAGATTGTCTCGATCCCGGTGTAGGCGACCATCCCGACCGCGATCCCGAGCAGGAAGTCGCCCCATGTCGGCGCGACCCCCAGGTTCACCTGGGAGACCAGCAGGTCGGGTTCGAGCACCAGCACGATCCCCACCGCGACCAGCAGGATCTGGGTGGCGAGGTCGGCCAGCGCCAGCACCAGGTTGAGCCGCGCCGACTCCTGGCTGCCTTTGATGTTCAGCGCCGCCAGCAGCCCGATCAGCACGATGCCGCCGATCACGTCGCCGGGCCCGTGTCCGAGCGGGTCCCAGAACACGGCCAGGTAGTGCGGCACGAAGAAGGCCGAGATCGCGATCGTGATGATGTAGGTCAGCATCTGGCCCCAGGCAGCGAAGAAGCTGACCAGCTCGTTGAAGGCGTGGCGGGCGAAGCTGGAGGAGCCACCGGCCTCCGGGTACATCACCGTTGCCTCGGTGTAGGTCGCCGCCGTGAAGACGAAGATCAGCCCGGCGATCATGAACGTCACGGGCGTCAGGCCAAGCGCGTAGAGCGCCACCACCCCGAGCGCGTAGTAGATCGACGAGCCGACGTTGCCGTAGGCGGCCGCGAACAGCGCTCCGGCGCCGTGCACCCGGCTCAGGCTCTGGTCCCTGGGAATTCGCTGCGCCATCCCTGCCTCCGAATATACGCCCGGCTAAGGCGCCCTTCTAACCTGCTCCGGTGTGACCGCCGCGGGCGAGGCACAGCCGGCCAGGCAGAGTGCCAGCTCGAATTCGGCGCGCAGCAGCTCCAGCACCCGGCGCGCGCCCTGCTCACCGTCCACGGCCAGCCCCCACAGGGCAGGGCGCCCGACCAGCACGGCGTCGGCCCCGAGCGCCAGCGCGACCAGCACGTCGGTGCCGCGCCGGATGCCCCCGTCAACCAGCACCGCCCCGCGGCCACCGACCGCGTCCGCCACCTCGGGCAGGGCCTCCGCACTGGGTGCAACCCCGTCGAGCTGGCGGCCACCGTGGTTGGAGACGACCACTCCGGCGGCGCCGTGCTCGAGGGCCAGCTCGGCGTCTTCGGAGGTGAGCACCCCCTTGACAAGCACCGGCACGTCGCAGCCGGACACGAGCTGCTCGAGGTCGGCCCAGGTCACGGTCGGATCGAGCAGCGCGAACACCTCGGCGACGCCGATCGAGCGCGAGCCGCCGAGCGCCGCGACGACGCTGGGCACGTTCACCTCGGCCGGGACCACGAACCCCGAGCGCAGGTCGCGCTCGCGCCATCCCGGTCGCGGCGCATCCACGGTCAGCACGATCGCCTCGAAGCCGGACTCGATCGCCTCGTCGACCAGCGCCTGCGTGACGCCGCGATCCTTAAAGCAATAGAGCTGGAACCAGCGGCGGCCCTCGGGGACGGCCTGCGCAACCTCGCTCGGCGAGGCCGTCGCCAGGGTCGAGAGGCACATCGCCGTGCCGGCTGCGGCCGCGGCCCTCGCCATCCCCACCTCGGCGTCGTCGTGGGCGAGACGCTGAAAGGCGACCGGCGCAACCAGGATCGGCGAGGACAGCTTCTCGCCGAGCAGCTCCACCGAAGTGCTCACTTCTCCGACGTCGACGAGCATCCGCGGCCGCAGCCGCCAGCGCCGCCAGACGCTCACGTTCTCGCGGAGCGTCACCTCGTCGC
This sequence comes from Candidatus Mayfieldus profundus, assembly GCA_038040325.1. Classification (GTDB taxonomy): domain Bacteria; phylum Actinomycetota; class Thermoleophilia; order Solirubrobacterales; family 70-9; genus Mayfieldus; species Mayfieldus profundus. The sequence goes on from JBBPIM010000031.1 coordinate 5,960, forward strand.
CGGCGCCGCCCGCGAAGTAGCCCAGCGGCCCCGGCTCGAGCACCTCGGCTGCGAGGCGCTCGTAGTCGGCGACGCTTATCGGCTCAGGGCTAGAAATGGACGATCGGGATGATCAGCAGGGCGACGATGTTGGCCACCTTGATCATCGGGTTGATCGCCGGGCCCGCGGTGTCCTTGTAGGGATCGCCGACCGTGTCGCCGGTCACCGAGGCGGCGTGCGCCTCCGAGCCCTTGCCGCCGTACGCCCCGTCCTCGATCAGCTTCTTGGCATTGTCCCAGGCGCCCCCTCCGGCGGTCATCGCGATCGCCGCGAACAGGCCAACCACGATCACGCCGATCAGCAGCCCGCCAAGCGCGTCGACGCTGAGCAGGCCGACGACCACCGGCACCACGATCGGGATCAGCGAGGGCAGGATCATCTCCCGCTGCGCGGCCGCGGTGACGATCGAGACCGTGTGCCCGTACTCGGGCTTCTCGGTGCCCTCCATGATCCCCGGCTTCTCACGGAACTGGCGGCGCACCTCCTCGACCACCTGGCCTGCGGCGCGACCGACCGCTTCGATCGCCAGCGCCGTGAACAGGTAGACCATCATCCCGCCGATGATCAGGCCGATCAGCACGTCCGGGGTGGTGAGATTGAAGAGACTGTTCAGGTCGAAGTCGACCGGTGCCTCGTCCGCCAGCTCGAGCTTGAAGGCCGCGAACAGCACCAGGGCAGCGAGCGCGGCGGAACCGATCGCATAGCCCTTGGTCACGGCCTTGGTCGTGTTGCCGACCGCGTCGAGGGGGTCGGTCACGTTGCGCACGTCCTCGGGCAGGTCGGCCATCTCGGCGATCCCGCCCGCGTTGTCCGTGATCGGGCCAAAGGCGTCAAGCGCGACGATCAGCCCCGTCAGCGAGAGCTGTGCCATCACCGCGACGCCGATTCCGTAGACGCCGGCGAGCTCGTTGGCGCCGAGGATCGCCAGCGCGATCACAAGCGCCGGGGCCGCACTGGACTGGAGGCCCTGAGCCAGACCCTGGATGATGTTGGTCGCGTGCCCCGTCTGCGAGGCCTGGGCAATCGTGCGCACCGGCCGGAAGCGGGTCGACGTGTAGTAGTCGGTGATCACGAAGAGCAACGCGGTGACGCCGATCCCGATCAGCGCGCAGAGCCAAAGGTCGCCGACCCCCGGCGTCGACGCCGTCAGATCGGTGGCCTTGAGGTTGAGGTCTTCCATCAGCCACTTGGTGATCGGGTAGAACGCGGCGGCCGAGAGCACGCCGGAAACGATCAGCCCCTGGTAGAGGGCTCCCTCGACGCGATCGGTCCTGGTCCGCACCGACAGCGCCCCGATGATCGAGGCGATGATCGCGGCGCCGCCGATCACCAACGGGTAGATCGCGACCTGGGCCTGCTCGTTGAAGGTCAGAACGCCGAGCAGCATCACCGCCACTGCGGTGACCGCGTAGGTCTCGAACAGGTCGGCAGCCATCCCGGCGCAGTCCCCCACGTTGTCACCGACGTTGTCGGCGATCACCGCCGGGTTGCGGGGATCGTCCTCGGGGATTCCCGCCTCGACCTTGCCGACCAGGTCGGCGCCGACGTCGGCGGCCTTGGTGAAGATGCCGCCGCCGAGCCGTGCGAAGACCGAGATCAGCGAGCCGCCGAAGCCGAGCCCGATCAGCGCGTCGACGGCCTCCTTCTCGGTCTGGTCGGTGAGCACGAGGATGCCGTAGTAGCCGGCGACGCCGAGCAGCGCCAGGCCGACGACGAGCAGGCCGGTCACCGAGCCACCCTTGAAGGCGACGTCCAGTGCGGGCGGCACGCCGCCGCGGGCCGCCTCGGCCACACGGGAGTTGGCCCGCACCGAGAGGTTCATGCCGATGAAGCCAGCCGCGCCCGAGAGCGTGGCGCCGATCACGAAGCCGATCGCGGTGATCCCGTTCTGAAGCGGGATCAGGGCGATCGCGAGGATCACCGCGACGCCGGCGATGATCGTGTACTGGCGGGTCAGGTACGCCTTGGCGCCCTCCTGCACCGCGCCCGAGATCTCCTGCATCTTCTCGTTGCCCGGGGACTTGGCGAGCAGGTGCTGGGTGATCAACAGGCCGTAGACCAGCGCCGCTCCCGCGCATCCGAGCGCGACGATTACTCCGTAGTCGGTGAAGAAATCGGTCATGAGCGGCGCAGGAGTCTATCTACGACCGCGTGACCGGGTCCGCAGGCTCGGCGCGTGCGGCAGGGCTCAGTCGGACCCCGGCGTCCAGAGGCGCGGCGGTGGCTCCCGGCCGGGTCCCGGCTTCGGCGGGGGTGCCTGCTGTTGGGGCGGCGCCTGCTCTCCGGCATCCTCGGTCGTGCGGTCGCTCGCTGCGGGCTGAGCGCCCCCTTCGACCTGCTGTGCGTAGAGCATCTGAAGCTCCGACAGCGCCTGTCGCACCTGCGTCGCCGCCTCCTCGGGAAGCAAGTCCACCCAGGCGCGAACGGCCTCTATCCCGACCTGCGCCTGGGCGAGGTCGCGCTCGTCCTCCTTGGCGATGCGGCGAACGGTCAGGTTCAGCAGGCCGGAGATCGTCTGCAGCATCAGGTCCTCGACGCGGACCTTCTTCAACTCCTGCTCGATCTGCTCCCGGATCTGCTCCTCATCGGCAGCGCCCTCGCCGCCGGCCTGTTGTTCTCCGCTTGCCTCCACGTCTCTCCTTCGACTATTGCCTACTGATTACCGCTTCTTGCTCCTCGGCGTAGGTGCGCCTCGTCTCGGCCACCGCGTTAGCGTAGACCTCCTCGATGCCACGCCCCTCTGCGAGCTCCCGCCGCCCGCGCTGAGCGCCGTTGGCCTCAGGAAGCGAGACCTCGATTCCGAGCTGCTCGCGCGCCGGCGCCGTCCATTCGAGAATCCCCTCGAGCGCCGCTCGGGCCTCAACCTCGGCGCCGCGCCGGAAGTCGATCAGCTTGCCGTCCATCCCATAGCGAATCGCGCGCCAGAGGTTCTCCTCGATCTGGCGGTCGTGCAGGGGTGAACCCGCCCCGTCATAGCCGTGTTCGTCGTACTCGAGCGCGGTCTGGGCAACGCAGGCGGCGATCAGTGCTGCCAGCCCGAACGACTCGTCGCCACGGGTCTGCGCATCGCAGATCCGCACCTCGACGGTGCCGAAGCGGTGGTGGGGCCGAACGCTCCACCACAGCTGCGTGGACTCGATGATCGAGCCATAGCGCTCCAGCGACGACACGAACTCCGCGTACTCGTCCCAACTTCCGAACGGAGAGGGGATCCCGCAGCGCGGAAAGGTCCGCGTGAATATCTCGCTGCGAACGGAGTGAAGTCCGGTGTCGTGACGGTCGAGGAAGGGCGAGTTGGCCGAGACCGCGAGCAGGGTCGGCAGAATCTCGCGGCTCCAGTCGCAGACCGCGATGGCGCGGTCGGCTCCGCGGATCCCCATGTGCAGGTGCAGGCTCCAGGTGTTGTTGCGCTGGGCCACCCATTGGAGGTCGCCCTTCAGCCTCCGGTAATGCGGCGTGTCGATGATCTGCTGGTCGAGGTAGTCCGCCCAGGGGTGGGTCCCGGCCGCCGCCAGCGCCAAGCCCATCTCCTGGGCGAGGGAGAAGAGACGGGCGCGATGCTCGCGCTGGCGCTCCACCGCATCGGCAAAGCTCTCGCCGCGGCCGGAGCGGATCTCGATTTCCGTGTCGATCAGCTCGCCGGCCGCCGACTCGGCGAGCAGCTCGTCGTCCTGGCAGCGCCCGTACATGTCCGCGAATCGGTGCTGCAGCTCGAGGCTGGCCGGATCGACGATCGCGAACTCCTCCTCGAGGCCGACCGTGAAGTCGGTGGAGGCATCGAACACCTCACGCGCCCGGTCCAGGTCGAGGCCGGATGAACTCAAGCTAGGTCAAGTAGAAGTACAGGGCGTAAAGGAGGTCGACGGCCGGCGAGGAGGTGTGGACGGTCACCTCGGGCGGCACCTGCAGCAGGGTCTCGGAGTAGTTGAAGATGATCTTCACGCCCGCTTCGACGAGGCGGTCGGCGACCTCCTGAGCCGCCTCGGCGGGAACCGCGAGCACTCCGACCACGATCTCCTCCTCGGAGACGACGTCCTCCAGCTCGGAGAAGTCGCGCACGCGCAGGTCGCCCACCTGCATCCCGATCACGCTCTGTTCGACGTCGAAGATCGCGACGATCTGGAATCCGTGGTCGGCGAAGATGTCCGAGCTGGCGATCGCCTGACCGAGGTTGCCGCCGCCGAACAGCGCAATGTTGTGCTGGCCCGAGGTGCGGAGGATCTTGCGGATCTCCGCGACCAGCGACTCGACGTTGTAGCCGACTCCGCGTTTGCCGAACTTGCCAAAGCCGGAGAGGTCGCGGCGGATCTGGGTCGGGTTGATGTGGGTGTACTCGGAGAGCTCCTGCGAGGAGATCGTCTCGCGGCCCATCTTCCGCGCCTGCGTGAGCACCTGCAGATAGCGGGACAGCCGGGCGGCGACGCCGAGCGAGAGCCGCTCGCCGTCGGCCATATCGCTCTTCGCGCCGCCGCGCTCGATCGTCCCCGGATCGATCATGCCCCTACGGTATCGAGCCGGGCCCGGAGCGCGTCCAGGTCGAGACTCAGCTCCGAGACGATCTCGTCCTCCACCGCGACGACCGGGATGCGCTCCAGGTACTCGGCGAACAGCTCGTCGTCGCTCTCGATATCCACCTCGCGCAGCTCGAACCGAGCCCCATTGCGGCGCAAGGCGACGATCTTCTCGCGGGCCTCGTCGCAGAGGTGGCAGTCCGGGCGGGAGTAAAGGGTCAGCGTGGTCACAGGGTTCAGGTTGCTCGTTGCTCGTTGCTCGTTGCTCGCCTTTCCACCGCCTCTGTGGCTGCATCCAAGGCCAGGTACTCCGGATAGGCGAGCGGCTCGAGCTCGGCCGCGGCGGCGGCGATCATCGCCGCGTTGTCGGTGCAGAGCTCGGGCGCGACCAGTTTCAGCCGCAGTCCCCGCTCCTCGCAGAGCGCGGCGACGCAGGCCCGAAGCGGCCCGTTCGCCGCCACCCCGCCGCCGAGCGCGACCGCCGACCACTCGCCGGAGTCGAGGGCCCGCTCCAGCTTCGCGGTCAGCTGCCCCACCACCGCTGCCTGGAAGCTGGCTGCGAGGTCGGCGCGCCGGCGCGATGTCTCCTCCTCCCCCAGCTCGTGGCAGCGATAGACAAGCGCGGTCTTCAACCCGCTGAAGCTGAAGTCGAGCCCGGGCTCACGGGTCATCGCGACCGGGAAGCCGAACGCATCGGGGTCACCCCCCGCGGCGAGGCGCTCCAGCTCGGGCCCGCCGGGAAAGCCCAGTCCCAGCAGCCGCGCCGCCTTGTCGATCGCCTCTCCCGCGGCGTCGTCCAGGGTCTGGCCCAGCACCTTGTAGGAGGAACGCTCGTGAACGGCCGCGAGCAGCGTGTGCCCGCCACTCGCCACCAGGCAGACGAAGGGCGGATCGAGCGGCTCTGGCTCGAGGAAGTTTGCGGCGACGTGCCCGTGCAGGTGATCGACCGGCGTCAGCGGCAGCCGCCGGGCCGCGGCCAGTGCCTTGGCGCTGCTGACGCCGACCAGCAATGCGCCGATCAGCCCGGGGCCCGCCGTCACCGCGATGGCGTCGACGTCGGCCAGCTGCACGCCGGCTTCGTGCAGCGCCGCGTCCACCACCGGGTTGACCAGCTCGAGGTGATGTCGCGAGGCGACCTCCGGCACAACGCCGCCAAAGCGCGCATGGGCGGCGGCCTGCGAGGAGATCACATTCGAGAGGACGTGGGCCCCATCGGTGACCGCCGCGCAGGTGTCGTCGCACGAGGTTTCCAGCGCCAGTAGCAACACGACAGCCGGGCTCAGCCCGCGGAGCCGGCAAGTGCTTCGGTGCCGACCGCCTCGTACCACATGATCAGGGCATCCTCGCCGTTGTCGTGGTAATAGCGGCGGCGCACTCCCGCCGAGCGGAAGCCGAAGCGCTCGTACATCGCGATCGCCTCGCGGTTGGAGACCCGCACCTCCAGCGTGTAGGGATCGGACGACCCACTCTCGGCGAACAGATGGTTGATCAGCCTCGTGGCGATCTTCTCGCGACGACGTTCCGGCGTGACGGCGACGTTCATCAGGTGCCAGACCGTGTCGTAGCGCGAGCAGACCAGGTAGCCGATCAGGCGATCCTCCTCGTCGGTCGCCGCGAGGCAGATCCCGGACGGTTTCGACAGCTCCAGCACGAACATCGCCAGCGACCACGGGGTCGGGAACGAGCGGCGCTCGATCGAGATCACCACCGGAAGGTCGCTGTAGCCGAGGCGGCGGATTCGCAGCCCCTCGATCAGGACGGTGTCACCGGTTGTCTGTGCTGTCTCGCTCACGCCAGCGCTCTGCGTCGGGTTTCCTCAGGTAGACCGGAGCCACGTCGCGCGGGTCGGACCCCGGGCCCAGGGCACCGATCGCGCAGATGTCACGAGCGGCGACCCGGTGCACGCGGTCGGCGCCGGCTGGGATCTCGGCCCCACCTTGTTGCAGCTCACCGCGAAATCGTAGCGCCCCCGATCCCGCCGCCAGAGGCGGGCGATCCAGGGCGGCGATACGCCGGGCCAGCTCGGCCGGGGTGGCGACGAACGGCCCCCAGAGCAGCTCGTCCGTTCCGTCGGCAAGCGCGGCGAACACTTCGCCGCGGCGGGCATCGAGCACGGCTAGGGCGGGGCGGCCGCCGCCGCCGCCACGCTCGCGGATGCCGCGCGCAAGCGCCGCCAGGGTGCTCACCCCGGCGAGCGGGACACCCAGCGCCTGCGCCAGCGCGCGCCCGGTCGCGATCCCAATCCTCAGCCCCGTGAAGGATCCTGGGCCGATCCCGACCGCGACGCGGTCCACAGCCTCCCAGCCGCCCGCAGCGCCGACCGCCGCCTCCAGGTCGGGGAGCAACCGGGTCGCGTGGGCAGGACGCCCGCCCCCACCGGCGGTCGGTCCGGCGGCCGATTCGGTCAACAGCTCGCCGTCGCACATCACCGCCGCCGCGGTGTCATCGGTGGCTGTGTCGAATCCGATCACCAGTGCCATTGGTGTGTATAGGGTGGCGGTTGATCGATCTTTGCGAACCAAGGAGGGGCTCAATTGAACAGATTCGCGCACCGAGGGACGGCGGCGGTCGCTGCTCTCGCGCTGGCCGCCAGCGGTGCAGCGTGGGCCGGCTGCGGGGACGACGACAGTTCCGACCAGGTCACCGACGCCGTCAACAACGCGGTGGACCAGGCCAACAAGAAGATCAACCAGGGCCAAAACCAGGCTCAGGACCTGCAGAAGCAGGCCGAGGAGCAGATCAACCAGGCCCAGAAGAACCTGCCGGAGAACGCACAGGAGGCCGTGGACAAGGCCCAGAAGCAGGCCGACAAGGCAGCCCAGCAGGCACAGGACCAGGCCAACCAGGCCCTCGAGCAGGCCCAGCAGGGGTCGGGCGGCTACTAGGACCCACCCGCGCCCCGGCCTCAGCCGATCGTGACGGTGCGGCGGTCGCCGCCGGCATGGTCGAGCCGTAGGCGGAGCGCCACCCGCTCCAGCTGCGGCTCGGCCGCGGCGGGCCACTCGACGAAGGCGACGGCATCCGGGGTCAGGTAGTCGTCCAGCAGCGCCGGGTCCTCGCCCTCGACGCTCTCGAGCCGGAACAGGTCGAGATGCGACACAGGCACGCTTCCCCGGTAGCGCTGGCCGATCGTGAAGGTCGGTGAGGTGACCGGGCCCTCGACCCCCAGCGCCCGGCAGGCGCCGCGGATCAGAGTGGTCTTGCCGGCGCCCAGCTCGCCGCTGACCAGCACGACATCGCCGGCACGAAGGCGCGAGGCGAGGCTGGCCCCGATCGCCTCAGTCTCGGCCGGTGAGCCACTGTGAAGCGTCTCAGCCGCGGGCTTCACCGAACAGGCCGAGCTGGTCGGCCTCCGGCACGGCGTTGACAAGCCCAGCCGCTTCCCCATCAGCCTCTTCCGTTCGGTCCGCTTCTGCCCCGCCCAGCGGGTCAGCCTGTGGCAGCGGCTGTGCGAGCAGGTCCGGCAACGTCGAGAAGTCCTCGCGAAGCTGCTCCGCCACTGCGGGAGTTCGCAGCCCGGCTGCGGGGTGGAGCAGCGGCAGCACGAAGACCGTGTGCCCTCCGAGCTCATGCAGCTGGGGATTTCCGCGCACCTTGGTGATCCCGGTCGGGTTTCCGGTGAGCAGTTTGGAGGCGAAGTTGCCGAGCGTGCAGATCACCCTCGGCTTGATCAACTCGACCTGTTGCTCGAGGTATGGGCGGCAGGACTCGATCTCGACTGGCTGCGGGTCGCGGTTGCCGGGGGGCCGGCATTTCAATACGTTCGCCACGAAGGTGTCCTCCCGACGCAGTCCGATGCCCTCGATCAGCTCGCTGAGAAAGGCCCCGGCGCGGCCCACGAATGGCAGCCCTTGGCGATCCTCCTCCGCCCCGGGTGCCTCGCCGACGAACATCAGGTCCGCGTCGGCGTTGCCGGCGCCGAACACGACCTTGGTGCGGGTCGCGGACAGCGGACACTTCTCGCACACCGACGCCTCGTTGTAGACCTCAACAAGGTGCTCTCGGCGTGCTTCGGCTCCCTCGCTCACGCTCCCGTGCCTCCGCTCCCCTTCCCCCCGCGCGCCTTCTTGGCCTCGGCCAGCCGCTCGCCGCGGGCGGCCTCGCGCTCGCGGCGCCGCGACTCGGAATCCCGCACCTTGGCACCGCGCGGCAGGCGGCTCGGTGGCGAGACCGGGGAGAGCAGCCGCTCCGTCTCGATCGAACCGCAGCTCGGGCAGGCAGGGGTTCCGGCGCCGCTCGCCACCAGCTCCTCGAAGCGGCTGCCGCACTCTGCGCACTTGAACTCGTAGATCGGCATCGCTCGCATCCTCGATGCTAGTCCCGCGGCCCGACCGGCAGTCGACTGGCGGGGCCCGCAAAATGCGTCAATCCGAGGCAGGTCTGCGATCGGCCGCCTCGAGGTCGGACGGCCACGCCCCCGGGCGGCACCCTCGGTTGACCGTTTATCGACTCCCTATAATCCGCCGCGGCCGTGACCCTCACAGGCACGGACCGGCCGGTTGGATCCGGCCTTCAGTCCAAGAGCTGACTCAGCTCCGTCTGGTATCTCGCATGCGAGAACTGGAACGGCAGAACGGAAACAGACCCGGCTTCACGCCGCTTGCGCTCGTAGGAACGGGCAGGGTTGGTCGCACCCTCGAGCGGGCCGCGCGGGACGCCGGGCTCGAGACCCGGCTCGCCGGCCGCGGTGAGATCGCCGCCGCCTGTGCGGGTGCGGCCACCGCGTTGCTCTGCGTGCCGGACACTGCGATCGCGGAAGCCTGTGCCGAGGTGCCTGCGCTGCCCTTCGTCGGCCACACCAGTGGCGCCACAGCCCTGGACGCGCTGGCCTCGGCGGCCGAGCGGGGGGCAGCCACCTACAGCCTCCACCCGCTCCAGACGATCCCCGACGGTGAGACCGACATCGCAGGAGCACCCTGTGCGGTGTCCGGCTCGAACCCCGAGGCGCTGGCGATGGCGAGCGGGCTGGCCGAGCGACTCGGCATGCGGCCATTCGAGGTCCCCGAGCACAGTCGCGCCGCCTACCACGCCGCCGCCTGCATCGCCTCGAACTTCCTGGTCGCACTGGAGGAATCGGCGGCCGAGCTGCTCGAACGGGTCGGGGTCGACGACGCCCGCGAGCTGCTGGCGCCGCTGGTGCTGCGCACGGTCGAGAACTGGTCCGAGCGCGGGAGCGAGGCCCTCACCGGACCGATCGCCCGCGGTGACGAGGCCACCGTTCAGCGCCACCTGGCGGCGATCGCCGCCACGAACCCCGAGCTGCTCGATGCCTACTCGGCGATGGCGCAGCGCACGCGCGCCCTGGCAGTCGAGCGCGAGGTGAAGGCATGAGGATCGTGCGCGACAGGGTCGCCCTCCGCGAGGCGCTCGCGGCACCCCGCAGGGAGGGCCGCTCGATCGGCCTCGTCCCGACGATGGGCTACCTGCACGAGGGGCACCTGTCGCTGCTGCGCGCCGCCCGCGCGCAATGCGACCTGGTTGTGATGAGCCTGTTCGTCAACCCTGCCCAGTTCGGCCCGGGTGAGGACCTCGACCGCTATCCCCGCGACGAGAAGCGCGATGCCGGGCTTGCTGAGGCGGAGGGCGCAGACCTGATCTACGCGCCGCCGGTGGAGGAGGTCTACCCCGAGGGCTTCTCCACCCACGTGCGCGTCGAGGGCCTCACAGAGGTCCTCGACGGCGACCCCTCGCGCCGCGGCCCCGGGCACTTCCGCGGCGTCACCACCCTCGTCGCCAAGCTGCTCAACAGCGTCCAGCCCGACGTCGCCTACTTCGGCCAGAAGGACGGCCAGCAGGCGGTGGTGATCCGGCGCATGGTGCGGGACCTCGACTTCCCGGTGCGGATCGAGGTGCTTCCCACGGTGCGTGAGGAGGATGGGCTGGCGCTGAGCTCGCGCAACGCCTATCTCGGCCCCGAGGACCGGGAGCGAGCCGTCGCGATCTCGCGCGCCCTCGCCGCGGCACGCGACGGCGCCGCCACTGGATCGCTCCAGGCCGCGCTCGAGGCGGCCCGCCGCGAGCTGGCCGAGGCCGGCATAGAGCCCGAGTACCTGGAGGCACGCGACGCCGAGGACCTGTCCCCGGTGGCCGCGCTCAATGGGCGCCCGGTCCTCGTCGCCGTCGCGGCGGAGGTCGGGGGTGCCCGGCTGATCGACAACGTTGTGATAACCGACCCCGACCCCCCGCGCCCCGGATGACATCGCATGCCGTCGCCTGGCTATGTCATCGGGCTCGCCCTTGCCACAAGCAAGGGCTTCGCCCTGCTTCCTCGCCAGGCTTGGCATTCGACGCGCCCGGTGTACGGCTGGCCGATGTCGGTCATCACCTTGATAGAGCCATGAACGGCTGACAACACGGAGGACCGATGCAGAGGCAGATGCTCAAATCGAAGATCCACCGGGCGACGGTGACCGGCTGCGACCCCGATTACGTCGGCAGCATCACCATCGACCCCGAGCTGATGGCAAGCGCCGACCTGATTCCCAACGAGCAGGTCCACGTCTGGGACATCGACAACGGCGCCCGTTTCGTCACCTACGTGATTGAGGGCGAGTCCCGCTCGGGCGAGATGCAGGTGAACGGAGCCGCCGCTCACCTCGTGCGAGAAGGACACAAGGTGATCGTCGCGTCGTTCGGCGCCTATGACGAGCGCGACCTCGAGACTTACTCCCCGATCGTCGTCCATGTCGACGCCGACAACCGCGCCGTTCGCGTCGACTCCAACCCCGAGGTGCTACTGGGCGGCTTCGTGCCGGCCTGGGGCGGTGATGAGGTGCCCGGCGCGTTCGGCGGCGGCGCCTCCGGGGTGCCGTCATGAGCACGCTCCCACCCGGCAAGGGGGCACCAACCGGCGAGCGCAGGCCGATCACAGTTCCGCACTTCGCCGAGATGAAGCGCAACGGGGAACCGATCGTGATGGTCACCGCCTACGACTACCCCTCCGCGCAGGTCGTCGAGGAAGCCGGAGTCGACGTCGTGCTGGTCGGCGACACCGCGGCGATGGTGGTGCTCGGATACGACGCCACGACGCCGGTCGGGATGGACGAGATGATCACGATGGCGTCCGCGGTACGGCGCGGGTTGAACACGCCGCTGCTGATCGGCGACCTGCCATTCGGCTCCTACGAGGCTTCCAACGAGCTGGCGATCGAGAGCGCCCAGCGCTATGTAAAGGAGGCCGGCTGCGACGCGGTCAAGCTGGAGCGCGGCGGCGCCTCGGTGGACCGCGCGCGGGCGATCATCCGCTCCGGGATCGCTGTGATGGGGCACGTCGGGCTGACCCCGCAGACCGCATCGGCCCTGGGTGGCTTCAAGACCCAGGGAAAAACCGCTGAGGCAGCGGCGAAGCTGGCCGAGGACGCGCTGGCGCTGCAATCGGTCGGCTGCTTCGCGATCGTCTTCGAGGCGGTTCCCGCGGCGGTGACCGAGATGCTGATGGAAAAGCTCGAAGTCCCGGTGATCGGAATCGGCGCCGGGCCCGCGACCTCAGGCCAGGTGCTGGTGTGGCACGACCTGCTGGGCATCTACGAGGGACGGGCTCCGAAGTTCGTCAAGCGCTATGCGAAGCTGCGCCGAGCGATGGTGAGCGGAGTCAGGGCCTACACGGAAGACGTCCGTTCCGGCCGCTTCCCGGACTCCGAGCACATCTACAGCGTCGAGCCGGCGGAGCTGGCCGAGCTGCAGCGCTATCTCGAGCAGGAATCACTGGCGGGCGCCTCGAGCTGGGACTGGGAGCCGCTGCCCTAAGAGGATTTCGCCGTAACCCGCGGAATTTGCAGGGGTATCTGTTGCGTAACTATTCGCACTATCCCTCTCGCAGGAGGCGAGCCATGGAGATGATCAAGCGGTTTGAACCCTTTGCCCTTCTAGTGATGGTGCTTGGCGCCCTCAACTGGGGCGTGATCGGGCTGACGGACGGTGACACCAACGTGCTGTCCGAGATCTTCGGCACGGGCACGCTGCTGAACGTCGTCTACGTCGTGGTCGGCGTCGCCGGCGTCGTCTACATCCCGAAGCTGCTCGAGGCACTTCACCTCGGCGGCGGTGCCGTGCATCCGCGGGGCACCTGAGGCCAGTCGTACCCGGTCGGGACGGCCGGGACGCAGTCCGGAGCCGGGCCAATGCGGCCCGGCTCCGCTAGTTTCGAGGGGCAATGACCGTCCTCAGCGGCGAGCTCCACCTCTCCACCGAGGGAGACGCCGACATCATCGACATCACCGAAGGGGTGCAGCAGGTCGTCGCCACGGCCGGCGCCACGGAGGCCCAGGTGACAGCCTTCGTACGCGGCTCAACCGCGGCGATCACCACGATGGAGTTCGAGCCCGGCGGGGTCGAGGACCTGAAGACGATGCTGGAGCGCCTGATCCCGACCGAGGGCGACTACGCGCACAACCGGCTCAACCGCGACACCAATTCGCACGCGCACCAGCGCTCGTCGCTCATCGGGTCGGCGGAAACGGTGCCGGTGCTGGACGGGCGCCTGGCGCTTGGAACCTGGCAGCAGCTGGTGCTGATCGACTTCGACGACCGGCCTCGTAACCGGACCGTGGTCGTTCAGGTCTTGTCCTAGCTCGCCGCAGCCGCTCGCGCGCCATCGCGCCGGTCAGGTAGAGGTCCTCGATGCACATGCCGTTCCAGCCTAGCGGGCGGCAAGCTAGGCCTCCTTGCGGAACTCGATTTCCTTGATTACCTTGGCCGGGGCGCCGGCCGCGATCGTCCTCGGTGGCAGGTCCTCGGTCACCACCGAGTTGGCGCCGATCACGCAGCGCTCGCCGATCGTCACACCGCTGGTGACGACGCAGTTGACCCCGAACCAGCAGTTGGAGCCGATCGTCACCGGGCCCTTCGAGGCGAATCCCTGCGAGGTGATGGGCGTGTCGGGGTCGTCGAAGCGGTGGGCTGCGTCGCCGACGAAGCAATTGTTGGCGAACATCACGTGGTCGCCGATCTCGATTCGGTCCAGCGCCGCCAGCATCGTGTTTCGGTTGAGAAAGCAGCCCTGCCCGATCTCTATCCGGGCCTCGGGCGAGAGCGTCAGCCAGCATCCCGGCTCGAGCAGCGTGCCCTCGCCGATCACCAGACGTCCCTCGTCAAGCGCCTCCAGAATCTCACCCTCGACCGGATAGCGGATGAAGGCGCCCGCCCGCGCCATCTGGCGGTTGATGCCCCAGCGACGCAGCGGGCGGCGGTTGCGCTCATACCAGCGCCGCTTCAGCCACCAGAGTCGCCAACCGGAAACCTCGCCCACGGGTTTAGCTTTCCAGAGGAGGCAGCGCTAGAGTCGCGCGGCCACCCCGAGGAAGGGAGTGCCGCATTGGGAATGTTCGAGATCAGTGCCGAGACGGCGGCCGAGTACCGGCAGAAGTTTTTCGAGGAGGCGAAGCCGCACGTGCACGGCGAGGAGGTGGTCGCAGTGGCGCCGTTTCGGCGCGGAGGGTTCGGGACCCAGATGGCGATCTCCAAGGCCGGCGGTGGACTCGCCTATGCGGCGCACGCCCTGTTCCGCAAGAAGCAGGCCGGCGGTCTACCCGACAAAGTGATGCTGGTCGTCACCCCCACCAAGCTCTACGGCTTCAAGTGGAAGTTCAAGGGCCGCAACTACAGGATCCAGGACGAGGTGGCGGTCTGGGACCGGGCCAGCCTGAAGGCCAGCACCGAGCGCAAGGCGAACCTGACGATGCTGACGATCGAGTCGCCGGCCGAAGGCGAGAAGGCCACCCTGGCGCCCGGAGGCGTCGCCGACGATCCCTGGAGCCAGGAGGTCATCGCCGCGCTGCAGAGCGGGGCCACGACGCCGGCCACGGCATGACCATCCACCGCCAGCGCGGGGGTCGGTATTGGTACTACTGGGTGATCATCATCGGAGGCACGCTGTTCGTGATCGGGTACTTCACCACCGACGGGTTCGGGCTCGGGGCGGCGTGAGTGCCTCAGAGAGTCCGGCATGATCGCGCGCGGCGGCATCGACCTGGGCGGCACCAAGATCCAGACCGCCGTGGTAGATGGCCGCAACAAGGTGCGGGGCGAAGCTCGTGTTCCGACGCCCACCAGCGGCGGCCCGGCGGATGTCGCCGCGGCAATGGCGGGCGCCATGCGCGAGGCGGCCGAGCAAGCGGGGACCGAGACCGGGAAGCTGCTGGGCGTAGGCGTCGGCGCCCCCGGCGACGCCGACCCTCGCGGGGTCGTCTCCGGCGCCAGCAACCTCCCGGGCTGGGAGGGGAGCTACCCGCTCGCCGACGAGCTCCAAAAGCAGCTCGGCACGAAGGTGATCGTGGGCGGCGATGTCCAGGTCGCAACGGAAGCCGAGTTCCGGCTCGGGGCCGGCAAGCCCTACAGCTCGATCCTCGGCGTCTTCTGGGGGACCGGCGTCGGCGGTGGCCTTGTGCTCGACGGCAAGCCTTGGATAGGGCGCGGCAACGCCGGTGAGATCGGCCACATGGTGATTGAGCGCGGCGGCGAGCGCTGCCCCTGCGGCCGCCGCGGCTGCATTGAGGCCTACGCGGGCCGGGGGGCAATGGAGGCGAAGGCCCGACACGAGCACAAACAGGGCACCAATACCGACCTGTTCAAGATCATGAAGGAGCGCGGGCACGACCGGCTCAAGAGCAGTGTCTGGGAGCACGCGGTCGAGGACCGAGACAAGCTCGCCATCCACTTGATCGACCGGGCGGTAAAGGCGCTCGCAGCCGGGATTGCCTCAGCCGTCAACCTGCTCGACCCCGAGGCCGTGATCATCGGCGGCGGGCTCGGCACCCGCTTCGGCCAGCCCTATGTCAAGCGGATCGAGGAGCGGATGCACAAGCACCTGTTCGTCGACGACCGGCCGCCGGCGATGCACGTGGCAGCCCTTGGCGACCTGGGCGGCGCTATCGGCGCGGCGCTGCTGGTGGCCGAGCCCCGCGGCTGAGCCGCACGCGGCAGGCTGCGGCCGCGCCCTTCGGACGCGGCCTCGCGCATTCCATGGCTCCCCCGGCTAGACGCGGCTGCGTCCAGCGGAGATTCGCGGCCAGATCAACAGGACCAGGCCGATCAGAATCAGGACGATTCCCAGTGCGTAGTGCACGAGGACCGCCAGAACGATTCCGATGATGATGAGAAGCAGTGGTAGCCCCATGCCAGAGGTCTACCCGCCCCATCGGACGGAAAACCCCGTGGGACGGCTTTCCCGGTCGCCGCGCAAGGCTCAGGCAGCAACCGCGATGCGGCGCTTCGCCGACTTGCGGCGGGTGACCCTGGGCTCGACCAGGTCGGCGAGGAACCGGCCCGTGTAGGAGGTCTGGTCCGCCGCGACCTCCTCCGGGGTGCCGGTGGCGACAACCTCTCCCCCCTCCTCGCCCCCCTCGGGCCCGAGGTCGATGATCCGGTCGGCGCTCTTGATGACGTCGAGGTTGTGCTCGATCACGATCACCGTGTTGCCGGCGTCCACCAGCCGTCCCAGCACATCGAGCAGCCGCTGGACGTCGGCGAAGTGCAGCCCGGTGGTCGGCTCGTCGAGGATGTACAACGTGTCGCCGGTTGCGATCTTGGACAGCTCGGTCGCCAGCTTCACGCGTTGCGCCTCGCCCCCCGAAAGGGTGGTCGCCGGCTGGCCGAGGTGGATGTAGTCGAGGCCGACGTCGCGCAGGGTGCGGAGGCGGCGCCCGATCTTCGGGATGTGCTCGAAGAACTCGCAGGCCTCCTCGACGGTCATCTCCAGCACGTCGGCGATGCTCTTGCCCTTGAAGCGCACCTCCAGCGTCTCGCGGTTGTAACGCTTTCCGTGGCACTGCTCGCAGGGCACGTAGACGTCGGGGAGGAAGTGCATCTCGATCTTGATCTGCCCGTCGCCGCGGCAGACCTCGCACCGCCCCCCCTTGACGTTGAAGCTGAAGCGGCCCGGCTTGTAGCCGCGGGCACGCGCCTCCTGGGTCTTGGAGAAGAGCTGGCGGATGTGGTCGAAGATGTTGGTGTAGGTGGCCGGGTTGGAGCGCGGCGTGCGCCCGATCGGGGACTGGTCGATGTTGATGATCTTGTCGACCTGGTCGATGCCGTCGATCCGCTTGTGCGGGCCCGGCCGCAGCTTCGCCTGGTGCAGGCGGTTCGCAACCGCCGGGTAGAGCGTCTCGTTGACCAGCGTGGACTTGCCGGATCCCGAAACGCCCGTGACGCAGCAGAACACTCCCAGCGGGACGGCCACGTCGATGCCCTTGAGATTGTGCTGGCGCGCGCCGCGCACGACCAGCTCACCGCTCGGCTCGCGCCGCTGTTCGGGGACGCCGATGGTGCGCTGGCCCTTCAGGTACTGGCCGGTGAGCGACGCCGGCTCCGAGGCGATTGCCGGCGGCGGCCCCTCGGCGACCACGTGGCCTCCGTGCTCCCCGGCGCCGGGGCCGAGGTCGACGATGTGGTCGGCGGAACGCATCGTTCCCTCGTCGTGCTCGACGACGATCACCGTGTTGCCGAGGTCGCGCAGCCGCTCCAGGGTGCCGATCAGCTTCGCGTTGTCGCGCTGGTGCAGCCCGATCGACGGCTCGTCGAGAATGTAGAGGACGCCGACCAGGCTGGAGCCGATCTGTGTGGCGAGCCGGATTCGCTGCGCCTCGCCACCCGACAGGGTGCGCGCGGCACGGGCCAGCGACAGGTAGCCGATGCCGACGTTGTCGAGAAAGCTGAGCCGCTCCTGAACCTCGCGCACGATCAGGCGTGCGATCGCGTGCTCGGTCTTGGTCAGCTCCAGCTCCTGGATCCACGCCAGGGCAGCGCGGGCCGACATCCGCGTGTACTGGTCGATGTTGAGGCCCCCGACCAGCACCGCGAGGCTGCCCGGCCGCAGTCGCGCCCCCTTGCAGGCCGGGCAGGGCTGCTCGGCCATGTAGCCCTCGATGCGCTCGCGGACGCGCTCGGAATCCGTCTCCTGGTAGCGCCGCTCGAGGTTGTTGACGATGCCCTCGAAGCGCACGGCATAGGAGCGGCGCCGCCCGAACCGGTTTCGGTAGCTGACCTTGTGCCGCTCCGAGCCGGTCCCGTAGAGGAAGATCTCGCGCTCGGCGTCGGACAGTTCGCCCCAGGGTGCGCTGACGTCGACGCCGTTGGCCTCGGCCACAGCCTCCACCACCCGCTTCCAGTAGCGGGCATGACCGAGCCGCCACGGCTGCAGCGCACCCTCCTCGAGCGAGAGCGTGGGGTCGGGCACGACCAGCTCGGGGTCGATGATGCGCTGAAAGCCGAGGCCGTGGCATTGCTCGCAGGCGCCGTGGGGGGAGTTGAAGGAAAAGCTGCGCGGCTCCAGCTCGGGTATCGAGGTGCCGCATTTGAGACAGGCGAAGCGCTCCGAGAAGAGCATCGTCTCGCCCTCGGCGTCTCCCTTCTCGGGCATCAGCTCCGCCTCGACCAGGCCCTCGGCCAGCGAGGCCGCCGCTTCCACCGATTCCGACAGGCGCCGACGCAGGTCCGGCTTCATCACCAGCCGGTCCACCACGATCGAGATGTCGTGCTTGTACTTCTTGTCGAGCACGATGTCCTCGTCGAGCCGGCGCAGCTCCCCGTCCACCTTGGCGCGCGCGTAACCCTGTGCGCGCATCTCCTCGAAAAGCTTCCCGTACTCGCCCTTGCGGCCCCGCACCACCGGCGCCATCACCATGAAGCGGGTGCCCGCGTCGAGCGTCATCAACCGGTCGGTGACCTGCTCGAGGGACTGGCCTGCGATCGGCTCGCCGCACTCGGGGCAGTGGGGCCTCCCGATCCGGGCCCACAGCAGGCGCAGGTAGTCGTAGATCTCGGTGACAGTGCCCACCGTCGAACGCGGATTGCGGGATGTCGTCTTCTGGTCGATCGAGATCGCCGGCGACAGCCCCTCGATCGAATCGACGTCGGGCTTCTCCATCAGGCCCAGGAACTGGC
Organism: Candidatus Mayfieldus profundus; assembly: GCA_038040325.1. Lineage (GTDB taxonomy): Bacteria > Actinomycetota > Thermoleophilia > Solirubrobacterales > 70-9 > Mayfieldus > Mayfieldus profundus. The sequence goes on from JBBPIM010000031.1 coordinate 24,389, forward strand.
GCGCGTAGG